>CAIPDV010000105.1 GCA_903863935.1 uncultured Bacteroidota bacterium
ACACATAATTTATTTGGAATTAATGGATAAAAATTTCAAAAATGATTTATACAAACATAATAAAAAATAATCCAACCCTATTAAATATAATAAGGTAGGGAACGGTTTCAAGCCGTTCCCTACAATATATGTTGCTAATAAACCGCTTATTCGTTCCCCGGCGCCTCCGTATCTTCCGTGCCGTTTTCTGCCGTTTCTCCGTTCTCAGTATTCACTATTCCGCTATTATCTGCCAGTCCGGCTTCGGACTCGTCTGCCATAGCAGCTTCCGCATCAATTTGGGTAACAGCAGCAATGGTATCATTGCCTTTCAGGTTAATGAGCTTAACGCCTTGTGTAACACGGCCAGTAATGCGCAATGCAGCCACAGAGAGGCGTATCGCAATACCGGAGCGGTTAATGATCATCAGTTGGTCCTTGTCGGTAACATTTTTAATGGCAATCAGGCTACCTGTTTTATCGGTTACGTTCAGGGCTTTCACGCCTTTTCCGCCACGGTTGGTAATGCGGTAATCTTCCACATCGGTACGTTTGCCATAGCCATGTTCCGATACTACCAGCACGGTAGAGGTTACGTCCGGTATGCAAATCATGCCAATTACTTCGTCTTTTTCGCCTTCAATACGGATACCTCTAACACCCGAAGCATTTCTACCCATTGGGCGTACTTTGCTTTCATTAAATCGGATTGCACGGCCCGATTTCAATGCCATAATCATTTCATCTTTGCCTGATGTGATACGTGCTTCCAAGAGTTCATCTCCTTCGCGGATTGTAACAGCATTGATACCGTTAGCCCTTGGCCTGGAGTAAGCTTCCAGCGAGGTTTTCTTAATAACGCCTTTCTTGGTGCAAAGGATAATATAGTTACTCTTAATATATTCTATGTCTGTCAAATTCTTGACATTCATATAGGCTACAATCTTGTCGCCTGGAGCTAATGCCAACAAGTTTTGAACTGCTCTTCCCTTGGTTGCTTTTGCTCCTTCAGGCACTTCGTATGCACGCATCCAGTAGCACTTGCCTTGTAGTGTAAAGAACAGCAAATAGTTGTGATTGGTAGCAGTAAATATGTGTTCCAAAAAGTCTTCATCACGGGCTTCGGCAGCTTTAGAACCACGTCCGCCACGGCTTTGTAATCTGTATTCGGAAAGGGCTGTACGTTTGATATATCCTAAGTGAGAGATGGTAATAATTACATCTTCATCGGCAATAACATCTTCCATACGGAAATCGGCACCGGCGTGAACCCAGTCGGTTTTGCGCTTGTCGCCATATTTTTCCTTTATTTCTTCGAGTTCTTTCTTGATGATACCCTTACGTCTTTCTTTATTCTCAGGTTTGAGGATATCAAGGCAGTCATTAATAAAGGCCATTAACTCGTCGTATTCAGCTTGCAATTTGTCTCTTTCCAGGCCGGTGAGTGTACGCAGACGCATATCCAGAATAGCCTTCGATTGAATTTCATCCAACTGGAAGTTGCTCATCAATTGTGATTGGGCAACATCAGGAGTTGCTGATTCACGAATAATGCGGATAACTTCATCAAGGTGGTCTAAGGCAATCAACAGACCTCTTAATATATGTGCACGGGCTTCGGCTTTCTTTAATTCAAATTGGGTACGGCGCACAATAACCTCGTGACGGTGAATCACAAAATGCCCGAGCATCATCTTAAGGTCAAGTGTAAGCGGACGAAGGTTTTGAAGTTTACCTACCTTGATTTCATTGTCTATTGTGAAAATATCACCTGTATTGATTTTCTCGTGACGCTCAAGATTAATCAACGCAACATTATTCACGTTGAACGCATTTTGCAATTCTGTCTGACGATAAAGATTATTGATAACAATACTTGGAATAGCATCCTTCTTCAATTCAATAACAATACGCATTCCGTCACGGTCCGATTCATCACGTACATCGTGAATATCTTCCAGTTTCTTATCATTAACAAGGTCAGCGATTTTCTTAATCAGCTCTGCCTTATTAATCATGTAAGGGATTTCATTGATAACAATCTGCTCCCTTCCGGCAACTACTTCTTCAATGTGTCTGCATCTTACTACAATCCTTCCACGGCCTGTTCTGAATGCTTCTCTGACGCCATCCATACCATAAATAGTTCCGCCTGTCGGGAAGTCGGGAGCTACAATAATGCTTTTGCCTTCGGCATCGGGCATTATTAATTCGTCTATAGTTATTTGCGGGTTCTCGATATAAGCAAGGGTACCATTAATTATCTCAGTCAGGTTATGAGGGGCAATGTTTGTTGCCATACCCACTGCAATACCAGATGCTCCATTTAATAAGAGGTTAGGAATACGAGATGGGAGTACAGTCGGTTCAATTTCAGAATCATCATAGTTAGGGATAAAGTCAACAGTTTCTTTGTCGATATCGCCAATCATTTCCTCAGCTAGTTTACGTAAACGGGCTTCCGTATAACGCATAGCTGCAGGGCTATCACCGTCAATAGAGCCAAAGTTACCTTGTCCGTCAACCAAAGGATAGCGCAAAGACCAATCCTGGGCCATACGAACCATGGTGTCATATATAGATGCATCACCATGCGGGTGATACTTACCCATTACCTCTCCGACAATCTTCGCTGACTTTTTGTATGCTCTGTTTGAAAGTACACCCAACTCATACATACCAAAAAGTACTCTTCTATGTACGGGCTTTAAACCGTCGCGTACATCGGGAAGGGCACGTGATACGATTACCGACATTGAATAGTCAATGTAGGCCGTCTTCATCTGTTCTTCAATATTGATTGGTATAATTGTCTCGCCTGTTGCCATAATTCGTTCTTTGTTTAGTCAGTTAAAATAAAAGGTTGGTCTGTACGTTTTACTATTAGCCGCCGAAAGTATACAATTTAGGCTAGCAACCTATGAAAAAATTATTCTTGATTTATTAACAATTTTTAGTTCAAAATTCCAACCTATACCCCCAACCAAACGTATATATGAAAGAATTACCTTTGGACCGTTCAAACAAACCTGCTTTTAATACAATCCTAAATATGGAAGCTAAATTTTCACCGAGAGTTAAAGACGTAATCTCCTACAGCAGAGAGGAAGCACTCAGGCTGGGACACGATTATATTGGTACCGAACATTTATTGTTAGGTATCATTCGTGAGGGAGAAGGAGTGGCCATTCAGCTTCTTAAAAAGCTGGGTGTAGACACAGGCGACCTGCGCAAGACTGTTGAAAACTACGCACCTGCCACCAATAAAAAGATAAACCACCTTGCCAATATCCCGCTTGTTAAGCAAGCCGAGAAAGCATTGAAGATAACCTATCTCGAAGCAAAATACTTCAAGAGCCTGGTAATTGGTACCGAACATTTGCTTCTTGCTATCCTTAAAGATGAGGACAGCGTAGCTGCAAAAGCATTGAATGTATTCAATGTTAGTTACGAAACTTTCCGCCAGGAATTAGACATGTACAAGATAAGCCCGAAAGCAGAAGCGAACACTCCTGCAGACGATGATGATGATGACGATGACGCATCGGCAATGGGTGGCGGAGGTGCAGGCGGTGGTGGAACCACCGGCAAACGTGCTTCTACTGAATCTAAATCCAAGACTCCTGTGCTCGATAATTTCGGAAGAGATTTAACCCGCATGGCGGAAGAAGGCAAGCTCGATCCAATTGTTGGAAGAGAAAAAGAAATAGAGCGTGTGTCTCAAATTTTGAGCCGCCGCAAAAAGAACAACCCTATATTAATAGGTGAACCCGGTGTCGGAAAGAGTGCAATTGCCGAAGGTTTAGCTATTCGTATTGTTCAGAAGAAAGTATCTAGATTATTATTCAATAAGAGGGTTGTAACCCTTGACCTTGCTGCTTTGGTAGCAGGTACAAAATACCGTGGACAGTTTGAAGAACGTATTAAAGCCGTTCTTAATGAACTCGAAAAAACTCCGGATATAATTCTATTTATAGATGAAATCCACACTTTGATTGGTGCAGGTGGAGCTTCGGGTTCACTGGATGCTTCCAATATGTTTAAACCTGCTTTGGCTCGTGGAGAAATCCAATGTATTGGAGCAACTACTCTTGATGAATACCGCCAGTATATTGAAAAAGACGGTGCTTTAGAACGCAGGTTCCAAAAGGTATTGGTTGAACCAACCTCACCTGAAGAAACCATTCAGATATTGAATAATATTAAGCAGAAGTACGAGGAACATCACTATGTTACTTATACCGACGATGCAATAAAAGCTTGTGTTTACCTTACTAACCGCTATATCAACGACCGTCACTTGCCCGATAAAGCAATTGATGCCTTGGATGAAGCAGGAGCAAGGGTACACATTACAAACATTAATGTACCTCAGCATGTGATCGACTTAGAAAAGAAGATGGAAGTGCTGAAAGAGGAAAAAAACAAAGCCGTTCACAACCAAAAGTATGAAGAAGCAGCAAGGCTTCGCGATAATGA
The DNA here is from genome assembly GCA_903863935.1 of uncultured Bacteroidota bacterium. Lineage (GTDB taxonomy): Bacteria > Bacteroidota > Bacteroidia > JABEUT01 > JABEUT01 > JABEUT01. The sequence goes on from CAIPDV010000105.1 coordinate 4,459, forward strand.
AAGGTTGCTGAACGAACAACTGGATGCCGCCAAAAAAGCATGGGAAGAAGAAACAAAATCTCACCGTGAGATAGTGAGTGAGGCTAACGTAGCCGAAGTAGTTGCCATGATGACAGGTGTTCCGACACAACGTATCGCTGAACAAGAAAGTGCCCGTCTCTCTAAGATGGAAGATGAACTTAAAGGTAAAGTTATTGGACAGGAAGATGCCGTAAAGAAAGTTACCCGTGCCATTCAGCGTAACCGTGCAGGCTTGAAAGACCCAAACAAACCAATCGGTTCATTTATATTCTTAGGCCCTACCGGGGTTGGTAAAACCCAATTGGCAAAAGTTATTTCCCGCTACTTATTTGATAAAGACGACGCTCTTATCCGTATAGATATGAGTGAATATATGGAGAAGTTTGCAGTATCACGCTTAGTTGGTGCGCCTCCCGGATATGTTGGATATGAAGAAGGCGGACAATTAACCGAGAAAGTTCGGAACCATCCATATTCTGTGGTGTTGTTAGATGAAATTGAAAAAGCCCACCCGGATGTATTCAACTTGTTATTGCAAGTGTTGGATGACGGACAATTGACCGACAGCCTTGGCAGAAAAATTGATTTCAAGAATACCATCATCATTATGACTTCCAACATTGGTTCACGCCAGTTGAAGGACTTCGGACGTGGTGTTGGTTTCAATACTACATCTAAACAAGAAAGCGGCGAAGAGATTGACAAAGGAGTAGTGGAAAGTGCACTGCGCAAGACATTTGCGCCTGAGTTTTTGAACCGTGTTGATGATGTGGTAATCTTCAATTCGCTTACCAAAGAAAACATGCACCAGATCATTGATTTGGAGTTGGAAGGCCTGTACAGTCGTATTGAAAGAATTGGTTATACTGTTAAGATTTCCAAGGAAGCTAAAGACTATATAGTTGGTAAGGGTTTCGATCCACAATATGGCGCAAGGCCATTGAAGAGGGCTATTCAGAAGTACCTGGAAGATCCACTTGCGGAGGAAATTATTAAAGCTGGTGTATCGGAAGGTGACGCTGTAAGTGTAGATTTTGACAAAGCTAAGGACGATTTAAAAATAAAAGTTACCAAAGCAAAATCAGGCAAGAAAAGCAAAAACGAAGAAGAAACAAAAAGTTAAGTAAGGTTTACGCCATTGTTAGAGGGAAGCAGACTCTAAAACCAAAGGAAGCAAGCATGCAGGTCGACGAAAGTTGGCCTGCTTTTTTTGTCGGAGCCCGACTGGCAATTTATTTCTGAATCACAAACTTTCTGTTTGAAACTACATTTCCGTTTTCATCCAAAACCAGGTATCTATTTTCTAAAAAATCCGTAGCTTTGCAATTATAAAAAAACTGCCATGACATTACATATAAACTATATAACCGACCTTAAAGGAAAGCCAAAATCGGTAGTAATACCCAATGATGAATGGCTCAAGTATACAAAGGAGTATGAAATGTTGAAGAACAAACTTTCTGTTTTAACGGGTTTGGAAAGTGCTTTAAAAGAAGTTAAAGCCATTAAAGCGGGTAAAAAGAAAGCTAAGCCTTTTTCGGAGTTCCTGAATGAATTATAGGATATTTACCACTGTCAATTTTGAGAAGGAGGCAAAGAAACTTGTCAAAAAGTATCTGTCGCTTAAAGGTGAACTTGCCGAATTGAATAAACAACTTTTAGCTAACCCCACCCAAGGTACTCCAATCGGAAAAGGTGCATATAAAATAAGGCTTGCAGTAAGGAGTAAAGGAAAAGGGAAAAGTGGTGGAATGAGGGTAATTACCTTGTTAGAGGTTGACATTGTTATTAAAGACACCACCAATATTTTTCTTCTTTCGATATATGATAAATCAGATGTTGAAAGTATTTCTTCCGATGAACTTAAAAGATTAATTGCTGCTAAAAACAATTGAGTTTTTATCTCTCTTTCAAACTCTCGTTTAAAACAACTGTATCTTTTCAGCTAAATCTCATTATGAAGTTATATAACTTGTATTATGAGATTTCTTTCCCATTCACAAATTATGTTCCTTTCTGTGGGAATATTATTGTTTGGTCCTTGTATTTCCGCACAGGACGTAAACCTCCGGACATTTGATTATTCAAAAGCTGATAGTATCGCAATTCATTTCCCGAAAGATAAATTCAAAACCTATAAAGATTTTGTAAAAACATTGACTGTGCAATTGAATACCGACCAGGAAAAATTCCGTGCTATTTACCGGTGGATTGCGGAGAATATATCCTACAGTTATTCTAATATGTCAATTGGAGCAGATAAGGCAGTTACAAAAAAGAAAGCCGTTTGTGCAGGATATTCCAACCTGTTAATGGAAATGTGCAACTCTGTAGGACTGGGATGCAATATGATAACCGGATGGGCAAAAAATGACCAGTCTTGCCTTGGAGATAAAGAGCCAAACCACGCATGGAATGAAGTAAAACTAAATGGTAAATGGTACTTAACGGATGTTACCTGGGGTAGTGGTGTTTATGATAAAAAGAAAAGAAAATATTATAAACAATTCGACACGGCTTATTTTTTACCTACGCCGGAATTTTTTGCGATGCAGCATTACCCAATGGATCAAACCAAAACGATGTTGGCAAACAAGGTTAACAAATCAAAGTTTTTGAATTCGTACATTTGGTATGAAGGGTCGGCAAAATACGGTGTTAAGCCTTTAAATGAACGCAAAGCAACATTCAGCCATAAGTTTAACAAAGAGGTAACACTTAAATTTCAGTTGGATAAGCAAGAGCATGGCAACATCTTCTATAATTTTGATATAATTATGGATGGGGACGGATTAATGGATAACGAATCTGAAATTACAAAAGATAAAAAAGATGGAAAATATTATGCCACAGTAACTTTTGGCGGAACTAAAGGTTGCCGGGGCATTCATTGCATTGATATCTGTTATGGAGGAGCACCCGTTTGCGGATACCTTATCAATTTTCATTAAAGCAATGGTTGCTTATTTCCCCACAACAAATTTTCCTTCTCCAATCATGTTACCGCTGTTATCAGTAACCCTGTATAAATAAACCCCGGCAGGCTGGTTCAAAGTAATAGTAAATTGAGAATTGTTCATTGTGGATTGAGAAAATACCTTTTCGCCAACAACATTATAAATTTCTATTTTTTCAATAATAGGGTTTGATTTTCCAGCGTTTATTTGGATTGTGAATTGGCCGTTGTTGGGGTTAGGGAAAAGGCTCGGGCTATTAGTTGTAGTTATCTTGTTCAATCCAGTAGTCAGGTTATCAACTTCAATAAGATTTCCATTTGGAGTTACTCCAATTGTGGAATCAAGATCAACCAGTTTTTTTAAACTACCTGTGGTGGAGCATTGAAAAATAGTTCCTAAATTAAATTTGCCTCCCGAATAGGTTGTTCCATAAAGATAACCGTCGCTTGCTTGTAATAATGAACTATTAGGAGATGCACCATCGCTGTCATTGAAACTTACTAGAGTGGTAAGAGTACCTGATAATGTACAAACAAAAAGAGTACCATAGTCTCCTTTAGTTCCTCCTTTTGAAGTCAATCCATAAAGATTATTGTCGGAAGCTTGAATGAGAGACCCTGCAGGCGTTGATCCATTTATACTATCAAAGTCGACTAATTTGGTAAATCCACCCACTGGATTGTATTTGAAAAGAGTACCAAATCCATATTTGCCACCATTGTAACAAAGTCCATAAAAATTCCCATCATTGGCAAGAACTAAGTCTTGGGAAGGTACAGATCCATCAGGTGTATTAAAACTAAATACTGATGTAAGAACTCCGGTGGTAGTGCATTTGAAAATTGTTCCTTTACCATAAGTGCCTCCATAACCTGTTACCCCCCCAAAAGTACTATCAGATGTTTGTATTAGACTCCCGAATGGATCCATTCCATCTGTTCCCGAAAAAAAATGTATTGCAGTATAGTAGCCGGAAAGCTCTAATTTGAAAATAAGTCCATCACCATAATTACCTCCATTCGATAACATACCATATAAATTTCCATCCAATCCTTCAATCAGGTTATTACCATATGGTGCACAAAGCCCCCAAACTGTATCAAGGTTTATCATAGTTTTAAGTGAACCATTAGGAGTACAACGAAATATTGTGCAACTATCACCATAACCTCCCTGAAATGAAGAGGCATAAAAATTGCCATCGCTTGCATAAAATAAACTCCCGCCTGGCTGAGCGGCAAAAACGGGGTTAAGGTTAGAAACAATAGACAAGTTGCCGTTCGGAGTGATAGAAAATATTGTTCCACCATTATACGTTCCTCCCCAACCTGTTTCTCCATACATCACAATCTGTGCTTGAGTTTGGATAGAAAGAAGAAAGATAAATACCTGAAGAAAGACAATTAAAGTAGTTCTATTTTTCATGAATCTAATTACAAATTTAAATCAAAGGTAAAACAAAATTTAATTAGTAATTCTTATAATTATTTCTCCACAACAAATTTTCCTTCTCCAATCATGTTGCCGCTGTTAGCAGTAACTCTGTATAAGTAAACCCCGGCAGGCTGGTTCAACGTAATAGTAAATTGAGAATTGTTCATTGTAGATTGAGAAAATACTTTTTCACCTAGTATATTATAAATCTCAATATTCTTCATGCTATGTTCTTCATTCTTCATTTGAATGGTGAAGATTCCATTATTAGGGTTTGGATAAACCTTTACCTCTCCGGTTTTCGGTAGTAGCTCATTTACACCAACCGTATGGTCTGATGTTAGTTTCCGGATTCTATTGTTTGCTGCATCGCAAAAGTAAATAGTGCCTGATGGATCAATGGATAATTGTAATGGGTTATTTAGCTCTGCTGCAGGCCGGGCCACCATCTCCCGAGAAAGATTGTATTCCGTTTCCGGCAATGGTTGTTATTATACCTGAGGTGTTAACCATGCGAATCCTGTTGTTATACATATCGCCAATAATAATGTTGCCTGTCGGGTCAACAACTACCCCGCAGGTATTGTTAAATTCCGCAGCAGTGGCCATGCCGCCGTCGCCATAATAGCCTGAAACACCATTTCCTGCAACGGTAGATATAATGCCGTTCAAATTTATCATCCGTATACAATGGTTCATCTGGTCTGAAATATATACGTCACCAGCATTATCAGTAGAAATATTCGACGGCCAATGCAATTCGGCAGCAACAGCAGGGCCTCCGTCCCCGGTAAAGCCTCCTTGTCCCGGATAGCCGAAACCCGAGCGAAAACCGTCTCCACCCAGAGTGGAAATAATACCCGAAGTATTCACCATCCTAATACGGTTATTATTGTCATCGGAAATAAAAGCATTCCCCGTATTATCAAAAGCAATTCCTGATGGAAGGTATAAATCTGCGGCAGTTGCTGGTCCTCCGTCACCATAAAAACTCCCGTATCCGGTTCCAAACGCAATTGAAATTATTCCTGACGTATTTATCATTTTCACTACATGATTGCTCCAGTCGCTTATAAACACATTACCTGATTTGTCTAACGCCAGTTGGTATGGATAGTCAAATTCTGCCGCTGTGGCTTGTCCACCCATTCCGGTATTACCGGCTATACCGTTTCCGGCAAGAAGTGTAATTATTCCGGATGAATTAATTTTACGGACACGCTGATTATGTGAATCACAGAAATAAACATTGCCGGAACCATCTGCAAATGACCCACCCGGGTAATTGATCTCGGCTGCAGTAGCAGGGCCACCGTTTCCTGAATATCCCGGAACTCCGTTTCCAGCCACCGTACTTATGGTATAGGATTGTGCAGTCACTTCAAATATTGAACCCGATATAAAAATAAGGGCTAGTAAAAAAAGATGTGGTTTATTCATAATGTTTTAAATTTCTTATGGTTATGAGTCGCTAGATTTCACATCAAAGATAAAATAAAAACCAATTCGCACAACAAATAAAAAAACCACCCTGAAAGATCAAGGTGGTTTTTTATAAAGAAGAGGTAAACTTAGTTAGCTATATGCATCATAGCGTTCATAATGGCTTCGTAGCCATTGGGGTCTTTTCCATAAAGGGCGCGGATGGATGCAATGCTTTGTTTCCAGATACCTTCATCGCTGTTTTTGGTAGGTACACCAATATATTGTGTGTTATTTTTTTTAGTGTCGTGTACCATAACAATGTATCCTGCGCTGGAATTATCAGCAGTTCTGGTTAAATTTAATATAGAAACTTCTAAATTATAACCGCTGTATTCCATTACATATTTGCCTTTGTCGGTAGTGGCATAACCTGCCTTCATACCCATTCCCTGTTGTTGCATTGAAAGCCAGCCTTTGGTAAGGTAATTATACTCGTCTTGGGTGGTTTGAGAAAAAGCAAAGCTGGATCCAAGAATAAATAATAGTAAAAATAATTTTTTCATGATGTGATGATTTAGTTTTGTTAATTGATACACGTTAATACTGTGCAGGCAAAAATACATAATTACGAATACCTGAAATGTGATTCTGCATTAAATTTGAAATCTTTTAAGATGTGTAAAACAACCCTGCTGTAAAGTATTTTGTATGTATTGATATTCAAATTGTTATGTGGTTTTGTTTTACAGTATCTACTTAGGCTGTTTGTTGAGAATTAATATAATATATTGATTGTTATTTGTTTGCGTGTTTGTTTTATACGGGTTTAATAATCCGGAAAACTGTATAAAACTGTAAAACAAAACTCGGGGCGCGACTGGCAAAACTTTTAACTTTGCCGTCCATGAAAAAAATAATTGTTGGCCTTGTTATATTAGTTGCCATTGGATTAGCAGTAGTTTATAGTTTGTTTTTTTCGGCCAGCGTAAGGCTCGATGAGAAGAGCAAGCTTGTATATATTCATACAGGCTGGAGTTTTGAGCAAGTAAATGAAATGCTGGTGGAAAAGCATTTCATCAATCACCCCTGGGGATTCCGTATTTTTGCACGGTACAAAAAGTACAACGAGTCTGTAATTCCGGGGCGATATAGAGTGCTTAATGGCATGAGTAATGCGCAACTTGTAAACATGCTGATAAAAGGTAAGCAAGAGCCTGAAAGTATCAGCCTTCATAATATTATCTTTAAGGGAGATCTGGCCGGTATTGTTGGTTCTAAAATGGAATCGGATTCGGCAATATTTATGAAAACTCTTAATGATGCTCCATTTTTAAAACCTTTTGGTGTAAACCCGACCAATGTCCTTGCCATATTTGTACCGGGAACTTATAAAATGAATTGGACCGATTCGCCTGAGATGTTCATTACGCAAATGGACACTAATTACAAGCGATTTTGGACAAAGGAACGGCGGGTGAAAGCATCCAAAGCTGGTTTGAGCCCTATGCAGGTAACCATACTGGCATCTATCGTTCAGGCTGAACAATGTCTCCACATGGACGAAAAGCCCATTATTGCCGGGCTTTATATTAACAGGCTTAAAAAGGGAATGCCGTTGCAAAGCGACCCTACTCTGGTATATGCACGTGGCGATTTTTCAATTGAACGGGTTCGTGATGGGGACAAAGCCCAAGATTCTCCCTATAATACCTATAAACATACAGGATTGCCTCCAGGGCCAATTAATATGCCGGAGCCTTCTTCTATTGATGCGGTGCTAGACTACAATGCAAACGACTATATTTACATGTGTGCCGAAGCCGACGGTACCGGACGGCATCATTTTAGTAAAACCCTGGATGAGCAGAATAAATATGCTGCCCGGTACAGGGAATATCTAAATAAACACCAGATAGAGAGATAACTAAGAACTATAAGCTATGAACTATGAATTTAGTGTGGGAGTTCATCGTTTATAGTTCATAGCTCATCAGTATATTTGCAAAAAAACAGAACATGGAAAAGCTTATTGAATGTGTGCCAAACTTCAGTGAAGGGCAAGATATGTCCATCATAAAAAGTATTACCGATGAAATTGAAAAGATAGACGGAGTTAAACTCCTGGATGTTGATCCGGGTAAGGCTACCAACCGCACGGTGGTTACATTCGTAGGCTCTCCGGAAGCTGTTGTTGAAGCCGCTTTCCATGCCATTAAAAAAGCTTCGGAAGTAATTGATATGACTAAACACAAAGGGGAGCATCCCCGTATGGGAGCAACCGATGTATGTCCTTTAATACCGCTTTCAGGTATTTCTGTTGAAGAAACCGTAATGTATGCCAATAAACTAGCCGAAAGAGTAGGGAAGGAGTTGAATATTCCTGTCTATTTGTATGAATATGCACAACCCAATAAAGATAGAAGCAATCTTTCTGTTATTCGGGAAGGGGAGTATGAAGGATATTCCAAAAAGATAAAAAAGCCGGAATGGAAACCGGATTATGGCCCGGCCGAATTCAATGTGCGTTCCGGAGCCAGTGTTATTGGTGTAAGGGATTTTCTGGTAGCGTACAATGTAAACCTCAATACTACTTCTGTTCGCAGGGCTAATTCGGTTGCATTTGATGTGCGTGAACGTGGCCGGGTTGTGAAAGATGAAAAAGGGAATGATGTGCATGTTCCCGGTGCGTTGAAATCGGTAAAAGCTATCGGATGGTTTATTGAAGAATATGGACAGGCGCAGGTTTCAATCAACCTAACCAATATAAATATTGCTCCGGTGCATATTGCATTTGAAGAGGTTTGCAAGAGCGCACAAAACAGAGGTATGCGGGTTACAGGTTCAGAGATAGTAGGACTAATTCCGCTGCATTGTATGTTGGAAGCCGGCAAGTACTTCCTCAAAAAACAAAACCGTTCCATTGGTGTTTCGGAAAGTGAACTCATTCACATTGCAGTAAAATCACTTGGTCTGGATGACCTGAATAAGTTTGATCCTGAAAAAAAGATCATCGAATATAGGATGAAGAATGATAAAGATAGTGTTCTGCAAAGTCTTACTGTAAAAGCTTTTGCCGACTTAACGGCATCTGAATCTCCTGCCCCCGGCGGAGGTTCGATCTCTGCATACCTAGGTTCATTAGGAGCCGCTTTGGGAACGATGGTTGCTAATCTTTCGGCAGTAAAAAAAGGTTGGGAGCCAAGAGTGGAAGAATTCTCCAATTGGGCTGAAAAAGGTCAGGTTGTTAAAGATAAATTATTGAAAGCCGTTGACGAGGATACCGCAGCATTTAATAAGATCATGGCTGCATTCGGCCTTCCTAAAAATTCTGATAATGAGAAGCACACAAGGAAAGAGGCAATAAATAATGCAACCATTTATGCCATTGAAGTACCATATAAAGTAATGCAACTTTCACTTGAATCTATGCGACTAATAAAAGCAATGGCTGAAACAGGGAATCCAAATTCGGTGAGTGATGCCGGTGTTGGTGCGCTGTGTGCCCGTTCTGCGGTTTTGGGTGCTCATTTGAATGTGAAAATAAATGCATCCGGCCTTGCCGATAAAAGTTCAGTTGCCGATTTGTTAAAAGATGCAAATAGGATTGAAAACGATGCAATGAAGCTGGAAAGCGAGATATTGGAAATTGTAAATAAGGTGATTGAAAAGAGTTAAATATCAGGACATGAAAAAAATAATTGTTTTAAGCGTAGTTTTTGCCGCATCATTTACGATGGGCTATGCCTTTAATAACTTCATTTCAAAACGCAATCAGAATAAGGAACATGTTCGGAAAGTAACCGGAATTGGCGGCATCTTTTTTAAATGTAAAAACCCTGCTAAGCTCCGGGATTGGTATAAAGACCATTTGGGTTTGGTTACGAATCAGTATGGGTCAACCTTTGAATGGAGGCAAGCATTAGACAGCACAAAAAAAGGATTTACCGAATGGGCACCTTTTAAAGATTCAACTAAATACTTCGAACCTTCTAAAAAGGACTTTATGATAAATTACAGGGTAGAGAATCTGGTTGGGCTTGTAGCAGAATTAAAAGAAGAAGGTGTTACGATAACCGACACAATTCAGACATACGACTATGGGAAGTTTGTTCATATTCTGGATATAGAGGGCAATGGAATTGAGCTGTGGGAACCAAATGATATAGTTTACGCTAAATTCCCCGGTGGAACGACAAAGTAACCGTATGTAATAGCCTTTTAATAGCGTTAAAAAAGGTTAAGAAGATAAAAAGAGTCTTCTGCCCCGCTAATTTCAATAAATTTGCATCTTTCCTACTAAAAGTATTCCAATGAAAAAGGTATTTTATGTTGTTTTTTCTTTTCTCCTGTTAATAGTAGCTCAACCATCTTTTGCCCAGCAAGGCCCACAGCTAATTGATAAGGTGGTTGCTGTAGTGGGAGGCAAAATAGTGCTTGAGTCAGATGTTAATCAGCGTATTATTGATTATATGGCTGAAAAAGTTACCGACACCAATGGCATACATTGCAAAGTACTTGAAGATTTATTGTATGAAAAGCTATTATTGATTGAGGCTGAAAAGGACTCTACCATTATCATTACCGATGACCAGGTAGAACAGGAGTTTACCAAGCGGATGAATTATTACCTGCAACAATTGGGGTCTAAAGAAGCGTTTGAAAAATGGTATGGAAAATCGGTTGAACAATATAAAGAAGAATTAAAACCGGAGGTTCGCGATCTTTTGGCTGCACAACAGATGCGTGCCAAGGTTATCGAAAGTCTTACTGTGAGCCCGGAAGATGTTCGTAAATACTATGCATCAATTCCAACCGATAGTATTCCCGGGGTTAATGCACAGGAAGAAATAGCACAAATAGTAAGAATGCCTGTTATTTCGGCTGAAGAGAAGATGATTGCCAAACAAAAATGCGAGGACCTGAGACAGCAGGTTTTGGCCGGGAAAGATATGGCGACATTAGCAGTTCTTTATTCGGATGATCCGGGTTCAGCACCCAAAGGTGGTGTTTATAAAAACGTTAGGCGTGGTGAGTTTGGGGGTAATGAATTTGAAAAGCAAGCTTTCAGTATGAAGGATAGTGAAATATCGAAAGTCTTCGAAACTCAGTTTGGTTTTCATTTTATTCAATTGATACGCCGCCATGGTGAACTTTTAGATTTGAGGCATATCCTTATTGTTCCAATTGTTTCGGGGGAAGATATGGCAAAATGCAAAGACATGCTTGATTCCATTAAACGGTATATTAAAAAAGATTCTATTTCGTTTTCGGATGCTGCGGCAAGATACTCGGATGATAAACAAACCAAGTATAATGGTGGGGTTATCACTAATCCACAGACAGGATTATCCAAATGGGACATGAACCAATTAGGTGAACTTGAATTGTCATACACCATAAATATGAACTTAGGTGACATTTCAGACCCTGAGGTTTTTAATACCCCCGATGCTAAACGTGGATACAGGATTGTAATGCTTAAGAACAGAACCAAGCCTCATAAGGCGAATTTGAAAGACGACTACCAGCAAATACAGGCGTCGGCGCTTTCACATAAGCAATTGAAGGTTATTGGAGACTGGATAAACCGTAAATTAAAAGAAGGCGTTTATGTCCATATTGACAAAGACTACCAGAATTGTCACTTCCAAAATCATTGGTTAAGCCCTGCGCAGTAAGTCAATTTACCCCAACCCCAAAGGGGCTTTGAGTGGTAATTATACATAGCTAAAACATGGCTTTGAAGCCCCTTTAGGGGTTTGGGGTGAAGAGATACCTATTCTGCCACCAATCCGGCTGCGCCGAAAACGCCTGCGCTATCGCCCAATTTAGGCTTAAGCAAAATGGTTTCAACACGATTGTTAAAGATGTGTTTTTTTAGTTCTTTCAAGCCATCGGTGTAAAGTGCATCAATATTGCCAACACCACCACCAATCACTATAGCATCGGGGTCTAAAATATTTACAATAACAGATATTGCTTTACCAAACATAGCTGTCATTCTGTTTATGGTAGCAGTTGCATGAATATCTTTGCCTAACAAATGAAGTTCAGCAATTTCCTTCAGCGTTTTAGATTGACCGCTTAGTTTGGTATAATATTTTTCGAGGGCTGGGCCCGAAAGGGTACTTTCCACGCAACCGTTTTTACCGCAATAACAAGGTGCACCATTTTCTTCCAACATATTGTGACCCCATTCTCCGGCAATACCTTGTTTGCCATTCCAGACTTTATTTTCAATTACAATTCCTCCGCCAACACCTGTACCCATAATCACACCAAACACCACCCTTGCATCGGGGCATTCGTCCTTTACAACACCATAAAGGGTTTCAGCAAGTGCAAAGCAATTGGCATCGTTTGCAAGCACAACTGGAATACCAAGCAATTTCTCCATAGCGGCCTTTAGAGGCATACCATTCAGGCATTGAGAATTGCAATTTTTCATTTTCTGAGTGAGCGGATCCAATATACCGGGAGTGCCCATACCAAGCCTTTCAGGTGCAAGACCTGAGGCCAATTTCATCATGTCAATCAGCTTTACTATCTGCGCTGTCACATGCTCATAACCTTTCTCCGCTTCGGTTGGAATCCGCATACGGCAAATCGTTTTAGGATTATCTCTCGGTTCAAGAATAATACCTTCAATTTTTGTTCCGCCAAGGTCTATGCCCCACAAAGGTTTATTTGATTTCATTGAATATCCAAAATTGTTTTAGTAAGTCCCGCTCCACTTGCGGATAAACCACTCTCCGCTCACCAGAATGAGTAGTATGAAAAATACCAGTTTCAGATCTATCAAAGGAGAGTAGGAGGTATGTGTATAAATTACCGGTTTAATATCTTCTTTGGCATCAATCAGCTTTTGCAAATCGGCAATCTGATTTGGGAAAACCATTTTGCCGCCATGTTCTTTGGCAAGCTGGTAAAGCAATTGGTGGTCTGCAACGGTATTGGTAGCTTCCACTTGAACGGGTGTAACTGTAAATTCTCCTTTAGAGGTAAACACTTGAGTGCCTTGTTTCACCTGGGCTGCGTAATGATATACGCCTGCCTGCAGTTGCCCGGCATTCAGGTGGTATGCATTTGAAGTGCGGCTAAAAGTAAACGGGAAATTCTTGTTGTCGCTGTTGGTTATTGTAATACTTACCTCCGGGTCATTCACCAATTGGAAGCTAGGGTTATAAAGGTCTGCATCCATTTCCACAGGCTCATCTTCCTTAAAGCTGTTCGGGCAATGAATACGGAAAAGATTCTTGTCTTCTTTCACTGCAAGGTACTGGACTATCTTGTTTATTATTTCATTAAAGAAACGGTTGTTTTTATGGTCGGCATAATCTTTTAATCTCCACCTGAAAAGGCCTTCTCCTGCTATGATACAGGATTTTTCGCTTCCTGAAAGATTAAAGGCTATAAGTGGGTAATTAGTAGTAACGCTTTGTATTTTCTGATAACATAAAACATTCAGCGAAGGGCTGGAAACATAGTTCCCGAAAGGGGAGGAGAGGGCTGGCAATTGGCTGAAATAACTTCTAGAGTCATCACTTAATGTGAAAAGTGAAAAGTCTTTCGCAGGAACAGCTTCGGCATCGTTGCCTTTATCACCACGGGAATTGATTTTAAATCCTTCATTCAGTTTGTTGAATTCAGAAATATCCGATTGGCTGCCGAGTATAAATAGGGCAGGAATACCAAGTTTGTTAATGTTCTTGAGTAATTCCGGCATAGCCATGGTTGAAGATGGCAATTGGTTTAAAATTACCAGCGAATACTTATTCAATTCCCCGGAGAATTTATCTGGAGTGAAAGATTGGGCTTCGAAGCCATCGCTGCTGTTAATACATTCCGCAATGGCAGCCACATCCGGGTGTGGAGTGGACAGGATCAATACTTTTTGTTTTTGGTCGAGTACCCTGATATAAACATCTTTCCGGTTGTTGACAAGGTTTTCCTCTCCCTCTACCGGAGCGAGTTTCACTACATAATGTTTTAACCCTGGGCTGGTTGCATTAAGCTGCACTGGAATGCTTTGATGGAAAACAGGGTTGTTAAAGTTTATAGGTTTTGTGAATTCAGTCGTCTCCACGCCGGAGGCGGACTTATCAGCCTTTCCGGTTTCAATTTCAGTGACTGTAAGGTTAGTCGATTTTCCCTGAAGTTTAGTCGCATCAAGGGTTATTTGCAATGGGAATGTATTTCCTAAAAAGGCTGTAGGATTATTATCTACCTTAGTTACTACTGCATCAACCTTAACAGTCGTATCGCCAAGTGCAACTGTAAAAATGCTGCAATTGAATTGTCTTGAGGCATAAATCGGATTGTAGCCTTTATTGTAGATACCATCACTGGATAGAATAATTGCGCCCAGGTTTTTGCCATAATAACGTTGCGTAAGCTCCTGAAAAAGCGAGGAGATATCTGTTTCCTTTTCATTATACAAATAGTTCATCGTGTCTTTTGCATGCTCACCAAACGACATAACCCTCACATCATATTTGGAAGACAGATCACTAACCAGTTTATCCCAGGCTTTTGGTAAATCATGTTTGTAAAGTGCGGAATCCTTACCAGCAATAATGGAAGCCGAATTGTCCTGGGCAATAATAATGATAGGCTTTTCAGTAGTATTCTTTGTGCTTCGAATTAATGGAGCAAGAAAAAGAAAAACCAAAAATGTGACGAGTATAAAACGGAGACCAACCGCTAACCAACGAATGAAAGGTGATAAGGTAGCAGTCTTCTTGTCTTTATAATAAAATGCAAAAGCATATATACCACCTAACAATGGACAGAGCAGTAGGGCCCAGGATGAATATGTAATGGTGAAGTTCAATTATTAATCACTAATTTTCAAGTCAGCATTCCACCACACACCTGCAGTACTTGTCCGGTAATATAGCTAGACATAGGCGAAGCAAGGAAAGCCACCGCATTCGCTACATCTAAAGCGGTTCCACCTCTTTTAAGTGGGATTCCATCTCTCCATCCTGCAACTACTTTTTCATCTAATGCGGCCGTCATTTCTGTTTCAATAAAGCCCGGGGCAACAGCATTGCAACGGATATTACGGGAGCCAAGTTCAAGTGCAATAGATTTGGTAAACCCAATTATTCCTGCTTTTGATGCAGAGTAGTTTGATTGTCCTGCATTTCCACGAATACCAACTACAGAAGTAATATTTATAATAGAACCTTTTCTTTCCTTAAGCATGGGGCGTTGTACGGCCTTGGTCATATTGAAAACAGATTTTAGATTTGCTTTTATAACTGCATCAAATTGTTCCTCACTCATGCGCATAAGTAAGCCATCTTTGGTAATACCTGCATTGTTTACTAGGATATCTATTTTTCCAAATTCTGTTAACACATCTGTTATTAATTGTTCAGCCGCTTTATAGTCCGATGCATCGGAATGATAGGCTTTTGCTTTTACACCTTTCGCATGTAATTCAGCTTCCAGTTCCTTGGCTTTTGCTTCGGATGATAAATAGGTAAAGGCAACATTGGCACCAAGTTCGGCTAGTAGTTGTGCTATTCCTGTTCCTATTCCTCGGGATGCTCCGGTAACAATTGCAGTTTGATTTTCCAGTAGTTTCATAAAATGTTAATTAGTTTATGACTTTTGCTCTTCTTTAAAAAAATTAATTAGTATAAGTTTGCGTGAAAGTATATAAATTACATATACCGCAACAAATATCAATGATCAAAATTAATACAAAAAGTCCCCCGCTATGAAAAATAAGCCCCCTAAATTAACTGGTCAATCAAGGCATTTTTCAAGGAATCCTATGTTCAAGTATGCCCTGATGTTTTGCTTTGTTTCTCTTGGTTTCGTTGGTTTCTCACAAAGCATAGATGTTGGTCTGAGTGGAGGCCTTTCGAGTGCCTGGCTTTTGAATGGAAATGTTATGAGTGGGAAAGGCAACCAGGGATACCGTCTTTCCATTTCCTATAATTACGGACTTCATACAACCATAAATTTCGCCCATGGATATGGGTTGGAAATTGAAATTCAAAAAGCTATAATGAATCAGGATTACGGAGGCACTTTTAGTGGCTCCGGTGCTTTTCCCGGAATTCCCGTTACGTATTATGCCGGACAAAGTTTTTCAGCAAATACCCAAATAAGTGTTTTGAAATTTCCGGTTTTGTTCCGCTATGAGCCTGAAATTAAAGGTAATTATGTTGAAGCTGGTATAGCCTATGAAATAATTAACGGAGCAGATTATTCCGCTACATATAAAAACCCGGATCAGGCAATTGGTTTGAATATTGCAAGCCAATTACCTAAAGGGGATTTTTTAGCGATAGTTGGATTAGGTTGGGATAAAAAACTTAATCACGACGCAAACCTGTTTTTTCATTTCGGATTCAGGCTCGAATATGGCTTAATGGACTTAATGGGTGTTGATGGGCATGGACAAAACCTAAATGGCGCCAGATCTGTTATATTATATGAGCAACCTACACCTTATTACACAACACAACATTCAACTCACTCTCTTGAGTTAAGTTTTAATGTTGGGATGTTCTATAGGATCTATCCTAAATCAATGTTGCACAAACGGGCGGTAGATTTTTAATATCTTGCCGACCTGTTGAAGAAAAATATAATTCTTATCCCCTTACTAGTTTTCTGCATCTGCGGAAAATCACAAAGCTTTGAACTTGGCTTAAGAGGAGGATGTGGCAGTTGCTGGCTTTTAAATAATAATGTATCGAATGCCGGCAATGAGCAGAACTATTCAACTTCATTTTACTACAGTTATGGCTTGTTCATTGGGTATGACATCAATCATCGTTATAGTCTTGAGTTTGATGTTTTAAGTGAAACAATAAACCAGAATTATAAAGGATCATTTCAGGAGAATGGCCATCTTCCTGAAGCGAATTATTACGTTGCAGGTGAAACATATTCATCACAATCTCAACTTTATATTATTGAGATACCCGCAATGCTGCATTACAATACGCGCAGTGGTTTGTACTTTGAATTGGGTCCCGAATATCAGTTTATTACTGATGCCGGGTATACGGCGAGCTATTCGAATCCATCCTCCGAGGCTAACTATAGTGTTGCAAACGAATTCGCCAAGAGTAATATCCTTGTGGCTATTGGTGTTGGTTGGAATTTTCGTCTGATTCCTAAAACGAATATTTATGCATTCGCCAACATCCGCTATGCTTATGGGTTAACTGATATAAGGGGAGTAGATGGTTTCGGGCAGAACCTTAACACTACAACCGGAAATCCTCTATATTCCGGAGTGACACCTTATTATTCAAGCTATCAGTCAACTCACATGCAGGAGATAAGTTTGAATATTGGCATCTATTACCGTTTTTCAAAACATTACAGTGGTAATCACCCTACTGGCAGGGGCAGGGTATATTAATAAGGAGCTTTTCAGGTGCTAAAATGCCAAATAAATGAAAATTATTAGATTTGCATAAAATCAATAACCAAAACTTACTTAAAAATCTTCAACATGAAAAAGACTTTATTAGTATTATTTGTTGCCGGATACAGTTTTTATGCATCTGCCCAAACATTGGATCTAGGAATTCGTGGCGGAATATCCAGCACATGGCTTTTAAATACAAATGTATTGAATGCAGGTTCTGACCAGAATCTTTCATCCACCATGTCTTCGGAATTCGGATTTCATTCGGAAATAAATTTTCTGGGTGGAACCGGAATTGAACTGGATGTGATTTATGGTAAGATCTCGCAAAAATACAATGGTAATTTTCAAGACGATTGGGTGCTTTACCAAAACACATCATCTAACAGTCTTGCAGATGCAACTAATGGGTATGCTAAAGGTGAATCCTACACAGCTACAACTCAAATTACTGCATTAAAACTTCCATTACTATTCCACTATCAAGCCAAAGGAGGATTTATTTTTGAAGTAGGCCCTGAGTATGCTATGTTAAGCGGTGCAACCTATTCTGCCACCTATTCGGGTAACCCTACAGCAACTCCTTCCAGCGTTTCTTATGGTACACAAAGTTTGTTTGCTTCCAGTTCAATTAATGCAGTACTTGGTTTTGGTTGGAATATTAAGTTAATTCCATCAGGCAAATTATTCTTACTTGCTTCACTTCGTTTTGAATATGGTTTAACAGACATTAAAGGAACGGATGGTCTTGGACAAGATTTAAGCAGTAGCAGTCAATCGTATCAAGTTGGTTCTACAGGTCCTACCACTGCCCGTTATTCAAGCTATGCCGGAACCCACATGGCAGATGGAAGTTTCAGTATTGGAGTATTCTACAGATTAGGATTAATTCCGGGCGGAAAGAGCCTGCTCTAATTTAAATGGCCTCAGCTACCACAAAGGTACTGCCGCCAATAAATATAATATCATTTTCAGAGGCATTGGAACGAGCAGCGTTCAATGCCTCTGATACTTTAGGGTAGGCAGTTCCCATTAACCCATAACCTGAAGCTATTTCCAATAATTCATTTTCATCTAAAGAGCGGGGAATATCTGCCTTGCAGAAATAATAAGTTGCATCCTTAGGCAATAGTTTCAAAACACTTGACGGGTCCTTGTCTTTAACGATACCGAAAACGTAATGCAGTCTTTTATATGGTATCGCTTTCAGCTGGTCCATTACTTCCCTTATACCTCCTTCATTATGGCCAGTATCGGCAATGGTCAAAGGGTTATCACTTAAAATCTGCCAGCGGCCCAAAAGATTAGTCTGAGTTATAACGTTCGAAATTCCATGCATGGTGCTCTCCTGGCTAATAGTAAAACCCGCTTCGTTAAGTCTGTCAACCGCACAAAGAACTGTTTGTAGGTTTTTTAACTGGTATAACCCCGTTAATTCGGAATTAAGTTTTTCAATGAATGGTTTGTCATCTTTTACTATATCTATTGATAAAAGAGTTCTTCCTTTTTCATGAATTTGTTTTGGATTGACAGCAGTATAGGTAGAATCGGCAAAATAAATTGAGGAGTTAGATTCTACCGCTTTTTTCAGAAACACCGATTTTGTTTCAGCTTGTGTTTCTCCAATAACAACAGGTATTCCGGGCTTAATAATTCCTGCTTTCTCAAAAGCAATTTTTTCCAGTGTATCGCCCAATAGTGCCATGTGGTCGAAGCTGATATTGGTAATTACAGAAAGAACGGGTGTTATAATATTAGTGGAATCAAGCCTGCCACCCATGCCGACTTCTATCACAGCAACATCGCATTTCGCTTTTGAAAAAAAGTAAAATGCCATGGCCACGCTCAACTCAAAAAAGGAGCAATCTATTTTTTCAATCAGGTCTTTATAATTAGCGACAAAATCAATCACTTCTTGTTCCGCAACCATTTCTCCATTAATTCTAAATCGTTCCCGAAAGTCTTTCAAATGGGGTGAGGTGTGAAGTCCCACATTTTTATATCCTGCACTTTGCAGTATAGAAGCTAAATAATGAGATGTTGAGCCTTTTCCATTGGTGCCTGCAACATGAATGGTTGGAAAATCATTTTGCGGATTTCCAATTGCTTCACAAAGTAATTGTATGTTTTTTAGTCCCGGTTTATATGCCGGTGCGCCCACCCGCTGATAGATAGGGAGCAGGCTATAGAGGTATTCTGTGGTTTCAGAATAGGTCATGTTGAATGACTTAATTTATTAGCGAAATATACCGGTGAACTTTTCCCCCTGAGCGTTTATCCATCCCCGGAACATAGAGGATGTGTTGAAAGGAACTGAAATATTTCCCTGGTTGTCTATTGCTATCAATCCGCCTTCACCACCAAGCTGGGCAACCTTTTTAATGGCTTCCGTAGCTGCCTGTGATACTGTAAATCCCTTGTATTCCATCAAAGCCGCAATATCATAAGCAGTAGATTGACGAATAAAATATTCTCCTTCGCCCGTGCAGGAAACAGCGCAGGTTTTATTATCTGCATAACAACCTGCCCCTATAATTGGAGAATCTCCAACACGTCCGAATTTTTTATTGTTCATACCACCGGTAGATGTAGCCGCTGCAAGGTTACCATGCGAATCTAGAGCCACACAACCAACCGTTCCCAGTTTTTTCTCAGGGGTTATCATGGCAGTATCTCCGGCCCATGAAGCTCCTTCTTTATCTTTTGTCGCTAACCAGGTTTGGTATCGCTCTTCGTCGTGAAAATAGGATGGGTCAACTATTTCAATTCCGTTTTCTTCGGCAAATTTTTCAGCACCATGGCCTGCAAGTAAAACGTGTGGCGATTTTTCCATAACCGCACGGGCGCAGCTTACCGGGTTGCGGATGGTTTGAACAGCCGCAATAGCTCCGGCCTTTAAATTCTTTCCATTCATAATGGAGGCATCCATTTCATTTTTTCCTTCGGAATTGAATACAGAACCCTTGCCGGCATTAAATAACGGGCAGTCTTCAAGAACCCTGACAGTTGCTTCAACGGTATCTATAGCAGAACCTCCATTTGCGAGAACCGTGTACCCAACCTGCAAAGCTTCCGATAATTTATCGAGAAAGGCCTTTTCCTGTTCAGGGGTAAGAGCCCCTGTCATCAGCCTTCCGGCACCGCCATGAATGGCAATTGCATAATTTCCCATGTTTTCTTTAAGTAGTCAGTGGACAGTTGTCAGTCGTCAGCGTGCATTGTCAAAAGGCCATTAACTGACCACTGATTACTGACCACTGCCAACTATTTTTTTATAAGCGTACAAAAGTAGAAAATTTATTAGTTGTGTTTTGTACTTTCGTCGGGTGAAAAATATTTTTCTTCCTATAAATTATCTTGGCTATCTTCTGAAAGCAAAAGGTGCGCATGGAATCCATTCTCCATTTGTGTACGAACTTTATCATAAGGTTGTGAAAGAGTCTCCGGAATATTATGATTTTGCCCCTATAGAGCATTTACGACAACGACTGCTGCATAGTAAAGAAGTTATTGAAACCATTGATTTTGGTGCTGGGGGCGCAGGTAAAAAAAACAGGAATGTAAAAGATATTGCGCGCAAATCCTCGGTTCCTGCCAAGGAAGGCAGGTTACTTTTCAGATTAGTGAATTTTATGCAACCCCGCAATATGGTGGAGATGGGTACTTCACTTGGCATAAGTACACTTTATCAGCATAAAGCATGCCCAATGGCAGAAATGATAACCATGGAGGGTAGCCCAGGAACTTCAACCGAGGCGGGAGTAAATTTTAAAGTGATGAAGGCGGACTCTATCAATAGGGTAGTAGGAGATTTTGCAGAAACATTACCAGTGGTGATAAAGAACTTAAAATATGTGGACTACGTTTTTTTTGATGGAAACCACCGGAAAGAAGCTACAATGGAGTATTTTCGGCAGTTTCTTCCGCTTGCTTCGGACCAATGTGTTTTTGTTTTTGATGATATACGCTGGTCTTCGGGGATGAGTGAAGCCTGGCAGGAAATTATTCAGGAACCAAGAGCTACCGTTACCGTTGATTTGTTTTCGGTTGGATTGGTTTTTTTAAATCCTACGCAGGTTAAACAACATTTTACACTCCGTTATTAATGTTAATTTTACTCTCACTATATTCGCATTTCCTAAAATGATATGGAACACATAATTGAACTGAAACAAATTAGCAAAGTGTATAAGATGGGCGTAGAAACCATACATGCTTTGCGTTCTATAACATTAACAATCGATAAGAATGAATATGTGGCACTCATGGGGCCGTCGGGTTCCGGGAAATCTACACTTATGAATGTGCTCGGATGCCTTGATACTCCTACATCGGGCGAGTATATCTTAAATAATATCGGGGTAGATAAAATGTCGGATAATGAACTTGCGGAAGTAAGGAATAAACAAATTGGTTTTGTGTTCCAGACTTTCAATTTATTGCCACGTTCTACTGCACTTGATAATGTAAGTCTGCCCTTGGTTTATTCCGGTGCCAATAAAAAACAACGTAAAGAACGTGCCGAAGAAGTATTGAACCAGGTTGGGCTGAAAGGCCGAATGACCCATAAACCAAGTGAGCTTTCCGGTGGACAACGACAAAGGGTGGCAGTTGCCCGTGCACTGGTTAACAATCCTGCCATTATCCTTGCTGATGAACCTACCGGTAACCTTGATACCAAGACCTCAATTGAAATTATGTCCCTTTTAAATGATATCCATAAAAAAGGAAATACCATTGTGCTTGTTACTCATGAAGAAGATATTGCCCGTTACGCACACCGAATCATCCGCCTGAAAGATGGCAACATAGAATCTGACCAGGTAAATGAAAACCCGGTAATGAATTTCGCTTAAAAGCAGATGGAATAATTTCAAATTTAAATTAATAAAAACCCGGTTATGAGAAACTCACAACCGGGTTTTTATTTGAGTAGAATATCTCTATTCCACTATTAGTTTTCCGTTCTTCACAATACCTGAATTTGAAATCAGTTTGTAGAAGTAAACACCGCTGGCTTGTTTGCTTAGGTCAACAGTGTTTGTTCCACTGGAATGTTGCAGGGTTTGTTCAAAAACCTTTGCCCCAATCACATTAAACACTTGTAATTTAGAACCAACTGTTGCACGTTCAATATTGAAAGTAAATACTCCGTTGCTTGGGTTTGGATAAACTGAAACATTGCAGTTTGAATTAACTAAAGTTTGAACATCCGATAGGCAGTTTGTAACAACCACAGGGGTTTGGATAGTATCATGATTGCCTCCGGAAGTAGCAATAAGGGTTACAAAAAATGTTCCCGTACCTGTAAACAAGTGGGCAGGATTTTGTTTTGTGCTTGTATTATTACTAAGTGAGGCAGGATCTCCAAAATTCCAGCTCCAAGAGGTAGGAGTGTTGGTTGTTTTATCAGTAAAATGAACTGAATCGCTCACACAGGCAGGGAAGGTACTGTAGTTGAAAGAAGCTTCCAGCGTAGTTGGGAAGTGGCAGTTGCCAGAAGTATTCAATGGAATAAATGTAGGGTAGTTATTTGAAGTGATTGCCCAAGTATTAGTAAAATCCCAGCCTGAATAAGTAGGCTGCATCTGCATTTGAGAAGTTGAAGACGGAAATATATTTGCATTTGAGCCAAGGTTTCCGATTGAATTTAATGAAGAGTTAACTGTATTGTTCCAATAATCCACTCCATATATTGGACTAGAAGTTTCATCACCAACTAAACCGCCGACATTTGTTGTTCCTGTTACTAACCCAATACTGTAACTTGTATCAATTCCATTACCAGCTCCGGTAGATGTTTGTGAGCCAACCAATCCACCAACAGCAGTAGTTCCGGTAACATTTCCGGTTGCGTAGGTGTTTTGGATATAAGCACCGCCGCCCATTGTAGGGCCATTATTTCCAACTAGCCCGCCAACATCGGTAGTACCTTTTACATTACCTGTTGCATAAGACCTAATTACTGAAGAGCCTCCTCCCTGGTAAGGGCCAACCCATCCTGAAAGTCCGCCTACATTAGTAACCCCGGTTACATTTCCAGTTGCGTAGCAGTTTATTATTTCAGGGGCACCACCTTGAAAGGTTCCTGATCCTCCTGAAAGACCGCCTACATTTGTATTTCCTGATACGTCACCTGTTGCAAAGCAATTCTGCAATAAGGCTAATCCTCCTTGATAACAGCGAATTTGTCCCACCAGACCTCCAACAAAGTCGTGTCCTGATACATCAGCCGTTGAAAAGGAGTTTGTGATCTGACACGTTGGGCCTTGGTAGTTGCCGCATTTGCCAACAAGCCCCCCGGTGTAATCTCCACCGCTTACATATCCTGAAGAGTATGTAGTATCTAATGTGCTGGAGTGTTTATAACCGATAAGTATTCCGGTGTAATTTCCTCCGGTTACACTTGCATTAATTACGTTCACATTGGCAACTTTTCCCGGTGCATCCATGTATCCGAATATTCCAACATAGTTAAGAGTTGGGTTGTTGATGTAAAGATTTTTAATTGCAAAACAATGACCATTAAAATTCCCTTTGAAGGAATTAGTAGTATCAGTTCCTATAGGAGTAAATCCTGTGGAACCCCAGGGGCCACCACCTGTTTGGGTTTGATAACAGTCAATATCGTTCATTAAAACGTAATAAGCTGTTAAATTATTCTGCACTTGTTGTAATTCATCACAGGTTGTAACCTGATATGGATTAGAAGGGGTACCATTTCCAAGCATTTGAGCATTGGATTGCTGGATTGTTAATCCGAAAATAGCGAGAGCGATTAAGTAATTTGTTTTCATGCTTAGGGTTGTTTGGTGTCAAAATTAGAAATTTCCTTCCCTTGTAGCGTATCTTTTAAGGGGTATTTGCATTATGGTTTATATACACCTAACTATGAAGAAATTACATTTAACTAGAATCAGTTTTTGGGGACTACTTGTATTTCCATTTTTTTCAATCGGGCAAGCAGCAAAGCAAAATGTCGACAGTTTGGTTCTTTCATGGAATCTTATTCATTATCATGATGCAGATTTACTTGCTGATACACTCACTTCTTCATTTAATAATGACTCGGAGAAGGTGAGGGCAATATTTTTTTGGGTTACTCAATATGTATCCTACGATTGGAATAAGTTTCACCAGGATCAAAATATTACTATGGAAACATCGCATATGTTTAATAAAGATGGCGACTTCGATGTAGATAAAGAAATAAAACACACACTTATCAGTAAAAAAGGTGTTTGCCAGGACTATGCTGAGTTGTTTTCATACCTGTGCAATTCAGTAAAAATTAAGTGTGAGGTTGTCTCGGGATATGGCTCTACAGGCTGCGCCGATTGGCTGTTAGCACTGGATGCCCGAAAAAGTAATCATGCGTGGAATGCAGTAATGATAAATAATAAAT
The DNA here is from genome assembly GCA_903863935.1 of uncultured Bacteroidota bacterium. Taxonomy (GTDB): domain Bacteria; phylum Bacteroidota; class Bacteroidia; order JABEUT01; family JABEUT01; genus JABEUT01. The sequence continues at coordinate 29,105 of CAIPDV010000105.1, forward strand.
GGTACTTGCTGGATGCTACATGGGCAAGTGGCACAGGCTCTACAAGAGTGAAAAGGTCTCGCAATGATTTTTATTATTTAACGCCACCAAAGGATTTTATAAAAGACCACTTTCCGGATGAGGAACAATGGGAATTATTAGAGTCGCCTATTGATTTAAAAGCCTTTGTTGCAATGGCTAAAAGCAAGAAGCAGACAGAGAACTAGGTATGTGAAACGCTGTAATCCTTAACCAACGATTTATACCTGGTGGCAACAAGAATTAAGTTGATCAGAAGGAAAACTGCGGAGAAAAAATAAGTCCAGATGATATTATCACCCCTTAGGAAAAAGGCGAAAGAAAAGATGGCTGAAAGCAGAATGCGACATAAAACACTCATTACATTAAGTGTGCTGTTTACCCTGCCAATTAAAGGATTCGGAACGTGATGGAAGAGATAGGTAATTCTCAGCACACGGGTTCCGGCATTGGTAATTCCAAAAACAAAAGAGAACGCAAAAAAGATGAGGTTGCTCCTGGTAAAGGTACAAACCAAAAGAATAAATATAGTGACCAGCATAAGTATAATAATGGCTTTTACGGTACTTGTATTCCGGAATAATTGCCGAATAAAAACACCCGCTAACAATGCGCCAATAGCATAATAAACGTCCATCAAGGCGTACACTCCCGCCGATGCATTTAAATGGTTTTTTACATAAATAGGCATTAATAATATAACATGCGTTAATACAACTACAAAAACAGAAAGGGAGCAAACCCCGAATATCAATAAGGAAGGATGCCCTTTTAAAAAGTTAGCTCCGGTTTTTAACCGGTCAATTATGCTTCCATCCTCATGATGCTTTTCGGTATGCGGTGTATATCGAATCCGCATGATAAGCAATATGGCAATAAAATACGTGATTCCGTCAGTAAGGAAGATACTGCTCAGGCTCCAGGGAACAATGTGTAGATGAAATGGAATGTTCATTCCGAATATATTGAATGAATCAACATTTATTCCCTGTAGAAGTAATGCAGCTATTCCTCCGGAAACGATGGTTGTAGCTTGCGATTGTATTTCAAGGAAAGAATTTACCTTACCATAATCTTTTGCTTCGCAGACCTCTTGTGCAAAAGCATATAGTGCCGGGAAGTAGATATTATTGTAATACCATGTGGCTGTAAAAACAATAATGATCATGAAAATGGGTACTACGCCCATAATATACCCTGAAATGGCAGCCATAAGTAATAGGGAACCACCAACAAGCGAAAACCAGATGAATATTTTTTTGCGGGGATATTTATCTATCAGTGTTCCTGCATAAAAACCCCAAAACGCGCTACCACATAAGGTAAGTGTGTACATTAAGCCGAGCGAAGAAGGCGATTTTAGAATAGATGCGAAATACCAGGGAATGGCAAGCATGCTTATACCTTGCGCCAGACCTGAAATTATATTGCTAATTATTAGGAGCTTAAGGGAAAGAGGGTATTTCATTTAGCTATAAGCTAATAGCTATAAGCTTATAGATTTAAGACTAACCTCTGGAAGGACTTTGGGCAGAATGAACATGCATATTGCGGGAATCGCTGTATGCAGCACATCTTTGGTGGGATTTGCACCCGGTAAAGAAATAAAGAGAAATAATGGCTAAAACGGATATGGTTGCTAGTTTCTTACTCATTAAGCTTGGTATAAAGGTGGTGTTTGAGTCTTTAGGTTCGCAAATTTATATTTTTTCAAATACAAACAGCAGAAATAGTTATGAGCACTGAAAACAGTTATGAGTTATAAATTACAAAGTAATAGTCCGAAATGGTTTATACTTAGGTTGTAACTTACAACTAATAACATATAACTGATAGTTAATAACTTAAAGATTTACCTTGATGAAGCGTAGGTATTACCGCCTCTGCGATGAGCATCGGAATAGGCTGCACAACTGTGAGATGAGGTGCATGAGCTTAAGAACATTACCGCGACAACGGCAACTAGAATGAATTTTACAAGGTTGGTCTTCATAGGAGGTGTTTTTGTGTTGTTTATAAATACAAAATTAGGCCTTAACAGCCTTTGAGTTGTTAACCTTCTACGGGGACTTTTTAACAGGGTTACGGTATAATTTTATAAGAACTGTAATTCAGCTATTTATGTGTTTTTGCCTTTGTATGTATCATGATTGATTATCCCAATCAGTGCACCTTTCAATTTTTTATTTAGTAAGGGTGTATTATAGGATTGTGAGTGGATATCTTTCTTATTCAATGTCCATTCTGTGCCGGGGGAGAAGATAGTGAGGTTAGCATCAACCCCTTTTTCTATGGTTGGGATTTCAAGTCCCAATATTTTACGTGGATTGATGGCGATTTTGGTTACTATTTCCTCCTGCGATAAATCGCTGTGCATATTAACAAGCGGATACATGGTTTGTAAACCTATCATTCCGGGGGTAGCCATATCAAACTCCAGTTTTTTGTTTTCCTCATCTTCCGGCCTGTGGTCGGAGCAAATAACATCTATAGTTCCGTCTGATAGAGCTTTTTTCAATGCTTTAATGTCGTTTTTTCCACGCAAAGGCGGTGATACTTTAAAGTTCGTATCCCATCCTAAAAGTTCTGTGTCTTCAAAGGCAAGGTTATATGCATTTACCGATGTTGTAATAGGTAAGCCTTTCTTTTTCGCATTTCGTATCAGGCCCACACTTCCTTCTGTTGAGATAGATGATATATGCAACCTAGCTTCGGCATACTCAGCCAAAAAGAGTTCCCGGGTCACCATTATTTCTTCTGCTATCGATGGTTCTCCTTTTAGTCCGAGCATTACGCTAACAGTTCCTTCGTTCACACATAATCCTGTAGCTAAAGATGAATCGTTACATCGGCTTATTATCAAACCTCCGAAACTTTTTGTATAAAGTAAGGCCCTGTGTAAAAGCCCTGCACTCATTACGGGATGTATATCATCTGTAAAAGCTACGGCTCCCGATAATTTCATGTCATACATTTCCGAAAGGTCTTTTCCTTCCTGCTTGTGTGATAATGCTCCTATAGGGAAGAGGTCTACAATTTCACCTTTGGTTTTATTAAGAATGTATTCAATTTGTGTTTTTGAATGCAGTGGAGGGTTTGTTGAAGGAAGTATAGCCACCCCAGTAAATCCGCCTGCCGTTGCGGCTTTCATCCCAGAGGTAATATCTTCTTTATATTCAAATCCCGGGTCGCAAAAGTTGGCTTGCATATCAAACCATCCCGGTGACAGATGTAAATCATTCGCCTCAACAATTTTCTTAATTCCAGCCGCCGGAATCTTTACTTTTATTTCAGTTATAGTTCCATTTTCAATTAAAATATCCATAACTTTTCCATTGTGGGATGAGTTAGGGTCAACAATTTTGGCTGATTTAACTAATAGTTGCATAGTGGTTGTATTAAGGGATTATAATTTCGGGCAGGACTAAAGTCCTCAGATAATTGGGTTGCATTAACCCCGGCTTTAAAGCCGGGGTTAATGAGTAAAGAATGAAAGGCTTTAGCCTTGATATATGATAGAATGGTATTTGTAATTACTCTTTCCATAAGCGTAACAGGCATTCTTCAATAGCTAAAAATAACAGGGCTAAAAGTACACAATATTTCCAGTAGAATTTTCCCCGGTTTACCTCTGTTAGCAATGCTGGTAAGGTATCTCCTGAGGCTGGTAATACAGAGAAATTTGTTACTCCCACATTTTTGCAAAGTGAATCAAGCGCACCGGCGCTAAGAAAATTCATTTGCGATTCTTTACGGTCATAGTTAAAAGAGTACCTGGAAATAATACTATCGCCTGCTGCAAGTTTGAAGTTACCTGCCGAACTTACTTGTCCGTGCATGAATAAGTAAGTTTTATCATTCACCACACGTTTTTCCGGCAGGAAGGAGAATGTATCTGAATTGGATTTTATTTTAAAAAGTGTACCTTCAGGCAAACTCATAGTCGGAGCTTCGATGGGTTGCTCGTGGCCTAAAGTATAGTACAACATTTGTTGAGGGCTGCTGAAAAGCCCAATGTTATATAGGGTTGGAACAAAAATGGCATGCTTACGGAAATTACTGAATGCATCGGAAAGCGAAACTGTGAGCAGGTAAATGTGGCTTTGGTTGTAGTTAAACATATCTAGCAAGTCATCCCCATTATCAAGTTTCATTAGGTTTTCGTATGGTAGTTTTGAGTTGTGTTGCAAGCGATAATGCCTGTTTACAATAGGTAGATCCATATTGCTGTGTTCTTTCTTTTCAAACACTCCGGCATAAATCGGACTTTCATAATTTAGTTTGTCTACCTTTAACTTGGTGGTATCAATACTTCCAATTGCTGCAGAATTGACTGATGATAGAAAATTATTGTAGGAATCTTTATCAAATCCTGAAGATGGAGGGATAATAAGTAAGTCGCCACCTTTGGTAAGGTATCTGTTCAGTTCATGACTCATCCCCGACGAAATTGTGTTTACCTCATCCAGTATAATCAGGCGGTATTGGGTAAAGGATGAATAGTCGAGGTGGGTAGAGAAGGCTTCTGTTAAAGTAAAGAGTGAGTCCTTCCCATACAGGTAGCTTAATGATGTATTTAGTTTCAAACTATCAGGATGGATGCAAAGCACTGGTATTCCTGCCGATATGTGATAGGAGAAGAATAGATTATCATCAAAGCTGATAGGATAATCTGAAATTTTTAGTTCGCCTTGCTGAAGAATAGCTTTATCGGGTACAAATGACATTGTAACAATTGTTGAGGCAAAAGGACCAACAGAGAATGAAGCTGTAGCTTTTTCAATTCCATTTATGAATAGTTTCAGGGGTTTGTCTGTTGTGGCAGCAGTTGAATAGTTTACAAGTTTTACAAATAATTGTTCCGCTTTACCTGGCAAGTGAACCGGAGATGTAAACCAGCAGGTATCTATTGTAATATTGTTTTTAGTTTCGGCTGCTACCGGAACAAATGCTTGGGTAATTCCTGAAGTTGTTTTATACGCAGCCATACCTGAGACGGATTTCTGAAAGTCTGAGATAAGAAAGGCTTCTTTCACAGGGCAGCCCGAATGAGTAAGGTTATCTTCCTGCCTGGCCATTATTTCTCCAAGATTTCGTGATGATGTTGAACCTTTCAGGCCTTTAAGCTGGTCAATAAATTCGTCTTTATTAAGCCAGCGTTCCTGCATCGAACTGAAATCTTCGGTAACAAGTTGAACTTTATCAGAAGGATTTAACGTTTTTGCAATCTGTTCTGCCTTGTTTTTAGCATCCTCCAGTAATGTTCCGTTTTGATTCAGGCCCATCATGCTGAAGGAATTGTCAATAAATATACTCACCGCTTTGGAGCCTGATGCTGTAACACCAGTCTTATTAGGTATGAATGGTTGAGCGAAAGCAAGTACAAGGAAGATAATAATAAGGCAGCGGCAAATAAGCACCAGCAATTGGCGCAACTTGCTTTTGGAATGCGATTCCTGAACTACTTCTTTTAAGAAGCGGACATTGGAAAAGTAGAGTTTTTTGTACCTGCGGAAATTAAATAGATGAATTATAATGGGAATGCTGATTGCCGACAGGGCATACAGAAAAGATGGAAACAGGAAATTCATCAAAGCCCAAAGATACTAAATAAATGCTGTGTAGCAGAATGTGAACTTTTAACCAAACAAACAGGAACGATTTCAATGGGTGTAAGACAGCTATAAACAGGCTACTTAATTGCCTTATAACGCGTTTATAAATTTTCATAACCTTTTTGAAAAATGCACGTATATGTATACAGATGAAAAAAATAAACAATTTGCCCATGCTCAATAGAATTAAAAATATGCGTTTTCTTAAACGATATTTTATCCTGTTGCCTGTTGCTCTTTTAAGTCTTTCTGCAAGTGCTCAGTTGGGTGAAAGAAATGAATCAAATCTTATAGATCTTGGAAGTAAACCTAAAATCCATCGCAATGGCGATGACTTTTACAACGCTATAAAGTTTGGGGTCGTAATGCCCCAGGGTTTGTTTGCTCAGCCAATAACAAATCCGGGAGGAGATAATTTCAGTAAATTAACACTCCCTTTTAAGGGAAAGGATGGGCTTGGAGCCAAACAAGGATTCAATTTTCAATACGATGGATTTTCATCTATTGGCAGAGCACATGAGAGGGCATCGGTAACCACCCACTTTGGTTTCCAGTACGGGCTAGAGTTTGGATATATTCCCTTAAGCTGGAATAATGTTAATTGGGGTATTTATAATATGAATGTAGGAACTTCTCCGTTTATATATACCGGTTTAAAGTTTGGGCCTGGTTTTTATTTCAATCCAACCAAGGATATGGGTATTGGATTATATGCGACTTGCGATCTCAATTTTATGGTTCCGGGAGGTGCTTATGCAACCTACAATTACACCGACCCTGCAGGAAATAATACGGTGACTGCTTATTATATTCAAGACACAACAGTTATTCACACAAGCGTAAATGCATCGGCGGGTATTAATATTTATTACAAAACTTTTATAATTGGAATTGAATATAATTGGATGCATACAAGATTTGATGCGTCGGTTACCCAGAATAATGCAGAAACCAGTAACATAGGAAAGATCACCACTCCAACATCCTATTATTCCTTCAGCAATGTTATTCACACAGATGTAATAAAAATAACCTTGGGCATACGCCTGGGTTGGGGTTGCAAACATCGTTATGACGATGAGCAATAAAATATAATATATCCCTTTCAGTATTAAATTCAAAAGTTTTCTCGTCAATAAAGCACGTATCAATAGGGTGCTTAAGGGTATTTGTTATTTTAGAAAAAACAGATTTAATTGCCATTTCATTTATTTAGTATCTTTGATATGTAATAACTGAAATAAATAACTTCAATTAAACTTGTTATGGAAGCAAATAATGAGAGTATACTCAAGGAAAGAAATATTGGTAATGCAGGAGCAACCGAAATTACATGCCCCGAAACCCCTTTTGAAAATATAGCTCTTGCTTTTTCCGGAGGTGGTTTCCGGGCTGCCTCTTTCAGCCTTGGTGTTATGTCGTACTTCAATCATATATCATTTAACGGCGATACATTATTGAAGAAAGTAAAATACATTTCATCGGCCTCGGGCGGAACGTATACGGCTGCTCTATATGCGTTATATAACTCCAGGGGAGAGGATTTTGACAAAATGTACAGAAAGTTATGCAGTGCCATGAACAACCAGGAGCTTCTGGAAAAAGCACTTAGTATTTTAAATGATGAAAAAGCCTGGGTAAACAGGCCGGAAAAGTCCAGGAATCTTATCAACGCATTTTCGATGGCGTATGATACTGAATTGTTATTCGATGGAGCCACCATTGAGCCTTTGATAACGGCTGGAAAATTAAATTCTCACCTGGATGAGGTCTGTTTTAACTCCACCGAATTTTATAAAGGGCACACCTTTAAACAACAGGTTAAATTAAAAGATGAACCCAAAGGCTTTAAGGACGATTATTTTCTGTTTGGGGGCCACTATGCTTACCTTGGTTCTGCAAATGATATCGGGAACATAGTTCCGAAATTAAAGTTAGCTGATGTATTGGCTGCTTCTTCCTGTTTTCCGGCGGGTTTTGAGCCATTCATTTACCCGCACGATTTCAGCTATGGCACTGAACATAATCCTGGGTTAGATATAAAGGATTTAAAAGGCGATCTTAAACTGGTTATTCAAAGTAATTCAGCTAAAGAAAAATCATTGAGGCAGGAGCAAACATTCGGTTTAATGGATGGGGGTGTGGATGATAACCAGGCATTGAACAGCTTAATGGACGCAGATGAAAGCCGTCAAAAAAAATACACTTCATTTAAAAGATTTGATTTTATAATGGTAAATGATGTGGCAAGTTTTTTTATGGATGGGTATGAACCTCCCCAAAAACAAACCGATAGCTTTTGGAAAAATTTGAATTTCAGTACTGTCAAATATATTCTGTTCAGCCTCTTTGGTATTTCGTTGCTTTGCCTGGGAGTATTGTTTTGTATAATGATTTACTTTCCATATGTTGGCGGAGGGGTGAAGCTGGGATTAGGTGTAATTGGAGCATTACTTTTAGGGATTACTGTAATTCCGTTATTGATTTATGATTTCGTCCTAGAGAAGTTAACAGAAACAAACGATGATGGAGATTCTAAAGGTGCATCAAAACTAAGTTTAGAAGATAATTTTTCTCCAGAGATAATTAAAAGCCTCTCTCTCTATTTTGATAAAACCAAATTAGGGGTTTTGGCTCAAATGATGGGTTCCCGGATAGACTCGGTGCTAACCCTTAATAATGATGTGTTTTTAAAAAGAATACGCCGCATAATTTACGAGATCTTTTATGAATCACCTAAGTGGGAATGGAGGCGTAAAGGGAATTATATTTATGATTTAAGCCGGACCAATAATATTAACAGGCATTTCCGCATTGCTGATAATTTAAAAAAGGGCATTTATAATCAAACCCAACTGGACATGCTTGAACCAACAGATTTGATCCAGGATGTTGCAGATATCGCTTTTGGCATGGGCACCACACTGTGGTTTGGTAAAGATAATAACCACACAATGAAAAATATCATTGCATGCGGACAGTTTACCACCTGCTATAATTTACTGGGATATGTCTACTCAATACAGAATAAGTTTCCTCAATTACATACAGAATTAATGAAAAATATGCAGGAGCAACTGGAGAGGGATTGGAATAATTTTAAACTTGACCCCTTCAAAATTTATAAATAAAAACAGGAATTAATTCTTTGGTGTCAAATAAAACCATTCCATGGTCCCGGGTCTGCCTTCGGCTAAAATGGTGAATTTGTGTTTATAGTCTAGGTCCGAAAGTTCTGGGTATTCATACCGCATAACTTTCAAATGATCGGATAGACTGTCAATTACTTTCAGAGAATGTGTTTTAGTAAATAATTCTTTAATGTAAGTGCTGGTATGTTTGTCAACAAAGTCGTGTATTTCAATAAGCAAATCACATTCCTTTAATTGTTGAATGTTTTCCCGGGTTAATAATTGTTTTTCGTATCCTTCACAATCTGATATTATCAAGGTTTTACCTTTAAAAGGAAAGTTTTTCAATGTTTCTGCAGTGCAGGTACTTCCTATAGCTACCCGTTCATCAACCTTGTTGAGCTTGGCCATAGCTAAACAGGCTTTGCGTGAAACTGGATCGGTATCGTAAGCAAACACTTCTGTTTTAGGCGATTTAAGTGCAAGACCAACCGCATAAAAACCTTCGGCACAGCCAACATCAATTAGTTGGGAGTAGTTGTTTTTTATCAACTCTTCAACCAAAGGATGCAATTCTCTTTCGTATGAACCAACCAGTTTTGGAAATATGGCACTTCCTGTAGCCAGAAACTCGGGGTATTTCAGACCTTTAAAAGGCCCATTTTTTACAACAAGATCTGAAAACAGGGTAGTTGCTTTGTCAATAATAGGCTGTATTTCACGCTGGCGGATCACCTGCTCACGATAGTGTTTAATATGCGCTGAAGCTGCAACAGGGCCTTTAATAAAAGTCCACGAAAAATCATTGGATACTACTTTCCCAAATATTTTTTTCCGCAACGAACTCATGGCATTTAAAAATGTGATTAGATGCAGGCAAAGGTAAACATTAAAATTCCAATCTTCCTTAGTGTGAATTATACCTCCTATTAAAGTAAACTATAGAAAAGGCTTCATGTATTATATAATTCAATAAAATTTGTAGGTTTGTTCCGGAAAAAATAACCCGCAATAACTTAATCCCCAAATGAAAAAGCAAATTTCCAAATTCCGGTTGTTGAAATATTCAACTGTATTTTTAACCATTGTTCTTTTAATGCCCGCAAGCAGTGATGCACAAATAATTGCAGGCGGAGGTTCAATGCCTACTAATTACAATAACCCTGATAATAAAGGCAGTAAGGATGATGATTCTTATGGGGTTTTCAAAGTCGGGATAAATTTGCCAATGGGAACTTTTTCCCAACAAATTCCTTTATTTACGGCTCCAACATATCCTGCGTTAACACTTTTGAACAATTTAAATGCGCCGTTTAAAGGAACTGCAGGATTGGGTGCAACTAAAGGTTTTAGTTTTGAATATTCCCAGTTTATTTCTTTCGGAGAGGTTAAACTTGGGTCTAAACTGCCTGGTAGAGTTGGTATTCAACTTGGGTATGATTTTGACTATACACCAATAAATTGGTCGGCTGAAAATTGGAGTAATTACCATATTACCGTGCTTACATATCCTTTTTATTTTAGCGGTTTTAAAATCGGACCTCAATTTAATATCAACCCGATTGATAATATGGGGCTTTGTTTTTACCTGACCATCGACCCATACATTAGTGTTCCCGGTCAGGAAAAGGCCAGTTACTATTATAACGACCCAAATGGCTATACAAATACGCTTGATTATTCAATCAGGGATTCAACATTAGTTCAGGGCAATATGAATGTGTCCTTAGGTGTGAATTTTTATTACAAAGCATTATTTGTGGGCATTGAATATAACTGGATGCATACCAGATATAATGGTTCTGCAACCGGTAGTTATGAGTTTAGCAGCAGCAACAGCAGTACCTACGGAAATTTAGGTGGAGGCTGGTCAGAAGTTCTGCAATGCAACATGTTAAAGTTCACATTAGGTGTCAGGTTCGGCACCGGCCGACGATGATGGCTTTTAATAATGCTTGCATTTATCACCCCTGATAGGGTTATTGGCGGGCTTCGTTCATAATTAGTGGCTCAAAGTTCATAACTCATGCCAGGTTGCTTGTTATTAATAACGCATAAGCCTTATTTTTGCGTCCCGAAAATAAAAATGCTCAATGTCCGATAAGACCAAGGAACCTGAAGATACAAACAGTGAAACCCCAAATAATAATGGGGCGTCGTCGGTTATTCATCTTCAGCACATGTATCGCAATTGGTTCCTCGATTATGCCTCGTATGTAATCCTTGAACGTGCTGTTCCTGCCCTTGAAGATGGATTGAAGCCAGTACAAAGGCGGATATTCCACTCGATGAGGGAACTCGAGGATGGCCGATACAATAAGGTAGCTAATGTAATTGGTAATACCATGAAGTATCACCCCCATGGAGATGCTTCTATTGGGGATGCAATGGTTCAACTTGGGCAAAAAGAACTGGCTATAGATTGCCAGGGTAACTGGGGTAATATACTTACCGGTGACTCTGCGGCTGCTCCACGTTACATCGAGGCAAGGCTCTCAAAATTTGCTCTGGATGTAATCTTTAACGAAAAAACTACTATTTGGCAAAACAGTTACGACGGGAGGAATAAAGAACCTGTTTATCTTCCGGTAAAGTTTCCTTTATTGTTGGCACAGGGTGCCGAGGGTATTGCAGTAGGTTTGGCTTGTAAAATTCTTCCGCATAATTTTAATGAGTTGATAGATGCGTCAATAGGTGTATTAAAAGGCAGAAAACCGCATATTTTTCCTGATTTTCCATCGGGTGGTATGGCTGATTTCTCCAACTACAATGATGGAATGAAGGGCGGAAAAGTAATAGTACGCGCCAAAATAAATATACTTGATAAAAAGACCCTTGTAATAACTGAGATACCATTTGGCTGTACCACCCAATCCTTGATTGATTCCATAGTTACCGCTAACGAAAAAGGGAAGATCAAGATTCGCAATATAGAGGACAATACGGCTGAAAATGTTGAGATAGTAATTCATCTTCCAGCCGGATTTTCACCAGACAAAACTATTGATGCATTGTATGCATTTACCGATTGTGCTGTTTCCATTTCTCCGAATGCTTGTGTAATTGAAGGAGACAGGCCACGTTTCATGGGAGTAGGAGAGATGCTGAGGGTTTCTACAGAGCGTACTCAGAAGCTTTTACAAACAGAACTTGATATACGTCTGGCGGAACTAACGGAACAGTTTCACTATGTTTCGCTTGAAAAGATTTTTATCGAAAAGCGCATATACAGAGACATTGAAGATGCTGAAACATGGGAAGAAGTGCTTACCACTATTGAAGACGGACTGAAACCACACCGTAAAAAATTCCCAAGGGAAATAACAAGAGCTGATGTAATAAAGCTTACTGAGATAAAAATCAAGCGCATCTCAAAATACGATACTTTCCAGGCTGACGAGTTGATGAAACACATTCTGGAAGAAATCAAAGCAGTTAAGCATAACCTCGAGAATATTGTTGATTATACTATTGAATACTTCAAAGAGATAAAGAAAAAATACGGTACCGGAAAAGAACGCAGAACAGAAATAAAAGCCTTTGATACCATTGTTGCCACTGCCGTTGCAGCTACCAATCAAAAACTATATGTAAACCGTGAAGAAGGTTTTGCCGGCTTCCGGATGCGTACCGATGAGTTTGTTTGTGAGTGCTCCGACCTTGATGATATTATAGTTATTCGCCGTGATGGCACTATGCTGGTCACCAAGATATCGGAAAAGACATTTGTTGGTAAAGATGTACTCCATATCAATGTTTTCAAACGGAATGATGAGCGCACTATTTACAATTTAATTTATCGTGATGGTGCCCGTGGCAACACAATGATGAAACGGTTTGCCGTTACTTCTGTGATAAGAGATAAGGACTATATTCTCACCCGCGGTAACCCGAATTCAGAAATACTTTATTTGTCTGTCAATCCGAATGGAGAAGCGGAAGTTGTTACGGTATCGCTTAAGGCCAATGCAACTGCACGCACAAAGGTTTTCGATTCTGACTTTGCGGAACTTGCTATTAAAGGCCGTGATGCCATGGGTAATATTCTCACCAAGCACCCTGTACGCAAGGTTGCAATAAAAGAGAAAGGTGTATCTACTCTTACTGCCCAAAAGATTTGGTATGATGATACTGTTCAAAGGCTGAATGCAGAAGAACATGGACGTTTTTTAGGCGAATTTGAAGGCGATGATAAAATTATGGTGGTTACCAAAGACGGGAATTACCATACCTGCGGATTTGAATTTACTACCCATTTTGACGCCGATACTGTTCTGATAGAAAAACTAGATAAGGAAAAGCCATTGACAGTTGTTTACTGGGAAGGTGACAAGAAAAAATATTACATTAAGCGTTTCTCTCCCGAAGAATCAGAAAAGAAAACGTTACTTATTTCAGAATATAGCGGCACCATTTTGGAATCAATTTCATCTGAAGAGTTTTTAGTGGCAGAGGTTAAGTTCCGCCAGGAGAAGGGCAAAGAACTACCTGATGAAATTATTAATGTAAATGCGGATATCCCGGTTATGGGAATGAAAGCCCAGGGAAAGCCTATTAATCTTAATAAGGTAAAGGAAATTCAATTAAAGCCCGACCCCAACCAACCCGTTGGTGACTTAGTTGCGCTTGCTGCCATTGAAGAAAAGATAAACGATGAAATGGAAGAGAGCGGTAAATCTCCAATAGAAATAGCGAAAGAACATAATAAAATTAAACTTACAGAAGTCCCTTCTGAGAAAAAGGCCCCAAAACCAAGGAAGCCTAAGGCAGATGATCAGCCGACGTTGTTCTAGTAACTTAATGCCTTTGTCATTTTGGGTGCAGCGAATAACCTGAATTAAATCAGATCCTCATTACCGGTACGAGTAAATACGTTAAATTGCCAAAAGAAGAAAGGTTAATAAGTATCAATAAGCAAAGTTCTAAATTGATGAAAGAATTTAATTGCAAATTAAGCCATAAAACAAGCAATAATTATAAATCAGCATCCATTGATATCAAATGTTTAATTTTTTTGTAATATTGATGTTTTAAAATAAAATTAAAGTTAGAATATGTTTTTAAAGTGGTATACATGTAAAAACTGTGGGGCGGCAGTAAAAAAGGAGTCTACACCAAATATATCAGGCTGCCCAAAGTCTAATTTCCATAAATGGTTTGATTTAGGCAAAGTAGGGGATAATAATTTTTGTTGTAAAAAATGTGGTTTAATTGTTGGTACAGAAAACCCTCCATCAACTTCTGGTTGCACAAAGTCTAATTTTCACGAATGGTATAAGTTGTAAATGATTTAAGTAAAAGCTATGTTAACTTTTGATTACTTTTCTCGTGTTGTCGAACTTGAAAGAGAACTACTTTCATCTTCAATTGGGAATGTTGAGGGTTTATTAAATAATAGCTTACAAGGATTAGCAAATGAAAATGTGGGATTGGAAGTTCAATTAGATTTCAGAAAGCATTTAAGTAGTTTGCTTTTGTCAGTCTTAATTGAGGAAAGATTTGATGGTAGGATATGTACACCTGAGCAATTAGAGATTTGCAGGAGAGCGCGTGAAATATTAAGGTACACATTATGATATTTTGTTGCCATTTATATGAAAATTCATCCGACAGTTCAGGTGCATGGACTGCTTTTTTTACATGCTTACTTTTCTTGGCAACAGCGGCACTTGTATATGTTGCTTCAAAGGAATTGAAGCATATTCGAAATGGAATTGAAAACTATTCTTTTAATTCATTTATTATTCAAGAAAGTGAGTTTTTGCGAAAACACGAAGCCTTACGTTTATTGAATTCTGAATTATTAACTATACCAAAAAATACACTTGAGGGTTATCAATCTTACATTTCTAGATTACCTGAATTTAATAGGTTAAAAAATGATTATATAATAAATTTAAATAGAATTGCTTATTGTATTATAAAAGGTTTTCTACCTGAAGAAGATGCTAGACCTGTATATTTTGATATTTTTTCTGCAGCAAGTGGGATTTACAGGCAAGAAATATTAAATGGCAATAATCCTTTTAATAGCATTATTCGACTGCAAACTAACTGGGGAATTGAACATAATACTGAGTAAATATTCTATGATAGAAGACTTAATGCGTCAAATTAAAAAGGAGACACTTTCGCATCTCCTTTCTTGTATTTTAAATAATTGCCAGTCGGGTTTATCGTGACTGAAGCGTCAGGGCCTCCGACTATTCAGCAACCACTTCAAAAGTAACTTCAGCTGTAATATCTTTGCTGAGCTTAACATTTGCTTTGTAAGTACCGGTAGTCTTAATGTGGTCCGCTTTAAGGTCAATGTTTTTACGGTCAACCTTGTAGCCTAATTTTTCAATAGCTTCAGCTAACTGAATTGCATTTACGGAACCGAAGATCTTGCCGTTTTCGCCAGCTTTAGCTGCAATTTTAAGAACTGCATCTTTTAATTGGGCTGCCAATTTTTCAGCGTCTTTCTTAAGCTTTTCTTGTTTATGAGCTCTTTGCTTAATAATTTCGTTCAATTCCTTTTTGCTCGAGGTGGTAGCAGCAATAGCCAATCCGCGCGGGATAAGGAAATTGCGGGCGTAACCCGGCTTTACTTTTACTAATTCGTATTGTGTGCCGAGGTTTTCAACCTCTTTTTGCAAAATAACTTCCATTTGAGTTATGAGTTATGAATTATGAGTTATGAATGGAAATTCCTAATTCCTAATTCCTAATTATTAATTTATTTTAAAAGGTCGCCTACAAAAGGAAGCAACGCCATGTGGCGGGCTCTCTTTACTGCTTGTGCTACCTTACGTTGGTATTTCGAGGAGGTTCCGGTAATACGAACAGGCAATAATTTGCCTTGATCGTTCACGAAATTCTTCAGGAAATCCGGGTTCTTATAGTCTATGTATTTAATGCCGTACTTTCTGAAACGGCAATATTTGTTCTTTTTAACCTCAATAGGTGGAGGTGTTAAATAACGTACTTCGTTTGCTTCTGCTGCCATGCTGGTTTAATTAAATTGCGGTTTCTTTTTTAGGTTCTTTCTTTCCGAATCTTTCTTTGCGTTTCTCCAGATATGCCAGCGCATGCTTGTCTAAGGTTACTGTCAAGTAGCGTAAAATACGTTCGTCACGTTGGTACGCTATTTCAAGTTCTTTTACAATGGTAGTCGGGGCATTAAACTGGAGTACGTGGTAAAAGCCCGTACTCTTCTTCTGGATAGGGTATGCTAATTTGCGCAAACCCCAATGCTCCTCATTGGTTATCTTTCCTTCGTGTTCCTTTATGAGCTTGCGGTAGTTATCAACTGCCTCTTTTGCTTGCTCTTCTGAAAGCACTGGTGTTAAGATAAAAATAGTCTCGTAAGACTTTGTTATTGTCATGTTTTTTTAAAATGGGCTGCAAAGGTAGAAAGAAATTTTGAATGCTGAATGTTGGATGTTGAATTATTTTATGAACTAAGAAAATCAGGCTCTATTTTGTTGATTATCTGAATAAATTGGCTTTTGTTCGAATTCAACATCCAACATTCAGCATTCAACATTTCCGGGAAATTGACTATCTTTGCATACTTTTTATAAAATAAATGGCATTCGTTGATATTCTAATTGAGCCGCCTTCTTATGGCTGGGCAGACGAAAATGGCAACCTGATTAAGCCTACCAAAGGACAACTTATTAGGGAAGCTTTCCGGAGAATGAACATTTTCAAATCCCGTAAAAATTTTTTAGGCTTTTTCGGTTGGTTTGAGGTCTTATGCCTGATTCCATTTTTCGTGATCTTTTTTGTAAAGTTTTTCTCTATTAAATTATTGATTTGTGGTTTTGTGTATGGTATGGTCTGTATGGGTACCCATGGTACAATATGGTATCATCGCTATTCCACACACAAGGCATTTAAGTTCAAGAATAAATTCTGGATGTTCATTACGCGCAACCTGGTTATTAAGGTTGTACCTGAAGAAACCTACGTGGTTTCCCACTTTGTTCACCATAGTAAGTCCGACCAACCAGGAGACCCTTATAATGCAAATGCAGGGTTTTTATATTGCTTTCTGGCAGATACCAATCACCAGCAGGTATCGCAGACCTTAAGCCGTGAGGATTATCCCCGAGTGGTAGCTTTTTTAAATGATACGGGAGTTGTACCTAATACTTACGAGCAATACCTTTATTGGGGCTCTATAGCCCATCCTGTAAGGGTGTTGCTAAACTGGATATTAAACTGGGCGTTTTGGGCAGGAGTATTTTACCTGATTGGCGGATTGGGCTTAATGTTTGCCTGCTTTGCAGGAGCAGCTGTTTGGGCAGTTGGTATACGTACTTTCAACTTCGAAGGACACGGCAAAGGAAAAGATAAACGCGAAAAAGGTACCGACTATAATTGGGACGATATGAGTATTAACCAACGCTGGCCCGGCTATGTGGCAGGGGAGTGGCACAACAATCACCACCTATACCCTAACAGTGCTCAATCGGGCTTTTTGCCGCACCAATTAGACCTTGCATGGGTTTATGTATGGATACTAAGCAAGATTGGCGGGGTTACCACCTATAATAACAATAAAAAAGACTTCTTAGAGAAGTACTATAAGCCTTATAAAGAACAACTGCAACAGGAAAAAACGGCTGAAAAAGTGGAGAAGAAGGCAGTGGAGGCGTAAATATTTCCCACTTTATAAGATGTCTTTAGGGGCCAGTTTAGCAGCTATAATTATTTGTTTGCAAGTATTTAGAAAATCGGACAATCCTCTTTCATTGGTTTCATAATCAGGAGACCAATATCTATATAATATCTTATCGCCCCCTGTATCATAACTTATCTCACATTCGGTTCCGTCCTTACCAGGTCCAATCATTGCTTTTGAATTATCAATTTTGGAGAAAGAAAAAATGGAACGAGCTATTGAATGATAAATTACCGTATCGATAGCAAACGAAACATTATGATCCGTATCCCCACTTATAGATTCACAGACAACATGAATTGTTGCATAAGTATCACGTAATTGAAGTTCAATTTTAACAGTTGAATTGTAAGCTATCGGTTAATAATTCCACAAAAATAGTAAAAATAAGATTCCAAAGTACTTTTTTTAACAGGGAAGTAACTCATGTAGTCTGTTGGCTTTGTGGTCAGGAAGTTTAGATAGTG
>CAIPDV010000106.1 GCA_903863935.1 uncultured Bacteroidota bacterium
ATAAAATTC
The DNA here is from genome assembly GCA_903863935.1 of uncultured Bacteroidota bacterium. GTDB lineage: Bacteria > Bacteroidota > Bacteroidia > JABEUT01 > JABEUT01 > JABEUT01. Next base: position 10 of record CAIPDV010000106.1, read on the forward strand.
AAATAATGAAAAGAAAGATTTACATTTTATTATTGCTTTCACTTTATATTTTTTCATGTACAACCCCAGATAAAAAAGGGAGTGATGAAAATAATATTGATTTAAGAGCGTATACAAAAAGAACTGTTAAGCTTTTAAATAACGTGGGAACACTTAACATTTATTTGCCAAAAGAATTGGATTCACTTACTTCTTACATTTATTATTCTGACTATAGATGTGGTCACAAGCAAATATTTGAATTTTCCAATCGAAAGGGTACGATACTCCATCAGGACGGCTATGTTCCACGTCAGAGAATAGATTCAACATTCTATTTTAAGTGCGAGCAATATCTTTATCCTAACTGTAATACCAAAAACTCTAAAATTGATTCAAACATTTTAAAAAATGCAAAAAGTTATCTTTTTGAGACACGTGGGTATCCGATACCGTTTAGGGGCGAATTATTAAAAATCCATAATCGTGATTTTGCTGTATGGGAGTATTGGTATAAAGGCCGTTGGCAGCTGAAGGATACAACTATACCTACTTGCGAGGTTCATGCGGAAACTGTTGTTAGGGGTAACTGGTTAACAATGTATTTTGAGTGTACAAAGAAAGACACTGCCGGCTTTATGAATAAGGCCCTTACGAGCCTTAAAACTATCGAGTTTGATACAACAAAATAAAAAGGTTCCTGTTGCCTAGATCCCTCTTATTCTAGCGAAAACAAACCGGAAGAGTTTTATTTAAACCTTAATATAGCTTTATCAAAAGGAATAAATGCCGAGAACATGAATACAGCAAAGGATGCTTATCAAAAATTCCGAAAAGAAGATAGATTAAAAAATCTATTAGCTAAGTACAATATTGATATGGATGAACTTTTTAAGGAAAGTACTGATTAAGTATATTCTAATTCAATAATTACAGTTTGAATAAAAAAATCCCGCTCATTGCTAAACAGGATTTTTTGTCTATTTCACTTCTGCCCCACTCTCCCTACGATAAATATGGGGATATGCTTACTCTCCCCATGAGGGAAGAGCCCGTCCGAACTATTCCCGCCAGAATGAATCTTTCGGGCAGGCATATCTTTTTCCTGTATGGGAACTTTCTACTTCTGTATTATTAATTTTCCCTTCTTATGCCCCACTCCTTGCTCTCCCCTTTATGGGAGAGCGTATCGTTTTCCTATATCGAATCTTATCCTATCTCTGAATAACCATTTTCCCTTCTCCTAAAACATTTCCGCTATTTGCTATAACCCGGTAAAGGTAAATTCCGTTGGGTTGGTTAGATAAATCAATTGAAAAATGAGAATTGATAGTTGAAAATTGAGAACTGTACACTTTCTCCCCAAGCACATTATATACCTCTATACTCTTAACCCTTAGTACTTCGCTCTTCGCTTCAAAGGCGAACACGCCATTGGATGGGTTGGGATAAACAGTTATACAATTTTTTGAAGAAATAGTCTTTGTATTTGTTTCAACGTTACCACATGTCCATTTCGCAAGAAAGCCTACCTCCTGGTAACCCTTGATACTATCAGAACCAAAATAGCAAACTGTGTGTGAAATGTCTATTTCACCAATTGCATCGCCTGTGAAGTAAACATCATCAGCCAAAGGGTCTGCCCCAAGCGCATTTGCATCATCATTATAATTATTAATTTCTGTTCCGCATAATGCTTTGCCGTTCGAGTCAAATTTAAATATAAAGGAAGGATATGTAGAATCAGAAACAAGTTTAACACTATCAAAAGCAACCTGGCCTTCAAAATAACCACCTAGGTAAAATCCTCCGTATTTATTTGCCGAAATTGAGCATACCCTGGTGAGGTTTGTACTTCCATTAGCCCCTTTGGCCCATATTAGATTGCCCGAATTTGTATATTTTACAATAAATGGAGATGGTGCTATTTTGTTAACTAAAGGGTATGTGCCAAATTGAACAGAATCTTGAAAATCACCCGCCACGTAAATATTATTTGCATCATCGGAACTGATTGTTAGTCCTTCATCTTTGCCTGAAGTTGAAATTAATGTGCCCTGTTTTGCCCAAATTGAGTTTCCAACATTATCATATTTAGCCAGGTAAAAATCATTTGATGGGGCAGTTAATGTTGTACTGCCAAAGGATACAGTATCACTTATAAAACCTGTTATGTAGACAAAATTGTTACGATCTGTGCAAATTGCATATCCAACAGAATTCCCTCCGGTTGTGGCTGGAATAGTCGCCCATTTCACATTTCCATTTGCATCATATTTTACTATGTAGGTGCTTTCCCCAAAGCCTGTTGTAAGTGTGAATGAACCAAATTTTATGGTTCCGGCTATTCCACCAGTAATGTATGCATTGCCTGAATCATCTATAGCAACTCCATACCCATAAGCAATGTCAAAATCTGTACCAATAGAATTCCTTACCCATAGGGCGTTTCCATTACTGTCAAATTTGGCTAAAAAAACATTTGTAGAATTACTTCCTGTTTTTATCGTGTCGTTTCCAAACGCAATAGGATAATTAAAGTAATCACTTAATATGTATATATTTCCATTTTTATCAGTAGCTAAACTCATAGCATTACCACCAATAGCGCCAATACCGATAGTAGTCGAAGATATTGCCCATTTCACGTTTCCATTAACATCATTTTTAGTTAAAAAAAGTTCAGCTTTACTTCCTGTTGCTTGCAGCCAATAGGGACCAAATGCAACCCTTCCAAGATAAATTCCCATCTCAAAAATATTTCCTTTTGAATCTGTTCCCAAAGTTAAAGGGTCGCACTGACTAGAAATATGAGTAGAATCATTATCGCTTTGTTTTACCCAAATCCAGCTTTGTGCTTGCACAAACCCATTGCTTATAACCCAAAATGCAATTGCTAGTAATTTATTCATGTATGTCTTTATTTCTGTATCACCATTTTCCCTTCACCCAAAACATTTCCGCTATTTGCTATAACCCGGTAAAGGTAAATTCCGTTGGGTTGATTACTTATATCAACTATGAAGGATGAACTATGAACTATTATTTGCGAGTACACTTTTTCGCCAAGCACATTGTACACTTCCACTGATCCGCCAGAGGCGGAACCACTAGCCACTGAGGACTGAATTGTAAAATTCCCATTGGACGGGTTGGGATAAACAGACAACTGATCCGCCTGAGGCGGACCAACTGGCAACTGATTTACATTGGTTGATATTCCGGTAACCTTTCGGACTCGCTCGTTACCTTGGTCCGACACATATACATTACCTGATGCATCAAGGCATACGCCGGAAGGGAAATTAATTTCCGCTGCGGTAGCAGAGCCACCATCGCCGGAAAAACCGCCAAATCCGTTTCCAACCACCGTATAAATAATTCCGTTCGTAAGCACTTCCCTGATGCGTGAATTGGAGTGGTCGGCAATAAAAATATCACCTGCCGGATCGGAGCAAACGCCCATTGGGGTATTTAATTCAGCAGCCGTAGCAGGGCCACCGTCGCCCGAATAGGCGGGATCTCCGTTTCCTGCAAACGTGGTAATAATGTCGGAAGTGTTCACCATTCTTACTACATCATTTCCATAATCGGCAATGTAAACGTTGTTGTTTAAATCAGTGCAAATGCCATTTACACCGCTCATTTCCGCAGCAGTTGCAGGGCCACCATCGCCGGAATAACCCGGTGTTCCATTTCCTGCAATGGTATATATGATGCCGCTTGTGTTAATCATGCGGATGCGGTAATTATAGCGGTCGCCAATATAAATATTGCCCGAAGCATCCATAGCCAGGCCTACAGGGCTATTCAACTGTGCTGCGGTAGCAGCACCTCCGTCACCATTATATCCTGATGTTCCTGTTCCGCAAAAAGTGCTGATGACACCTGATGTGTTAATCATTCGCACGGTGCTTGAGCCCCAATCGCACTCATATATATTTCCCATTGCATCCATTAAAGTGCTTGCCGGATTAGAAAGCTCGGCTGCCGTAGCCATGCCGCCATCGCCTGTGTATCCCCTAAAACCATTACCGGCAAACGTAGTTATAACGCCGCTTGTATTTACTACCCTGCCACGGTGGTTCTGGTTATCGGCAATGTACACATCACCACCCTGCGAAAACAATTCGAAATTCGTGTTCAGTTCGGCTGCTGTTGCAGGGCCGCCATCGCCACTATAGCCAAGGCTGCCATTTCCCGCATAGGTTGAAATGGTTTGCGCGGAAGCAGAATAAAGGGAAAAGGTGAAAGGTAAAAGTAAAATTGCAAGTATTCTTTTCATAAGCTTATTAATTTGGGTTATTATTTCTCAATCACCAATTTTCCTTCTCCTGCCCCACTCTCCCGACGATAAATGTCGGGACAGGTTTCCTTTTTCTTATATGGGAACTTTCTACTTTACACTTTCTACTTTTGTATTATTAATTTCCCTTCACCAACTAATTCTCCATTATTTGCTATAACTCGGTAAAGGTAAATTCCGTAGGGATGACTTGATAAATCAATTAGGAATTGAGAATTAGGAATTAGGAATTGTGTGTAAACTTGTGCTCCTAAAACATTATAAACTTCTAAATTGTATTTCATTCCTAATTCGTAATTCCTAATTTCTAATTCAAACACTCCATTGGATGGGTTGGGATAAACTGTTACATTTCCATTGCCACCCGGCAATTGATTTACGCTTGTTAATATACTTCCGTTTATCATACGTACGCGGTTATTATCTTCATCAACAATATAAATATTTCCGGTTTTATCTACGGCTACAGCTTCGGGGTAATCAAGTTCTGCTGCCGTGGCCGGGCCTCCGTCGCCATAGAAATTTATAACTCCGTTACCGGCAATGGTGTTTATAATTCCGTTCGGCTGATCTACCATCCGCACCCGCTGATTGCCGAAGTCTGCAATATAAAGGTTGTAATAACTGTCTACAAAAAGCCCCGTAGGGTTGTTCATTTCTGCAGCCGTAGCAGGGCCTCCGTCACCGGAATAGGATGCGGTGCCATTACCCGCAATGGTATGTATTAATCCGGATGATGTTTCCACCTTGCGGATACAGTTATTATTTGCATCACCTATGTACAAATTGACTGAATCATCTATTGCAAGCCCCCATGGATACTGTAGTTCAGCAGCCGTTGCCACACCCCCGTCGCCACTAAAACCTGCGGTTCCATTTCCTGCAACGGTAGATATTAAACCCGTGGCGCGGTTTACTTCCCTAATCCTATTATTAAATATATCTGCTATAAAAACATTTCCGTTTTTATCTACTGCAAGTTGAACAGGTGTTATGTTGGCGGCTGTTGCCTGAATGCCATCGCCATTATAAGAGCCCACGCCAGTGCCCGCAATGGTGGTAATAATTCCGGTTGAGGCAACTATTTTCCTTACACGGTTATTGGCATAATCGGAAAAGTAAATGTTGTTTGAATCATCCAGAATAATGGTAAAGGGGTCAGTCATTTCAGCGGCTGTGGCTTGTCCTCCGTCACCGCTAAAACCTGCGGTCCCATTCCCGGCAACGGTGGTTATTATTCCCGTGGATACGGTTACCATCCTTATCCGGTCATTATTCTGGTCGCATACATAAAAATTGCCCGCTGTGTCAAGAGCCACGCAACCGGGTATATAAAATTCTGCGGCCGTGGCCTGTATGTTATCTCCGTTGTATCCCGTACTTCCATTACCCGCCATGGTGTTAATATACCCAACCTGTGCCCCGCAATCCTGCGGGATAAAGAGTGAAGAACTAAGTGTGAAGAGAGAAATTGCGAGTAATTTTTTCATCGGTTTTTTAGATTTAATCGTAAATCAAAGATATTAATTTTTTTCCCGGTAATGGGTCGGGTTGAAATTTTACATTTGTTAGGGATATTCAATTCGTGTATCTTTGTTTTATGGTTAAACACAAACGCTCCGAAGATTGGAATCAAAAGGAACAACAAAACAGCAATGTTTATAAATTTAATACCTTATTTTGGACTGTTTAACAACATTTTGCTGTGAAATCTATAAACTAATAGTTATATTTGTGTAACGTTCAGATATCAAGAAAATGTTACTTTTGCGCTGAAAATTAAAAATCGGTGAATCTTTTTATTCTACTTGAAGGCAGCCCAATCCCTGATTCATCATCAGTTATAGATACTTTGTTAAAGCATTGGCCTTATACGGTTACTTTACTTGTTTTAGTAATTGGGGCTGCTTTTGGTGGTATTATTGGTGGTATTAGAATAGGCAGGAAATACACGCATTGGACCGATAGAATTGTAAAAGCGGAAGACGATTGTAAAAAGATACCGGAACATTATATACATATTTCCACTATCAATACAACTTTAATTTCATTAGACTCCAAAATAACTATCCTTGATAATAAGGTAACTCCATTGTGGCAGAGCTTTGTTTCTGTAAGTAAAAGCCCGGCACAACTTAACGATAAAGGAATTGAAGTATTAGATAAAAGTGGAATTGACAAGGTTCTTGATATAAGATTTGAAGAAATATTGAATAATGTAAAGGGCCTAAATCCTACAAATGCTTATGAAGGTCAACAGATAATAATTGCAGAAGTTAATAAGCTTAAAAATAATGCAGATTTAAAAAACACTATTGAGAATGGTGCTTTTAATTCTGGTATGAATGTTGATACCGTGTTGTTTGTTGGAGCTATTTATATTAGAGATAAAATTCTTAGAGAATTACATTTTGACATAGATGATATTGACAAGCATTCTCCGCCAGTCGCTAAGTAGTTTCTCTATCTGTAGTCTATATTAGCTATTAAACGAAACTATACCTTACGTATATTTTTGCTCAAATTCATACTTAGTCGTACACTTTCATTACTTCAACGGCATTATCAATAAACTCTTCCATTGTGCGCCTACCGCCTGCGTTTAAAAACCGAAATAGTTTGTATTTTATTGCATGTCAGCCAATTCGTGATTTGTTTGGGATAGCAATATTAGAGAACACAGGAATTGCATAACCCCATGCCCTTTTTTCCCTCTAAACGGTTTAAACAGGGGCATTATCATTTTTTATTAAACAGATTATCAATACAATGCATAAATACCACTATTCCCAACCCAACTAAAGTGGGCTGAAAATCGTTTTATACTATGTAAAACATGATAAATAACAGCTAAATAAAAATAATTCTGTAAATTTGCATATCCTATCCCCTGCTTTTTATTGAATTTTAATATTAAAATGAAAAGATTATGAATAGATTTTACACTAAACTTTTATCCGGAATTTTATTTGTTGCTTCTGCTATTACCCTGCATGCGCAAAACGTGGGTATTAACACCACAGGGGCACTGCCCAGCACAAATTCTATATTGGATCTGAATACCGGTAACTCCAATAATTTAGGATTTATAGCTCCAAGTGTAAGTTTAACTGCTTTGGGTACTTTCAACCCTCCCATTGTAGGAGCTGCAACAGCGGGCGATGTGGGTATGCTGGTATATAACACCAATGCAGCCGTAGGTAGCGGGGTGGGATATTACTATTGGGACGGCGCAAAGTGGCAAGCCGCAGGAAGTACAATTGGCGGTGCGGGAACTCTAAATTATCTTGCCAAGTGGACACCTAACGGAACTACACTTGGAATTGGACTTACCTATGATAACGGAACCAGTGTAGGTATTGGAGCCAATAATCCTTTAGCAGAACTGGAAGTTTTTGCCAGTGGTGCCTGGACAAACCTTGAAAATAATATAACTAACGGTATTCAAATATCTACAGGGCATGCTAATGGCGACTACACACTCTACATGGGTGCTGATAAACCCAACCAGGTTGTTTATATACAGGGCGTAAGGTATGGTTGCTGTTTCTCGCCTTTATTGCTTAATGCACGAGGTGGCTATGTTGGGATTGGAACATCTACTCCTCAACAGGCATTGGAAATTGGGGCACTAACCAATACCGAACGTATCGATGGTTTAAAAACTGGTGGCACCTACAATAATGCTCTTGCCACAAAAAGCGATATTATGTATGCCGATGATGCTAATGGCGATCTGCATTCCTTACCTGCTCCTGCTGTTGCATCCACATTAGTTTCAAGTGCAACGGGTGTTCTCTCCTGGCAAAACGGAGTTGTTCCTACAGGCTCGGGAACTTTAAATTACCTTGCCCGCTGGACTCCTACCGGAACGCAACTTGGTATAGGAATGGTTCAGGATAATAATGCTACTGTAGGCATAAATACTGCACCGGTTGGTACAGCTATGCTAACGGTAACTAATTCCACGGCTGCCGATTATGGTATTGTAGGACAAAATTCGGCAGCATCAGGAAATGCTGTTGGTACAGGTATTTTAGGTACAACGGCCCAATCGGGCGGAGTAGGAGTTTGGGGTAGGAACTTCTCAACCACTGCCGGTGGCGTGGGTGTTTTTGGTAATGCTACCGGTGCCGCAGGCATTGGGGTAGACGGTGTCAGCACTATATCAGGCGGTATAGGGGTCGTTGGAAGCAATTCAACAACTGCCGGTTTAAGTGTAGGCGTTGAAGCTTACCTTGGTGCACTTACTGCTCCTACTTACCCAACGGGAGTATATGCCAGCGTGGTTGCACCAAACTCAGGCGCTTATGCTATTGAAGGATATATAAGTGGTGGCGGAACCAGCTTTGGCCCTGCCGTTTGGGGTAACAATTCAAATACGGGTAATAATATACAGACCGCTGTGCAAGGTTCAAAATTAGGAAACACAGGTACAGGCACCGGAATTGGCATATATGGCCTTGCAACAGGAACTGCGGCTTCCAATACAGGCGGATATTTTACCGCCTCCGGCGGAACGCTGAACCATGGTGTTGATATTGCAGCAGGCGATTTAGCACTTAACAATAATGCAGGTACTTTAGGACAGGTTTTAACCTCGGCAGGGCCAAATGTGTTGCCTACCTGGTCAGCTCCGGTAACCTCTGCAACTGCATGGCAGCTTATTGGTAATACAGGTATCACCCACTCAACTTCAGCAATTGGAACACCAGCCAACAATAATTTTATCGGAACCACCAACCCAGCCGACTTTGTAATGGTAGCCAATGGATTCGAAAGGATGCGTATTGCCAATGGTTTAGGGTATGTGGGTATTTCTAACACCGCCCCAACCACTTTGTTACAAATTGGCAACGCCGCTACCACCACAGGTAAAGTTTCTATTTATTCCCAGGACTTTTTTGACGGCCAGTTTCAAATAGGTAATCCTATTGCCAATTCAGAAGCAAGCATGCAATTTATTAGTGGAGTAACTGCCTTTGGCGGAGCTGCTGCTTCATCCCTTGGAAATAACTACATGTGGAACATGGGTGCCGGAACTTATGGTAATGGAGGCAACACATTCAGTATTGCCAACGTGGGCTTAGGCAGACCAATTATTACCATACTTGCCAATGGCAATGTGGGAATAGGCAATGTAGCCGCTTCGCAAAACCTTTCTGTTCAAAATGGCGAAAACATTGACATGGCCGGAACCAATAACGGATTTTTAAATAATGGTTTCGCTACCGGAAACGGTTTAACCTTTGGTATTGCCAGCGGTGAAGGGATAGCCTCTAAAAGAACCGGAGGCGGTAACCAATTCGGGTTGGATTTTTACACAGGTTTCGTAAATCGTATGTCGCTTACCAATGGCGGATTTTTAGGAATCGGCACTACTGCACCGGGACAGCAATTGGAAGTTGCATCAACTACCAGTACCGTTCGGATTGACGGTATTAAAACAGGTAATACCTATTATTCAACGGTTACAGCACCTGTTGCTGCATCCAGCGTAATGTATGCCAACAACACCACAGGAGATGTATCGGCATTAGCCCCCGGCACCAACGGACAAGTGCTTACACAAACCGCTACAGGCCCGGCCTGGAGCAGTAAAGGAATAAGCAGCATGCAAGTATTTACAGGCAGTGGCTTATATACCCCTACCGCAGGAACAACTGCCATTATGGTGCAAATGATTGGCGGCGGTGGAGGAGGCGGCGGTGCAGCCATATCTACCAACTGCGGTGGAGATGTTGGCGGCGGCGGCGGTGCCGGAGGATATGTAGAAGGTATTATTACGGCCGTAGCAGTAAATTATGCCGTAGTGATAGGTGCCGGAGGAGCAGCCGGATCAAATGCCGGAGGCAATGGAGGGAATGGAGGAAATACCACCTTTAACGGCTGGACTGCATCGGGAGGAACAGGAGGAACAGGCGATGCCAATAAAACTGCTGCCCACCAAACCTCAGGTGGTGCCGGTGGTGCTGCAGCAGGCGGAACACTAGATATTGCAGGTTCTGCCGGAAGAAACGGCCTCGAATTACAAGATAACGCCAACACAGGCTATTGCTTCTCAGGCGAAGGAGCCTCTACTAAATTTGGTTCAGGAGGTGCTGCTGTAGGCGGCGTTATTGCCGGTTCAATAGTCGGAAATGCTCCTGTAGCCAACACAGGTGCCGGAGGAAGCGGTGCCGTAGCAAACTGGGCTTGCGTGGTAACATCGGCCGCAGGTGGTGCAGGTGCTACAGGTATTGTTATTATTTACGAATACAAATAGTAAGGGCTCAGGAGATATCTCATTTATAGTAACCGATATAATGATAAAACAAAATATATTTAAACTGATTGTTTCAGGAGTTTTATGTGGTTTTTCTCTTATTTCCCATGCACAGGATATTTCATCTGTTGCTTCGCCACAACCCACTAATTCAGCTATAGTACCTGCCCCTGCACTCAGCTCAATTGCACGGTCCACACCCGATTCAGTCTTAGACACACCTGCTCCGGCTATTCAAAAATTAAACAATACGGCAATACAAGAATCTAGTCCGGCAGTGTCAACGGACAAATCAAATAAGCAACAACCGAAAGACAGTTTGCAGAATAAGCGAAGCAGGAAATAAACTTTTTGGTGCTACAGGATACTTAAATTTTCTTCTACTGCCCTACTCTATCCCATAAAAACTCAGGGATAATAAAATTACAATTTTGGGCGCAACCCCAGTAATTAAGCAAAGCTTAAATGGCTACTAGCCCACGAAGTACAACTTCGCGGAGACGGGGTTAGTATCAATGCAAGAGGGATTTTAATTTAACAAAAACTCTTTAAAACCTATTTGCATTTTGAGTAACTTTGTCACAATTACCCCAATTAATGGACTACGTTAAAACCCTAAACAACACACTTAATCCAAGGAAAACCCAAAAGGAAACCGTTCTGGATTTGTTTGCAGGTTGTGGTGGCTTAGCATTGGGCTTTGAGTCTGCCGGATATAGAACTATTGGTTTTGAAATGGAGGATTCGGCTGCTGAAACCTATGAAAAAAACTTAAAGAGCGTATGTAATTCTGTTAAACTTGATCTTGATTTTAAGTACCCGGAAGCTGAAATTATAATTGGAGGACCTCCTTGTCAACCTTTCAGTGTGGGTGGTCACCAAAAAGGAATTGAAGATTCAAGAGATGGGTTTCCGATTTTTATTGATGCAGTTAAAAAGTTACAGCCCAAAATTTTCATGTTTGAAAATGTCCGGGGGCTTCTTTATTCCAATAAATGGTATTTTGATTTGGTAATTCAGGAACTCCAAAAATTGGGTTACATTATTGATTACAAACTGCTGAACGCCGTAAATTATGGTGTGCCTCAAAACCGTGAAAGGCTTTTTGTTGTTGGGCACAGAGCAAAATTTAATTTCCCAAAACCTCATCAAAGAAAAGTGACCGTAAGTGAAGCAATTGGTGACACAATGTCTATAACTTATGAAGACAGTAAGTTTTTAAATGCTTCAATGGATAAATATGTAGCCAAGTATGAAAAAGCTTCGTTTTGTATAAATCCCCGTGACCTATATCCGGACAAACCTGCCAGAACTTTAACCTGCCGAAACCTTGCCGGTGCCACCGGTGATATGCAAAGAGTACGATTGCCTGACGGAAGACGCAGAAGATTATCGCACAGAGAAGCTGCCAGACTGCAAAGTTTCCCCGATTGGTTTAGTTTTTCAGGAAATGAAACCCAGCAATTCAATCAGATTGGAAATGCAGTTCCACCACTTTTATCATACCAATTAGCATTGGCTTTAAAGGAATGCTATAAGCTGGGAGATCTATTTTCTTCAGAAGAAATACTGGAAAATTGTAAATCTTC
>CAIPDV010000107.1 GCA_903863935.1 uncultured Bacteroidota bacterium
CGTGAATGCAAAATATTCCGCATTGTTAAACACATCTACAGAGGTAAACACAAGAATTATGGTCTGGCCTGGAATGTTGTTGCCAGATTAGTAAACTTTAAAAATAAACACTTATTTAGGAAAGATGTCTATTGACTTTTTAAGAAAACTACAACTTGTAGATTTTCTTTGCATGTATCAATACTTATGGTAATTTCATGATTTATATATTAATGCATTTTACATTTTATTTATTACATTTGATTTTCAATCAAAAATATAAAAAATGAACAAAGATTTATCATTTAGTGGTTTTGTAATTTCAGTTGATGATGTTGCAGTAAATATGGCAGAAATTAAAAAGAAAATTCCTGCGCAAAAATATATGCAGAAATATGATGAATACTTTGTGTTTGATATTACCTACACAAATAATGTAATGAATATTTATTTTCCACATGGTAAACCAACACCACATTTTCCTTAAGTTGTTAACGTAGATACTAGGACTGCAAAAGCAAACCCAAGAACAACCCATGAATATGAACCTAAACAACAATTTGCTTTAATAGACTTTACAACAAGCCGTTTATGGTTAAATGCTTCAAAAAAAAGAAGTATAATAAGGGAGTTCCTTGTGGAAAAGCTAGAAACAGAAAACGTTCTCATAAGAGATGTTTACGATGAACAGGAATTTATTAATACCATTAAAAGGGTTGATGATATTAGAATTAGTGCGGCACCAGATATGTTTAGTGCCACACATACATTAACATCTGAATTAGCGAATACAATCAATGGATATGGTGCTGTAGCCGCTACACTTAGTTTTAAGTATGAAAACCATCTTATCGGTGATAGTTTGCTAGAAAAAATCAAATCACTTTTTGAAAATAAAGAAAGATTTAGAGGAATAACCATTGCTGGCAGGGACCAAGATAATGTAGGGATGCTTTTTAATGTTGATACATTTTCGCAGAAAATCGATTTTAGACTTGAAGTCGATGATAATGAAATGTTCATTGTAAGTGAGGTTTTTTCAGAACTTATAGATAAACTTGAATCATGAAAGTTGTAAAATTTATTATTTCAATTTTGTTTATTGGATTAACTACTTTTCTAAATTTTGATAATGATAAATTTTTTGGGGATATTGTGACATTTATTGCAATTTTGGTTGGATTTAGTATTACTTCTCTGACAATTATCGCAAATTCTCAGTTTTCAAAACATTTACTTCATTTAGATAACCCAAAGAATAATGGAGAGACATTATTGCATGACCTAATTGGTAAGTTTCGATGGTCTACTATAATATTTATTTTAACTGTTATTGTTATTTTTATCTATAATTTCATTGGTACCAATATTCACTTCATTACTCATAGTCTATTTGGCTTTAATTACACCTATAGGGGATTACTTAATTCGACTATTTGGTATTTTACTTTATTGTCAATTATAAAATTTATTGAATTATTCAAAATGATACTCCTTTTTGTAATTAGGAGTGCTGAAGGAAAATAGATTCCCCACTGTACCCCCGATGTCGCACTTCGTGGGTTTATAGCCATTTAGGCTCAGCTTTAATGTTTGCTTAGTAGGTAAACTTGCTAATTATAAACCCACTAAGCACAGCTTAGCAGGTACAAAATACAAAGGGCATGGGTTTATGAATAAGACCGCACCCTGCCCTCTCCTAAGAGGAGAGGGAAAAGTCACGGGGTTAAATACATGACCTTGACTTTCTGCGTGAGGGATTGAAGTGGAAAGCCCGCAAACTGCCGGAGAACAGAGATTGCCACGTCCCGCGAAAATGCCGGGACTCGCAATGACGGCAGTGAGGACTTGCAACGTAAAGCCCGACCCTTGCGTAGCTTGGGGCACGCCCAGAAACAGTTTAAAGTTAAAAGGTGAAAGGGAAAAGTTTCCGAATTGGAAGAGATCCTTCGTTCCTCAGGATGACAAAGGCATGTAGTTGTGATTGGGGTAAGATGGCTTCGCAAAGCCTCGCCATGACGAACAATCTCAGGATGACAAAGGCACTTAGTTAATTAAATTGCTATTCCGGTTTCCGTGTTAACCACATTGGGCTTGAAGTGGCCGATTTTTAGTTTTTTGGTCTTTAAATCGAAGTGGTCGCCGAGAGCCATTACGTGTACTATCAGGTTTTCAATGGAGACGGGTTCGCCCATTTGCACATCGGTCATATTGGTTTCGCGCATGTGGGTGGCATCAACCAAAATAATAAGTCCGCTTCCAATAGCCTCCATACTGTGGCCATCGGTAATGAGCAGCCCGGTATCTTCGCCGAGGCCTATACCCAGGTTCATGGGGTTGGTAGCGCAGGCATAAAGCAACCTGCCAATACGTCCGCGCTGAACGAAGTGGGTATCTATTATTACGTTGTTAATGAATCCAAGGCCGCCGGTAATTTTAATCTCTCCTTTGCGCAATGCTTCCGAGCTGCTGCCCTGGTATATCATATTGTTGGAGCTTGCTGCCGCACCTGCCGAGGTTCCTGAAATAATAAAATCTTCGTTCTCATATTTCTTCATGAGTATATGGTGGAACTCTGTTCCGCCAATAATAGACGACAGTCTCAACTGGTCGCCACCCGTAAACACTACCACATCGGCGTGGTTCAGGCGGTCCACTATTGCCGGATCGTTGGCTTCTTCGCGGGTTTTAATGTGAAGCAGGCCAACATCCAGTGCATTTAAAGCTTTAAATGCGTTTATATATTCGTTACCCACCTGCTCCGGAATGTTGGATGCAGTGGTGATAATTTCAATCTTCGATAAGTTTTTCCGGAATGATTCATTGACAATTCGGTTCAGGATTCCTTTCTCAAAAAACCTGATTTTGGCAGAAAGGTCGGTGGGTTTTTCATTAAAACTTCCAATATCCACACTACCGCCAATAATTATCAATTTGCCTTTCGGATTACTCATATGTTAAATTAATGTTGCAAATCTATATAAAATGGAATTGGAACAAACCTTTAATTAGCAGTTACAATTTATATATATCAACAATGTGGGAAATTAGTTAATAAAGGATTGTTGGAATAGTTATACCGTCATTGCGAGGCTCTGCGAAGCAATCTTGCCCAAAATAAGTGAACCGTATTAGTAAGATTGCTTCGCAGAGCCTCGCAATGACGATTGGAAGCCCCTTTAGGGGTTTGGGGCGAAAAGCTAAACTAATTTAAAACTCAATTATGCGGCACTACCGAATGTTTATATCTTTGTCGTTATTCAAATGAAAAGTTTATTGGAATTTTAAAAATCCCTGTCTATGAAAATTATTGATATCAGAGTATTAAGAGGCCCAAACTATTGGTCGAACTTCCGCAAAAAATTAGTGGTGATGAAGCTGGATATTGAAGAACTGGAAAACCGCCCCACCAATAAAATAAAGGGTTTCCCCAAGCGGTTGGAGGAAATGTTCCCAACTATGATATCGCACCGTTGTTCCCGCAACAAAGAAGGCGGTTTTTTTGAAAGGGTGCACGAAGGAACTTATATGGGCCACGTAATTGAACATATTGCACTCGAAATTCAATCGCTGGCAGGTATGGATTGCGGTTTTGGAAGAACCCGTAACGCTGGGGCCAGCGGGGTTTACAATGTGGTGTTTTCCTACCTCGAAGAAAAAGTGGGTATTTATGCAGCTAAAGCCTCGGTGGGTATAGCACAGGCTTTGGTGGATGGAACCGCCTACGACCTGAATGCCGACATTATGGCTATGCGTGAAATCCGCGAGGAGACACGCTTTGGGCCTAGTACTGCATCCATTATTGAAGAAGCAATTGAACGTGATATACCTTATATTCGTGTTAACAGCGAGTCGCTGGTGCAGCTTGGATATGGAAAGAATCAGGTTCGTTTCCGGGCTACTATGACGGATAGAACCAGTTCCATTGCGGTGGATTTAGCAAGCAATAAAGACGAAACCAAACGCATGTTGCAGGAAGCCGCTATACCTGTTGCTAAAGGAATGTGCATTTCGCTGGAAGAACAAGTGGACGAAGTAATAGATAAAATTGGATTCCCGCTGGTGTTTAAGCCACTGGATGGCAATCACGGGAAAGGTGCTTCAATTAATGTAAAGACAAGGGAGGAAGCAATGGCTGCCTTTGATCATGCTAAAAAATATTCCCGCAGAATTATAGTAGAGCGTTTTATAAAAGGATACGATTTCCGGATATTGGTTATCAACAACCGCCTTATTGCTGCGGCTTTGCGCGAACCTGCTCATGTAATCGGAGATGGGGTTTCTACCATCAAGGATTTGGTGGAACTGGAAAACCAAAACCCTAAACGTGGTTACGGACACGAAAATGTGTTGACTGAAATAAGCATTGACCGTGAAACGCATGAACAACTCACCAAACAAAACCTGACGCTCGATTCCATTATTCCCAAAGGGGAAATATGTTATCTGAAGGGCACTGCAAACCTTAGCACCGGCGGCACTTCTACCGATGTTACCGATTTAGTGCATCCGCACAATGTGTTTATTTGCGAACGTATTTCCCGTGTAATCGGTTTGGATATTTGTGGTATAGATATTATGGCCGACAATTTGAAAGAACCGCTTGAAAGCAGCGGTGGGGTAGTGCTGGAAGTGAATGCCGCACCGGGTTTCCGGATGCACCTGGCACCTGCCAAAGGCTTGCCGAGAAATGTAGCAGCTCCTGTGCTCGATATGCTTTATCCTCCGGGGAAAAATTGCAGGATTCCGATTATAGCTATTACCGGAACAAATGGTAAAACAACTACCACCCGCCTAATTTCCCATATTGTGAAAGGCAATGGCTACCGTGTTGGGTTTACCACCTCCGATGGTATTTATGTGCAGAACTCCTTGCTTCAAAAAGGGGATACCACAGGCCCTATGAGTGCCGAGTTTATTTTGAAAGATCCAACCGTAGAGTTTGCAGTATTGGAAACCGCCCGTGGCGGGATACTCAGGGCGGGCCTTGGTTTTGGAAGATGCGATGTAGCGGTGGTAACTAACATACAAGTGGATCACCTTGGGCTATCCGATATACACACGCTGGAAGATATGGCTAACGTAAAAGGCGTGGTAGTGAAAGCTGTGAAGCGCGATGGCTATGCCGTATTGAATGCAGACAATGAATTCTGTCATAAGCTTGGCAAGGAAGCCGATTGTAATGTTGCCTATTTCAGTATGGATGAAAACAACCCCATTATTCGCGCCCATTGCATGAAGGGCGGTATAGCCGCTATTTATGAAAACGGATATATCACCATTAAAAAAGGTGCATGGAAGTTTAGAGTAGAAAAAGTAACTACCATCCCGCTTACATTTGGCGGAAGGGTAAGTTTCAATATTTACAATGTGCTGGCTGCAACTCTTGCGTCGTATGTATATGGTTTCGCTATTGAAGATATTCGCATGAGTTTGGAAACCTTTATCCCGTCGGCGGCTCAGACTCCCGGAAGGATGAATATTTTCAACTTTAAAGAATATAAGGTAATGATAGACTTTGCCCATAATGCCGATGGCTTTAATGGAATACGTGAGTTTTTAACTACCATCGAATCACCTTATAAAATTGGTATCATAACCGGTACCGGCGACAGACGTGATGATGATATACGTGAGTTGGGAAGAATTTCAGCACGTATGTTCGACCACATCATCATCCGGCAGGATAAATTTTTACGTGGCCGTGAAGCGGATGATATTGTACGATTACTGGTGGAAGGTATTAAAGAAGTGAATCCAAAACAATCCTACGAATATGTTCCTAAGGAAATAGAAGCCCTGAAACATGCGCTATCATTGGCTAAACCGGGTGCATTTATCACTGCTTTGAGCGATGTGATAGACAATGCCATTGATGTGGTGCAGTCTTATCTGGATAAGGAAAGAGGTATGTAATAAAAAATGTTTTTTGTATTTTGCTTGCATTTAATTTTTAAATCAGGCAGCCATTATACCTTCAAACAAGTATGTAAGTATGAAATTTAAGGGTATTGTAATAGCATTATTTATTCTTGCAGTCAAAAGTTGTGCCTTAGCACAGCAAGCTAGTAAGTATGAGGATGGTGAAGACATCCGTTTCAGTCACCTGAATGTAAAAGATGGTTTGCCGAACAACATTGCAAACTGTATGCTGCAAGATAGCAGCGGGTACCTTTGGTTTGGAACAGGAGGAGGTTTATCGCGATATGATGGGAATTCACTTACCACTTTTCTTCATGCTGAAAATGATTCTTCTTCAATATGCAACAGCAGGATAAATTGTTTGTATGAGGATAAATTGCACAATATATGGGTCGGCACTTACTTCGGGTTAGCCAAATTTGACCCGGTTAAAATGAACTTTAAGAATTACTATTTTGATAAAGGCTCATCCAAAGTCGGAAGCAATATTGTTACCAACATAATACAGGATAATAAAGGCACATTATTGGTTTCTACCAATGCCGGAATTTATAAATGCGATCCTGTTAAAGTGGAGTTTTCCCTTGTTAAATCTTTTACCGAGGACCATTATGGCTACCTTATTCACGGTATGGCTTCGATTTCCGGTGGCCGGATATTTATTCTTATGGACACGGCATTGTTGTATTCTGATGATAATTGTAAATCCTTTAAAACAGCAGTAAGCAGTTTTAAAGTAACAAAAGGCTTTTTTACGGAACTGTATTTTGATTATACAGATGGGAAATTATGGTTCGGGGAGTACTCTCATCCAAATGTATACGAGTTTAATATCAAAACATTCGAAACAAAAAAACACACGCTCGATACTACTGATGTAGGTTTTCCGAAATATTTGGCGTGGGATTTTTGCAGGTTAAATGATTCTACAATGATGGTAGGATGCCTTTTGGGCAGGTTAGGAGGAGCATTCGTTTTTCTTAATACAAAAAGAAATACCTACCATGACTATACCCATTCTAAAGCAGACGCCTCAAGTTTGTCCAATGGGGATGTTTGGTGTATTTTGAAGGACCGTCAAAACTCCATTTGGATTGGTACAGATTTAGGTATTAATAGTTTTAATCTTCGCCAGTTGAATTTTCAATGGTTATCGACTGATAAATGGGGAGTTCCGGGTTTTGAAGAACTTAACATAAGGCAACTCTGTTATGATAATAATTTATGGATAGGAACAGTTGGGGCAGGATTATTTGAATATAATCCGGTTGATCATCATTTTTCACATTTTGGCCGTCCTTATTCAACCCCTAAAAAACACAGGGATGAAATATTTTCCATTTATCCTTATAAAGATACCCTGTGGATTGGGGGTAGCCTCGGGTTCATTCGTTTTAATATTAATACGCGCACATTCGATACTGCAAGGAAGCCTGTTCCAGAATTAAAAGAACTTTATTTTGACACTCCTAAAGGTATAGGAAGAGATAATGAGGGCACATTCTGGTTCGGAACTTTTTCAAGGGGCATATTTAGTTATAATCCGGCTACGGGAAAAGGCGCTCATTACCTCGAAAGGGATTCAAATCTTATTACTAAGCACATGAACATTATGCGATGTTTATGTATGGATGCATTGGGAAATAAATGGGTTGGGACTTACGAGGACGGTTTTTATTGCATGGAAGCTGGCACTAATCAAATAATCTGGAATATACCGGGCGACAAAAACGCTGTAGTAATGCAACGTGGGTGGATCAATGATATTTACTGCGACAAATTGGGAAACACTTATATCGCAACCCAATTAGACGGCTTAATTATTTATGAAGGAACTAAAAAAACATTCCGTACTGTAAAAAACCCAAAATGGGCAGATGATAATAAAATAAGGAGAATAGTAGATTGTGGAAATGGTAATTTATGGTTGGCAACAGGTAAAGGACTTTCCAATTGGAATTTAAATACAAATACTTTTACAAATTATCCTGAAGGGATGCAGTTGGCTGAAATGGTTAATGTGGCTGGATGTACATCACCGGATGGCACAGTTTATTTTGCCGGTGGAGATGAGTTACTTTATTTTAACCCGGATGATTTAAAGGAAACATCACCTTATATACATCCTGAGATTACCTCCATGAGTGTAATGAACAAAGAATACTTATCTGATATTACCACCCCAGTTTACCTGAGTTATAAGGATAACTATTTATCATTTACTTTTTCGGCATTTGACTTCTTGAACGAAAAAGGGGACCAGTTTGCATATTATCTGGAGGGACTTGATAATGACTGGAACTATTGCGGCAACAGGCATTACGCAAGTTATACAAACTTGTCAGGCGGTACATATACCCTTCACCTGAAAGTGCAAAATGCGGCCGGAGAGTGGATAGAAACCATTCATCCGGTTATATTGCATATTTCTACCCCTTACTGGAAAACATGGTGGTTCATTATGCTTTGCGGAATAACTGCATTCGGCCTCGGATATTTATTCTACTACCTCCGCATCCAGCGAAAGCTGGAAGCGGAACGGCTGCGCACAAGGCTGGCCCGCGACCTGCATGATGATATCGGTTCTTCTTTAAGTTCGATTTCCATACTGAGTGAAATGGCTGGTAAAAATTCGGCAAACACCCCGGAAGAATCCCAATTTATTTTCAATAAAATTTCAGAGTCATCGCACAAAACAATGGAATCGATGAAAGATATTGTATGGACCGTGAACCCCGAGAATGATATGATGGATTCACTGCTTACAAGGATGCGCATGTATTGTGCCGAAACATTGGAGCCTAAAGGAATTGACTATGATTTTAAAGCTGGGAAAGATGTGGAGAGTATTAAACTCCCTATGGAACACAAGAAAAATTTCTATCTCATATTTAAAGAAGCTATAAATAATATCGCGAAATATGCCGAATGTAAAAAAGCAACTATTGCTATATGGAAAATAGATGAGAAAATGGAAATAAAAATCACCGATGATGGTGTTGGATTCAATCAGAATGTTTTAACTCCAACAGGAAATGGTTTGAAAAATATGAAGGAACGTGCAAGGCTAATGCATGGAACCCTTACTGTTGAAAGCAAGCAGGGACAGGGAACAAAACTTACGCTGATTTTTTCCATTACATAAATATGTAGCTTGACATAGAAACAAAGATGGAATATCTTTGCGGCCTATAATGGAACCGGAGCATAAAATAAAGGTACTCATATTTGAAGATAATCCCGATCTTCTGTTTACGCTGTCGAAGATGATAGATTCTTACGACGACTTTGAATTAATGGGCTCATTTCCGAATGCCAATAATGTTATCAACGATATTGAATTACGCAATCCGGATGTTATACTCATGGATATTGATTTGCCTGGAACTTCAGGAAAGGAAGCATTAAAACAGATCAAAGAAAAATATCCGGAAATAGATATAATCATGCTAACTGTATTCGATGATAACGAAAATATTTTCGAGAGTATTCAATCAGGTGCATCGGGTTATTTGCTGAAAAGTACTTCTTCCACAAAAATTATTGAAGCTATTAAAGACGTTAAGGAAGGCGGCGCACCTATGACCCCGCAGGTTGCTAAAAAAGTTTTGCAATTACTTCCAAGGTCAGAGAAGGAAGCCAAAACGGATATTTACCTTACTCCACGTGAAGTGGATGTTCTCACACTTCTAACCAAAGGCTATAGTTATAAAATGATTGCTGCCGAATTACAAATCAGTATCGATACAGTACGCCATTTTATAAAAGTTATTTATAAAAAACTTCATGTCAACTCCATGACGGAAGCGGTTTCCAAAGCTTTGAAAGATAAGCTTGTATAGCAGCCCTCTTATTATTCATTTTTAATTTTCTGTCACCCTACATCATTATGTAACTTGATTGGGACATTGGGCTGTAATAGTTTTGCTCTCATTATTTGAGGAAAGAACTATAAAGCAAATCAATTTTTATTTATGAAAAAACAATCTGTATCGTTAGGGGCGACTATCCTATTCACATTAGGTTTTGCATTTTATTCCAACGCACAAAACATTGGTATTAATAAATCAGGAGCAAAACCGAGCAGCGCAGCCGTACTTGACTTAAACACCGGAAATGCCGGGTTGAATTTAGGTTTTCTTCCTCCGCATGTTGCGTTAACGGCAATTAACTCGGCAGTTCCCGTTACGTTGCCCGATACAGGTTTGATTGTTTATAATACTTCAACAATAAATGATGTTGTAAATGGATATTATTATTGGAATGGTTCAGCATGGAATCTATTGGCAACGTCATCGAGTTTAGGAAGCGGAACTGCAAATTATCTGGCCCGATGGATAAACCCTTCTCAACTTAGTATTGGTGCAACAACCGATGATGGAACCAATGTCGGAATTGGAGCTACACCAACTTCTGGAAATAAATTGTATGTAAATCAAACTTCTGCATCAGATACAGGAATACTAGGTATAAATTCTGCCGCTTCGGGTTCCGGAACAGGTATTGGTGTAATGGGCTCAACAGCGCAAGAGGCCGGCTATGGTGTGTACGGTACAAGTACAAATGTGAATGGAGTAGGTTTGGGTGGTATAATTCCCGTGGCACCCGGTTTTGGATTTGGAACTGGTGTATATGGACAAACGGGCGCGTCTTTTGGCGCAGGTATATTAGGCACAAATCTTAATAGTGCCGGAGTTGCAATTTTTGGAGTAAATAATACTTCGGGCACAGATATTGGTACCGGTGTGTATGGTAAAACATCTCAATCCGGCGGATATGGCGTTAATGGTGTAAATGCCGACGCAGATGGAGTTGGAATTTATGGTGCAAACACAGCTCCTTTCATAAGTAATTTCGACAATGGCATTGGCGTTTTGGGTACCTCTCTTCAGTATTTCGGTTATGGTGTAGAAGGTATTGACAGCAATGGAAATGGGGTTAGAGGATACTCCAGAATAGGAGATGGGGTGTGGGGAGAAACGGATAATAATTATGGAGTAATAGGCAGTACTAATGCATCCAGTGGATTTAGTGTAGGTGTGTTTGGTTTTGCTGCAGCTAACCCCGGCAATGGCACCGCAACAGGTGTTGAAGGGTTAACATATCAACAAAGCGGATATGGGGTAAAGGCTACCAATACAAATAGTAATGGAACTGCTCTTTATGCACGGAATACTGCTGCCGGGTCCGGTGATAAAGGAGTAGGGATTTTTGGGGAATCGAGCCAATCAGGCGGATATGGGGTTGAGGGTTTTGATACATTAGGAACTGGTGTTGGCGGATTTGTTGATGCCACTTTTGCCACTGCCGGTATTTTTGGCAACTACAAAACGGGTATTTACGATCAATTTGCTATATCTACTTTTGGTCAGATTTCAAATGGTACAAAAAGCACAGTTGTGCCCGATAAGAATGATAAAGCACGTTTAATGTTCTGCGCTGAAGCACCAGAAGTTTTGTTTGAAGATTATGGCTCCGCCTCACTTGTAAATGGTAAGGTTCACGTTAATTTGGAAAGCATTTATGCAATGAATGTTGCCATTGACGACAAACATCCTTTGCGTGTATTAATAACATTGGAAGGGGATTGTAAAGGAGTATATGTAACGAATAAAACTTCCTCCGGATTTGATGTTGTAGAGCTGCAGAGTGGAAGTTCAAATGTAAAATTCACCTATGAAGTAATTGCAAATCGTATTAATAAAACCCTTGCCGATGGCACCATTGCTCAATATTCTGACATGCGTTTTCCGGATGCGCCTGCGCCTCCAAAGCCTGTAATTTGTACAAGTTCAAATCAACAAGTGCCAACAATTAAAACGCAAGCAAAACAAATTCAACCGAAGATAATTCCTGCTCCGCATATTTTTTCATCTGCTAGCTCAACCGGAGTTAGTGTGCCTGAAAAAAAATAAAAACCCTTTCCCGGCAGGCTTTTCAGGCTGACCTACATCTTTATGTAACTTGATTAAAGGCTATGACTGTAATAGTTTTGCGGCACTTATTTAACACACAAAAACCATGAAAAAAATATTTATCAAATCGAATATTGTACCGCTTACATTCGGATTTATCTTGTTTTTATCTTCCCAATCTTTCGCCCAAAATATTGGTATTAACAAATCAGGAGCTAAGCCAAGCAGTGCAGCCGTTCTTGATTTAAATACAGGAAATGCAGGATCGAATATGGGATTTCTTCCTCCACATATTTCTTTAAGCTCGACCAACTCAGCGTTGCCTGTATCTGCACCGGATACGGGTTTGATAGTTTACAATACAAAAACTATAAATGATGTTGTTCCCGGATATTATTATTGGAATGGTGGCTCATGGAGTTTATTAAATACCGGGAGCAGTTTAGGAACAGGAAGCACAAATTATCTTGCGAGATGGACAAACCCCACAACACTTGGAATTGGAATAACAGAAGATAATGGAACTAATGTAGGGATAGGCTCTGCACCACAAAGCAATTATAAATTAAGAGTTGACAACATTGACTCTTCTGCTATAGCAATTGCAGGTTTTAACAGTGCAAAAGACGGAAGCTTTTCCGGAACAGGTGTTTTAGGCCAGACTTCACAATCGGGAGGATATGGAGTGCATGGCAGGCAATTTGATTCAGGAGGTACAGCTGTGTTTGGCGAAAACGTAGCTTCCTCAGGTTTGGGAGCTGGTAATGGGGTGTATGGCTCTACCTCACAATTCTCGGGTGCCGGAGTATATGGGTTAAATAATAGTCAAGATGGAAATGGTGTATATGGGGCTAATGGAGGGTCAGCCGGTTCAGGAGCCGGTAACGGAGTTTATGGTACAACTTACCAGGCGAACGGGTATGGAGTATATGGAACGAATCAAGTATCAAACGGTGTTGGCATATTAGGTGAAAACGGGCTTCCTACTGCATCAGGCTTTGGTTGTGGTGTAATCGGAAGAACCGGACAATCCAGCGGGTATGGTGTAGCAGCTTCCAATTCCAATAGTGCAGGGTATGCTTTAACTGCTCAAAATATGGCTGCCACCGGAAATGATTACGGCACCGGAATTTATGCATTAACATATCAGTTACTGGGATATGGAGTACTCGCTGAAAATGCAAATGGCAATGGTGTTTCAGTCTTTGGATATAATTCTGCTAATACGGGAACAGGAGGAGGAATTGGCGTTTTAGGGTACACTGATCAAACAGCAGGTTTTGGAGTGGAAGGGAATAATAATAGCGGCACTGGCGTTTTAGGTATGGCTGGAGATTCAGCAGGTTTTAGTGCTGGAGTTATGGGATTAAGCAACTTTGGGAATTCACTGGGAAATTGCAGTGGTGTTGTTGGCCAAACAGGTTCATATTATGGATATGGAGTGAGTGGAACGAATAATAGCACAGGTGGAATAGGGGTCTTTGGCAGTAATGATGCTTCCGGCGGTTCAGATATTGGTATCGGGGTTTATGGTTCTAGTCAACAATCCGGCGGTTATGGTGTTGAAGGATTTAATGACAACGGAACCGGGGTGTATGGTTTGACAATTGATCAAGGCAACTATTCGGCTGGTGTAAGTGGGATCAATAATGCAACAGCGGGTTCTAATAATGGAGTAGGAGTTTATGGTCAAACATCCCAATCAAATGGATTTGGTATGTGGGGTGAAAATACCGAGAGCGATGGAATTGGTATGCTTGGAGTAAACTATGCCCTTTCAGGAACCGGTATTGGAATTGGAGTTGAAGGAGCAACACAACAACAAAATGGATATGGTGTTGAAGGTGTTAATTATAATGTAAACGGATTTGCAATGTATGCATTAAGCGGTGGATTTTCCGGAACAGGGAACGGAAGCGGCTTGAATGGTGAAACATCACAGGCAAACGGTGTAGGAGTTCAGGCTGTTAATCATAACAGTGGGGGGACAGCCATTTTTGGAGATAATGATGCCAACACATGGTCTGATGTAGGAACCGGGGTTTATGGACAAACAAGCCAAAGCCAAGGCATCGGAGTTCAGGGTAATAACTCGAACGGTATCGGTGTAGCCGGTGAATCCGGAAATTATAATTCCTATGCAGCGTATTTTAATAATAACAGTTCCGGGATTTACACTGCGATGGGTAATAATGCTTACGGACTAATTTCTTCCGGCACAAAAAGCACGGTTATAACAGATGCTAATAGCCAATCTAAATTAATGTTCTGTAATGAATCGCCTGAAGTTCTTTTCCAGGATTATGGAACTTCAACACTTGTAAATGGAAAAATTCATATTGATATCGACGCTACACTTGCTTTGAATATTCTTGTTGATGAAACACACAAGTTGAGAGTTATTATCACACCAAATGATAATTGCCCGAATGTACTTTTCGTTACGAATAGAACTGCAACAGGTTTTGATGTTGTAGAATCCAATAACGGACATTCCAATATTTCATTTACGTATGAAATAGTGGCTAACCGTGCCAATAAAACACTTAAGAACGGAGAGGTTGCACAATATTCAAATATGCGCTTCCCTTCAGCTCCTGCGGTACCAACATTGCATATACCCATTGCACCTGTTGCAAATGCACAGGCAACAGTAAAACCATTACCTGTTCATCCGGAAGTAAAAACCCAAAAGGTTCTGAAAGTGCATACATACGTTGCAAAACCGGCTCCCAAGCCAACAACTCCTGCACCAATGAAGTCGACACCAGGTAATCAAATTACAAAATAAGAGGTTTTGAGTACACACGAGTTTAATAAAGAGCAATAAAATGAAAAGAATAATTCAAATAGCTACCTGGAAATGGATGGTGATTAACGCTATCTTTCTATCTGCAATAACTGCAACGGGGCAACAGAGGATAGTATTGAATAATGGTGCAGGGTTGGTAATTAACGGAGGAACAAATACAGTTCCTTCATATCTTGTTGTGGATAATTCCAATGCTAACGCAATTACAAGAGACAGTGGGAACATCTATAGCGAAAATGAATTTAATATGGTAAAGTGGAATATTAGTAATTCTACCGGAAATTATGTTGTTCCTTTCGGATATTCACCCACAACTTATTTGCCGGTAACTATGCAGATAATAAGCAATCCGGGTTCTTCAGGTGGTTCAATTAAGTTCTCAACGTATCACACAACAGCATTAAATTCTGCAACTGAACCATCAGGTGTTACCAATCTGACTCCTTTTATATTACCGGGTAGTCCAAGTAATTCTGATAACTCGTATAATATTGTCGACCGTTTTTACATCATTGATGCAAACACAGGCTATACTTCAAAACCTGCAGCGGATAATATTACATTTTCATACATAAGCGGAGGTGCCAACACGGAAGCCGGTACTCCCAATACTTTAACAGAAAACAGACTTATAGCAGAGCGATTTAATTCAACCACCAATAACTGGAGCGATTGGGCAGGATATGGCTGCACGGATGCCGTTTCAAATAATAGAGGAATGGTTTCAACAGGTCCGGTATCGGCAGCCAATTTGTTCCGCAGTTGGTCGCTATGGGATAATACTATGGCCCTTCCGGTAAAAATAACGTCTGGTAATTCTAGCTGTAGTTCGCTGGGATCGGCCACGGCCAATGTATTTGGCGGCAAGGCACAATTTACTTATAGCTGGTCGCCTTCCGGTGGAACGAATTCAACTGCAACAGGGCTATCAGCAGGTGTGTACACCGTTACCGTTACTGATGCGAATGGTTGCATAGGAACAGCATCGGCCACAATTAC
The DNA here is from genome assembly GCA_903863935.1 of uncultured Bacteroidota bacterium. GTDB lineage: Bacteria > Bacteroidota > Bacteroidia > JABEUT01 > JABEUT01 > JABEUT01. The sequence goes on from CAIPDV010000107.1 coordinate 15,628, forward strand.
ACAAGGAAAACCGGTAGTAGTTAAATGGTGGAGCATTTACAATGTTACTTGTTATGGAAGCAACACAGGTAAAGCAATTTCTAATGTGTATGGCGGAAGCACACCATATACCTATTCATGGTCCAATGGCAATACTACAGGTACAGCCAGCGGATTGTCTGCAGGTTCTTACACGCTAACCGTGACTGACATTAATGAATGTTCCGCTACCAATACGGTTACCATAACTCAGCCCGCATCTGCATTGACTGAAACAATAACGTTAAACTCAAACCTTACATGCCATGCATTGGCTCCTTTAAATAATCCGAATGGTTCAGCAACAGCAAATCCTTCAGGTGGAACTGCTCCATATACATTTTCCTGGTTTCCGGCAGGGGGCAAATTGCAAACCTCAGTTACGCTGCCCGCAGGTAATGATAACTGCCTGCTAACAGATAACCGCGGGTGCACAACTACTGCCACAATAACACTTACCCAGCCATCCGTAATATTTGCGTTGTTCACTAAAACCATACCACTGTGTAATGGGAATAATAATGGCACCATTAAAGCAAGCGGAACGGGAGGTTCGGGAATTTACACAGCTTATACATGGGCCCCTTACGGCGGAAACTTAGCAACAGCAGTTGGCCTTTCAGCACAAACTTACACGGTAACCATAACAGATAACACAGGATGTTTGGGAACAGCACCCACTGTGCTTGGGCAACCTGCCACCGTGGCGGTTACCATTCCAACATTTACCTGCGTGGTGGGCGGAAAAGGAACTGTAGTAGCCAATGCAACCGGGGGCACTGCGGCATACCATTATTCATGGAGTAATGGCACAAGTACAGTTGGTGCTTTAAAAACAGAAACTTTGCCAAACGGTTCTTATACAGTTACTGTAACAGATTCCCACAATTGTCCTGCGGCCCAGGCAAGCACCTTTATTAGTGGTTGCCCTCAAATAATTGGGAGGGAGGAAATGGATAATAACAATGGCAAGGATAGTGGCTTAAATGATATTGCAGTTTATCCAAACCCAACAACAGGGCAATTTACAATAACCGGGTTAGAAGCAAATATGATTATTGGAATATATGATTATACAGGAAAGAAACTCAATGCCGCAATCCGTATAATAAATAATCAATCAACAATTAATTTGTCAAGCGAACCTAATGGAATATATTTAATTCGCATAGTTGACAGGAGAGGTGCTTTAGCGGGATTAAAAAAAGTGGTAAAGACGAATTAATAGCGAGGAAATATATTTTCGATTCAAAAAAAATCCCGCTATTGCTAGCGGGATTTTTCATTTATCGTGAAAGTTATATATTAGTTTTTAGTCTCAACCAAACCTCTGTTTTCAAGCATTGGCTGAATGTTTGGGTCGCTGCCGCGGAAGTTGCGGTATAGGGTAGCAAGGTCAACTGTGTTACCTCTTGAGAGTATCATATCACGGAAACGCTGGCCGTTTTCACGGGTAAGTCCGCCATGTTCTTTGAACCAGGCAAAGGCATCATCATCCAGCATTTCGGTCCACAGGTAAGCGTAATAGCCCGCTGCATATCCATTGCTCCAGATGTGGAGGAAATAAGTGGAATGATAGCGTGGAGGAACTTGTGGTATGTCAAGATGTGTTTTGTGCAATGCTTCTTTTTCAAAAGTGTCAACACTTTGAATTTTCTGGTCTGTATTAATAGAATGCCATTGGATGTCGAGGGCAGCAGCAGCAATAATTTCAGTAAGTGCATATCCCTGATTGAACTTAGCAGCTTTTTTAAGTTTATCTACTAACTCCTGAGGCATTGGCTCGCCCGTTTTAAAATGTTTAGCATAGTTTTTAAATACTGCAGGATCGGATGCCCAATGCTCGTTGAATTGAGAAGGGAATTCTACAAAATCGCGTGCAGTAGCAGTGCCCGAAAGGCTTACATATTGCTGATCGGCAAAAAGGCCATGCAGGCCATGTCCGAATTCATGGAACATGGTAGTTACATCATCAAAACTGATAAGTGCAGGTTGTCCATCGGCTGGTTTGGCGAAGTTGCAAATATTATAAATAACCGGTTTTGTGCCCAATAATTTAGACTGATCTACAAGGTTACTCATCCAGGCACCGCCGTTCTTATTGTCGCGTTTGTAATAATCGCAATAGAATAGAGCCATTGAACTTCCATCCTTATCGAATACTTCAAATACTTTTACCTCCGGATTGTAAACAGGTAAGTCTTTACGTTCTTTAAAGGTGATACCGTAAAGTTGGGTTGCAGCATAAAATACACCGTTCTGCAAAACATTCCATAATTCGAAATAAGGTTTAACCTGGTTTTCGTCAATGTCATATTTAGCTTTACGAACTTGTTCTGCATACATTTCCCAATCCCAGGGCTGAACCTGGAATCCGCCTTTTTGCTGGTCTATCACTTGCTGGATATCGGCAGTTTCCATTTTAACCTTAGCAGTTGCCGCAGGAATAAGCTTATCAAAGAAATCCTGAACTGCTTCCGGTTTTTTTGCCATTTGGTCCATAAGGGTGAGGGATGCATAGTTCGGGAAGCCTATTAGTTTTGATTTTTGGGCACGAAGAGCCGCAAGGCGCAATATTGTAGCACGGGTATCATTCGAATCATTTTTCTCGGCACGGTTGCAGGAAGCTTCAAATAATTTTTGACGGGTAGCCCTTACTTTAAGTGATTGTAAAAGCGGTTGCTGGGTTGTGTTTTTCAATGTAAGCAACCATTTGCCCGGCATCTTATTGTTCTTAGCAGCTGTGGCCGCTGCTTCAATTTCAGCCTCGGAAAGACCATCTAATTCTGCTTTATCACTTATTACTAAGGCCCCGGATTTTCCGGCAGCAAGCAGTTGGTTGGTATATTTTGCTTCCAGGCCTGCATCCTCGCCATTCAGTTTCTTAAGAGTTTCCTTATCTGCATCGGAAAGATTAGCACCAGATAAAATAAAATGCTGGTAATAATATTCAACCAAACGGTTTGATTCAGCATCGAGTTTCAGTTGCTCTCTTTGCTTGTAAATCGCTTCAACACGTTTAAATAATTTGGAATTAAGGTAAATAGCATCATTGGCAGCAGCGAGTTTAGGGGCAATATCTTCCGATATTTTTTGTAATACTGAATCTGTATTTGCACCTGAAAGCAGGTTAAACGTGTTGTTTACCCTGCGAAGCATAAGTCCGCTTTTTTCAAGTGCCACAAGTGTATTATCGAAAGTAGGGGCGTCGGCATTATCGGCAATTTTATCGACTTCAGCCATTTCTTGTTTTATACCTTCTTTAAAGGCAGGCATAAAATCGGCGTCTTTTATTTTGGAAAAATCAGCTGTTTGGAATGGCAATGTGCTGGCATTACTGAATGGATTGTTGGGTGACATAGAATTGTTGATTTCCGCAGTTTTTTTTCCCATGTTTCCGCAGGAGGCGATCACAAGTAGGGTTGCTGCTGTAGTGAGAGATTGTATTTTCATTAGTATGATTTAAAAAATGAGTCGTAATGGGCTGCAAGTTAATAAAATCATAGTTAATCGGCACCTAATTCAGTTAGCAAATCTTTTTTCCGGTTGCGGGAAACTTCTATGGAACTGCCATCTGTCATTATAAGATTGCATGAATCTTTTAAAAATTTGTCGACAAGACTAAGGTTAATTATATGTGTATTGTGTACCCTGAAAAAACCAAGTTCCGTTAAAATATCATGATATTCCTTAAGCGTCCGGGTAGTAATAATTTTACTGCCATCGGTAAGGTAAACTATAGTATAGTTTGAGTCTGCTTGCAGTCTTACAATATTCGAAATATCAATAAAACGAGTGCTGTTAGAGTCTTTAACTGCGAGTTTTCGGGGTTTTTTATTTTGAGCCGCATTGGCTATATAGTCAACTAATGCCTCAAAGCCTTCAATCGCATTTTTCTTTGAGGATTGTTTCAGTTTATCTATTGCAGTGCCCAGTTCATTAATGTCGAGGGGTTTTAACAAATAATCGAGTGCATTAAGTTTAATAGCTTTAATAGCAAATTGGTCGTAAGCAGTAGTAAATATTACTGGTGCTGTAATTTTTACCCTGTTAAAAATTTCAAAACATTTGCCATCGGATAACTCAATATCCATAAATATAATATCGGGAAAAGGGTTGACGTTAAACCAATCAACGGCTTTCTCAACACTCGGTAAAACCGATAATATTTCAATACTTTCATCAAGCGTGAAAAGTAAATTCTTAAGTCTTCCGGCTGCCGGAAGTTCATCTTCAATTATAAGTGCTTTCATATTCATTAGGTGTTATTAGGGGTAATTCTACGCAAAATATATCCTTAGTCCTGGAGATCTTTATTTTTTTCCTGTACAACAAGCGGTATCTTTCATCAATACTTTTCAAGCCAAGTCCCGTTGATTCAATATGACCGATTTTTGGTTGAAGGTTGTTCTTCACAAAAAGTGTTTTATCTGGTGTAGTACGAATTTCAACCACAAGCGGGCTTTCAACGGATACCATATTGTGTTTAATTATATTTTCCAATAGCAACTGTAAAGAGTGGTTTGAAATATAATAGTCTAGCATATTTTCATCCAGTTGCCAATTAACAATAAGCTTGTCGCCAAACCGGATTTTTAAAAGGTGAACATAGCGTTGTGCCTGTTCCACTTCATTTTTTACTTCAGTAAATTCAATGTTTCTGAACTGAAGTGAATATCTGAAATATTTTGAAAGCTCTTCTACAAATAAGGGGGCATCCGTAGAAGAAGAGATAGTAAACCTATAAACCGCATAAAATCAAAGCAACTGATTTTATACTAATATACAAAATAAACAACAGGAAATAATTGATATTGGCTTTCTTGCAAATAATTATAATAAATAATAAATAAAATGCCTGACGAAAGGCAGGAATTATGTGCTTAGGCTGCGATTTATGGCCGTAATTCAACCGGATATAGTTAAATAAAAAAGGGATGTGATTTTTACACCCCTTCTTCTTTTAAATCAAACTCAAAAAATATTTTTTACCTAGTCTTATTACTCATACCCACGATAGTTCCGTTAACGCCTTTAGCATTTAGTTCTTTGAGACCTTCGGCAGCGGCTGCTGAGGAAGCATAGGAACCGTAGTAGTAGCAGA
>CAIPDV010000108.1 GCA_903863935.1 uncultured Bacteroidota bacterium
GAAGTTCTCGGATGTTTGTTTACTCTTTGTTTCCATAATTATTTAAAGTTAATAGTTTTTGGAAACACTATCTTATTTTTAACTATTTTTAGTCCACTTTATGCTGAAGATTTACAGTACCATACAAATTCTTTCCTGAACTAATTAATGAGGCCAATGGCTGTTCTCCTAATGCACTACTAAAATCATATTTATCATTATAATAACCTCCATCTGTATCTACCGAAAAGATGCAGCCATTAAGGTTTGCACCGCCCATATATGTCATTCCGTATAATCTTTTTCCAATTAGAATTAATGAACCCCAAGGGTTTTTACCATTGGAAGTATTAAAATCTAAAAGGTCCTTATAATTATTTCCATTTGTATCTATGGAAAACACATTACCACTATCCAAAAGGCCTCCCTCATAAGTCATCCCGTAAAGCTTTTTCCCCGAAAGCAGTAGTGAGCCATAAGGTGTTTTACCATTTACACCGTTGAAATCTAGTAACACTTTATAATTATTTCCATTTGTATCAATGGAAAAAACACAACCATAATTGTCCGTGCCCCCGCCATAAGTCATTCCATAAAACTTGCCATTCGAAAAGGTTAGGTTTCCATTTGGATATTTCCCATCCGTTCCATTGAAATTGAATATGGTATTAAATCCATTTCCATTTGTATCTATTGAAAATATAATGCCATCCTGATTTGTTCCACCTCCATTTGTCATTCCATACATCTTTCCTCCTAAAATAGTTAAAGAGCCGTATGGCTGAGCACCATTAAGGCCGTTAAAAACAAAGAGATCTTTGAACCCATTGCCATTCGTATCAACTGTGAAAATATTCCCATTTGACATGCCTCCGCCTAGTGGAGTTATACCATACAAACGACCTCCCACCAAACTCAAATCACCATTAGGAACAGCTCCATTTGTAAAATTAAAATCAAAAACATCTTTACCCCTCGTACCATCTGTGTCGATTGAAAATACATTACCTGCACCATAAATACCTCCTGCTTCTGTCATCCCAAATAGGGTTTTTCCAGAAATAATTAATGACCCCAAAGGACTCTGGCCGTTTGCTCCATTGAAGTTTAATAAAACATTATACTGACCCTTCCCCACTCCAACGCCCAAAAGGAGAATAGCAAAAAGCAACACTTGTAATTTCTTCATAGCCTGATTTTTATGCTCCACAAAATTAAAATAAACTTTGTATTGTTTTGCTAAAATCTTATAAACATTGCCCTGCCAGCTGCGCTGGAATTAAGAATTAGTAACGGCGAAGCCCTCATGAGTTCAAAAGAAATAAATTAGATTTACGAATAATTAAAACTCTCCCAATCTTCATCCGCCTAGGCGGATGAAGCCCCTCCGAACGCCAGCCCGAAAGATTCATTCTGGCGGGGTTCATACTGGCGGGCAGCCTCTTTTAATTTGGGAACTAACCGATTGGCGAAGAGATTGCTTCGTTCCTCGCAATGACGAAAGGCGGAAAGAAAAGTACCAAAAGAAAGAAATTCATTATCTATTTATATATTCATTTCTATTTTCATTTTCATTTTCTCTTAGGTTAACCCGTCTCATGGGTTAACCAAGCGCATGGTTAACCTATGGGTTATTACCTTTTTTTGAAATGGATACTGAAAAATAAATTTTGTATTCAGTAAGGTCAATGACTTATTTTGAAAGTGCTTTTTCCTGTTTTACCTTTGCAAAATGAGAAGCAAAAAAGTGCAAGAACAAGGAGAAAATGTTTATAGCGAAAATGAAAAAATGTATACCAATTTTTGCTATAAAAATCTGTTTTTCACTGTTATTAACAGCGAATTAGAAATAAATGCAATTGAATATCAAGTGCTTAATTTTTTACAAGCATTTTTGTCAGCCTGTTATTTTACTGTAAATTTCTCTGTTAATTACTGTTATTCTCTGTTATTTTATAAATTTAATTTTATAACGAAAATAAAAATGAGTTTATTAATAAATAAGCACAGATCCCCGTCCGAACAATTCATTCGGGCTGGACTCGTTCCTCAGGATGCCAAAGTCAAGGGTCGTGAGATTGTAGACGTAAAAAATTTAAGAACAGCGCAATTGTCATCCTGACGACCGCGTGCCGCCTTAGCTTTAGCGGTGGCGCAAGGAAGGATCTGTTTTAAAACAGATGTTTCGCTGCGCTCAACATGACAAAGTCATGGGTTATAAGATAGCCGCATCCGCTCAGCCTATTTGCCAGTCGGGCACCAACCTATTTTAACTTTATTTCCTCGCCCCGTTTGTTAAGCATTTTATATTCCAGGAAGTGCAGTGAATCGAGTTCTTTAATATCGAGTCCGTTCTTATACTTGCGTTTCCATTTCGATCGTATAGATGATATGGATGAGCCCAAAAACCCTTTATTAATATAGGCATAAATGAATGGGTGCAACAATAATGTAACCCCTTTTTCATTTTGCCCGGTAACTATAAAACGCAGTGCGTTTTCAATTTTATCCACAATCATAAAGGAAGGCTCTACCTCGCCGGTACCATTGCAGGTAGGACACTTCTCCATGGTGTCTATCACCGTTTGCGGACGAACCCTTTCCCGGGTAATCTGTATCAATCCGAATTTGCTTGGGGGAAGAATATGGTGTTTTGCCTTGTCATTCTTCATCATCTCTTTAAACTGCTTAAAGAGCTTGGCACGATTTTCGGCATTATACATGTCAATAAAATCGACCACAATAATACCACCTATGTCCCTAAGCCTTAACTGGCGGGCTATTTCAGCAGCCGCTTCCAGATTCACATCAAGGGCGTTGGTCTCCTGGTCGTTCTTCGATTTAATACGGGTACCACTGTTCACGTCAATAACGTGGAGAGCTTCGGTATGCTCTATAATCAGGTAGGCACCGCTTTGCAGCCCTACCGTCCTTCCAAATGTAGATTTGATCTGCCTGTCAACTCCATAATGGTCGAATATGGGCGCAGCACCTTTATAAAGCTTTACAATGCTTTCTTTTTCCGGTGCAATAGTATGAACGTACTCTTTAATTTCTTCATAAAGCACTTCATCGTCCACCGCTATATTGGTAAAGCTGGCGTTCACAGTATCGCGAATTGCAACCGATGTACGGCCCATTTCGCCCAACACCTTTTTAGGGGCATGGGCACCTTTCAGGTTATTGAAACACTCTTCCCACTTAGCAACAAGTGAGTTCAGGTCGGCACTGATTTCTTCGGCACTCTTTTCTTCGGCCACCGTGCGGACAATAAGTCCGAAGCCTTTGGGTTTTATCTGGTCGAGTAATTTCCGAAGTCTGTCGCGTTCCTCGGGGGTACGAATCTTTTGAGATACCGCTATCTTTTCAGCAAACGGTATCAGCACCAAAAACCTTCCCGGAAGGGTGATCTGTGAAGTGATACGGGGTCCTTTGGTAGAGATTGGTTCTTTGGCAATCTGCACTAATACATTATGCCCTTGCTGAATCTGTTCCTGAATTTTTCCATTTTTAGGAATATCGGGCAACATTTTAAAATACATAAGCGAAGAAACCTTCGATTTACCCGAAAGGGCACCTTGTGTATAATTGTTTAGTGAAGAAAACTGGGGTCCCAGATCGTAATAGTGAAGGAAGGCATCCTTTTCGTAGCCTAAGTTAATAAAAGCGGCATTCAGACTGCCTGCTATTTTACTAACCTTTCCTAAATATATGTCCCCTACTGAAAATTGTGAATCGTTTCTCTCCCTCATTAGTTCCACCAGCTTTTTGTCGCTTATCAGGGCGGTAACTACTTCTGTGGGAGTAGAATTGATTATAAGCTCGTTGCTCATAAATTAAGTTTGTTATTGAAAATTCTTTGAGGCTAATAATTGTTTGCTCATTCCCCCGTGTCACGGGAATTGCTATTAAGGAACCATAGCGGTTCTCAACATTTCCGGGGTTCATCATTAGCCGGTTGATGAAACCCAATAGGTTTAAGGTTAACTTTGAATATAACCCATGTAGATATTTTTCTGCCTTAGGCATCAAAAATAGTAATAAGATAAAAGTGAGGAGAGAAATTACAAGTTATGAGTTATAAGTTAAGAGTTATTACCTTTAGGGAACAAACTCGCAAATAACTTATAACTCATAACTTATAACTAGTTTAGCGTAAACGCTTTTTATGCCTGTTTTTACGTAAGCGTTTCTTTCTTTTGTGGGTGGCCATTTTATGGCGTTTTCTTTTTTTTCCGCAAGGCATGATGCAATAAAATTTATAAGTTTATACTTGAATATTATTTGTTTGTGTCGTTCTTTTGTTCTTCTTGTAAATATTTGTCTAAATCAACTTTAAAAGATGAATCGGCCGCGAAGGTACGGTATTTTTTCAGACTAACAATCTCTTGTTTAATATTTCCTGTGGATTTATATGATTGGGCTAATAATAAATAGGCCTTATAATAGGTTGGTTCTATTTGCAAAACCCTGTTAAAGCGGTAAATAGCTTTTTCAAACTGATTTGATCTTATAGATAATTTTCCCAGTGCAATTTGTGCGTTCAGGTTATTTGAATCCTTGTTTAAAACACTTTGTATGGTCATAATGCCTTGCATAGGGTTTCCGCCGGCATCTACCAGGCATTCGCCCAAACCGACTTTTGCATCGGCGTAATTTGAATCAATTTTCAATGCGCTTGTAAAGCACATTTGTGCCTGCTGAAGCAAAGCAGTTTTGAAGTTGTCCTTTCCTAATTCAGAATAATCGTAGAATTTTTCACCTGCTTTTGTCCATAAGGGTGGTGATTTGATTGTTTCGGCAAGTTTTTCGGTATAGTAAGCAGCAATAATGGGCTGCCCAACACTATCCAATGAATTAACAAGGTGGCCTGCAAGCCCGATGTGAACACTATCGGCTTTAGCAGCCAGTGCCTCTTTAATGCGGCTAACAACCTGTTTTTCAAAATCGGAAAGGGAATCTTCCGATGATTTAATAACCTGGTCAAAGTCAACGGCTGCATTGCCGGCATGGCCTGATTCCTGCTGCTGACCCATTGGGTTATCGGTAGCAGGTGGCTTACGGTTAATAAAGAATAAGCCAGCCAGTAAAAGAAAACTCCCGGCTATGGCTAACCACTGCCGGGAGGTAAATTTAGAAGACATGTAGTAATTTTATTTTACAGATTTCTTCACTTTTTCAGAGAACTTTTTAGATGGTCTGAAAGCTGGAATGTGATGAGCAGGCAAGTTGATTGCTGTGTTCTTAGAAATGTTCCTAGCTACCTTTGCCGCTCTCTTCTTAATAATAAAGTTACCGAATCCCCGTAAAGAAACCGTTTCTTTACGGATGATGTGTTCCTTAACTGAGGTCATAAAGGCTTCAATGGTGGCTTCTACCATCGCCCTTTCGATACCCGTTTTCTCCGAGATCTCCTTTACAATTTCTGCTTTTGTCATGACATTTTGGTTTATAGGTTTGCCACAAAAATAGGAAAAATGTAATACGCCGGGCTTCTTTTTGGCTTTTATTTTTTCACATACTCAAGAAAAGCAAACGGATATGGGTTCTTTTCATCGGCAGGATACTCCGAAACCGTTGTTTGCTGCCAATCTTTCTCATTTATAGCAGGAAAATAGGAATCTCCCTCAAAATTGCCAAAAATGCGTGTTAAGTAAATTTTATTGGCTATTGCCATAGATTGTTCATAGATATTCGCCCCACCAATAATAAACACTTCCTTTTCCCCATCGGCAAGTTTTAGTGCTTCATGCAAGGAATGTACCACTTCACATCCTTCCATAGCAAAGTTTTTATCGCGGGTTACAATAATATTCCTTCGGTGCGGCAATGGCCTGCCAAACGATTGATAGGTTTTGCGGCCCATTATCACAGTATGTCCTGTGGTAAGGTCTTTGAAAAACTTCATGTCGGTCGGCATTTTCCAAAGCAACTTATTATTTCCGCCTATTACGTTGTTATTTCCGGCTGCGGCTACAAGTGATATTATCATGGTGTTAAACTGCTATAGGGGCTTTAATGGTAGGATGCGGGTCATACCCTTCCAGTGTGAAGTCGGAATACTCGAAACCGAAAATGTCCTTTATTGCAGGATTTATTTTCATTTGCGGAAGTTTTCGCGTTTCACGCGTTAGCTGGAGTTTGGTTTGGTCCAAATGGTTAAGGTATAAGTGTGCATCGCCAAAGGTGTGAATGAACTCACCGGGCTTTAAATCGCACACCTGGGCAATCATCAATGTAAGCAAGGCATACGATGCAATATTGAAAGGCACCCCCAGAAACACATCGGCACTGCGCTGATATAACTGGCAGGATAACTTTCCATCGCTCACATAAAACTGGAATAATACATGGCATGGTGGTAATTTCATTTTATCTACCTCGCCTACATTCCAGGCATTCACAATTAACCTGCGGGAATCAGGATTCTTTTTTATCTGGTTAATAAGATTTGTTATCTGGTCAATATGCCTGCCATCGGCTGTAGGCCAGCTTCTCCACTGGTAGCCGTACACAGGGCCCAGGTTACCCTCGGCATCAGCCCATTCATCCCAAATTGTAACACCATTCTCTTTCAGGTATTTGATGTTGGTATCGCCTCTCAAAAACCAAAGCAGTTCATAAATTATAGAGCGCAAATGGAGCTTTTTGGTAGTTAGCACAGGAAAGCCTTCACTCAGGTCAAAACGCATCTGGTACCCGAATGTACTTAGGGTTCCGGTACCGGTACGGTCTTGTTTTTTTGTTCCTTTTTCAAGGATATGTTCAAGTAAGTTTAAATACTGTTTCAAAGCTCAGAATTATCTTGTTAGTTATTTTTTTCCAGTCGCAAATTTACTACATACCCAATTTAACCCAACCACTGAAACGAGTACCATAAATGGATAGGCCGGCACTAAATAGCGGGTTACACTATACCTTAATATCAATGGGTGAATGATGATAACAAATGCCATTATACCCATAACTAAAAATTCCGCCGATTTAAAGTTAAGTATTTTTTTACCCATGAGTAAAAAACCGAGCAAACACATTGCCAATACGACGTAATAGATTATAGCAAATAATACCTTCAGCGCGAACAACACTGGAGTATGCATGGAAACAGGCTTATCGAGCAATACAGGCGAGCCTGAGTTCAATATAAACCTTTTTAATAAAATAAGCGGAGCCTTTACATAATAGACAAAGGGCTTTTCGCTCTTTAATGATGTAGCGTAATCCTTAATTTTATTGGTAAGTAGTACAGCATACACTTTTTGGGTTTTATTGTCCCAACCTTTTTCATGCAGCCTAATTGTATCCATCAATTGGTTTAGCTTAATCAGACTGTCCTTCGTGAATCTGGATGTAAAACTGTATCCAGGCACTGCTGCCACATTTATAAAGGATTGGTATTTCCCATTCTCAAAGCGGTGCGACCTGAAAATATCATTCGGGTCGTATATATCGGGCGCACCCCAAGCCTGTCCATAGTGGTTCATGATATGATTGAACGAAACACCTGAATCAGGATCGTTTATATGGTTAAAATATTGCTGGTTTGCGTTTTCGGTCTTGCCAATTATAGGATTAAAGAAACTATGCTGGTTATTCAGCAATGGGCAAATAGCATCGTATTTCCGATAGTTATGATATATCCAGATTGAATCACTCACTAAAAAGGGTACAAAAAACACGATAAATGATTTGAGTTTGCCGGGTATTTTAACCAAAATAAATATCAGGTAAAAGAAGAGCAACGGGAAAAACACCGGCCTGCAAAAAATGCACCATGTAAGGAACAAACCCGACAAAAAGATATGAACTACTTTGCCTGATTCCATTGACTTAACAAGGAAGTAGGCAGAAAAAATGAGGAATGAAGTAGTTAAACATTCAGTCATTAACCAGGTATCGAAACTGCATGTATAACAACTTATGGTAAACAGAAAGAAAGTCCAGTAAAAGTATTTTTCCGTTTTAAAAATCATTTTGGATATAAGTGCCAATGCGTATACCGAAATAGCGGACAAAAAGAGCTGCACTATTATCACCAAATTACATGCTAAGGCCTTTGAAAAAATAAGAGCGAAAGGCAGATAAAATATACCATAACCGGGCATGCGGTAATCGGGTGAATAATTGCCGGTCTTCAGCAGATTTTCAATCGGGCCAAAATACCCTGAAGTATCTGCATCGGTATATCCCCAGAACCCATCAATTACCTGCACCATGTGGGTGCGGGTAAATATTTTGAAAAGAAAAAAGGCGAGTTTGAATATCAATGCCCAAAAGACCCAAAACTTCCAGTCAGTTGTGTCTTTACTGAAATATGTAACGATTTTATTTTTCAAACTTATTATTGGGATTTTGCAGTATTGGCAAATGTAATACTTCTTAAAAATACACTGGGGCGGTATCTTTCTTCATTGTAGATGAAGTGAAGATCATCCAGTACTTTAAATACATTGGCAAAACCCAGTTCCACAGCCCAACTTATTAGTCCCTTGGGATAATTAACTCCTTTAGTCATGGCTGTTTCCAAATCATCTTTGGTTGCAACTTTATAATAAAGCGCATCGAACGCTTCATTTATCAGCATGGCTATGATCCTCATGAAAATTTGCTTACCCGTAGCTTCATCTTTTATTGGTTCAGGCTTAACAGCTCTTTCGGAATAGTCGTAATATCCCCGTCCTGTTTTTTTACCCCAAAATCCCGCCTCATACAATCTCTTTTGCGTTAAAGAAGGCTTGTAGCGCGGGTCGTAAAAAAATTGCTGCCAAACGGTTTCAGTTACTTTAAAGTTCACATCGTTGCCGATAAAATCCATTAGCTCAAAAGGCCCCATTTTAAACCCGCCGAATTCCTTCATGGCCCAGTCAATCGTAGCAAAATCTGCTATACCTTCTTCATATATCCTAATTGCTTCACCATAATATGGGCGGGCAACACGGTTTACAATAAAACCCGGTGTATCCTTAGCTAATACTGTCGTCTTTCCCCAGGATTGAATAATAGTTGTTGCGGTGTTTGTAATGTCTGCTCTGGTAGCCAGTCCGGGAATAATCTCCACCAATGGCATTACTGGTGCCGGATTGAAGAAATGAATTCCAATAACCTTGCCCGGGTCTTTGCAGGCAGAGCCGATAGAAGTAACAGATATGGATGAAGTGTTTGAAGCTAATATACAAGTTGGTATACAAATTGCTTCCAACTTTTTAAACAATTCTTTTTTTACAGCAAGATCCTCTATTATGGCTTCAATAACCAAATCACAAAAGATAAATTCTTCCAATGATTTGCCAACTTTAATGCGCGCAAAAGCCGAATCTGCATCTACTTGTGTAATTTTATTTTTTTCAACCAAACTTTTTAGTGTTGCGTTTATCTTGCCGACTGCTTTTTGTGAAGCTGATTCCACAGCATCAAACATTATTACTTCACAGCCGGAAACAGCGGCTAATTGCACTATACCACTTCCCATGGTTCCGGAACCTATAACTCCTATTTTTTTACTACTCATAATGCTCATTATTTCAATTTGTTTTTATTGTACTCATCAATGTTTTAGCCCATCTTTCCGGAGTTATGGTCAATGCCATTTCCCGGCTCAATGCACCCATTTTTAATAATTCTTCATCCGTTTTTGAGGTAATCTTTTGCAATACTTTTTTCAGTTCTTCAATATCACAGGGCTTAAAAGTAAATCCATTTTTGCCATCTTCAATAAATGCTTCTGCCGAACCAACCGCATTGGAAGCAATTAATGGAAAACCCGCTGCTGCAAATTCATGCAAAACCACACCCCAGGGCTCAAAATGGCTAGGTAAAATGAAAACACCTCCCCCATCAATTACGGGTGCAAAATCTTCCGGTTGAATAAACCCGAGGTGTTTGATTTTCGGATGTTCTACAGCCGTTACTGTTCCTGTGCCGACACACCAGAGTTCCCAGTCGTTTGGGTATTCCTTTTGCCAGGCTGTAAAGGCTTCCCACAGGTCTGCAATACCTTTAAAAGAATAGTATCGGCCTGCAAACACAAGTCGGTGTGGATATTTTGCTTGTTTAGCAGGACGACATGCATCCCCAAGTTTTATAAAATAGTCGGTATCGGCAGAATAATACCCTTCTAAAACTCTTTCTTGCTTGAAGCCCAGATTGACCGCATATTTCCGTTGCTTTTGCCCGGGCACCCAGCAATAGTTAAATATATTCAGAATGGTAAAACGGCTTACCACGCAAGCAATTTTCTGCTTTAATGAACCGGTCCACTGGTTATCCAATCCAATTACAACCGGAATTTTCTTTTTAAATCCTTTGGCAACAGCCAGATAGTCTTTATCCATCCAACCGCTGCAATAAATAAAATCAGGGTCTATCTCTTTTACTTTTTCGTTTAATTGCTGGTTGGAAAATGAAGACTTTTCGTAAAAATTAAGATCCTTTTCAAACTCAAATTTAAATGGAGCCTCCTTGTTTACCTGCCAGTGAACAACATGGATCTCAACATCGTATAATTCACTTAGTTTTTTCAAACATGAAATGAAATACCCAGCTAACTCAGTGTAAAGGAATAATATCCTTGGTTTTGACCTGGAGTATTTCATCACTGGTAAATATGGTTAAAATTATAAACACCACCATGGTATATGGGTTTAACGATGCCGTTAAATACGATTCGAATACAGCAGCGAATAAAATTGCGTATAGGCCCGCAATAACAGCTTTATTTCTCCGGGCAGCTTTTATAAAAGCCCCAAGGAAAGCGGCAAAATAAAAGATTAAACCGGTAATACCAGTATCTAACCAAAAAGTAAGGTATGAATTATGGGCATTTCCCTGGTGACCCACTGCATTCAATGATTTCTGGTTGATGTAAAACAAATAGTCGGTATATTCAAATCCATGCCCGATAAAGATATTTTTTGAAATATACTCCCATGCAAGTTTCCATGCAATAAACCGGCCAGCTGCGTTACTAAGCGTATCGGCACGCAAATATTTTTCAAGACTCAGTGACTTTACAAAATCCACGACATTCAAATTGATATACTCATAGCCAACTGCTATAATAACCAGCAGAATTAGACCCAAACCCACCGAAATACGGCCTAGCGAACTAAAAAACAGGTAAATCAATATGGCTATAATTGCATTTCGTGATCCGCAAAGAAATACAGATGTTAAGATAAGTGCGTAAAACAATAACTTTTCCTGCCTGCTTATCAAATAAGGCATTGATTTATTCAGCAACCCGAATAAAATAAACACTACCAGGCAATATAACCCCAGCCCGTTCGGATTACCCAACATACCTCTGTAACGTTCTTCCAGGGTAACAAATAAGGGGAAAAATGGCTTAACAATAAGACCGAGTAAGAGTATAAAAATAGCCACATAAAACAAAAGCCTGAAAAAATCGGTACTATCTTCACGATAGGCTTTAACAACATAATTCGGAACTACAAGCAATAAAAGGAAGTAAGAAATGGTTTTTGCAATTGCTGAATTAAAAATATGGGCAGGTGTATTGCTAAGGCAATAAAATGCGACAATAATGAAGGGTAGAAAACGAAGGAAAAATGGGAAAAAAGGTTTGAAACTCTTATTATCGAAAATCAGAAAAAGTGCAAGCAGGCTCAAATACACATATTTGGCCTGTTCAAAATAGTGAAATGATTCTGCCCGGTTGTCGGAAAGGGTACAAATCACCCAAAAGCCGGCAAGTAATTCAGAATACCGTTTACGAAATTTTAAAAGTAATGTGGTAACAGCAACCAAAGCAATAACAATAGGGCCAGCCAGCATAGAAATTGCTATCCAAACCAATATCATTATAAAAAACTGCTTGTATTTTACTATTGTTTCCACTTCTGCTCAACTGACGCCGACAGTACTAAACGGTCAGCAAAATTTTTGTGCAAAGCTATCAATGTTCCAATAATCTCAATGAAAACAGTTATAAGTTATGAGTTAAGAGTTATAAAACCATTTGATTTCTATCTATTGAAATAGCTACTACTTAACTTATAACTCATAACTCATAACTTTTTTCGTAAGTTTGCTTCCTTCATATTTAAGTAGTTACTTATGTCAAATAAAGAGGAATTAAGCGGTGTGTCCCAGAAGAAAGAAATTTCATTTTCCGAATTTAAGGATATCATTCTGAAGGACTACCGCATTGCAGTTGAAAGCCGCGAAGCCAGCCTTCTCGGTAGAAAAGAAGTATTACAGGGGAAAGCCAAATTCGGGATATTCGGAGATGGTAAGGAAATTGCCCAAATTGCAATGTCCAAAGTATTTATGCCGGGTGATTTCAGGTCTGGCTATTACCGCGACCAAACCTTTATGTTTGCCAAAGGCTTATTAACAGTTCAGGAATGGTTTGCCGGACTTTATGCCCATGCTGATCTGACTGCTGAACCATCTTCTGCCGGAAGGCAAATGGGCGGCCACTACTCTACCCGCTCCATTAATCCTGATAATTCCTGGGCTACTCTTACCGATCAAGCTAATTCTTCCTCAGATATTTCTCCAACCGGAAGCCAGATGCCTCGTTTGTTAGGCTTGGCAATGGCTTCTAAGCAATATAGAAATACACCAGTTCTTCAAAATAAAGACTCAGAAAAATTCAGTAAGAATGGAAATGAAATAGCTTTTGGAACCATTGGCGATGCAAGTACTTCGGAAGGTATGTTTTGGGAAGCTATTAACGCTGCAGGAGTAATGCAGGTTCCAATGTTAGTTTCCGTTTGGGATGATGGGTATGGAATATCCGTTCCAAAAAGCTACCAAACCACCAAAAATAGCATTTCTGAGGCATTGAAAGGAATGCAGAGGGATAAAAACTCTCCTGGTTACGAAATACTAAAGGCTAAAGCATGGGATTATTCGGCCCTATGCGAGATATACGAAAAAGCTGCTGCTTTGTGCAGAAAAGAACACGTTCCTGTTTTACTTCATATTGAAGAATGCACCCAACCGCAAGGCCACTCTACTTCCGGTTCGCATGAGCGTTATAAGAACCCGGAAAGGTTGCAGTGGGAGAAGGATTTCGACGGCATTAAAAAGATGCGGGAATGGATTTTGAAATTTGCTATTGCCACTGAAGCAGAACTAAATGGAATAGATGAACAAGCCAGAACGGATGTAAAAGACGCTAAAAACCTTGCCTGGAAAGCTTATCTGGATGAAATAAAAACTGAACAGAAAACGGTGCTTGCCATATTACAAAAAATTGCGACCACCACCTCGGAGCTTTCATCCGTTGCTAACATTGTTGATGAGATTGAAGCCTTGAAAGAGCCAATGAGAAGGGATTTGGTTTCTGCGATGAAGCATGTTTTAAGGATTACCCGAAATGAAAAAACAGCAGAAAGACAGGAACTGCTTAACCTGAATAATGAGTTTGCGGCTAAAAATAGTGAACGTTATGATTCGTTTTTATATACAAATGATGCACTTACTGTCCCCATAGAAGTACCTGCTTATGATACCGAAGAAACTCAGGTAAACGGGCATGAAATATTGCGGGATAACTTTGATGCTATCCTTGAAAAGTACCCTAATGTATTGGTGTTCGGGGAAGATGTCGGCAAACTTGGAGACGTTAATCAGGGACTTGAAAACCTGCAAAAGAAATACGGAGAAGAACGTGTATTCGATACAGGTATTCGTGAAGTAACTATCCTTGGACAAGCTATAGGTATGGCTATGCGCGGACTCAGGCCGATTGCCGAAATAGAATATTTGGATTACCTGCTTTATGCCA
The DNA here is from genome assembly GCA_903863935.1 of uncultured Bacteroidota bacterium. Taxonomy (GTDB): domain Bacteria; phylum Bacteroidota; class Bacteroidia; order JABEUT01; family JABEUT01; genus JABEUT01. Next base: position 13,736 of record CAIPDV010000108.1, read on the forward strand.
TTCAAATAATGAGCGATGACCTTGCAACACTTGCCTACCGAACCGTTGGCACACAACGTGCACCTGTAATTGTCCGCACCCGCGGCCACAGGCTTGAAGGAATCTGGCATAGCGGTTCCCCGATGGGTATGGTGCTGAATTCACTACGTGGAATGTATGTCTGCGTACCCCGCAATATGACCCATGCAGCGGGTTTTTATAATACACTCCTTGCAGCTAATGAGCCTGCATTAATTATCGAACCTCTGAACAGCTACCGTTTAAAGGAAAAGAGACCAACCAATATGGGTAGTTTTACTATTCCGCTTGGTGTACCTGAAATTATCAGAGAAGGAAAAGATGTTACAGTAGTAACTTACGGCCCTCTTTGCAGAATGGCTCTGGATGCGGCAAAGCAACTCGAGGCTTATAATATTTCGATTGAAGTAATTGACGTAAGAACCCTGTTGCCATTCGATATTAACAAAATGATTGTTACTTCCATACAAAAGACCAATCGGGTACTTTTCTTGGATGAAGATGTGCCGGGTGGAGCATCGGCTTATATGATGCAAAAGGTTGTGGAAGAACAAGGTGGTTATTCGTATTTGGATTCTCCTCCAAAAACATTGACTGGTAAGGAACACCGCCCTGCTTATGGTTCGGACGGCGACTATTTTTCTAAGCCAAGTATTGAAGATATTTTTGATGCGGTTTACAGTATTATGAACGAGGTTGACCCGACAACATATCCCGAAATTTACTAGAAACAGTTATAAGTTATGAGTTATAAGTTATATCCAAATTGTTCCCGTCATGCTGAACTTGTTTCAGCATCCCACCCTAAAGGACGGCGAATGTTTGGGATGCTGAAACAAGTTCAGCATGACGAATTAAATATAGCGCTATCAATCATAACTTATAACTCATAATTTATAACTTATTTATTACTTTCCATGATTACATTCGAGCAGGTTAAGGAAGTGAAGGAGCGCTTTGACGCGTTGAGGGGGCATCTTTGACGTCGGGAAGAAGTTAGCCAAAATAGCAGAATTAGAAGCCACTACCGAAGCCCAGGATTTCTGGAGCGATCCCAAAAAAGCTGAACAAGTCTTAAGGCAGATAAAAGGTATTAAAACCTGGACTGAAACCTTTGCTACACTTGAAAAGAGTGTGGATGACCTGTTGGTTATATATGACTTTTTTAAGGAAGAAAGCGCCACCGAAGCCGAGGTAGAAACCGAATACACTAAAGCCCTGAAACAATTGGAAAGCCTGGAGTTCCGCAATATGCTTGGGGCTGATGAAGACAAGCTTTCGGCAGTGATGGAAATAAACTCCGGTGCGGGCGGTACCGAGAGCCAGGACTGGGCCTATATGCTAATGCGCATGTATCTGATGTGGGCTGAAAAGCACGGCTACAAAGTAAAAGAACTCGATAAGCAGGAAGGTGAAACAGCAGGCATTAAGTCTGTAACCCTTGAGATTGAAGGCGAGTATGCATTTGGTTACCTGAAAAGTGAGAACGGTGTTCACCGCCTGGTGCGCATCTCTCCGTTTGACTCGAATGCCCGCAGACACACGTCGTTCGCGGGGGTGTATGTATATCCGCTGATTGATGATACAATTGAAATAGAGATTATCCCGAGCGATATTGAATGGGAAACATTCCGTTCGGGTGGTAAAGGCGGACAGAACGTAAACAAGGTAGAAACCGCAGTACGCCTGTATCACAAGCCATCGGGTATTATCATTAAGAACCAGGAGAGCCGTTCGCAGATGATGAATAAAGATACTGCTTTGAAGATGCTCAAGTCCCAGCTTTATGAGCGTGAGTTACGCAAGAAGATGGAGGCAGTCGCCATAATAGAAAGCGGCAAAAAGGCAATAGAATGGGGTTCCCAGATACGCAACTATGTTATGCATCCTTATAAACTAGTGAAAGACCTTCGTACTGACTACGAAACCTCCAACGTACAAGCCGTAATGGACGGCGAACTGGACGATTTCATCAAGAGCTATTTGATGGAGTTTGGCGGAGGAAAGAAAATTTAATTGTAAGTCATCACCTTTAACTCCCGTCATTGCGAGGCTCCGCGAAGCCCGTCTAAACGGTTCATCCGGGCGGGCAATCTCCTTAAATTTGGATATCCAATTGTGGTAAGATTGTTTCGCAAAGCCTCGCAATGACGTGTTTATTTATTCATATACTCGTTTTTATTTTTGTTATAAAATTAATTTCACCAATTAACAAGAAATAACAAGACCATAACAGCAGCATAATAAGGAAAATAACAAGGAAAAATTTGAGCATGTAAAAAATGTTTGACTGATTTTCAGGCATTTATTTTTTAAATTCGTTGTTAATAACAAGAGAAAAGAAGATTTTATAGCAAAAATATGTATATTCTTTTTTATTTTTGTTATAAATATTGAGAGAGAATGTTGGCATACACTGAACTATCATAGTATAAAGATAAACCACTAAAAAGTGTTTTATTAAAAAGTCAATGACTTTGGTGTATCAAATTGATTATTTGTTATTTTTGCAGGAGATAAAAATCATGAGAAAGTTTACTGTTTTACTTTTTGCTTTTGTGTGTGTGGGGATTGGGAAAGTCACTGGGCAATATTCCATCTTGATTAATTTTAATGATAGTATTATCCCCCAAGGGACATCACCTAATGGTTCATTAACCCTATTAGGAAATAAATTGTATGGTATTACAAGTGATATAACATCCAACTTCCCTGGGAATATATTTTCAGTTGACACTAATGGTTTTGGATACAGTAACCTATATGATTTTAATGATACTACCGGCGACTATCCTGCTGGTGAAGCATTAACACTTTTTGGAAATAAGTTTTATGGTATGACTAATTTGGGAGGAACTCAGGGGGTTGGTGTTATATTTTCAATTGATACAAATGGGAGAGGATACAAAGTCCTGCTTAATTTTAATGACACCAACGGTGGTAATCCTACAGGCTCCTTAATCTATTCGGGAGGTACCTTATATGGAAAAACAGGTCAGGGAGGCACAAAGGATGATGGGGTTTGTTTTTCTATTGATACAAGTGGCAGCGGATATAAAGACCTATTAAATTTTAATGATACAAATGGTTTCTATGCGTACGGTACATTAACACGCTCCGGAAATAGGTTATTTGGGACTACAGAACAAGGAGGTCCATATATTTATTATGGTTGTATTTTTTCCATCAACACTGACGGGAGTGGTTATAAAAATCTTTTTTATTTTAATGACACGAACGGTGCGCTGCCTGTAAGTTTACTAACGCTTTCCGGTGGTGTGCTATATGGGATGACAAAGGGTGGAGGGTTAAACCATGATGGCGTTGTTTTTTCGATTGATACGAATGGCAATGGATATAAAAAATTGCTTGATTTTAACGGTACTAACGGCGAAGCCCCTTGGGGGGCTTTAATACTTTCAGGAAGTGTGTTATATGGGATGACTTCAGCAGGTGGAGCTTATAACTATGGGTTGGTATTCTCTATTGATACAAATGGCACAGGATATAAGGCCCTGTTTGATTTTAATGGTCCAAATGGCGCCTATCCTTATGGTAACTTAACTCTTTCTGGAAATGAATTATATGGCATGACTCATGCCGGAGGAACGAACAATGGTGGGGTAGTTTTTAGACTTAATTATGTAACTGCAGGAATTAATAAACTAACGAGCGATTTAAATGTAATTACTATTTTCCCCAACCCCTCCATAGGCATATTCACCATTACAAATGTAGGGGCACAAAATTTTGTGCCCGAAAAAATAGAGGTTTTCAATGTCTTAGGGGAGCAAGTGCTAAAACAGATCCCCGTCCGAACGGTTCATCCGGGCGGGCTTCGCTCCTCTCAGCCTGCCCGAACTGGTACAGGCGGGGATGACAAAGTCATTGACTTAACAATGCAGCCCAATGGTATTTACTTTTACAGGGTTGTTGCGGAAGACGGAAGTATTGCGGGAGAAGGGAAATTAGTAATTCAGAAATAAAGCATTATGAAAAAAATACAATTTTTATTTTTTGCGGTTTTGTATTTGGGAATTGGAATCGCGAAGGCTCAATATACCGTATTGCTAAATTTCGACAGTGCAAAAGGTATTTCTCCTGCGGGAAACCTTACATTTATCGGACATAAATTTTATGGAATGGCCAATGGTGGCGGGGCATATAATGACGGCTGTGTTTTTTCTATTGACACAGACGGTACAGGTTATAAAGACCTGTTAGATTTCAAAGGAATAAATGGAAGTCACCCTAATGGTTCGCTTTTGCTTTCAGGAGGAACCTTGTACGGTATGACAAATACAGGAGGGAAATATGCCTTCTATGGCTGTGTATTTTCTATTGATACCGATGGCAGCGGATATACTGATATTCATGATTTCAATTATGATATTGTAAATGGAAACGGTGAAGAACCAATGGGCTCTTTAACAATTTCAGGCAACAAATTATTCGGTATGACCCAATATGGCGGGAGGCAGGGATACGGTAGTATTTTTTCAATTAATTTAAATGGCAGCAATTATAAAGACCTTTTTGATTTTAACAACACAAACGGCGGACTTCCTTCCGGTTCACTACTCATTGAGGGCGATAAGATGTTCGGAATGACTTCCCGCGGAGGTGCATATAGCGATGGTTGCGCTTTCTCTATAGATACAAGCGGAAATAATTATAAAGACTTGCTTGATTTTAACGGAACAAATGGTCAATACCCCAATGGAGACTTGACTCTTACTGGAAATAAATTGTTCGGAATGACATCCGGCGGAGGCATTCACGCTATGGGTTGTATCTTCTCAATTGATTCGGATGGCAATGGATATAAAGACCTTACTGATTTTATGAACTCCAATGGGGAAAATCCTGACGGGACATTAAATCTAATTGGAAATGTATTGTACGGCATGGTGCAAGGTGGAGGAGCATATCACTATGGCTGCATTTTTTCCCTCGATTCAAACGGCAGCAATTTTACAGATATAATTGATTTTAATGATATTAACAATCCTTTAGGCGGCTATCCATATGGAAGTTTAACTTTTGTGGGACCAACAATGTATGGAATGGCAAGGCTCGGAGGGACAAAGAATATGGGAGTTATTTTTAAATTAGATACTGCTAATTTAACAACTTCCATTAATAAGATAACTGCCTCCAACTTCATAAACATTTTCCCCAACCCTTCTACTGGCATTTTCACTTTCCAAAGTAATAGTGAAGAACTTAAAGGTAAGAGTGTTGAGGTGTTTAATGTGCTTGGAGAAAGAGTACTAAAACAGATCCTTCGCTCTGCTCAGGATGACAAAGTCATTAACTTAAATAATCAACCTAATGGCGTTTATTTTTACCGCATTATTGCGGAAGACGGTGGATTGATAGGAGAAGGGAAATTGGTTATTCAGAAATAGCCTGAATGAAAAAACTGCTTGCCTTTTCATTTTTCATTCTTCATTTTTCATTCTTCATTCCCTGTGCCGCACAATACAAGGTCCTTCATAACTTTAATAAAACCAACGGGGCATATCCGTATGATGATCTGATTATTTCCGGAACTACGCTTTATGGTATGACCAATGGCGGGGGAATGTTTAATCATGGAACTATTTTCGCCATTCAGACCGATGGAAGCCTGTTTAATGTTCTTCTTAACTTTAATGACACGAATGGTGCTGCACCTTATGGTCATTTAGCCATTACAGGAGATACCTTATTTGGCATGACCTATTTGGGCGGAAAATATGGCAACGGGGTCATTTTCTCCATGCTTACCAATGGAAGCGGATACACCATTCTGCGTAATTTAGGTGGAGGTTCCAACGACCCGATAAACCCGATAGGGAAATTAAACATTATTGGAAATACACTGTATGGCATGAGTTCGGCGGGTGGAACGCATCTGTTGGGAAATATTTTCTCCATTAATAAAAACGGAACAAATTATACCGACCTTTATGACTTCAATAGTCCGGGTGGTGTGGAGCCACAGGCTAATTTAACCGTTGTGGGAAACATGATGTATGGCACAGCATTCCTGGGAGGCCCTGACGATAATGGAATTTTATTCTCCTTTAACTTAACGTCAAAAACATTCAAAACCATTTTTAATTTTGGTGGAACCAGAGGAGAAAACCCGCAGGGTTCATTGCTGTTATCGGGCTCCACATTATATGGTATGACCACCTTTGGAGGAAATAACCCCGATAGCTCGGGCAATATATTTGCCATCAGCGACAGTGGAACAAACTTTACCGGCCTTGCCGACTTTAACCGCAGCAATGGCGCATTTCCGTACGGTTCTTTACTTCTTTCCGGCGGCAGCCTGATTGGAATGACCAGCGGAGGCGGAGCCGATTCGGCCGGGGTAATTTTTGAGGTGGACACCTTAGGCGGCGGCTATACTACCTTATTTAATTTCAAAAATACGCAGGGAACATTTCCACATGGTACATTATTAAATTCCAATGGCACTTTTTATGGAATGGCATACACTGGCGGCACTTTGGGGTATGGTGTTGTTTTTAGTTTTAAGGATTCTACAGTTGGCGTGAAGGATATAAAAACAAATTCAGAATTAGTGAAGGTTTATCCAAATCCGGGCAAGGGCATTTTCTCTATTGAAATGAAAAATGAAAAATTAAAAGTGAAAAATATTGAGGTATTTAATATTTTAGGAGAGAAAGTGTATTCCAATTATCAAATCACCAACAGCGCTGCCCTCATGAGTTCATTAAATAACGGACAAGCCACGAATAAATCATCAAATTATCAAATTGATTTGTCCTCAAACCCCAACGGAATATACTTCTATTACGTTATAGGAGCAGATGGGAGTTTTCTGTGTGAAGGAAAACTTATCATTCTTAAATAATTTTATATTTGAATAGTTAGTCTTAAATACTGAACCTAATGATTACAAAACGATTCCTTACCGTATTTATGCTTAGTGTTGTTGCATTGTTTTATAGTTGCCAAAAATCAACCATAAATATATTTAGCCAATTGAGGCCCATGTCATCATATAATTTAAGTGCATACTCAGGTAGCCAACTTCTAACCTTCAATTCTAATGCAAGTGGTATCGACTCAACCATATACTCTTCGATTACCATTAACGGAAGTTGGTATGGTGCCGACCCCGGAGTTGATACTTATGACATTACGCTCAAGAGTGCTCCTATTTCAAAGGGGTATGTAGGAACTTATAATTTAACAGCAACCTTTGGCTCATGGAACGGAAACGGCCCCTCGGGGAATATTTTTGTCTATACATCTCAAAACCCTTGTTACTTATCAATCACAGCTTTCGACAGTATTAATAGAACTATATCCGGCACATTTAGTTTTAGTGGAACAGGCGGAGCGGGTGCAGGTAACAATAACAAATACCCATCAACGGTTACAATTTCAAATGGGGTGTTTACTAAGGTTCCAATACAATAAAGACCACACTCCAGAAGATGCTGAGGAGAGTAAAGACCTCACCCTACCCTCTCCTATAAGGAGAGGGAAAAGTCACTTTATTTCATTCCCCTTTTCATCGTATTTTTTAGTGCTGACTTTTTCTCCGTTTGAATAGGTGGTTTCACATTCCACTACATACCCTCCCGGATAATATTCTTTTGCAACTCCATTAATCTTACCGTTCACATAAGGGATTTCACTTTTTATTTTACCGCTTATCGAATACCATTTTTCTACGCCATTCTCAACTCCTTTAACATAGGGACATTCTTTCCACAACTCCCCATATTCATAATATACTTTTACGGTTCCGTCAATTATTCCTTGCTTGTAAGGGGTTTCCTTCCATTTGTCGCCATCTTTATAATCGGTGGTTATTCCATTCAAGGTGTCGTTGGCATAACTTCTTATTTGCTGTTTCTTCCCATTTGGGTAATATATTACTTCGTGTAGAACTCGTTTGCTAAGCTGATAATAGCCTACACTCTTTTTCTTACCCGATTCATAATATTCAGTAAGGTATCCGTCTATATAGCCATTAAAATAAGGAATCTCCCGATATAATTTACCACTTTCAAAATACTGTTTTACAGTGCCATTCAATTTCCCGTTTACATAAGTCATTTCCGTTTTGATATGCCTGGCATCAAAATACTCACGCACCTTCCCATCAGGCTTACCAGCTTTATAAATTGTAAGGCGGTAATAATCGGCTGAGTTGTCGTTTACTACTTGCCCATTGCGGTTGTAATACTCTATCCATTTGCCCTCTTTCAGGCTGTCTTTGTATTTGTTCTCGGCCTCCGATCTGTTGGTAAAAATTTCCTGAGCAAAAGATATTCCAGAAAAGAAAAATGATAGTATTGCAATAAAAAGAAATTTCATTTTTATTTTATTTCCCGTCCGTTTTGGTCGTAGGTTTTATTTGAAACCTGTTTCCCTTCAACAAAAACAATTTCATTTCTAATAATTCCGCTTTCATAAAATTCCTTATAGACACCATTGAGTTTGCCCATATTATACGGTATTTCATGCATTTTTTTACCATTTTGAAAATATTCAATTTTCAATCCATTTTCTTTACCTGCCAAATAGTTGGTTTCAATATGGATACTTCCATTCCAGTAATACTCCTTTTTTGTTCCATTTAATATACTGTCGGTGTATGGAATTTCTGCTGAAACAATCCCGGTTTCAAAATAATGTTTTTCAACGCCATTCAGTTTTCCATTGGAATAAGGTATCTCCGACTCTATTTTTCCGCTTTCATAATAATCCTTTTCCAAGCCATTCTCTTTTCCATTGACATAGGTAATTTCTGATTCTACCATTCCATTTTCATAATACTCCTTTTCAATTCCATTTTCTAAGCCACCTATAAATGGATATTCATCACTCAGTTTACCACTTGAATAATATTCTTTTGCAACTCCTGTTTCAATACCATTAACGTAAGGATATTCTGCCTTTACTACTCCATCACCATAATAATCCTTTACAATGCCGTTCTGATTTCCATTTATATATGGCCTTATAGTTTTTAATTTGCCATCTTCATAATACTCCCGCGAAATACCATTTTCGGAATCACCCACATAGGTAGTAATTGTCTTAACTCCCCCTGTTTCATAAAATTCTGTATCCACACCATTCTCTTTTCCATCGGTAAAAGGGAATTCTTCCAAGAGCTTACCGCTTTCATAATATTGCTTCATAACCCCATTCTTCTGGCCATCTTCACATGGAGTTTCAAACTCTATTTTCCCGCTTTCATAAAACCATATTTCCATTCCGTTTTTTTGATCGTTATGATATTGGACCGTTGTATTTAATTTTCCATCTTCATAATATGATTTTTCAACTCCTTCCAATACCCCATTTATAAAGGGGTCGGTGCTTAATAATTTGCCGTTTCTATAATACTGCCGGGCAATTCCGAAGGGTGCACCTGAATGAAAAATTAACAGTGCATAGTATGGGGCATTCGTATCGAATGTATGGTGGTTATTGGAGTCCATGTACTCAAACCACTTACCCTCCCGGAGTCCGTCAACAAACAGGTTTTTTGCTTCTGCTTTGTTTGTAAAGCCACTATCATCAGGCATTTGCTGGGTATAAGCTGAAAGGGCAAAACCCGCAAGGATTAAAACAAAAAATAATTTACGCATACGTAAAATCAAAAATAGTAATTTTCCTTATTTCTCCCAACCATCTTTTACTCTATGAATTAGTGTTTAAAACTAACAATTTATAGCTCATAACTTAAAAACCCTGCTCATCTCAACTTCATATTTAGTACTACTTTTGCGCCATGGAATTTTCTGCCCAACAAATAGCTGCTTTAGTAAATGGAAAAATAGAGGGTGATCCATCAACTAAAGTCAATAAACTTGCTAAAATTGAAGAAGGAACGCCTGGTTCATTAACCTTTCTTTCGCACCCGAAATATGTGCCTTACCTTAAAACTACCGGCGCGTCCGTTATTATTATAAGTGAGGGAATTACCGATGAAAAATCGGAAACCGCTACCCTGATTAAAGTAAAAGATTCCCGCCAGGCTTTCACCATTCTAATGGAGGCATACCACAAGCAACAATTCGCTAAGACAGGCATTGAGGAATTTGCAAATATTTCGTCCAAGGCTACCGTTGCTAAAGATGTGTATGTTGGTTCATTCGCTTACATTGGCGACCATACAACAATTGCCGAAGGTTCGCGTGTTTATCCGAATACATACATAGGCGAAAACTGTAAGATAGGGAAGAACTGCATTATATATCCCGGAGTAAAAGTATATCGTGATTCCGTAATTGGAGATAACTGTACCCTGCACTCAGGCGTAGTGGTTGGTTCGGATGGGTTCGGTTTTGTTCCGAATGATGAGAACAACTACCGCAAAATGCCGCAAGTAGGCAACGTAATTATTGAAAATAATGTTGAAATTGGCTCCAACACTACTATAGACAGAGCAACAATGGGATCTACCATTATTCATAAAGGAGTTAAGTTAGATAACCTGATACAGATAGGCCATAATGTGGAAATTGGAGAGAATACTGTAATTGCTGCCCAATCGGGTGTGGCAGGTTCTACCAAAATTGGTGCTAATTGCATGATTGGCGGCCAAGTTGGAATAATTGGACACCTGACAATTGGTAACAGGGTAAAGATTGCAGCCCAATCAGGCATCGGTTCAAATGTAGACGATGACAGTATTATTCAGGGTTCTCCTGCTCTGGATCATATGGATTATAAAAAGGCATACGTAGTTTTCAGGCATTTGCCTGAAATGAGCAAGAAAATAAAAGAACTCGAATCTAAAATTGAAAGCCTGACAATTTCTAAGTAGAGTTCCGCCAAAAAAACCTATTATTGTAAATTAAAATAGCCAATAGCTTATAGCTATTAGCCGATAGCCTTAAAGAATGAGCGAAAAACAACATACGATAAAGAACTCTGTTAGCCTGACCGGCAAGGGGTTGCATACAGGTATTGAGGCGAGCATTACCTTTAAACCTGCGCCTGTTAACCATTGGTTTAAGTTTAAGCGGGTCGACCTGCCGGGAGAGCCGGTTATTGATGCCGATGTAGACAATGTAACTGAAACAGAAAGGGGTACTACTTTGTTTCAAAATGGAGCTAAAATTGCCACAACTGAACACGTTCTGGCAGCCCTTGTAGGACTTGAAATTGATAATTGTATTATTGAAGTAAGCGGCCCTGAAGTACCCATTATGAATGGCAGTTCGATGCCATTTATAGAGGCACTTGAAAAAGCCGGAATTGTAGAACAGGATGCCCCAAGGGTATTCTTTGAATTGAAAGAGAACCTTACCTACGAGGATGCCAAAGGACATATTGAAATGCTTGCTGTACCGCAGGAAACCTTTAGGTTGACCGTTATGGTGGATTATAACTCAGAGGTACTTGGAACACAACATGCCACTATATACAAAGCAAGTGAGTTTAAAAATGAAGTAGCGGCCTGCCGTACCTTTGTGTTCCTGCATGAACTGGAAATGTTACTAAAGCATAACCTTATTAAAGGTGGTGATTTTGACAACGCAATTGTGTTGGTTGACAAGGCTGTTTCCGAGAATACCATGGAGCACCTTGCCAAAGTATTCAACAAGAAAAGAAGTGAGATTGAAGTAAAATACCCGGGCATTTTAAATAATACCAAGCTCAATTTTTACAACGAACCTGCCCGCCACAAATTGCTGGACATGGTTGGTGATCTGGCCTTGGTTGGTATGCCTATCAAAGCACACATACTTGCTGCAAGGCCTGGACACTCCGGTAATGTGGCCTTTGCAAAGAAACTGAAAGAAGCTGCCAAGAAAGATAAGTTAAAGAAAGGTGTTATGAGGTTCAACCCGAATGCACCGACGATTATTGGCATTACAGAGATAATGAACCTGTTGCCACACCGTCCGCCCTTCCTGCTTATTGATAAAATACTGGAACTTAGCAGCACACATGTTGTTGGTGTTAAGAACGTAACCATGAATGAAGACTTTTTCCGCGGGCACTTCCCGGGAAACCCCATTATGCCGGGCGTTCTGCAAATAGAAGCTATGGCACAAACAGGTGGTATTCTAGCATTAAAAACCGTTCCCGATCCGGAGAATTATCTTACCTTCTTTATGAAGATTGATAACGTAAGGTTCCGCAATCCGGTTGTTCCCGGCGATTCACTGGTTTTCCATTGCGAGCTGATGGAACCTGTGCGCAGAGGTATTTTCCAAATGAAGGGAACTGCTTATGTAGGTGACAAAGTGGTAACCGAAGCCGAAATGATGGCGCAAATTGTAAAGGTAAAAGACAGCAATGGCACACCCATTGAAAAGAAGTCCGATAAAATCGAAAAGGTAAAGCAGAATTGAATGTAATGATATCTACACTGGCACAAATTCATAAGAACGCAGAGATAGGTGAGAATGTCACCATCGAAGCATTTGCAGTAATACACGACAACGTTAAGATAGGCGCAGGAACTAAAATTATGAGCCATGCCGTTATCTTTTCAGGCGCGCGCATAGGTAAGAACTGTACCATTTTTCCCGGAGCTGTAATAAGCGCAATTCCGCAGGATTTAAAGTTTGCAGGGGAAGATACCACCACCGAAATAGGCGACAACACGGTAATCCGAGAGTACTGCACCATTCACCGTGGTACAAAAGAAAACTGGAAAACCGTTATTGGCAGTAATTGCCTTATCATGAATTATGTACACGTAGCGCATGATTGCGTTATTGGCAACCATGTAATCCTTTCGGGTTACAGCGGGCTTGCAGGCCATGTAGATATTGAAGACTACGTTATCATGGAAGGGTATTCCATGGTGCAGCAGTTCATCCGCATAGGAGCACATGCTTTCCTGGGCGGAAGCTCGAAAGTACGCAAGAATGTGCCTCCTTATGTTAAAGCATCACGTGATCCACTATCGTATATTGGAGTAAACACCGTAGGCCTTACCAGGCGCGGGTTTAAACCGGAAGTAATCAAGAACATTGAAGATATTTACAGGCTATTATATGTAATGGGAACAAGCATCCCAACGGCTTTGAAAGCGATAAATGCCGAAATACCAGACTCCACCGAAAAGAACCAGATAATCGAGTTTATCAATAACTCGCCAAACGGTATTATGAAAGGCCCTCTGAGCAGTCTGAAGGAATCGGATGCGGTAGAGAATTAAAGTAATTTTATTTAAACTGTTGCCTTTATTATACCCAAGCCTTTGTCATCCTGACTTAGGAAGGATCTGTTTTAAAACAGATGTTTGTTTCACTCAACATGATAAAGTCACGCTATAGTCTATAAAACAATATTTCCTGTACATTTGCCTTTCATGAACATCACCCTAACAAACGCAGGTAAAAAGTACGGAAGGAACTGGATATTCCGGAATTTCTCGCATCCGTTTGTGGCTGGAAAACGTTATGTAACCATCGGCCCGAATGGTTCCGGCAAATCAACCTTGTTAAAGATAGTTTCGGGTGGTGCAACATTATCAGAAGGGAATATTGAATTTACCAACGGCGGCAAGGCTTTGAAGCCGGAAGATGTTTTTACGCATGTATCTATTGCAGCACCGTGGCTGGATATACCCGAAGAATACACATTGGAAGAAATCATTATTTTCCATACACAGTTTAAAATATTACAGAAAAATATTTCTGTCAAAGAAGCTATAAAAATAATGGAGATGGAACACACCCGCGACAAGCATTACCGCAACTTTTCATCGGGTATGAAGCAGCGTGTAAAACTAGGACTTGCAATTCTTTCCGATACTCCCCTCCTACTCCTCGATGAGCCCGTTACAGCCCTGGATGCCAAAGCGGTGAAGTGGTACCAGGATATGATTGCCCAATATGCCATGAACAGAACCATCATTGTTTTCTCCAATAACCGGGAAGAAGAATTCGGGTTTTGTGAGGAACGCGTAGAGTTAAAAACCCAGTAGGCAAAAAACCTATTTCAATTTAGAATTATAAATTGCAGACATGCTATTTAATGCCTCCTTGTTATTCGGGTCTCTTTTTAAAACTAGGCTGTCGTAATGCATTGCGAGTGCTATATTTCCTTCGTGTTGATATACTGCACCAATATCAATTAAGGCTTGCAAATTAGAATCAGCTTTGTAGGACATTTTTAAATAATTCATTGCGGAGTCATATAGTTGCAGACCTGAATAAATTGCAGCAACCCGTTTTTCCGCCATTGAAGCCTTAGGATTAACCTTTATCAGGCCTTTATATTCAGTAAGGGCATTATCCTGGTAACCCGCACTGCAATAGGCATCTCCCAGGTAAATATAATAATCTTCAACGCCGGGCATAGACTTTACTACCTGTTCAAACTCAACGGCAGCCTGGGTATAATTCTGCGCCTTTATATCCGGAGATGCGCTTTTTTCTGCTTCTTTGGTGTAATAATTCCCAAGGTCAAAATGCTTCCAGCTTCCGAAGATCCCGGTTTCATACATACTTAACTTCGCAACTCCAACTTTGCCGGGAATAAGAACTATTGCCATAAATAAAACGGTAAAAGGTATAGCAGGCATTAGAACCTTTAACAGGGCTTTCTTTTCCCCATATAATTTCGAATACCAAAATGCAAGAAAAACCAAACTTGCAACAAACAGAACTGGCCAAGCATATATGGCAATTACGGGGTTACTGTCGAATAAGAACACTGGAAGTGTATTAGCATTAAATTTATGCTTGAAAAAATCGGGGAAGATGATGCTGGATACAGGATTGCCATATAAAGCAGGGTTATTGGGTAATTCGAATATTTTAGTGGATTTATCCATCCAGGTAACAAGTAATCCAATGGTTGCTATGCCATAAAAAACATAGGCTGAAAAGGACTTGGAAGATAAATACACTACCCCTTCATACAATACAATTACCAATACCGGAATTAAATAACGGGGCCCGTATGACCAACCGCCATCCCATTCGTAATAGGCCGAATAAAGAAGCAGGTACGTCAAAATGGTCATAAGTAAATAGTTCTTCATTCCGGATTTTAACCATGCAAGTTTGTCTCCGGCTTTTTCTGAAAGGTTCCGGTATCCGTTTTTAAGGGCATACCAAAACATGAATATCAGGATTGGGGCATATATTAAAACACCCCTGTAGGTTGAGAACACAAGCCCTACAAAGGCTGAGAGGGATGGATAATAAAAGCCTACATCTTCCGAGCCTTGCTTATGTTGCTGATGGGTTTCGTAGCTATAAGGGGTTTTAAAAAATGAACCTGTTAGATGATAGTTATAGTAAAGCACAATAAGTAACCCGGGTAATACACCCAATCCAAAAAGAACCGGCTTCGATAGTTTTTTACTAAAAGAATCTACAGTATTTTGGTTTAAATAAATTAAAATAGCCCACAAAGGAATAAGCACTGCAATGGGGAATTCGGTAGCCATGGCAAAGCCAATCATTATACCTGAAAACACATACTTTTTCTGTTTAATTAAAATGTAGCTCGCCAGGGCGAACATTCCGGCTAAAATATGACTTGTGTATGCGCCTGAATATGCAAACATAAAGGAGCCATAAAAAGCAAACATTACCAACAATACGGGTGAAATTTTTAAGGATGCATTTTTTACGGCAAACAGCGATAATAATAGGATTATTACAAATGGAACCGCTCCGCACAGAATATCGCCGATTATCAGTATGGCGGAAGTTTCGGGGAGGAGGTTTGACCTACCATCGTAATTGGGTTTAATATTTTCATAAATGTAAATAGGGTATTCTTTTAATTTTTCTTCTTTCAGATCATGAAATCCAAGGCCCCTGTATGCCAGATAATACGGGTAAACAAGGAATGTAGGCAGAGGAGCTTTATTGGAATACACATGCCCGTTGATTTTACTAACATCTACTACTTTCTTTTCGTAGTTGTCAATACTAAGTGAATTATCATTATACAATGTGTACACCGGAACAGCCCTGGAAGCCGTGTTAGGGGTGATCCATACATCTAAATAATAGCAGGATAAAAGCAAATTAATGATAATAAAACCTGCGTAAAACCAATTCTTCCTTTTATTGGAAGGTTGCAAAATGCCGTTATTTTCAGTTGAACTCATTGGTAGTGCAAATTAAATGAATTTCCCAATTGGAATTATTAAATACGAACCACGGAGGCACGGATTACACAAAGAAACACGGAGTTATTTCTGAACATGACTTTACCCTCTCCTCTTAGGAGAGGGCAGGGTGAGGTCTTATTTATTAATAACCATTTTCCCTGTGCCTAAAATTTCACCATTCTCAACAGTGACCCTATAAAAATAAACGCCATTAGGTTGTGACGATAAGTCAATAGACATCTTTCCTAAATAACATTAAGCTGTTGAATAAATCAGTAAAAGGATTTACGGTAGTATTGTGATACCTGCTTTTTTTGACAAAAAAAACTATGTCAAAGGAAGTTGATCAGGAATTGATCAAGGATGAAAAAGCATTTATGCGGATAAGTGGGTTAAAACGAGTAC
>CAIPDV010000109.1 GCA_903863935.1 uncultured Bacteroidota bacterium
CTTGTGAATATCTACCTGAATTGACCCAAACATTATATAAGATTAAATTACTCCACTATAAAAAATGGGTTCAACAAATTCTCTTTGTTGTATTTAAGCGGTTGCCCGGTGTTTCTATCAAAAACATTCTTGCCGGCATACAACACAACGCCGTGTGCAGCGCCGGTATCCCACTCCATTGTTGGTGCAAACCGTGGATAAACATCAGCCTTACCTTCCGCTACCAGGCAAAATTTTAAGGAGCTACCTGATGAGCTAAACTCAACCTCTTTGCCACTTACTTTAAGCTGCTCAACAAAGGCCATTGTATTCTCATCCATATGCGAACGGCTTCCAACAACTATAACCTTATGCTTATCGCCGTAATGTTCTTTATTTTCCATTAACACCGGCTTGGCATAGCGGTCTTCAAGTTTAAATGAACCCTTGCCACTAACACCATAATATGTTTTTCCTTGTGCGGGAACATACACAACACCAATCATTGGCACGCCATTTTCAATCAACGCTATATTAACCGTAAACTCACCATTCTTCTTAATAAACTCTTTGGTGCCATCTAATGGGTCAATTAGCCAAAAGGTATTCCAGCTTTCCCTTTCAGAATATGGAGTAAGCTTCGTCTCTTCCGAAATGAAGGGAGTATCAGGATATTTTTCTTTTAACCCCTTCAGTATTACATCATTCGATTTTTTATCGGCCTCCGTTAATGGCGAACGATCATCTTTCGTTTCTACTGAAAACTCGCGTGAGTATATTTCCATAATAGCATCGCCCGCTTTTTGAGCCAGCGCAATCAAAAAATCGACATCAAAACCTTTATACTCCATAACTACTTAATTATTTGCATACAGTTAACAAGGCTATCTCTCCAATAAGGAATACTAATTTTAAAAGTGTCTTTAAATTTCTTTTTGTTGAGCACGCTATATTTAGGGCGTACTGCCGGCGTGGGATATTGAGATGTTTCTATAGGATAGATTGGGGTTTTCAGCCCGGCAATATCGCGTATAGCAATAGCAAAATCATACCAACTTGCCACCCCCTCATTACTATAATGATACAAACCGGACTTCCATTCTTTACCGGTTGCAATTTCGAGAATTGCACGAGCCAGGTCTTTGGCATAGGTTGGAGTGCCAATCTGGTCAAAAATAATATTTAACGATTCGCGCTCTTTACATAAGCGCAGGACAGTTTTTACAAAATTATTTCCAAATGATGAATACACCCACGACGTTCTAATAATCAGCGCATCGGGGTTATTTGCTAAAACCAGCTTCTCGCCGTCCAACTTTGTAGATCCGTAAACACTTAATGGATTTACCGCATCGTCTTCAAGCAACGGCCTCGCTATTGTGCCATCAAAAACAAAATCGGTTGAAACATGGACAAATTTTGCATTAGCATCCTTGCAAGCTTTTGCCAATATTCCGGCAGCAGTTCCATTAATTGCCTGAGCAACTTCTTTTTCTGATTCAGCCTTATCAACCGCAGTGTAGGCTGCACAATTAATAAGCGTAGTAAATTTCCCTTCTGCAATGAATCTCACAACCGCATCAACATCGGTAATATCCAAATCATCTCTGTCAGTATATGTGAAAGTTGCAGTTGGAAAACTCTGCGAAATGTCCTTTACTTCGCTTCCTAATTGCCCGTAGGCTCCGGTTATCAATATTTTTTCCATTATTCAAACACAAATGAGTTTACACAATCTTTAAAGAGAGGGAGCACCAAATCCTTATCTGAAACAGTGGCATTGCTTATATCAGCTCCCCAATTAATGTTTAACGCAGGATCATTATAATGTATGCCCCCTTCGCTTTCTTTCGAATAATAATTGTCGCATTTATATTGAAAGATACAGGTATCGCTTAGCACCAAAAAACCATGTGCAAATCCACGGGGTATAAACAACTGCCGTTTGTTTTCGGCACTAACCACAATACCATAATTTTTGCCATACGTAGGCGACCCTACCCTAATATCTACTACAACATCCAGTACCTCCCCTTCTACCACCCTAATTAATTTGGCCTGTGCCATTTCGCCAAGTTGATAATGCAAGCCACGAAGAACACCACGCTGAGAGCGCGATTCGTTATCCTGAACGAAATCGGCATTAATACCCGCCTCTTCAAAAGATTTTTTGTTGTAGCTTTCGAAAAAGTACCCCCGGCTATCAGCAAAAACACGTGGCTCAAAAATTTTCAATCCTTTAAATCCGGTCTCAATAAACGGCATATGCTATAAAAGGGTTTTATTTAATAGTTTATCGTAATTTAAAATCCTGTCCAGGTACTTTAATCCTAAACAGGCATCAAGCAGTTCAAGATGCTTCGTTCCATGCATATCAGTTCCAACAAACTCAACCATGTTTTCATCTATCATTCTCTCAGCAGTAAATTTGGCTGCTTTTCCGTAAATACCTGATAGCGAGCCAATATTTATTTGAAACAAAATGTTTCGGTCCTTTAATGACTCATAAGTGCTAAAGTCATTCTCATGAAAGTAGGAGTATCGCTCCGGATGTGCCAGAATCACTTTATAGCCAGCAATCTGCAATTTGTAGACAATATCACCCATAATTGGTGGCTTGGCCAAAAAAGGCATTTCCACCATCACGTAATTCTTTCCAAATGGCAGCAACTCCTTTCTTTCTATGCGTTCGTACATGGCATCATCAATATTGTATTCGCCGGTGGCGTCAAAATCAATATTAATCGAGTTTTGTTTAATTGCTTCGCGCACTTTATCCCTACCGCTTAATATCGTTTCGCGGCTGTTGTTGTATCCATCAGCCATAACATGAGGTGACGTAATAACCTTTTTAAAACCTAGTGTTTCAAGATGCCTAAGAAGAAAAATTGATTCATCCATTGTTTTTACACCATCATCGATACCGGGAATTAAATGAGAGTGGATATCAACAGCCATTTGGCCATAATCTGCAAGTCGGATAACAGGTTCCTCCTTTTCACCACGCAATAAACTTAACAGACGGTTAAACAATCGACATTAATTTGTACGAAGATAAATTTTCTGGGTTGTTGGCACAATGTACAGGTAAAGGTTGTTTTATCACATTGTCAATCTCTTCCAAAATACTCCTTAAAGTAATCAACGGTAATGGCCAACCCCTTACCAAAATAAAACTGAGGGTTATATCCTATTTGTGCCTGCGCTTTAGAAATATCAGCTAAGGAATTTCTTATGTCACCTTTACGTGTTTCGCGATAGGTAGCTTTATGGTCACTCCCTAGTAAGCTTTGAATTTCAGTATAAAGTCTGTTCACCGAAAAATTCTCGCCAACAGCAATATTAA
>CAIPDV010000110.1 GCA_903863935.1 uncultured Bacteroidota bacterium
AATCATCCAATTAAAAGTTACCCAATTTGAATAGTTAAGCCGAATTTATTTCTGCTTAATTATTTTACCGGTTTTTATAACTGAGGCCTTTTCATCTTGTAATACATAGATATAAACACCTTCTCCCAGTCCTGTTATGTTAATAGTTGATGTCACATTTTCCAATTTTTGCTGTTCAACCTTACGACCTGTTACATCATACAACGAAAATTCCAATGAAGTGAGTCCGGAGGTATTGTAAACAGAAACAGGACCCTTTGTGGGATTAGGGTAAACATCTATTTTACTATTATCATTTATATTTTTTACCGCTGATGGAGCTATTACCAGGCCTAAGTCATCAATAAATAACTGGCTTCCGGTCTGTGCACTGGTATTGCTTAAGCTGGAAGAAAAGATCCAAAGCGCAGTATCTGGGATAGCCGAAGAGCTATATTTAATGGGTAGTGCAAAACGGGTCCAGGTAGAAACGGTAGTAGTGGGGGTTTTAAAGAATGCTTGCCCAATTGTGTCGGCATGAGTAGCACCGAATAAGTAAAATTCACAATCACCATTATCTCCACTTGCAGATACATAATGATACCATCCAATCATGCTGTCGGGACGCAATGTATAAGGAATTCCACCATTAATAGTTTTATTGGTTGTGTTTATGGTGCCTGTTGTTAAAGCTGCGGGAGCTATCTGGATGCTAAAAACATTTTCTGTTACTAATTGGGCATCGTACTTACCACCGTGGGGATATAATGAATCTTTAATACAACTTACATACCCTAAAGGCATAAGGGTGGGGTTGAGACATTGCATACTGTCCGGATCATCATAACCACCATTTGCGGTAAAATGCGTCCAATGTTCAAGATCAGCATTGGGGGTTGCTGCATTATATTGCGCTTTGAGCAGGGAAATTGAAAAAATTAAGATACAGGTAATGATTGATTTCATGTGTTTTGGTTTTTATTATAGAATCCGTTTCAGAATTTAACATTCCGCTACGACTCCATTGTTATACCGCAAAATTAGTTATTTTTTTCAATGAGGCTTCATCATGCAAGGCGGGGGTATTTCCAGAATTTCACGCCTGTATATATTAACCCTTATTAATGACACTTTATACATATCTTTGAGGAACTAGAAATAAGGGAAATGGCAGAGATTGGGAAATGGAATAAGTTGAATGTATTAAAGGAATTGGACTTTGGCATTTATTTGGACGGAGGCGACCAAGGAGAAATTTTAATGCCCATGCGTTACGTGCCTGAAGGTTGTAAAATTGGCGACACCATTGATGCCTTTATTTACCTTGATTCGGAGGACCGGATAATTGCCACAACTGAAAAACCTTTTGCCCAGGTTGGCGATTTTGCTTTGCTCGAAGTAGTTTCAGTTAGCAGTGTTGGAGCATTTCTTTACTGGGGATTAATGAAAGATCTGTTTGTTCCGTTTCGGGAACAAAAGCAGAAAATGGAAGAAGGAAACTCTTATGTTGTTTACATTTTTCTGGACGAACAAAGCGGAAGATTAATGGGCTCTGCCAAGGTTGAAAATTTTCTGGATAAAACCGCTCCGGATTTTACGGAAGGTCAGGAAGTAGACCTCATTATTTATACGCAGACAGATATCGGTTACAAAGCAATTATTAACAACACTCACACAGGTGTTATCTTCGATACCGATGTATTCAGAACATTGCACAGGGGCGAACACACAAAAGGCTACATAAAAAAAATACGTGAAGATTTGAAAATTGATTTGCTACTTGATAAACCCGGCTATGAAAAGGTAGATGAAATTTCAAAAAAGATTTTGGACAAATTAAAAGAAGAGAACGGATTCATTCCTTTATCAGACAAAAGCCCCGCTGAGGCAATCTATGATATTTTCGGCATAAGTAAAAAGAATTATAAAAAGGCGATTGGTGCATTATACAAGGCGCGGATGATAACCCTTGAAGAAAACGGAATACGACTTAGCTCTACAAAAATGTAGATTATATTTTAGAAATCAAATATTCATCTGATTGTGGCCAAAATCACCAAGAAAACTTTATTGAAGCATCTTTCCAAATCAGATAAAGAAGATATTATCAGAGAAGTTGTGACGCTGTTCAATAAATTTACAAATGTAAAAGAGTACTATACCGCCGAGTTGACGGATGAAACAAACCCAATGTTGGAGCGATATAAGAAAAAAATTACAGCCGCCTATTCTTTACCCAATCCCAAAGAACGCAGCACGAATATCAATGCAAACAAATTGATAAAGGAGTTTAAGAAAATAAGCATTTATGAACGTGAACTTGCTGACCTAATGTTGCATCGAGTGGAATGCGGTATTGTGGCATTCAATACGAATAACAAGCGTTCCGAAACATTTTACCACTGCATACTTAACTCATTCGAAGAGGCATGCGGCCTGATTTATTCAGATAATTTAATAAATGAATTCAAATCAAGGATTAATAAAGCACTTAAAGATTCACAATCTGGTAAATTCGAAATTCACAAAAAAATGAAAGAAGCCTCTAAGGATTTGTAGGCTCAATCAATGTTTTGTGAAACCCGTCGCAAAAAGGCTTTTTTGAGGAAAGTTTGCAACCGCAAAGTTTCACAATTTTAGTTTCTGTTATTTCAAATTCCACAGGTTCGAATTTGGTTCCTAAATGAGAATCGTCACAAAAGGGCTGTGTTTTACTTAATCCACAGGAACACCATAAGTATTTTCCGGGTTGAAGTTCTACAGGGTAGTTAGCTTTCTTAGCAATGTGCGGGGTATCCATGAATAATTCAAATTAATATTGGGGCAAGATACAGCTTATTATTAAACTTACGCCTTCCTCTCTCTTGGATCAATCCGCTTCATTTGAATATTTGTGATAGGGTTTATGATAAGCGGAATTTTTTCAATCAGGCTCTCACTGCTGTCTAAGCCGAATGCTTTTGCATCTGATTGAGCAAAATGTTTCAGGGCAAAATATCCATGCAGAATAAAACTCTCCCTCAGGCTGAATTCATTTTCAAACGACAGGAATTTTTCAAGAATAATATACCTGAAATCGGAAGGGCGGTGATATTTTTTCAGTGAAGGATACCGGCTTGTTATATCCATTTCCTTATTTGCAACCATTTCATCCAGCACTTTGCGGAAAAGCACATTCACCTTGGCCTGCACCCGAAACCCCAACCGAAATTCAACACGAATTACTTTACCGTTTTCCAATTCATCCACGCTATATTCCATCGTAAAAGGCTCATCAGTGCGTTCAATATGCACAAACCAATAAACATCAGCCCGTTTAGGTTGGTGGCTGAAAATAGAATAAATTATCTTTTGTTCAATCTGGGCGGGGTTATTCGCCTTGCTCAGATAAATGAGATTGGAACAATACATCGGCACCGAATTATCGGCACTCAAGTCCCTTAATTGTGGAATTTGTTCCCTTATGTCGACAAACTGCAGAAAACGGTTATTTATTTTCCTGGCTCTGTACCAAATATACATGGTACCAATCAAGCCAATCTCAAATACGAGGAACATTAACCGATGTAAAAGTTTTGCAGCATTGGCAATAAAAAAGGATGATTCTACCGTTGCAAAAACCATTAAAATTGGTATCACAACGAACCAGGAATAATGCTTTTTGAATCGGAGGAAATAGAACATGAGTATGGTGGTCATAAGCATAGCTATGGTAATAGAGAAGCCGTAAGCCGCCGACATATTTTCTGATGTTCGAAAATAGAATACCACCAAAATACAACCGAAGCAGAGTATCCAATTAATGCTTGGTATATAAATTTGGCCGCGAATATCAGTAGGATATTTTACCGTAACACGGGGCCAAAAGTTTAATGTGATTGCCTCACTTATGAGTGTGTAAGATCCGCTGATAAGCGCCTGGCTGGCAATGATTGTTGCAACCGTAGCTATTATAACAACCGGAAAAAGCAGATTTGACGGAACTATTGCAAAAAATGGATTTACATCCCCGATATCCGTTTTATTTTGTAAAAGCAGCCATGCGCCCTGACCCAGATAACTTAATACCAAAGCGGTTTTAACCAATATCCAACTTGCCTGAATATTTTTCTTGCCACAATGCCCCAAATCGGAATAAAGTGCCTCAGCCCCCGTTGTACATAGAAAAATGGAACCCAATAACCAGAATCCTTTAGGATGTTGAGTAAGTAAGTTCCATCCCACAACAGGATTTAAAGCGGCAAAAATTTGAGGATAACGTACAATTTGTAATATTCCGAGCACAGCAATCATAATAAACCAAACCAACATTATCGGCCCGAATGAAGCACCTACAATTTTAGTTCCCATCCGTTGAAAAAGAAACAAAGCAATTAAAATACCCAATACAATTCCTATTACTAAATTATTTCCGGGTACAATTGTAGTCTCCCATCCTTTCACCCCATTCAAGCCTTCCACTGCCGAGGCCACACTGATTGGCGGAGTGATAATACCGTCTGCAAGAAGAGTGCCCGCCCCAATAATTGCAGGCAAATAAAGCCTTTTGTCTATTTTGCTAACTAATGCATACAATGAAAAGATACCACCTTCGCCATGGTTATCGGCTTGCAAGGTCATAATAATATACTTGAATGTAGTTTGCAGTGTGAGCGTCCAAAAGATGCAGGAAATAGCACCCATCACTAATTCCTTAGATATTCCTCCCCCATCTTTAATAATTGGCTGGAAAGTATAAAGGGGGGAAGTTCCGATATCACCGTATATAATGCCGATACTCAGCAATACTCCGGCAGCACTTATCTTTTTAAAGTGTTCCGATGTCATTAAAATTACCTTGCGTTGTGATATACTGCAACAACATCATCATCTTCTTCCATTTTATCAATCATAGCTACCAGATCGGCTTCCTCTGCATCGGATAAATGTTTGGTCGTGGTAGGAATAAATGTTTTCGAACTTTCCTTGATCTCGATCTTTTTATCTTCCAACGCCTTTTGCATGTGGCCGAAATCGGTAAAAGGTGTTTGAATTATTAATTCGTTGTGCTCATCATCCCAGGTAAATTCTTCCGCGCCGAAATCTATCAGCTCAAACTCGGTTTCTTCATGATTAAGCCCTACTGAAGAAATTTTAAATAAAGCTTTCCTTTCGAACATAAAAGCTACAGAGCCTTTAGTGCCCAATGCCCCTTCTGCCCGGTCAAAATACATACGGATATTGGCAACAGTGCGGGTTGGATTATTGGAAGTACATTCAACTAAAACCGGTACCCCATGCGGAGCATAGCCCTCATAAATTACCTCTTCATAATTGGCCATATCTTTATCTGAGGCTCTTTTAATGGCGGCTTCCACATTTGTTTTGGGCATGTTTACCGCACGTGCATTTTGAATACACATCCGTAAGCGGGCATTCGAATCCGGATCCGGACCTCCGGCTTTTACGGCAATGGCAATATCTCTGCCGATCTTTGTAAATTGCTTAGCCATCTTGGCAAAGCGGGCAAACATTACATACTTTCGTTTTTCAAATACGCGTCCCATGGTATTGGTTTATAAAGTTCTTACAGTTCTATTCGGCTATATTACAACCTTTGAATTTATTGTAATTAAGGACAAATGTAAACAGAATACGGCAATTTGCAATGCAGCTTAGTCAATTGGAGAATTCAGAAGAAAATTACCTCTTGGAGTTTCTGGGTGGAACCCGCCGCATTTGAATATTTGATACAGGATTTACTATCAACGGTATTTTCTCAACACGTGTTTCACTGGTATCTAAACCAAATGCTTTAGCTTCTGACTGGGCAAGGTGCTTAATGAAGAAATAGCTTCGCAAAATAAAGCTCTCCCTGAGGCTGAATTCATTCTCGAAAGATAAGAATTTTTCGAGGATAACGAAGCGGAAATCGGATGCCAAATGATACTTTTTAAGAGAAGGGTAGCGGCTTGTAATATTCAATTCTTTATTGGCTACCATCTCTTCCACAACTTTCCGGAAAAGCACATTTACCCTAGCCTGTACCCTAAATCCTAGCCTAAACTCAACACGTATCACTTTATCGTCCTCCATTTCATCTACACTGTATTCTAAGGTGAATGGTTCACTTGTACGTTCAATATGCACAAACCAATAAATGTCTGCTCTTTTTGGCTGGCGGCTGAAAATTGAATAAATTATCTTCTGTTCTATTTCGGCAGGATTATTTGCCTTACTCATATAAATGAGGTTGGATGAGAATTTTGCAATAGTTTGGTCAGCACTTAAGTCCTTCAATAAAGGGATTTGCTCCCGAATGCTTACGAAATTCAAAAAACGGTTATTGATCTTTCTGGCCCTGTACCAAATATACATGGTGAA
Source organism: uncultured Bacteroidota bacterium (assembly GCA_903863935.1). Classification (GTDB taxonomy): domain Bacteria; phylum Bacteroidota; class Bacteroidia; order JABEUT01; family JABEUT01; genus JABEUT01. The sequence goes on from CAIPDV010000110.1 coordinate 6,343, forward strand.
AATCAGGCCTCCTTCAAACACAAGGAACATTAATCTTTTTAGCAGTTTTGCAGCGTTTGCAATAAAGAATGATGTTTCTACGGTTCCGAATACCATAATAATGGGTATTACGATCCACCATGAATAGTGCTTCCTAAAGCGAAGGAAATATAACATAAGAATAGAGGTCATAAGCATAGCTACGGTAATAGAGAATCCATAAGCTGCTGCCATGCTATCGGAAGTGCGGAAATAGAGGACTACCAAAACACATCCAAGGCAAAGAATCCAATTAATGCTGGGGATATAAATCTGTCCGCGTATATTGGTCGGATATTTAACGGTAACCTTAGGCCAAAAATTCAATAAGATGGCTTCACTTATAAGTGTGTAAGAGCCACTAATAAGTGCCTGACTAGCAATAACTGTTGCGGCTGTAGCAATTAGCACGCAAGGTATCAGAAAGAATGTTGGCACAATCTCAAAAAATGGGTTTACATCGCCTATATTGGGTTTATTTTGCAAAAGAATCCATGCCCCTTGCCCAAGATAATTTAGTACAAGTGCTGTTTTTACGAATATCCAGCTTACCTGAATATTTTTTCTGCCGCAATGACCCAAATCCGAATATAATGCTTCGGCTCCTGTTGTACAAAGAAATATAGCTCCTAACAACCAAAACCCTTTGGGATGATTAGCAAGTAAATTCCAGCCGTACATTGGGTTTAATGAAGCTATAATTTGCGGACATTTAAATATTTGAAGGAGTCCTAAAACAGCAATCGTACTAAACCATACAACCATAATAGGGCCAAATGAACCACCTACAATCTTTGTTCCAAAACGTTGAAAAAGAAACAAAGCGACTATGATGCCAAGAACAATACCTATGACTAGATGATTACCCGGCATAAAAGCGTTTCCCCAACCCGGTACATTACCTAATCCTTCAATAGCTGATGAAACACTTATAGGCGGCGTAATAATGCCATCGGCAAGCAATGTTCCTGCACCAATTATAGTAGGAAGGAAAAGTCTTTTTCCCAATTTATTCACCAAAGCATAAAGTGAAAAAATACCACCTTCACCATGGTTATCTGCTTGCAAGGTAAGCAGTACATATTTGAAGGTGGTTTGAAGTGTTAGTGTCCAGAAAACACAAGAGATTGCCCCCATTATCACTTCACGTGATGAAGAGCCACCATCCTTAACAATATTTTGAAGGGTATACAGCGGGGAAGTACCAATATCGCCGAAAATAATGCCTACAGTTACTAATAGACCTGCGGCAGTTACTTTCTTAAAATGTTCTGAGGTCATTTGTAAATTTTATTCGATAAAGGATGCTAAACGGTTAATATTGAAATGGGTTACATCTATTTGTATGCATAGTGGAAGGTTTTACACTCAGCATATAAGCGTGAAATATTGTTGTTATTGTTTACATGTTTGGCCCGCAACCATTGTAATATGGTGAATAGATAAAAAATAAATTGAGCCCATTCATAGTTTCCAAGGAGAGGAAATATTTTAACACTGCAAATTTATAGCAGAAAAAGGCATCTTTCTACAAAATCCGAATATTTATTTTGCAAAGGCATTTTAAACGATTTGTCATGCCTGTATTTCGGAAAATTTCCTAAATGACCGCCCTAAACTCAAACTGCTTTGTAGAATTACAGTTAATTTGAATGAATGGAGCTTTTTGAATCGACTAAAAAAGGGCATTATTTTTTCAAATAATCACGGAAGTATTCGCATTCGTTAATTATTTCATGATAGTATTTGGCAGAAGAATATTCTGACTTAAGTGTATCATAATATTCAGGGACTGAAAACTCACCGCTGCTATTTCCCTGGTTATAGGTTTCGTTCTGTTCGCATTTCACTATCATAAAATAGCACTTGGCTTTAAATTCAGCATCCTTAGAGGAAGCCAAAGCTTTGCGATAATATTCTTCAGCCTTTTTGCAACTGAAATAACCTTCCATATTATCAACTTCTGATGAATCTGACCTGTCATGAAATTCAAAAAAGTCATCACTAACTCTGGAAAGTTTGGTTTCATACAGCACCCTGCTGTTTCCGTAATAGGTCATATTATAACACCCGTTTGCCAACAGGAAATATGTGTCAGCCACCTGAGCAGGGTCTGATTTAACCTTATTTTCCAGGGCTATCATCCTTTCTATGAAACTTCTTTTTGTATATGTTTTTTGCTTTTTATCGAGGAAATCACAATCATGGCAATCGTTAATATGAATTACAAAAGGATCTGCATAGGTAGCTTGGGGGCCATTCCCGGCATCAGCTCCTAGTATAGCAAGTGCCCCTTTGAAGTCTTTGTTATAGAATGGTTTTAAAGCCTCTATTTCCAATATATCTGATTCTCCATATAGCAGTTGACCAAGTGCGTATTCTTCAAAACCGGTTTTATTGGGTTTATTCATAAACACGAGCAATCTATCAAGGAGTCTTCTGAATCCTTTGGTTTGTTTGTTTAATTCTCCGGCGAGGCAGACTGCTTTCAATGTATCACCTATAGCTGCATATTTTTTTGTAAGATTAGCCTTAATAAAATCCTGGGCTGCCTGGCTACGAAAATCTTTGGGATGATTTCCATTAAGCCATGTAATTTCGGGCAAAAAACTTTCTTCAAATTTTTTATCGCCCGCCTTGCCGCTATTTACAAGGCCTACTAATTGCACAAGCCTGATCTGATCCTGAACTAATGAATCTCCATGGGCTTCTGCTTTTGCTTTATCCAGGTATTTTTCAAATGCATCATCACCGGAGGCCCAACTCAAATAACCGGCCGCTAAATCCCATTGGTATGGTTTTGCAGTATTTCCATTATCAGCAACTGATCTCAGAAAATCGACTAATTCCTTATTAACTTCTTTTGATTTTATTACTGAAGCACTATCAATATAACCATCCCCATATTCACCAGGTTGGTAAATAAATTTTTCTTCCTCTTCATTTACTGCGCGCACAACTAATAAGTCAAGCAAATCAGATTTTGGATCGAGGGTATAAATCTCTTTCATGGCTCGTAAGGGGTCATCATAAATACCAAGCATCTGCCATAATGCTGCTTTCTCACGAGAGGTTTTAGCCAATGCCAGTGTTTGATTCCAATCATTTTCCTCTTGCGGATGAAAACTGAAGTAGGCTGATATTTTCATTGTATCGTATTGGTCATAAATCAAGGAATATAAATAGTTTGCATTTGCAAAATCCTTCCTTTTATAATATGCACCGGCCAAATATCCCTTTGCCCGGTAACATATACTATTTAAGACCGATTCAATAATACTTTTTTGTGCATTATAAAACTGTACACACTTATCATATTCGCCAGCCATAAAGTATAACCTTAAAACCTGAAAAGCATAACGCTGCTTTACAAAATCACTTTTTGCATTTGTAAGCTGTTTCAACCCACCATTTGAAAGAAGGGTTATTTCGTCCTTTTTATTTATTGGATCATTGGTATCAGGTTTATTTCTGTCATAATACCAATCGTCCGGTTGGTATGTTGCATACTTTTCACAACGTTTTGCAAACCCAGCATAGTATAAAAAGTCGAGGGCAGAACGGGTGTCGGATACTTTTAAAATGGAATTATCACTTAATGAATTGCTTATAGGGTAACCAGGTTTTTTTACTGTGAAAATAAGCGTATCTATTTCACCTAACCTTGCTTTGTAAAGTATATACTTCAAATCATTTTCCAGAACATGGTTTTGAAAATACGTTCCCCATTCACGTATATTTATAGTATTAAAATCGGAAATATAACTCTCTTTGAAATTAAACTCATCGTACTTATTATTATCAGGCGATGCATAAAGGAAATGATACGACCTGTAGAAGAGCCTGTATTTATTTCCATGTGTTATTTCGGGGGCAAAAAATGAGGTTGGATAATTTAAAATATCCTCAAACATACACCCCATTATTATTACGGCTATAATTATCAGTGTGCTAATTGGAAAGAGCGAAGATCTTCTCCAAATCTTTTTTTTCATAGGTTGAAAGGTATAATGAATCGTAATCGAACAAACTTACAGTACGCTTTTCATTGGTTAAATATTTATTGATATTCGCTGCAGCATCTTCACAAATATCAGGACTTATCCGTTCCATCTTAACTGAATCACTTTTCATAAAGTATCTGCCATGCAAAAAGAATGCTTTACGCGAAACAAAAATACCTTTACCTCCGGACATAAACAAAGCCGTATCCGCAAAATCTGCATCTACAGCTTTCTCAATTAAACCTGTTACTTTTCCATCATGTATGCAAACTGCCCAACCAAACACAGGCAACGCCACATCTAAAGGCAGCGCATAAGTTTTCACATAAGATGCATAGTTATTCGCATCGCGTTCATTATAGATTGAGTTATATCCCGCAATAGCATTTATCTTGCCCATATTATAAAACATCAACATACCCCTATCTACTGGCGGAATACCCGTTTTTTCTGCATACTTTACCTGGTGCAAGCGTATAGTTGAAGATAGTATTATGCCCGATTTCTTTAATTCCTTGTGAAAATATGAAAGAATTTTGAAATATTTCTTTTGAGTACCATCGGTCCAGTCACAATCAAATTGCAATTCCTTGTAGATTATCTTATGTACTTCTGCTACGTGCTTTATTTCCGCATTAATATGCCGTGAGAGCTTATCAATACTATCAAATGCTGTTTCTTCCAATGCTTTATTAGCTATGTAAACTACAGGAATATACTGAAACATATTGTCAGCATTCGAATCAATTTTTATTTCGTCTACGGGTATTACCCTTTGATACTCTGCATTCCAGCCTACATCAAAAAAATGCAGGTATAATTTGGTAACTCCTCCATCTTTTAAATACGCTACATCTTTATTGGATAAGCTAAAACCATTGCGCCAGTAATAAAAGGCACGGTCAGGTTTTATTGTATTGTGTTTACACGAAACAGAAAAAATAAGAACAATTACAGCAACCAGATAATTTGAATATTTTCTACTACTGCGAGTCATTATTTCCAATTAAGCTATCATTGAAGAAACCAATCAGGGGTTTACTATTGTTTCAACCTTTCGATAAACAACCCCTCTTTCTTTAAGATAGTTTAAAATAAAATCAAAACATTTTTCGTGCTTACCAACTAACTCAGGAGGAAAAACTCCCTTTTCACCGAAAAATCCGGAAAGAACCATATTTATGGCCGCTGTAGCTGTATATCCTGTTGTTCTAGACATGGATGAAGCCTTACTTTCTGCATTATACTCATCGTACAAATTGTAAACTATTTTCTTCTTAACCGAACCTTCTGTTCCAATAAGAGTAATTCTCATAACCGTTATTTCTTCTTCTCCATCTTTCAATTTCCATTCATTAAATAATATACGTGATGTGAATTCCAATGGAATAATTTCATTACCATTCATATTAACAGGTTCTTTTGCAAAGAATCCGGAATCCCTTAATGTCCTTATTTTTTCAACATGTCCGGGATATCTCAATGTTTTTTCCTTCATATTTGGAATGTGAGGCATCGTACATATGATTGACCTTAACCCATCCGAATTAAAAGATTCAAGCGTACCAACATTTTCCATTTCTATATGCTCAATATCCGATAACGCTTCTTTTACAACCACTTTTCCATTTTCAACATAGCGTGCAGGGCGAGTGTATTCTTCAATTACATCTACCGGAGAAAATGGGGCTTTATAATAAAAGGGCCATTTTTTAACTTTAGGTAATCCTCCAACCAGACATTCGAAATCGGTAAGTTTCATCTTTTCATTATACCTGCCAAGGATAATATTATCCATACCTGGTGCAACACCACAATCTACAATGGCAGTCACATTTTTACTTTTTGCAAGGGCATCAAGTTCAAGAGAATTTTCAGGGAAAAAGGAAATATCCACAACATTTTTACCTGCTTCGATAATAGCCTGTAGTGTTTTATACCCCATATATCCCGGCACAGCCGAAAGAACTATATCATATCCTTCAATAAGGCTCTTTATTCCTGAGGCATTTCCTAAATCAAATTGAATTGTTTTAATGCCTTTATCGGCAAGCTGCTTCAAAGAAGCAGCACTTACATCTACCGAAGTTACTTCATGCATTTTTGCAAGATCGTTCGCCATGGTTCTGCCAACCATTCCTGCTCCCAGAACTACTATTTTACTCATCCTTTAAATTTATTGGATGCTAAAAATAGGCATTTAACGGCACTTTTAAGCGAGCGTATTTTTCTATTCTGCTTCTGACTTCAATAAAAAAGAAAGCAGAGAGCAATTCCTCCTTGCCCTCTGCCGATTCGTGGCGAACATTTATTAACCTTATTTAACCACCACTTTCTTCACTTCTGTTTGGTTTCCCTGGGCAAGCTGAACAAAATATATTCCCGCACCCAGTGAACTTAATGAGATTGATTTGCTGACGCGTTCGTCTTTATCATTAACTGTTTCAGTATACACTGATTTACCATTGGCATCGTATATTGTTATAACCATTGGAGCGGAACCAACTTGCTTGTATAATATATTTAGTGTCGCTTCTGCAGGATTTGGGTATACTTTCAATTCAGAAAATGGACGGCTATTAGCAGCAACATCCGTTTTCAATGGACTATCCATTTTATTCGAAACATTCTCAACCTTCACTATTTTACAATAAATATTCATTTCGGTATTCTTTCCGTCTACATACTTTTTCACAATAATTTTGGTCTTCACGCCACTGTCGCCAGTGGTTGTGAAAGTATCACCATCATTATCCACAACCACAGTGCAGCCAGATCCTCCTTTCACGTCAGAAGCGTTAGTGCTTTCAATAGAATTGTTGTCATCATTATTTATTATTATAACCCGGGCTTTTACATTTGGGGTTCCTGCATCACCGGCATCCGCCAACAAATTATCTGCCGAAATATCATTCACCTCAGGCATCGCATTAATATTCATTGCACTTAATTGCTTTGTAATTTCTGTTTCTGACAGGCCGGTAAAGGTTGTATCAATATTTATTACTTTACCATTAATAATTTCGTTAATTTTAATATGGGTTTTGTTCTGATTGCCTGTTTGGGCGATTGCTCCCATTGCAAGTCCCAGAACCGCAACAGTAAGATTTAATTTTAACAGATTTGTTTTCATATTATTTAGTTTTATGCCGCAAAACTACATTGCCTTACAAGCTATTTTGGTTAATGCGAGGTTAAAAAGAGTTAATGAAGTGTTAAAGGGTATATAAGCTATGCCTACATACTATAGATTTGTACCAGATGAAAAGTAGATCTATAATAATCATTACAGCCCTGTTCGGCATTATGCTTGTTGGAATTATTGCCATACAGGCATGGTGGATACGCAGATCTTTACAACTGGATACCCAGCAATTTGATGCCGCCGCCTACCGGGCTTTGCAGGGAGCCGTAAAGCAAAATGAACAAAAAGAGAATTTTACATTTATGCAGAACCAGGCAGAAATGGATAGCGTTATTCAAATTCCGCTTGCTGGTAACCGTAAGATAAAAATCCACCGCAAATACCCATCAATTGCAAAGAATGAGATGGTTGACCTTGTAGATCAGATATGTGTTTTAAATAATCCCGGCAGAACAATTGTACGTATTGTTAACGATAATTATACGACTACTCAGAACCTTACACTAACAGCGAATGTTACTGATACCTTATCAGCAGCCCAATACGTACATAAAAAAGTGAAGGATATTGATACCTTGGTGCAGGAAATGATTCAAATAAGGAACCCGGATTCATTATCAACAAAACCGGAAGATATTGCCATGTTTATTACCTGCCAGTTCGCACAGAATAACTTGCCCGATTCGTTTCATTTCGCTTTGCTGAAGGCACATGGCGATTATCTTTATAAGAGCCCGGAATTTTATGATACAACAGGTTGTTATAAGGTTAACCTATACCCGAACGATCTTTTTGGCAGAAAAATACTTTTGTTTGTAGATATTCCGGGCAAGTTAATGCGAATACATTCGGGCATTTGGTGGGCATTTATGCTGTCGTTACTTTTTATCACATCTTTACTTGTACTATTTATTTATAGTATAAAAATGCTTATCCGTCATAAAAACCTTCTTGAATCGAAAAATGATTTTATCAACCACATGTCGCATGAAATTAAAACCCCGCTTGCCGGAATATCCCTTGGGGCAGATATGTTAGTTGAGAAAGCTGATAAAATGTCTACAGAACAAATTACAAAAGTTGCACATACAATAAAGGAACAAAGTTCAAGATTAAATAAAGATATGAGTTCAGTTTTATTAAATGCAATGGTAGACGAGGCCCCTGTAGTGAAGTTTGTCCCCTTTAATATGGTTGAAACAATAAAAAAATCAATGGAAGAATGCAAATTACTCCTGGCAAATAAAAACGTTAAGGTGGAAACTAATTTTGCCAGGAATACATTTATAATAAAGGGGAACGAAGCACTCTGGCAAAAAGTATTTTGTAATTTATTGGATAATTCAATTAAATTTTCCAATCAGGAACCGGTTATTACAATTCAATGCGAATTGAGTGCCGGCGGCAATTTGCTGATCTATTTTTCTGATAACGGTATAGGCATCAGTAAAGAGGGGCTTCCTCATGTTTTTGAAAAATTTTACCGCTCCGACTATTACAAACAATCGAATATCCAGGGTTTCGGACTTGGCTTGAGCTTTGTTAAAAAGGTGGTTCAAATGCATAATGGCACCATTAAAGCTGAATCGGAACAAGGAAAAATCACTATTATAATGATAGAAATACCGTTATCCTATGAATGAAATAAAACGAAAGATCTTACTTGCTGAAGATGACAGCAGTTTTGGAGAGCTGCTTAAAAATTATTTAGAATTAAATAATTTTGAAGTGTATTGGTTCAATAATGGAATTGAAGCATTTAAAGGCTTTAACAAGAATGATTACGATATATGCCTTTTGGATGTTATGATGCCTGAAATGAACGGATATCAGCTTGCAGAAGAAATTAAGCGGACCAACCCCGACATGCCACTTCTGTTTCTTACAGCTAAATCTTTACGTGAAGATATGCTTGCAGCCTATAAATGCGGTGCGGATGATTATCTTATCAAGCCATTTGATTCTGAATTATTGATCTTTAAACTTAACGCAGTTTTAAAACGTTCCAATGGCACTGCAATTGCCCCTTCTAATGTTACTAAATTCATTTTCGGAAAATATACGCTGGACTCAAACCTTCAACTTTTGACCGGCCCGAACAATTTACGGCAATTATCTTCACGTGAAACCGATTTACTGAAGTTACTATGCCAGTATAAAAATAACCTTTTACCAAGAGATATTGCGCTTAAAAAAATTTGGGGTTCCGACGACTATTTTAATGGCAGAAGTATGGATGTTTACATAACCAAAATAAGAAAATATCTGAAAGAAGACTCCTCCGTTGAAATCATAAATATCCATGGAAAAGGATACAGGCTTAACACAAATGCAATAAAGGTGAATTAATCAATTCTTCCCTATATTCCGTTAACTAAGAAGTTTCAACTACTTACTACATTCATTAAACATCCTACATTTGACAAATAAAGTGTGTTTACAATCATGCGCACAATTTGAAAAATGAATATGAAAAGATTTTATTTGTTACTTATTGGGGTTGTTAGTTTTGGTAATACGCTTCTGGCAGGAGGTGGAAGTAAATTGCCTATAATTCCAGAGCCATCTTCTGTAGTTGCTGTTAGAGGTAGTTTTATTTTAACAGATAGTGT
>CAIPDV010000111.1 GCA_903863935.1 uncultured Bacteroidota bacterium
AAACATCATTCGTGAATGCAAAATATTCCGCATTGTTAAACACATCTACAGAGGTAAACACAAGAATTATGGTCTGGCCTGGAATGTTGTTGCCAGATTAGTAAACTTTAAAAATAAACACTTATTTAGGAAAGATGTCTATTGACTTGTGAGGAAATAATTTTTAGGCGGTGTATATTTGAAGAGTAAATTAACTTTGCACCATGAAAAAAGCCGTAAGACTTTTTATTCTGGCATCAATTCTTTTCCCCGGTTTATTGCAGGCAGGTGGAATTAAAAACGCATTTAAGGCATTATCGGTCTACGATTATTTTAAGGCGAAGGAACTATTTACTAAGTGTTTGAAAAGTAAAAGCGACTATGTTCCTGCCACCTATGGGCTTAGTGTATTGGCTTCGCGCAGTGATAACCACTTTTATAATCTCGATACTGCGTATACCTATATTCTTAAGTCCCGCAAGGCTTTTCCGAATGCAACCCCAAAACAAAAATTAAATTGGAAAGAATTCGGTGTTGACTCCATTAGCCTTATGACCTTGCAGGATAGTATAGAATATAAAGCGTATGTGCTATCTACGGTGCGCAATACCATTGTTGGATACAATCACTTTATCGATTATTACACAACTGCCAGAAGGGTAACCGAAGCCATAAATCTGCGTGATCTGTTGGCTTTTCAACTTGCCAGCAAAGACAATACCTATCAATCGTACAACACGTTTATGGAAACCTATCCAAAAGCATTGGAGTATGATGAGGCAAAGAAAAGATATGAAATACTGCTCTTTAAAACGCTTACCGCAGGACATACAGTTAAAGACTACATGGAATTTATTAAAGATTATCCCGGAAGCCCTTATGAGGGCGCATCGGAAGATTCGGTGTACAGTCTTTCAACTTTGCGCCAAATGGTGGGGGAGTACCATGCATTTGTTAAGCAGTACCCTAAAAACCGCAATGTTGCGGATGCCTGGAGGAAGATGTATAACCTCTATACCATGGATGGCAAAGCTGAAACCATATTGAAGTTTCAGAATACCTATCCGGATTATCCTTTTTTGCAACATGCTGATTCGGATATGATACTTTCAAGAACTGTGTTTTATCCAGCCAAACATGGCGACAAATGGGGATATATTGACAGTGCCGGAAACCTCCGGATTCCTTATAGATACGAGTGGGCCGACTCAGCCTTTTTTGACGGACTGGCAGCAGTTGCCATGAATGATAAAATAGGTTTTATAAATAAAAGAGGGGAGATGGTAATACCTTGTGCATACGAGGAAGCTGACCACTTTTACAAAACACTTTCTATTGTTAAAAAAGGCGGATTGTATGGTATTATTTCAACCATAGGGCAGGTTATGGTTCCGTTCGAATACCAGGAAATACTGGAGTTTTCAGAGGGCAATGCAGAGGTGGAAAAGAATAACATGTTCGGATATATAAACCTTCTGGGAGATGAAATTATTCCTGCCAAATACCTTGATGCGCTTGACTTTTCTGAAGGTTTGGCAAGTGTGGAGAACAAGGATAATAAATATGGTTTTATCAATCTCAAGGGTGATTTTGTTATACCCTTTAATTACGAATGGGCCGACCGGTTCAGAGACAGCATTGCCAAAGTAAAAGCAAACGGAATGTTTGGCCTGATTGACTTACAAGGCAATGTGGTAAGGCAATTCAACTACGATAACATCGGTGATTTTTCAGGAGGATATGCTATGCTGGTGCAGGGACTTAAATTTGGTTATTGCGATCGCAAAGGCAATATTGTTATCCCGGTTAAATTTGATTTTACACCCGACCTTTTGACCGAAGGAAGTTTCCACAACGGATATGCAAAAGTGCAATTGCATAAAAAGCGTGGATTTATTGATACCACCGGAAAGCTTGTTATTCCTGCAAAATACGATGATGCACTTTATTTCACCCAAGGGTATGCACCCGTTTTACAAAATAAAAAATGGGGCTACATCAATGAAAATGGGAAGATGGCTGTTCCGGGCAAATATGAACTTGCATATCCGTTTTCCGATAGCCTGGCACGAGTGAAATCAGGCGGTTTGTTCGGGTTTATTGATATGGATGGTACTGTTGTAGTCTCTCCACAATTCAATCAGGCAAACGATTTTAAAAATGGCCTTGCTTTGGTTTCTATCGATAAGAAATACGGATTGATTGATAAGACGGGTAACTATATTGTTCAATGTATCTGGACAGATGTAAAACATATGCAGAATGGCCTTTTAAAGGTTAGTATGAATGATAAAATTGCGTATTACAATTTGAAAACCCGAAGCTATTTATGGCAAGAGGAAGGATTCTCTAAGTAGACATTGGGGAGAGTCGACGGTCATGCTGAACTTGTTTCAGCATCGCAAACAATTTGGTGAATGTCATCGTTCGTCATTGCGAGGCTTTGCGAAGCAATCTCACACCAATAGGAATTTACATATTAAAGAGATTGCTTCGCAAAGCCTCGCAATGACGCAGAAGCATTCTTAAATGCCTGAAAAATGCATATTACGCATTCACCAGCTTATTTTTCGGAATCCTGTTCAGCATTATGAACCCTAGCACAAACAGGAAGAGTAAAAATCCGATAGAGTTTCGCATATCATGGGTGAAGTCATATACCCACCCATAAAGGAATAAACCAAGTACACTACCTACGTTTTCGCACACGTCATAAAAGCTGAAAAAGGATGCATGGTCTTCGGTGGGGGGCAGCATTTTTGAATAGGTAGAACGCGATAGCGATTGAATTCCACCCATTACCAAGCCAACAAAAAATGCAAGCAGATAAAATTCTTTTGCAGTATAGGTAAAGTAAGCACCAATGCAGACACCTACCCAAATAAATACTGCAATTTTAAGCATGAATACATCGCTCTTTAATTTAGCAATATGCGAAAATATATAGGCACCAATCACCGCCACAAATTGTATGATTAATATCGTAGGGATTAATTGTTCTTCTTTCAGGTGCAGTGTATCCGAACCAAAAAGATTTGCTACAAGCATAATGGTTCTTACCCCGGTGTTGTAAATAAAAAATGCAATTAAAAATCTCCGTAATCTTTTGGTTGTTTTAAGTAATCTCCACACTTTTAATAACTGCTGATATCCCTTCCAAATATTTTTCAGTTCTCCTTTCTTTACCTCTCCCATTGGGTTTGTAGGCAATCTTCGGAAGGTTATTTGTGCAAATCCTACCCACCATAAGCCTACTGTTAAGAAAGAAAATCGTGTTGCCATGGTTGTAGCTGCATCGCCTTTAAGCCCTGTCCAGCTTGGGAATGTTATCATTGCGAGATTTATGATGAGCAATAATGCACTGCCGATATATCCGTACGAAAATCCTTTTGCACTTAGTTTATCCTGGTCCTTATGTTCAACAATTTCGGGGAGATAAGCATTATAAAACACAATACTTCCGGCATAACCTATACATGCAAAAATAACCATTGTTATCCCAAGCCACAAATTGGAAAAATCAAAAAAGAATAATAAACTGCATGCACTGGCACCCATGTAGCAGAAAAATTTCATGAATATTTTTTTGTTCCCGCTATAATCTGCAATGCCCGATAGGAGGGGAGCAAGAGCAGCAATTACGAGAAAAGCAAAGGAAAGAGCATAAGTATAAAGAGCATCTGGTAGAACACTTAACCCGAGAAAATTTACCACGTTTGGGCCACCTGATGCTTTCATTGGTGGACCGGCTATCCAGCGTGTAGTTGCACTATAATAAATAGGAAAAAGGGTAGAGGTGATAACAAGATGATATACCGAATTGGCCCAGTCATAAATAGCCCAGGCATTAACTACCTTTTTATCTCCTTTTACAAATGGCTTGTTCATAAGGACAAATGTAGGGAAATTACTATAAGTTAAATGACTTTGTCATCCTGAGGAACGAAGGATCTGTTTTCAACACAGATTGTTCATGTATCTTTTATTCTATAAGGAATTCACGAGCCCTTTGGGGTTCTTCACTTCGTTCAGAATGACAATCTAATTGGGCACATATGCTAGTTCCCCAGCACTACAAACTTTTTCGTCTCTACAACATTGCCCGATTTAAATTGCATGTAATAGGTACCCGCACTTAATCCGGTAACAGAAAAGATTTCTTTATGATTGCCGGTGTATTCATCAATGGTTTTCTCAGAGATCTTTCTTCCGAAAATATCAAACACTATAAATGTTGCCAACCCATTTTGAGGTTGATTGAAACTAATGGTATATGACTGTTGAACGAAAGTTGGGTAGAGTGAAACTGAACCCGATGTTTTTTGTGCAAAGGAATTAACTTCAGTTGTAACCGGAATAACTTTTCTGCATCGTTGGTTTCCTACATCACCAATATAAATATTACCTGCTTTATCTAATGATACCATTTCGGGGGAATATAATTCAGCAGACGTGGCTGGCCCTCCGTCTCCTGAAAATCCCGGAGCTCCATTTCCTACAACGGTATTAATTATCCCTGAATTAGTAATCATTCTGATTCGCTGATTCACCACATCTGCAATATATACATCTGCCGAATCATCTACAGCAACCCAGTAAGGTTGGTTCAATTCCGATGCGGAAGCAGGTCCTCCATCACCTGTAAAACCAGCTACACCATTCCCGGCAATGGTTGTTATTATTCCTGTTGAGGCCGAAACTTTTCGAATGGTATTGTTGCCATCTTCGGCTATATATAAATTACCTTTTCTGTCAATATCAATTCCGTATGGGTGGTTTAATTCTGCAGCAGTCGCTGGTCCACCATCTCCGCTATATCCCGTAACACCATTTCCTGCAATGGTAGTAATAAGCCGAGTTGTCATATTTACCATCCTTATTCGGTTATTCCCCTGGTCAGTAATATATAAGTTGCCTGAGGTGTCAAAAGCTAATCCCAGGGGACTGCTTAGTGAAGCCGTTGTTGCAGGCACGCCTTCTGCCATCGAAAATCCGCCGCCTGCAAAAGTTGAAATGATACCCGATGAATTTACCAGTCTTATCCTGCCGTTACCCTGATCATCAATATAAACATTGTGAGAAGTATCGGCAAGCACATCCCAGGTAGTAGAAACTTCAGCAGCACTTGCAAGCCCTCCGTCGCCCGAAAAACCGCCAACGCCAATTCCGGCAAACGTATTTATTATTCCAACGGAGTTTACTATTCTAATCCTGTAATTTATCAGGTCAGCAATGTAAAAATTACCGAAATTATCCGGCCGGCAATTGCTTAAAAAATTTACTTCAGCTGCTGTTGCAGGCCCTCCATCGCCACTGTAACCGGCAATTCCGTTGCCGGCAGCAGTAATTATTGTTTGGGCAAATAGGGTATTACCAAGTGCAAGTAAAACAAATAATGGAAGTAACAGTACTATTTTTCTCATGGCAAATCGAATTATATATTACAACGAAGTTAGTAATATTATCTGGTGCATGAAAAAATATTCGGATAGTTTCAGGTAGAAAGACTGCTAATGCTAATTACCCAACACCACAAACTTTTTCGTGTCAACTACATTACCCGATTTAAACTGCATGAAATAAGTTCCTGCATTTAATCCGCTCACAGAGAAAAACTCTTTATGATTGCCGACATACTCATCTATTGTTTTCTCAGAGATCTTTCTGCCGAAAATATCAAACACAGTAAATGTTGCCAATCCGCTTTGCTGTTGAGTAAAGCTTACTGTATACGATTGTTGCACCAATGTTGGATATAGGGAAACAGAACCTGATGTTTTTTGAGATACAGTATTAACCTCAGTTGTATATCCTACCCTGTTAAACTCTGCGGCTACGTGTCCTGAAGTTCCCCATGCCGCTACTCTGAAAAGTTTAACATCGGTTAGAGTCGATAAGAGATCCATTGGAGGATTAATACGTACAGCACGCAATTGAGAAAGTTCATTCAAAATAGAATTTGAATCAGGCAGTACATTGTGCACTTTGCTCGTAACAACATCCAAGGTTTGACCACCTGTGCCTGTATTGCCGATAAAATCTGCATTGGCGTTGGGTGAGGTCATATCCTGCCATGTAGAATCGGTTGTGGCACCTTTAGTGTTATTAGTACCCCAGTCATTGTATGCTGATAATACATTAAAGTTTGTACCACTTCCTATAAGCGGCATATACATTTGAGGAACATTGTTAAAGTGATTCATCATTAAAGTAAGGGTTCCACTATAGTTATTTGTATTTACCATAGGCATAGCCGAAGTCAAGTTCCACGACATGCACGTTACAGATACCTTTCCGAAAGTATTACTCAAGTTTAGTAAACCACTTGTACGGGCGTAATCACCTTCATTCCACATACCTTCGGCATCAATTCTTCCGCCATCTGTAACATTAAATAAATTCTGGCTATCGCCAGTTGCACCGGCAAGCAATGATATTTGCCCATCGGTATTTCCGCCGCCATTTAAAACAGGTCCTCCGGTAGCCTCCACCATAGCGGTATTACCATAGCCCGGATAAAAACACATCATGGTTACGTCGCTGTTTTCAATTTGATTAAGCCAAAGACCGATATCGCAAGGCTGTGTCCATTGCGGACCTCCGGCATTAAACTGGTCACCGAAAATCCGGCCACCGACCTGATCGGCATCCTCAACAACTAATGCCTCCGGACCTACATTCGAACTATAATTAGCATTCAGTAATAAATCTTTTATAGTAACACGGCTTGGTCCCATACATAGCATTAAAGGGCCCGTGTTATTTCCAGTCCATAACAAGCTTGTTGTGGCATTGGTGCCTGTTCCTAATCCGTCACCTGTTATTTGCATATCAGCATTGGCAGGCACAGTAAGGGTTGTGCCGATTTTAAAAAACCCGAATGGAATATGAACCACAGGCTTGCTTCCCAGTGGCATCATGGCAGCAGAATCAATTTTGCTTTGTATTTCTGCTGCATCATTTCCGGTATTTTTTTTCACTTCAAATATTTTCCGGCCCATATTTTGTGGCGTTCCCGGAAGCGGAAGAGTTGTCGGATATGGAATGGCGGAGGTATCTACCACCGCATTATCAAGCGGATAATGCTGTCCCCATGATTCATCGGCTGCAGTTACTAAACCTGCAGGATCTTTGGTAATATCATTGCTTGCACCATCAAGTAAAGTAAGTTCATTCACTTCCCACCATTGCTCGTATGTATTAACTCCACCGTTTTCAAAACTTGGATTTCCTGCAAGATTTTTTGCAAGATTGGCTGTTTCTACAAATGAAAAATTATCAAACCACGCCGTTCCAGAACTTGTAGGCACATACTTATCCATTAGAAATAATTGTGCGCTCAACGCATTTGAAGGGGCTGTTAGTGTCTTTGAATAAAGTGTCCACCCGGTTGTGCCAGTAACTATTCCAACCGTATCGGACTTTATATATCCCATAGGAGTTGCGATTGGGGCTATTGGGTTAGTTGTGTTATACCACAAAACAAGAATGTAAGCATCTGTTGAAATGGTATTGCTTTTCATCCAACCGGAAACATTGTAAATGCTATCGTGATTGACTTTTATATTTTGGTAAACGTATCGTGGAAACGCAGAGAGCGTCATCTTTTCAGAGTAGGTTCCGCTTTGTGCGGTTGTATTGTCAATAGCGCGTCCACCCTGATGGTCAGCAGCGATCCATGGATATTGGTTGGGTAATGCCTGTAACTCATACATGCTATATGCTCCTGGAGTCTTTATGTTGTATGTAATTGGATTTCCGCCACCTGTAAATGCTTGACTTGTTTGAATGTCTAACGTATCCCAGGTATATCCCCAATTATTGGAACCGAGTAATTGAAAATTCAACGGAGAATCTCCACCGGAACTAACAGGAGCAGAGATGGTATATTTGGCGGCAGTTCTGGTTGTATTGTGCGGGCAGTTCCATTTAATACCGTATGGCATAACTTGTGTTGTAAAACTTGTGGCAGCATTCCCATCAATGGCTTTTTCAATTTGTTTATTTACATTGAAGGAACTTCCAAATCCATGGTCCCAGCTATCGTAGGGTGGCTGAATTGGCCAGTCAGTCCATTTGGAATTAATTTTTGAAACAGTGTTTCCGGCAAACATATTCCAACTGCCTGTTCTCACAGGAGAAAGAGAATCATGTGTTGCACGGATAACATTATCAAGCATTACAGTGCTGCTTCCGCCTCCGGTATAAAATGAATCAACATTGCTATAAATTTTGTTGCCTCTTAGAAAAGCTTCATATCCATTGAAAAAACATTTTGAGTTTATGGATGTATTATTTGAGATGACACTTTTATATGGGGAAGAACTAATGTCAAATAACTTGGAACGCAAGAATACATTGCCATAAATCTGGCAATAACCAATGCATTGCTCAACGCCAATGTTGCAGTCCTGAAATGAACACCACCACACCCACTGGTCCAAACTGTTCCAGTTGCAACTTGCTATACCACTGGAGCAGTTAATAAAACTGCATCTCACAATAGCATCTTCTGCTTGCCCTTTAGACGGTGCACTGAAATCTAACCCAATACCTTTATTAAAATCTTTAAACACCATATCACTGAATTCGCAGTGAGTCGAGAAGGTTCCGGTTTTAAATACTCCCCTGTAGGCATTATTATTTCCTTCAAATGTTAAACGGCTTATACGCAGGTACCAACCATTCAGGTTAAACATGGCACATGCCGAATACCCGGGAGTACTAAGCGATGGGCCTTTCCATGAAATGATAGTGGTGGCAGGGTCTTCACCTATTATTGCCATATCGGCGTAATCACCACCTGGATTATATAAGGAGTCATTAATAATATATGTTCCTGCTGGGAAGTAAAGAACATTAAATGTATCTGCCGATGAATTACGCAATGCCTGAAGTGCCGCATTAATTGCAGGTGCATCGTTGGTGATGCCATCGCCTTTGGCACCAAAATCAGTTTTTACATTTTTCCAACTTTTGAATGGACCCGAAAATTCTTCACCAGTCTGGAAATAGGAGATCGTCTGAGAAAATGTTTTATCGCAGATTGCGGATAAAATAAAAGCAAAGAATAGCAGTGTAATTTTTTTCATAGGCGGATTGGTATGTTAGTAAAGGCAATAACTTGGAAAATTGGAAAATAGTATTTATAATACCAGTATCTGAAGAAATTGTGTGAGATTGCTTCGTTCCTCGCAATGACGTATTAACGCTCTGTCCTTCATTGCGAGGCCCTGCGAAGCAATCTCATAAATTATAGTAAGGATTAATGCGCCTCCAACCAGTTTTTACCAACACCCATATTCACTTCAATGGGCACTTCAAGTTTAAGGGCATGTTTCATTTTATTAGCCACCAAGGGTTTCAGGGTTTCCAATTCCTCGGAATGAACATCAAAAACCAATTCATCATGTACTTGCAAAATCATTTTGGAGCGGAGTTTCTCCTGTTTCATTGCATCATGAATATGAATCATAGCAACTTTAATCATGTCGGCTGCGGAGCCTTGTATGGGTGCATTAATAGCGTTACGCTCGGCAAATCCGCGTACAGCATAATTGCGTGAATTAATATCCGGAAGATAGCGTCTGCGGCCAAGCATGGTTTCCACATAGCCTTTCTTGCGGGCATTCTCAATGCTGTCGTCCATGTATTTTTTAATGCCAGGATATTGCGTAAAATATTGAGAGATGATATCGCTCGCTTCTTTCCTTGCTATACCAAGCCTTTGGGATAAACCGAAACCAGAGATACCATAAATAATTCCGAAGTTCACAGTCTTAGCATTGCGGCGCATTTCCGATGTCACAGCATCAAGCTCTACATTATAAATCCTGGCAGCGGTTGCCGCATGAATATCCAAATTCTTTTGAAAAGCCTCTATCATGGCTGTATCCCCACTTAGTGATGCGATAATTCGTAATTCAATTTGTGAGTAATCCGCTGAGAGTAGCAACATAGAATCATTCGCAGGAACAAATGCTTTTCTAATTTCACGGCCACGTTCAGTACGTATTGGAATGTTTTGCAAATTCGGATTATCAGAACTCAATCTCCCTGTCACAGCAACCACCATATTGAATGTAGTGTGTATCCTTCCTGTTTTATGATCAACCATTAATGGAAGTGCATCAACATAGGTGTTTTTCAGTTTTTGCAATTCGCGGTAATCCAAAATTTTATCAACGATTGGGTGGGCTCCGGTAAGTTCTGTCAATACCTCCTCACCTGTTGAGTACTGGCCAGTTTTGGTCTTCTTAGCTTTGTCGGATATTTTCAGTTTATCAAATAATATTTCTCCAACTTGTCTCGGTGAATCAATATTAAATTCATGTTCCGCCAGTTTCCAGATATCGGTTTTCAGTTTTTCAATATCCGAAGTAAGCTCATTGGAAATCTCTTTCAATGCTCCTTTATCAACCTTAATTCCTTCCACTTCCATTTCGCTCAAAACTTTCTCCAAGGGTATCTCTACTTCTTCAAAAAGTTTCCTCACAGAGATCTCATCCAGTTTAGGAGACATGGCATCATACAACCGGAACAGCATATCGGCACGCTCGCAACAAACCTGCATAATCTGCTCATGCGATACCATATCCATACTCAATTGCTCCTTCAAAGTTTTTCTACTTTCCGAACCAAATTCCGGTATTTGGTGGCCCAATGTATTGTGAACAATATCCGGCAGGTAATGCGGAGACTCAGGCCTGATGAGGAATTGCGCAATCATTACATCAAACAATTCTCCTTCAATAGTTATTTTATGCTGACTTAAATAATTTAAGTTTTGCTTAATATCGTATCCGGTTTTCTTAATGCTTTTCTTTTCTAAAACTTCTTTCAGCTGTTCCAGTTTCTTTTCTGAATGCTCTGAAAGTGATATATAGTGGGCATCTCCGGCTTTTGTACTGAATCCAATTCCATTGCAAGCTCCTCCATTCATTGCCATGTAATACCCAATTCTATCGGCTTTATCCAAGGTTTCAATAAAACTATCTATCGTCGTAACCTCTTCGTAATTGGTTGGAATTTTAGGTGAATGATGTTTGGTTTCTGGTTCTGAAAATAAATCGGAACTTTCAGTTGTTTCTTTTGACTGTACTAAAGTTTCTTGCACAGGCATGGTTTCACCCGGAAAATAATCCTTGAGTATTCTTACTGCAATAGTCTTAAATTCCAGTTCATTCAACACATCCATCAAGGCTTGTTTGTTGGGTGCGCTGCGTTTCATATCTTCCAAACTGAATGGCAGATCCACATCGCAAATAATGGTTGCAAGTTGTTTGGATTGAGTAGCCATATGGCCGTTTGTTTCTACTTTCTCTTTCAGCTTTCCTTTTAGTTTATCGGTATTCTTCAGCAGATTTTCAATGCTGCCGAAATCTTTTATAAGTTGAATAGCTGTCTTTTCACCCACGCCGGGTATACCGGGAATATTATCCACTGCATCGCCCATCAAACCTAAAATATCTATAAGCTGGTTAACATTTTCAATTTGCCATTTGGCGCAAATTTCTTTAATGCCAAGTATCTCCGGTGGGTTGCCTTTGTTAGACGGCTTGTAAATAAAAACATGATCAGTTACCAACTGCCCGTAATCTTTATCGGAGGTCATCATGTAAACTTCAAACCCATCTTTCTCAGCATGTTTCGAGAGTGTGCCAATAATGTCATCGGCTTCATATCCATCTTTCATCAGCACTGGAATTCCAAAAGCCTCCGCAATACGAATAATGTAAGGTACAGCCTTAATAATATCTTCCGGAGTTTCAGCTCGCTGTGCTTTGTAGTTGGCATCCATCTCATGACGAACAGTTGGTGCATGGGTATCAAACACAATGGCGATATGGGTCGGTTTCTCTTTTTGAAAAAGTTCTAGCAGCGTATTTGTGAACCCAAACATAGCGTTGGTGTTCATGCCTTTTGAAGTAACGCGCGGATTGCTGCTGAACGCAAAATAGGCTCTATAAACCAATGCCATGGCATCGAGCAGAAATAATTTTCTATGGTGATCTGGTGTGATTGTACTCATTGTAATGCAAAAGAAAGAAAATTTTTCGTTATTCCATAAGGTACTTTTCCCAATGTCAATAATTCGTTGATAATTGGTTTGTCCGAAACAAAAAACTCAACCGGCTCGTATGTAGATTTGTAGCAAAATAATATCTATGGCAAAAATTTTACTCGAACGTGTTAAAGGTGATTTTGGATTTGAAGCTAAGGATGCATTCGGGCACACTGTGCCTATGGATACCAGCGAAGAAACAGGCGGAAATAACTTTGGTGTTCGGCCAATGCAAATGCTGCTTATGGGAATTGGGGGATGCAGTGCCATTGATATTGTTACCATTCTGAAAAAACAACGTCAGCAGGTAGACGATTTCAAAATAGAAATTGATGGGGAGCGGGAACCGGGAAAAGAGCCATCCTTATGGCAAAATGTGCGCATTAAATATTTCCTGAAAGGGAAAATAGAACCTGAAAAAGCCAAGCGGGCTTGTGAATTATCCATGGGGAAATATTGCTCGGTTGCTGCAACTATGTTGAAGGCAGGCTCTAAAATTACCTGGAGTGTTAAACTCAATGGTGAGTAATTTAGCATTGAAGTTTTAATTTAGATGTTACATTTGCCTATTCTTGTGCGGATAATGCCGCCCGGGAATATATTTACCCAATGAAACTACTTGTAGTAATACCTGCCCTGAACGAAGAACAAAGCATTGAAAGCATTGTAATGCGGACCCATGAGGCTAAGCAACACATCATTGAAAAAGGGCATGTAACTTCGGTTGATATTGTAGTAGTAAGTGATGGCTCAACAGATAACACAGTAAAAATAGCATCCTCATTAAGTGATAAGACCAGACTAATTGTTTTTGAAAAGAACCGTGGATACGGTGCGGCTATAAAAGCCGGATGGGATTTGGTTCCGGAAGCTGATCTGCTTGGTTTTATTGATGCCGACGGTACCTGCGAACCCAAATTTTTTGCTGATCTGTGCAACATGGTTGTCAATGAAAATGCCGATGTGGTGCTGGGTTCAAGACTGAACAAGAACAGTGAAATGCCTTTGATAAGAAGATTCGGCAATACACTTTTTTCAATTCTACTTTCCCTGGTTGCTGAACAAAAAGTGCGCGATACGGCAAGCGGTATGCGTGTAATAAAAAGAACTGCACTGAATGAAATTATGCCGCTGCCGGATGGTTTGAACTTTACACCTGCGATGAGTGCCCGCGTAATTTTGGGTGGCAGCCTGAAAATTATGGAAAAGGATATGCCATATTCCGAGCGGGAAGGTGAATCAAAACTAAGTGTTTGGAAAGACGGCAAGCGGTTTTTAGCGGTTATACTCGAAAATATTTTTCTCTACGTTCCTTTCAGAATTTATAATATGGCAGCGGCATTTTTTATTTTATGTGCCTTTGCAATCATGTCGACCCCAATCATATTTTATTTGCGCCACTTTTATCTCGAAGACTGGATGATTTACCGTTTCCTTGTTGCAGACGTATTAGGAATTATGGGAGTATTGCTGCTAAGCATGTCAAGCCTTTCAAGGAATGTAGTGTACTCAACTTTGCAATCGAACAAGGTGCGAAAGAAAACCCTGGTTTATTATATGTTCGAACATCCGTTTGCAATCTTTCTTGGTATTCTTTGTTTCATAATTGGCACAGCATTGATATTTAAAAGTGTTTGGTTACGCATACGCACGGCGCATACTGATGAACATTGGTCCCACTACATAACCATGATTTTCTTTTATGTAACCGGAACTATCATTCTGCTCACGTTTATTGCAAACAAAGTGATGAATTTGGTTAAGGAACGTGTGACTTACCTGAACTCCAAAAAATAATTTGAATGGAGGAATTATTTGATAAATCGGCTGAGTATGATGATATGCTGAACAAAGGCATTTCACTGAGCGGCGAGGACAAATATTTTTTCATTCACGGACGATTTGCAGACCTTCAAAAAAATATTCCCGCCGGGAAAAAAATTAATGCAGTGCTCGATTTTGGCTGTGGAGTAGGGGATGCGACCATTCTTATTAAAAAATATTTCCCTCACGCTGCTATCACAGGAAACGATACCGCAGCCGAAGCATTGAAATATGCACGCGAAAAAAACAGTGACAACGGAAAAATAAGATATATCGAAATAAAAGATTTCAATCTTAAAAATGAATTTGACCTTTGTTATGTTAATGGGGTGTTCCATCATATCCCATTGGACCAGAGGGCCGATGCTGCCAAAATGATTTATGATGCATTAAAGCCCGGAGGGTTGCTTGCACTCTTTGAAAATAATCCGCTGAACCCCGGAACCAAAATGGTGATGAGCCGCATTCCGTTTGATAAAGATGCCATTACGTTGGTTCCTTCTGAAACCCGGAAGTTGCTTGAAACGGCAGGATTTAAACTTAAAATAAAACCACGTTTTCTATTTTATTTCCCAAAATTTCTTAGCTTTTTAAGGCCGATAGAAAAGCTATTTATTCATTTCCCAATGGGAGCACAATATTATTTCCTGGCGGAAAAGGAATAATCTACCGAAAGGATTTTATCCTCTCATAAATTGCAATGATCATGTATGCGGCACAAGCAATAACAAAAGGCCATGTAGGCATAAGGTAGCGGTTGTCAGCCATTCGCAACACTATGGTGTGGATGAGCATGGCATAAGCCGGAGGTAATGTTAATATCAACAGCATATAATCTTTTCGAAGGCCTTTATATAGCAGAAGAATCAGCCCTGAAAGCCCTACAATCAATAAAAATATATATAGGTATTTATTAAATGTCACTATTCCTTTTCCAATCTTAGGTATTCGGCTGCCTTTCACAAATATACTAGCAAGCCCAGGCTGGTAAAGAGATTTACCTAAAAGTAAAATTGGAGTTTTTACATAATAAAGAAACGGATTTCCCTTTTTTATAGATGTCGTATATTTATTATATCGGTTTATTATATCTTTTTGAAGAGCATCGGCTTGAGGCGATACAGGCTTTAGTTTGGTATATAAAACCGAATATACATAGTTCCAGTCATGATGGTATTTTTCATAAATACTATCCGCAGCGGGCTTTTGCATTGCCATAAAAGCATGCTGCATTTGGCGTAATTTTACAAGACTATCTTTATTAAATGTTGAATTGTAAATGTAGTCGGGGATAGAATCATATTGCTTTGGAGTAGGCTCGCCGGGAAAGAGAACACCGCCAAACCAGCTCATAGCAGAACCCGGATCAGGTATATCGCTGGCCCCACCCCAGGTTTCTACAAACTCAAACATAGGCCGCATATATGATGAATCAATGTAAGGATAGTAAACACCATCAACGGTAAGTGGTATGATACGGTGATGTACTGCCTGATTCCTTATTACCCAAGCACCATCTATCAGAATAAATGCGCTTAAAAAGATGAATGCAGGTTTGAACCATTTAATTTTATTCTTAATAAAGTATATTAATAAAATTAAACCAAATATAAAAAATGTGGGAGCAAAAGCAGGCCGCAAAAATACGGTCCACGTTAGGAAAAGACCGGAGAAAAATAAATATGAATTCTGGCGAAAGCGCATATAAAGCAGGAAAAGCCAGGTAGAAAAAAGCAAAAACGCCGTGCACATGCATTCTGTACCCAGGCAAATATCGTAGTAGTTGGAATAGGTGCAGATGAGATATAAATAGAATGTGAGATAGAAAGCACGGCGCGATTTAAGTAGCACCCTTGCTATTAAGGCCATAAGATAGACACTCGCGGCTGAAAGAAAAAGTTGAATAATGACAATGCAATTATAAGTTGTGTTGTACGAAAAAACCGACCGGAATAAAAGATATACTATACCATATCCGGGCATACGGTGATCGGGCATATAATGTCCGGTAGCCAGGAAGTTATTAATAGGGTCAACATAAGAAGGGGCGTCACCAATAAAGCCCATGCTGAGAAGATGAGGGTCTTGACGGTGTGCAAAAAATAATGTGACAAAAGGAATTACACCTTTAACAAAAAAAGCAAGTAACAACCAAAACCAATATTTGGAGGGGCTGCGAAAAAAGAATCGGGGGAAATGCCTTTTCAATTTAAAACATTATTTAAGGCAGTAAATATAAAAGAAAGATGGAAATAATGCAAAAGGTGAAGAGTATAGTCACAAAGTCTTTGATAATAATAACCTAAATTTGCAAAAAGAGTAGAATAGAAATGTTGAATAAAGGGCTTGCAAAATATGACATAGGAAATACAGGAGCATTATTTGTTTTGTTGTTAGCAACCTTACTGCCCTTATTCATTCTTTCATTTTATAATCACCCATGCAGCGATGATTATGCTGAGGCCAATATTGCTATTCAGAAAGGATTCATGGGTTCGCAACACTTTTACTTTTTTGAATGGACCGGCAGATATTTTTCGGCTATACTGATAAGTATAACCCCTATGGTATTTCATGCTTTCTGGCTTTATAAATGGAATGCCATTGTACTTTTGTTGCTGATGTGTTGTTCTGTTTATTGGCTAAGCGGCAAGTTATTTATTGCACTTAACAGAACCGGAAAGATCGGGATAGTTTCTCTTTTCATTTTCGCATTCATCATGCGTATGCCTGATGTTCCTTCGGGCATTTTTTGGGAATCAGGATCCTATACTTGCATGCCTGCGGAGTTTTTTACATTCCTGCTATTAGGCAGTATTATAGCCTATTCCCGGTCGGAAAATAAAAAATGGTATTTCATACTGTCATGTCTTTTTGCAATTGCAATTATTGGCTCATACGAATTGACGCTTATTTATATTGATCTGATTATTGCTGTTTTTGCACTTTTCAGCATCCTAAAAAAACGTCCGTTAATATTCCCGCTAACACTGCTTGCAGTATCCATTCTGTTCTCAATCATTTCAATTAAAGCACCCGGAAATGCAATAAGGGTAAATGATTACCCGAATGCACATAACCTCATGTTTTCTTTAAAGGAAGCCATATATGCAAGCAAAACATTTTTAATTCATTGGTTGCCTTTTATGCTCCTTATTGGCTTATTATTATTTGATCTGCTTGCTAAGAGTGACATCTGGAATAAGGACTCTCGCGCCTTCTTTTTTATTTCTCCATGGCTTAGTTTGCTTGCCAGCATCGCTATTCCGGTTATCGGATTATTTGTTTGTTTCTGGGCTGAAGGCGAGTTTCCGCCATTGCGAACTGTAAATGTTTCATATTTTTATTTTGTGGCAGGAATGATGTATTTTTCAGTATCATTACTTGCTTCTGTCAAAAAACGCTACCCTGATTTTATTTTGCCATTTTATGTGAAGATCCCTATTTATTTTATACTCGTTTTTATACTTGTTTTCCGAACGAATAATATCAGTGTAGCGTATAAGGATATTACTTCCGGAACGGCTGCTGCATACAATAAAGAACGTATAGTAAGACATGAAATCATTAGCACTGGTAAGAATGACACTTGTATGGTCGATTCGATAAAAAATATACCCCTAACGCTTTTCTTTGCTGAATTACCCAGGGATAAAAAGAACTGGATAAATACGTCCTATGCCGAATATTATCACAAAAAATACATCGGTATTAAAGGCAGGCAATAGCAAAAAACCATATTTTGGGGAATTATAAATAAAAATGCCATTCACCTTTTCACATCCTGCCATTGTGCTGCCTGCCAAATACCTGCCGGAAAAGTGGGTATCTATGACAGGTCTGATCGTAGGGTCGATGACGCCGGATTTTGAGTATTTTCTCCGTATGAAAGTGGAAAGTATTTACAGCCATACCTGGGAAGGAATGTTCTGGTTTGACCTACCACTGGCATTGATCCTCACATTCGTTTACCATTTTATCATTCGCAATTCATTTATTGCAAACTCACCCGGTTTTTTAAAAAAGCGGTTAGCACCTTTTATAGATTTCAACTGGTGGAATTATATAAAGCATAACTTTTTGATAGTAATCATCTGCATATTGCTTGGTATAGCTTCTCATATTTTATGGGATGGGTTCACACACCCGCATGGTATGTTTGTTAACATGATTCCTTCTTTAAAGGAAACTGTTGAAATTTATGGAAACAAGGTAAAATATTATCGGGTACTCCAAAGCTTTAGTTCAGTTGCAGGTGGACTTATAGTTTTTTACGCAATTATGAAAATACCCAAACAAGTGGAGGGCACTAAATCCCGCAATCCTGTGTTCTATTGGTTTATAGTTATAGGAACCGGTATTGTAGCAGCCAATGTAAGGATGCTGCTAGGAGCTGAACTCCTCAATTATGGAACCATTGGTGTTTCCGCCATATCAGGCTGGATGGCCGGAGCGATAATAGCACCTTTATTTTTGGAAAAAAGAATTGTAAAACTGAAAGAGTAGATTAGAGTAAGACTAACCTTGTTGAATCTTTTCGTTTCTTTCATATCTTTGGCATTCTATACTTAACGCTATGAATTACTGGCTTGCAAAATCAGAACCTTCCGCTTACTCTTGGGAGGAATTATTAAAGGACAAGAAAACCGCATGGACCGGAGTGCGCAATTATGCGGCGCGCATACATCTTAAGGCAATGAAAAAGGGAGACCATGTATTCTTCTATCACAGCAACGAGGGGTTATGTATTGTAGGAATTGCCAAGGTTGTGAAAGAGGCGTATCCCGACCCAACCGATAAAGAATGGGTGGCAGTGGATATAGCTCCGGTGGAAACCCTTAAAAAGCCGATAACACTGGTGGAGATGAAAACTGAAAAGAAGTTGGCTGGTATGGCACTTATACGCATTGGAAGGCTTTCAGTGAGCCCTGTATCTAAGGCAGAATATGAAATTATTAATAAGATGTCTCACTGAAATTTGGGAATGACCGCCTAATTACTACCTTTGTCAGCCTTTTTCGCTAATTTGTTATTACGTCATTTATGAAGTTAAACAGAATTTCTTTTTTAGCTCTCCTCTGCATTTTTCTATTTACATCCCGTGGTTTTTCTCAAACATCCACTGTCCGCGGATTTGTGTATATTGATAAAACACTTGAGCCGGCCTTATACTCAACTGTTTATTTGGAGGGTACAACCTTTGGTGTTGCTACCGATGTTAACGGATATTTTTCCATTAGCCACGTGCCTCCCGGAAATTACAACCTGGTAGTTTCTTATTTAGGATACGATACACTTAAGGCGGCAGTAACCCTGGTTAAAGACCAGATACTTACCAAAAAACTCTATATTAAACAGTCTGCAGCTACTAATTTAGGGGAGGTGGCAGTTTCTGCCGAGCAAAAATCAAGGGAAACGGAAACACAGGTTTCAACCTATCATATTACACCAACGGATATGAAATCTATTCCTACCATTGGTGGACAACCCGATATTGCCCAATATTTACAGGTGCTTCCGGGGGTTGTTTTCACCGGTGACCAGGGCGGACAACTTTACATTGAAGGTGGACAACCCATACAGAACAAAGTATTGCTTGATGGCATGACCATATTCACTCCGTTCCACTCTATTGGTCTGTTTTCCGTATTCGATGGAGATTTGATCAGCGATGCAACCGTATATGCCGGAGGATTTAATGCCGAATACGGAGATCGCATTTCTTCCATTATGGATATCAGAACCCGCGACGGAAACAAAAAAACGATTACCGGAAAAGCGGATGCGAGCCCATTTGGTGCCCATGGACTTATTGAAGGGCCAATTCTTAGAAATCCGGATGACGACCCTAAAAAAGCCAGTGCATCGTTCATTCTTTCTTTTAAAAACTCTTACTTAGGACAGACTTCTAAGACGTTTTATCCTTATATTAATTCAGGCGAAGGTATTCCTTTCAATTTTGCCGATTATTATGGCAAAGTTTCCTTCAATACATCAAATGGAAGTAAGCTGAACTTGTTTGGATTTGATTTTACCGACAATGTAAATTATCCCGGTATTGCCACACTGAACTGGCATGAAGCTGGTGCAGGGTTAAATTTCATTCTTGTTCCTGCAAGTTCATCCAGTTTAATGGAATGTAATATTGACTACTCCAACTATGTTATTAGTATGCAACAAAATGGACTTCCTACTGATACAAGTAAAATATTCACATTCAGTGCTCAGTTAAAATGGACCCAGTTCATGGGAAATTCTACACTGTCGTATGGCTTCGAAATGTCAGGAACCGGAACAAGTCTTGATTTGACCAATTTTGGTGGTGCAAATGTTACAGAAAACCAAACATCCGATGAATTAACCGGTTTTATCAAATGGAAATTTATTTCTCAAAATAAGAAATTCGTTATTGAACCCGGCTTCCGTGCCCAGTATTATTCATCTATTTCTACATTCTCTCCGGAGCCCCGTATAGATGCAAAATATAACATATCGAAAAAAGTAAGATTGAAAGTTGCCGCAGGCCTCTATTCGCAAACCTTGGTAAGTACAATTGACGAAACCCAGGTAGTCGACCTTTTTTATGGTATTATTACAAGCCCGCCAACATCTGATATTCCCGGAAACTTTACACAGCAGAATGGTACTACAGCCCCGGTTACTAATCAATTGCAAAGGGCATATCATATTACAGGCGGCGTTGAGTTCGACCCAATAAAATCCATGCATATTAATTTGGAAGCCTACGAAAAGGATTTCCTGCAAACCACAACCCTTAATTATAACCAGATATACCCAAATTCTCCACCCTATATTGATGTGAAATCCGACACACTTACAAAACCATTTTTAGTACAATCCGGAAAGGCTTACGGTGCCGATATAAGTGTACGTTACGAATATAAACACTTAACCTTATACGGAGTTTATTCACTGGGATACGTTACTTATTGGGATGGTGCTTACCAATTCCCTCCTCCATTTGACAGAAGAAACAATATGAACCTTGTTGCCTCTTATTCTTTTGGCAAAGATTTGAGTTGGCAGGCAAATATACGCTGGAATTATGGTTCTGGCTTCCCTTTCACACCTACTCAGGCATTCTATCCACAAACCCCAACAGCTGATATTGGTAGCCAGATTACTACCACCAATCCTAATCTTGGTGTTTTATATGCTCCGTTCGACAGTGAGCGATTGCCAGATTACCACAGACTAGACGTAAGTCTTTCCAAAAACTTCCAATTGTCGCAACGAATTGCATTGCGTTGTAATGCAAGTGTAATTAATTTGTATAACCGCTCGAACATATTTTATTATAACCGAATTACAGGCCAACGGGTGAATCAATTACCCATACTTCCTACACTTAGTATAGGGTTGGATTTTTAAAGAACATAAAAGCTGGATCCGGGCCTCCCTAAAGAGTATTCAATGAAAGAGGGACTACTATCAAATAATAATCCCTTTTTTAATATGGGTTTTTTAACCTATTTCTTTCCTCCTGAAAAAACTGAGGTTGTTGAAACTGCATTACTAGGTGTTACGGTATTTCCGGTTACGGTTTTACGTTGTTTGATCTTGGGAGCTTCAACCGGAGTAGTAATAGCTGCAGGTTCAAACCTCAAGTCTTGGGTATGGTTTACATATCCATTATCTGTTGCGTCTTTTACATTGCAAACAATATACCATTCAAATGAAGCACTTGACTTGCCTCCATTCAACTCAATAACATCAAAACCACTAGCGGTTTTATTAATAACAGCCACTCCTTTACAGGTAGTATCGTCCAACTGGATAAATACACGTAATGGATGTTTACCACTTATAACAATGTTATTGGCGTAAGTAGGATCTAAATCAACATGCATTTTTCCACTTACCAACTGGCCTTCTCCATAATCTTCATAATAAAATTCAGGTGTTTCAGGGCAATGTAGTAATACCTTGTTTCCAGATAGATCATATCCGGCTGAGGTTACAGGGCCACCTGCAATATTCGAATTGATCTTGTAGTGTGTACCCCCTTGCCAGGCATTTACAGTAACAAAATCTCCGGTTCTGGCATCTTGTGCATAAATGGCTGCAACACCTGTATTAGCATTGGTAGTTTGCGCTGAAAAAAGACCATATGTTGTTCCCGAAAAGGCATTACCTGTTCCGGCAGAAGGTAGTCCAGGCATATTTGTATTATTTCCCATTCCTTCAATTGCTTGTCCCGTTCCACTCAGGTTTTTACCCACAATGGCAAGTGTAGAGTTGTCATTTGCTTCACCAACCACACCTGCGGCAAACGGAGGCACGGCAGTTAATGCATTTCCCGCCATGCCCACAACACCTGCACCATTTCCGGCAAATAATCCACCTCCATAATTACCAACCACACCCACATCGCAAAAGTTAGTGAGATTATTTACTGAAGAACCGCCGTATCCAATACCTTCAACACCGTTACCATAATAGATATTAGAATTGTAGGTACCGTAAAATCCGGCTCCACTGTTAGCTGAATTGCTTCCATAGCCTAGTGCTCCCCAGTAATAACCCGTGAACGCACCTCCTGATCCTGCATTAAAGAATACAGCACCCTGTCCATTACCTGATCCTACTATTCCTGTTCCACCAGTTATACCGGGATTGGTATTATTTGAATTTGTTCCATAAACCCCGAAACCAACACTTGCTGTAGAAGTACCCCAAACGCCATGGCCGGCTGCCGTGGTAGCCGTAGAAACACCCATTATGCCTGCTGTATTGGCAGCATTAACAGCTACCGATCCATAAACACCAACCGGGTTTGTAGGATTTACCAGTACGCCAAGATTTCCAATAACACCAACTGCTTGCCCTGACGTGGACCCATTGGTTCCAATAATTGCTGCCGAACCGGCTGTGGTATTATTTGTGGTGCCATATACACCGGCACCTTGTCCTGCTGCACTTGTATTATTTCCAAATACACCTTC
Source organism: uncultured Bacteroidota bacterium (assembly GCA_903863935.1). Lineage (GTDB taxonomy): Bacteria > Bacteroidota > Bacteroidia > JABEUT01 > JABEUT01 > JABEUT01. The sequence continues at coordinate 22,834 of CAIPDV010000111.1, forward strand.
TGTATTAGCTGTGGCTGTGTACCCATAAACGCCTGTTGGGGTAGAGTTATTTCCAAGCGCACCAATATATCCTATTACACCAACTGCTTGCCCGGTTGTGAGCTGGTTTTGCCCGATAATTGCAGCGGTGCCACCTACGGTACTTGCATTTTTACCATATATCCCTGTTCCTGATGCAGCGGTGTTAATTCCATTCAGTCCATAGCCTGTAGTTTGTGCCGTTGTTCCTACAATTGCAGTAATAGATGTTGCATTACCTGTAACGGTAAGCATTTGTGTGTTAACCGGCGCACTGGCCGGATTGCTCATGGAAATGGAGGTTCCATTATCCTCTGTAAATCCAACACCAAGTGTTGTTCCGTTCGGAGTCCAGCGTGCATAATAGTTGTTAGTTCCCGAGCCGCTGATGGCACTTCCGTTTTGCCAGGAAATTACACCTGTTGCACTTGAGGTTAAAACAGATTGGGCATTAGGTGCCGGTATTGACCATAAGTCACCATTCGCATCATTCGCATAAACAAGGTCCGCTTTATTACTTCCCGATGCTTGGTTAAAAGTTGTTCCGGTTGAACCTAGTCCGTCAATTCTTTCTGTATTAGCCACACCACCTATTTCAAGTGCCCGTTGCGGAGTATTGGTTTGAATGCCGGTTTGTGCCGATGCGTTACCCAAAATAAGGGCATTGCTTTGTCCGGCAATAGCCCCAAAACCTATGGCCGTTGCATTGGTGAGACCAGCGGCAGAGACATTGGCACTTGCACCCAAGGCTGTATTTTGACTGCCGGTTGTATTGGTTATTAAAGCGTTATCACCAACTGCTGTATTGCTTGATCCTGAGTTGTTTGCATTAAGTGATTGATACCCTAATGCTGTGTTGGCCGTACCTAGTGTATTAGCTTGCAGGGCATTTGTACCTACTGCAGTTAGGTTGGATGAAGTAGAAAGATTAAGTGCGTTAACACCTACAGCAACGTTGTTGTTTGCCCCGGTGGCTGTAAAAAGGGAGTTTAAACCCAACATGGTATTACCACTTCCTGTAGTTAAATTTTCGCCTGCCTGAACCCCAATAGCAGTATTATTACTGGAAGGATTAGCATGGAATAAAGCCGATAAACCAACGGCGGTATTTTGAGATCCGGCTGAATTTGAGAATAAAGCTTGAGCACCCAGTGCAGTATTACCAAAACCGACAGTATTTGCTTGTGCAGCATTAAACCCAATTGCAGTCGCAAGTCCACCTGAAGTATTGGATTTGAGCGCATTTGCTCCAACCCCGGTAGCCTGGCTCCCAGTTTCTGCTTGTAAGGCAAATGATCCGATTGCTGTGTTGGTAACTCCGGTGGTATTTACAGCAAGCGTATTATCACCTACCGCCACGTTATTTGTACCTGAAGTATTAGCCGTTAGTGAAAGATACCCTACACTTGTATTAGGTGTACCTGAATTATTCGCCATCAGAGCCTGGTAACCGACAGCCGTATTGGCACTTGAATTATCATTTTTTAATGCTCCGGAGCCAATGGCTACGTCATATTTAACTGAGGTTGATGTATTAAGTGTTTGATATCCCATAGCCACATTATCATGTCCAATAGAGGCAGGGGCAAACACATTTCCTGATTGATATCCTAAAAAGGTATTGAAGTTTATTGGGTCAATTCTTCCGGCTTTGCTTCCGTTTATTTGAAAATTAATTGGCACATTGTTTGTCGTACCTAAAAAATTAGTTCCATCCACAATGTTACCATTTCCTAATATTTGCCAGGCATTGGCTGCTCCGCCAACGCTAACCCAGGTTGCGCCGTCCCAGTAATAGTAACCGATTCCGCTGCCAACTGCAGCATTGGTATTATATACCATCATTCCAACATCACCTGCGGTGGAAGGATTTGCAATGGGTGGATTAAATGTGCCCAAAGCCGAAAGGCTTACATTCGGAATTATCAAACCAAGGTTATTGGCATTCCCTGTATTCAGATCCAAAATAGAATTGACACTCGGTAGGCTTCCTGTGGTATTAATACCTACATTCTGCGATTTTGCAACGAATATGGTACTTAAAACTGTAATTCCTGTAAGAAGATTAGTAAGTATTTTATTCATAATCGGTGGTATTTATTTATTGTAAAATCAATTATTAACAGTCACGCATAAAAACAAAAATGATCAGTAATTTATTGTAATAACTGATAAATGTCAGTTTATATTGTATTGTTATAAACGAAAATAAGCCTTAAATAGTTGGGTGCGCTCGTTCAAGAATATGCATATGCTTGAAAATCTATGAGATAATTATTGTAGGGTAATTCGGTGTGTTTAAATAGGAATTTTTCCTTCGCAGTTTGATAAGAAAGTCTGTAAATTCTACCTACAGATTTTCATCCGTTAAATCGTCCACTTTCATGGCATTCACCAACTCGTATTTACCAATACGTGTGCGGACCAATGAATCAAGGTAGGCAGCACTACCAAGTTCGGTGCCAAAATCCCTCGCCAGTGAACGGATATAGGTTCCTTTTTCACAAACAACTTTAAAGGATACGTTCACTGCATCTAATCTTTTAACTTCCATTGATTTAATAACTACTTGCCTGGGTTTCATTTCCAGTTCTTCTCCTTTTCGTGCAGTTAGGTATGCCCTTTTCCCATTCACTTTTATAGCCGAATGGGTAGGTGGTATTTGTTCTATTTCTCCAATAAATTTTTTAGCAGCTTTCTGAATCATGTCATCCGTTATATGATCTGTTAGAAAAGTTTCCGTGATGTCGGTTTCTTTATCAAAAGAAGGGCGGAAGCCCCCAAGGGTAAAGACTCCTTCATATTCCTTTTCCATATCCTGAAATTCAAATATCTTTTTGGTAAATGTGCCGGAACAAAGTATTAACAAGCCTGTAGCCAATGGGTCAAGCGTTCCGGCATGGCCTACTTTAAACTTATGCCCGTATTTTTTACGTAATGCCCAGCGTACCCTGCCTACCACATCAAACGAGGTCCATTGATAGGGTTTATCTATCAGCAGGTAGCCACCTACACTCAAGTCCATTTTAGTTTCCGGTTCCATAAAGTGGGAGCGAAGATAGAAAGTATCAACCCTATAATCTTAAGTTTAGGCTTATCAGATAGTTATTTTCTTAAAACTTAAACTATAAAAAGGGGTCAAACATAGCAAATTCACAATAAACTATTCAGAACCGCATAATTTTTATTCATTGAATTACAGTAACTTGCAAGGATAATATTAAATAACCTGATAAAAAGCATACTAATTAGACAAGTATGCACTAGTTTTGCACTGTACTAATTCACTAATACACTATAATATGATAGAGTTAAAACACATCCAATTCAGCTACAGCAAAGGAAAGAAGTTGTTTGACGACCTTGATTTATCCATTCAGCCCGGAAGCATTTACGGACTTTTAGGAAGAAACGGAGCCGGAAAATCGACTCTTTTGAAACAAGTTTGCGGAATGCTTTATCCAGATAGCGGAGAATGTACCGTATTCGGAATTGAATCAAAGCAAAGAGTTCCACAAATGCTTCAGGACATTTATATCGTTCCGGAGGAATTTCAAATGCCGGATATTAAACTGAACCGGTATACAAAACTGAATTCTGTATTCTATCCGAAATTCAGCCAGGAATTAATGGACTCCTATATAAAGGAATTTGAACTTCCGGAAAATGAAAAGCTCTCTAAACTATCATACGGACAAAAGAAAAAATTCCTGATTGCATTCGGGCTTGCCACCAACGCAAGGGTAATTATTTTTGATGAGCCAACAAACGGGTTGGATATTCCATCCAAGAGCCAGTTCCGTAAAATAATTGCTTCGAGCCTCGATGAAAACAGGATATTCATTATTTCTACTCACCAGGTGCGTGATTTGGAAAACCTGATTGACACCATTGTAATTCTTGAACAGGGTAAAATCATTTTCAACCGGAGTGTTGCTGCCATTTCTGAAAAACTGGCTTTTGAGCAAAACTTAAATGGTTATTCCACAGAAGAAATTCTGTACAGCGAAGAAATTACCGGAAAAAAATCGGGCATCTTGAAAAATCAATCGGGCATGGAAACAAGAATTGATTTGGAATTGTTATTCAACGGAGTGATGAAAAACAGTGAAAGTATTAATGCATCTTTTAATCAATAATAATAAATTTATGGAAAAAAGAATTGACATAAACCGGATGTTCAGCTTTATTAAAAGGCAATCTTTGTTAAACGCCAATGCAACAATTATTGGAGCATTGGCAATCATTGGAGCACTGTTTTTCATTTCGGGACTTGTGGGATATTTTTACCCTCAAAGTGTTACTAAACTTAAACCGGTTTATTTCGGTACGCTATATATCTACGGCTTAATTCGCACAAGCAATGTTTTCTCCGAACTTCATAATCCCCAGAGGGGCTATGCCTTTCTGACGCTACCGGTATCAACCGCGGAAAAGCTTTGGGGCTCGTGGATACTTTCTGCTCCGGTTTTCACGTTTTTGTTTTCTGGTATTTGCATTGTTCTCTATTTTCTGGCTTGCATCATAGGAGGTCGGATGGATGCGTTTCACAAGATCTTTGATTTGGATAATTTGAGAGGTGTGGGCTTTTTTTTAATAATGCAGTCCGTTTTCTTTCTTGGAGCAGTTTATTTTAAGAAGAATAATTTCATGAAAACAGTTGCTGTATTTTTCCTATTTTGGTTGGTTAATGTAGCTTACATAAGGCTGCTCACCTGGCCATTCGGAATGAATAATACCCATATTTACGGCAATATAAATAACGTAGATATAATAAAGTTTAAGGATATGATGCTGTTTTGGGTGAAAGATGTAGGCTTGTGTGGATTGTTCGCCCCGTTTATGTTATTGGTTAGTTATTTTAGATTAAAAGAAAGACAAATTTAATATGGAATTTAAAGAAAATCAAGCCATCTATCTCCAGATAGCAAATCACTTTTTCGAAAATATTTTACAGAAGAAGTGGATGGCCGGAGATAAAATTCCCTCGATAAGGGATATGGCAATACAGTTTGAAGTGAACCCAAATACCACTATGCGCACCTTCAATTTTTTGCAGGACAAGGGAATTATTTTCAACAAAAGGGGATTGGGTTATTACTTGAGTGATGAAGGTTATGCCAAGACTGTTGAGCTGAAAAAAGAACAATTCATCAAGGAAGAACTTCCGGCATTATTCAAAAGTATGAACCTGCTGGGGTTGAGTTTGACAGACCTTGAGAACTTTTATAAAGGT
>CAIPDV010000112.1 GCA_903863935.1 uncultured Bacteroidota bacterium
CCCTTTCGAGGATCAAAGGACGGTTAGTTCAGGAATAATTTCATTCCCATCGGAAATTGCCTTAAGGCAATTTTTATCTTTTAGTAAAGCCACATATTTGTTCTGTTATACTCCTCTACCTTAAGCATACTGCTCCTTTGAAGTTTAAAGCTGAAAATATCAGTTATATTATTCTTAAAAAAAACAAAGACATAATTAAAATGGTTAATCTAATTTATGCGTTACCTGAGGATAAGTATACGGAAACAGAAAAGAAAATTCTTTCAACAAAAATCATTACAACTGAGCAACTAGGAAAAGATTTTTGAGGACTATATCTTCATAAAAAAATCCCCCCAGTTTCCTGAGAGGATTTTATTTTAAATAGAAACTTACTTACTTAGATTTAATAAGCACTTCGTCAATCATGCCGTAATCTTTGGCTTCTTGAGCGGTCATCCAGTAATCCCGGTCACTGTCGGCATATACCTTATCGTAGGTTTGGTTTGAGTGTTTTGCAATGATCTCATAAAGTTCTTTCTTCAACTTCTGGATTTCCCTTGCGGTAATTTCAATGTCTGATGCTTGTCCTTCAGCTCCGCCCATAGGTTGGTGAATCATAATGCGGGAGTGAGGCAATGCAGTTCTCTTTTTAGGAGCACCTGCGCACATTAGCACAGCAGCCATGCTGGCAGCCATACCGGTGCAAATGGTTGCTACTTCAGGAGTGATGTATTGCATAGTGTCGTAAATGCCTAGCCCTGCATATACAGACCCACCCGGAGAATTTAAGTAAATCGAAATTGGTTTCTTTGAATCAGCCGACTCTAAGAAAAGCAATTGCGCCTGAATGATATTGGCAACATCATCGTTGATTCCTACACCGAGAAATATGATCCTGTCCATCATAAGACGTGAGAATACGTCCATCTGAGCAACGTTCAATTGACGCTCTTCAATAATTGTAGGGGAAATATAATCATTCACGGTAGAAGATAATTGCCCCAGCCCGAATTGCGTCTGGCGGGCATTAAAGTGTGAGGTAAAACGGTGGTAATTTGAACCACTGATGCCCCTATGCATGGTTGCATATTTCCGGAATTCATCTTGTTTAAACATGTCTTTTTGTTATGAGTTATAAATTATAAGTTATAATGAAATTTCATTTTTCACTTTTAGCTTTTCATTTTTCACTTTGTCGATTCTGTCAGTTTATCGTATTCATCACGCTTTACTTCTTTCGGTTCAATCGTGTAAGTTTTCCTCAACAATTCCAACAGTTTCGATTCATAAAGACGCTCGTACATACGATTTACTTCTTTTTCATCCTGAAGTAGTCTGCGTGAGGCTTCATCAATTTGTTCGTGCGGAACTCCGTGGCCCATATACTGGTGTGCCAAATGATGTGCATATTCCCTAACTTCCTGCTCGGTAACAGTAATATTATTGTCCTTATAAACTTTATCTTCAATCAATCTCCATTTCAGCGATTGGGTGTACGCTTCAAACTCCATGTTGAACTGAGCTTCATTCATTGGTTCTTTAACTACCCTTGTAAGCCATTTTTTCAGGAATTCATTGGGCAGTGTGATAACCGTGTTTTTTATCAGGTGTTCTACCATCTCATTATTCAATTTCCTTTCTCCTTTTGGAGCGAAAATCGACATTAATTCCATTTTCAAATTCTTGCGGAAATCTTCTGAGTTATTCACTTTACCCGGACCATAAATTTTATCCCATAATTCCTGATTTACTTCTGCAGGAACGATATGATGGATTTGGGTAATGGTAAACTGGAAACTATTGGTTAGTGTGGCTGCCTTCTCTTTGCTAATGCTGAACATAGATGCAACTTCGGAATCTTCTTTGCTAAGCTCGGCAAGTTTCATAACAATCTTGTCGCCTTTGGTTTTACCAACATATTTCGATTTGAATTCATCCCCAACTTTTCTAATATTAATAACGGAAGGTTTGAAAAGTCCACCGGCTAAAATATCTCCGTTAGTATCGAGTTCAACAAAATCACCTCCCAACAAATCAGTTTCAACTGATGTTTCGGGGTTAGATACAGTACCATAACGGTTGGTAAGTTCTTCGGTATATTCATCCATCAAAGAATCTTCAATCTCAGGTTGAAGTAAAGTAAACTTATGATCAGCTGAAATAGGAACCGAAAAGTCAGGTACTAACCCAACTTCAAAACCAAATTCATGTTCCACTTCTTTTTCTAGGTCAATTGCATTCTCCATTGGAAGCGGTTCTCCAACCACCCTCAATTCATTTTCCTTAATGTATTTGCTCAGGTTATCTGAAAGCAATGTGTTAATTTCTTCCACCAGTACAGCCTTTCCATATCGCTTACTAATAATCGACATTGGAACCTGGCCAGGACGGAAACCGGGTATGTTCGCGGTTTTGCGATAGTCTTTCAATGTCTTATCTAACTTAGGTTTCCAATCTTCCGGTGCAATTTTTATGCGAATTACTGCATGTGTGTCGTTAATGTTCTCTTTTACGATATTCATTTTTACTATTTATTTTTTATTTCTCGATTTCCGTGCGGATGAAGGGACTCGAACCCATAAGCCTCGCGGCACTAGTTCCTAAGACTAGCGCGTATACCAATTCCGCCACATCCGCATGTATTTTTAAAATTGGGACGCAAATATAGGGTTTTAAATGTGTTTTCGGTCAACAGATTATTGACATTGAAAATACTTGAAAAAGAATATGTAGTTTAAAGTGTATTATTCTGGTGAATAAATGCCTTTGGCAATACCTTCAACAATGGCTTTAGGCAATATTTTGCTTGAATAAGCACCCACCTTGTTTCCAAATCCGGGTATTACCTCGGCTTTATTATGTAACATGGCCTTAACTCCAAATTCTGCTACCTCATCGGGTAGCATATTGAATTTTTTAGCTTGCTTCATTATTTTTCTGCTTCCCTCCATTCCAGCCCTTTCCATAAAGTTGGTATCCGTACCACCGGGACTCAGGCAGGTAACCGATACGTTTGTGCCCATCATTTCATGACGTAATGCCCTTGAAAAGGAAAGCACAAATGATTTGGTTGCCGAATAGGTTGCCAAGTAAGGAACAGCCTGGTATGCCGCTGTGCTGGCTATATTTAGTATGTGGCTTTTGCCTGAATGTCTTTTGAGTAAGGGTAACGTAAGGTGGGTAAACTGAACCAGCGTGCTCATATTTAACCACATCATATTCAACTGATCGTCTAACGAAAGCTTTTCGAATGCACCATGCAAGCCATAGCCGGCATTATTAACGAGCACACTTATATCATACCCTCCTTTGTTGCACCAAATAATAATATCTTCGGCAGCATCGGCCGATGATAAGTCGATAGCATTGTAAAATACCTCTACCTGGTATTTGTCCTGAAGTTCCTTTGCTAATTCTTTAAGCAGCTTTTCGGTCCTGGCAATTAAAAGCAGGTTGTATTTGCGCTTAGCTAAACAAATTGCTATTTCTTTCCCTATGCCTTTACTGGCTCCTGTTATAAGTGCGTATGACATTATTTTTTATCGAACTTGGCAAAAGCCTGAAAGTGATGGTAAATAGGGGTCTTCTTTTTGCCGTTTGGCACCTTTTTTTGTTTAGGCCCTGCCAAAATAGGGATATACATTATTCGACGACGGCTCACTTCATCCTTAAAGTCGGAATGGCCCACACGGTGCCACATTTGTCCATGGTGAATTACCACATCACCCGGGTCTGCAACCACCAGCACTTCATCCTTATCTTCTTTAAAGCTACGGTAATATGTTTTGTGGAAAAGCATGCCCCAAAGGTTTTGTTTATGGGTTCCGGGTATTACTCTTAATCCCCCGTTTATTTCCGATGATTTATCTAAATAAACCCCAATATTCAACATGGGATATACTTTTTTAAGATAAAATACTTCCCGGAGCGAATCAGTATGCCAGCCCATATGTTTAAAACGGCTATGTTTTGAGTTTACATAATGATTAAATACTACTCCATCGCGTTCGTCTTCCGCAATACGGGCTGATTTATATTTCAATAGGTTTTTCAACCGCTGGATACGGTCATCAAGCACCATTTGGTGAAGACGTTCGTTATATTTCGATGTATGGGGAAATCGCTGAACAATACGCTGGCCGTTTTCATCATGTCCGAAAATAACCGGAATACCATTCACCATTTTATCTTTCGAAGTGATAAGCTTTTTTGAGGCATCATTATAGCCATCAATCAGTTCGTTTACCTCTTGCGGGGAAAAAACGCCGGTGAAGTGTACAAACCCATACTTATTAAAAAAGTCTAACTGATCTTTTGTAAAAGTACTCCCAAGTGTAAACTTAGGATAGTTTTTTAACGAGGTATCATCCATCTATTATATTGGCGAGTTTGAGTGTGAAGGACGCAAAAATATAAAAAAATTCCTTTGCGGGGAACATTAATACTTTTCACATGACGCACAGACAGCTATTTTCCTATATTTGTTTCTCAAAACCCTCACATTTTGAATAAGTTAAAATTTTTAGTTGCCCTGCTTGTGCTATTTACTCTGGGAACGGCGGAAGGGCAGAGTTGGGTGTGGGGGAGGCGGCGATGCTTATGGAAGTTATACTGATCCCTATGATTTATCTGCCTTAAAATCAAACATTTCAGATATTTCTACGCCTAATGCTTTAGCTAAGGCATTAATAGTAACAATAGTAGTATTGACCTCTCCGTTCTCTATTCGGCTAACCTGATTAGAGGTAATATTGGCTTCATCTGCTAAATATTCTTGAGAAATTCCTTTGTTCAGGCGAATCTTCCTGAGATTTTTCCCAAAAGTCTTTACAAATTTGGTGTCCTTGGAGTTTCTCATTTCCCAAAGATTGCGGGTATTGATAAAATTTTAACTACCCATATATGGGGAATTTCAAAATCATTTATATCTTTGCCTTTATATTTATATTTTAAATATCTTTAATAAATTTTTCATTCATGAGAAAAATTACTTTTCTATTTATTACAATTTTCCTGTTTGTGATAACAAGTAGCACACAAGCCCAAAAAACGTTACAAGTGGTTATTTCAGATACTATTGGTATCCCTTGTAATGGCGGGACAGGCAGTGCAACTGCGTTGGCTAGCGATGGTATTGTGCCTTACACATATTTATGGCTTCCAGACTCAAACACGGGGCCCATTGATAGCAATTTGGTAGGTGGAACCACTTATACAATAATGGCTATTGATGCTGATAGTAACTCAGCGTTTACCTATTTAACCCTAACCCAACCAACCCAGATAGTAATTACAATTGATTCACTCAGAAATGTAAAATGCCCGGGTGATTGCATCGGATTTGCAAGAATAACAGCAAGTGGCGGAATACCGCCTTATAAGTACTTGTGGTTACCCGATGGTGATACAACTACAGTTGATAGCAATATGTGTTCAGGAAACTATACGGTTTTAGTCACAGATAGTAATGGTTGCAGCGTGAAGATACCTTTAACAATAAATACTCTTTCCGAACTTTCAGCCTCTACTGCCGCAACCAATGTAAGTTGCTTTGGGTTATTTAACGGTGCTACTGCTGCTACTGAAACTGGTGGAGTACCTCCCTATCAATTTGTATGGTCGCCAGGCGGAGCTACTACAGCTTCGGTTATGGGGTTAAGTGCAGGAACTTATACGGTTACTATAACTGATGCTTTAGGCTGCCATACCCAAAGCACTGCCGGGGTATCACAACCAACGCCCATTGTTTTAACAGCCGCCGCAATAGCTAATATAGCAGCGGCTTATGTTAGTGGAGGAACAGCTCCTTATACATATAATTGGTATCCGCATGTTAGTACCACTTCCATTGCTACGGGATTGAGCGCAGGGGTGTATACCGTTACAGTGCATGATGCTAATTTATGTTCCGATTCGGCCATTGTAAGCGTTTCTTCTCTATATCCTCTTTTACTTTATTTTGGAAACGGAACGACCAGTTGCGGGAAGGCTAGTTATTACGATTTTGATGTAATGGCATCTTCAGCTTCTCAGAATAACTTTAATAATTGTGTGGTGGATATTCAATATCCAATGAGTGAATTTGGAGGTGATAATGTTTCAAATGGAGGTGTGACAGTAACCCAAGGGCTGGATTGTTTATATTCTATAGGGGATAATGATTATAATATTCTAAACACGGTAAATTTATCCGACAGTGTAATTGAGATTACATTTGGTTCAGATACAGCAGTTTCACCAAGGGGTTCCGATCCTTTCAATCATATAAGATTACTTCATGTTAAATTAAGGATTCGAAATAGTTGCGGAACGGGCCCTATAAGCTTTGTTAATACATCTTATACAGATACAACCGGATACTCATCATTGATATTTCCTGATACTGTTTGTCATAATTGTGCGTTACCATGCGATTCATTTGGAAGATATTGCTGCAACTATGATTCACTTGGCAACTTTACAGATTCCTGTTATCATGGTTATAGCTGCTCTGATAGTGTTATTCTTCGTGGCGGAAATTACAATTACGGTATCGTTTCCTATGGAAATGATATCGCAGATTTTGAATTATGCCATTTAACTATAGACTGGAACTATACTAACCCTATTAATGCGGGAACGAATGCAATGAGCGTTCCACCTATTTCATCCATCCCTCACAACTCTTCCATATTCATAATACCCGGCTCTGGCTTTGGAAGCTCAAAAGGCAGGATTAAAGTTTCGGATGCTAACCAAGATAAAATTTTAGGCATAACTTTAGATAGTTCAGATATCTTATTATGGACGGATACCCTGATAAAAGTAAAAATGCCTTCCTATGTATTTAATAATACTGCACTTACTCCCGGAAGTGGGCCTTTTATGGTATATAATACGTGTGGTGACTCTGCCGGCAATAATGTTCAAATAAATTATAATATACTGAATTATGCGCCATATGGGGTAAAATTAAGGCCAGATATCGTTATGGTAAACGATACTGAAAGTTTAAAGTTTCGGTGCGATACCAGCATAACAAATAATCCTGCCGCTTATGCCTGCGTTAAAAAAGCTATTAGAGAATGGAACTGTTATACTGGAGTAAACTGGAAGTTAGGCCCCCTAATAATATTAGATACAACAAGGCAAGACAGTATTTCTGTTATTTACTTTAGCTATAATAATCTTCATTTTCCTGGCCCGGCGACTGTAATGTTAACAACTTCATGGTATCTTCCATGTACAAACCTTCCTGATTCAATGGCTTTTACAAATGAAGCAGATATAATGATTAGGGCAAATAATCGTTTACCATATCGATACACTTGGAATTATGATACCACAACGAATGTTTTACCAGATACAGTTTTATCATTTTATGACTTAATTACTCATGAGTTGGGTCATGCGCATGGAATGGGGCATATTCATGATACCAATTCCGTAATGTGGTGGATAGCGCGTCCCGGGAAAACAAGAGCAGGTATAACAACTGGCAACACGTGGCCGGCTCCCGCATCCTTGCTTGGAGGATTAGATATGGTTTATACAAGTGCGACTTATTCGCCCCTTTCACTTTGCTCTTTAGATAGCATTCTGATTCCATGTCCGAGAAATTGTATAGACCCTACCCTTAGCGTACCTGATATACTTGAAAATTCAAATGACCTGAAACTATTTCCTAATCCAGCCAATAGTGGAGACATTACAATTGCTTATACTTTAAAAGAAAATGCCTATGTTCAGTTCAAAGTATATGACTGCATAGGCAAGGAAGTGATAAAAATGACCTTTGAACACAAAACAGTTGGAAATTACAGTGAACGAATAAATGTTGCTAACTTAGCAAAGGGTGTTTATCTATTTACAGCGAATATCAACGGAGATTGTCAAACAATTAAGTTCATTAAAACATAAACTAAAAAAATGAATACTAAAAAAAATATCATTACGATAGCAATTAATATCTTCTGCTATGCATTATGCTACGCACAACAAATTCAACCAACTCCAAAGCAATGGTTGGGGGTTGAACAAAAAATGATTAAAAGCTGCGCATACATTTTTGAAGGAAAAGTAATACAGCAGAAGAATTTTCAGTGGAGAGATCGTTTATTGCAATGCAACGTAATACAAATCACCAAAATATATAAGGGGACTCCGGAAATTAACCTAGGTACAATAAAAATAATACAATGGAATGGGGAATTAACAAATGGCACAGTTAGTGATTATTATGGAATAGCATTAAATAAAGGTCAGTCATATATTATTTTTGGCACTCCTGACTATTCAAATGTATTGGACTCATTAGTAACAGATAATAAAATCAATTTAACTGCTCAGGATGAACCTATTGCATTTGTCGGAGTTACTGCGCAATGGGGTATTACGCACTATAAAACATTAGATGAATTATATGCTTTTTTAAAAGATAATGGGTTAACGGTGCAGCAGGAGCAAAAAAAGTAATACAATTAAACTAAAAAAATTAATTCATGAAAAAACTATTCATAAGTGCTTTAATCCTACTAACTTTATTCTGTAATGCACAATACTATAATGTTGGTCTTGGGTGCCATCAGTTTACCAATTCGAATCTAACAGAGCAAAATAGCGCAATCCCGACACCTTCATATCAGCCTATAAATCAAACCATTGATGTTGCGCTGTTTATTGAACGTATAAGGAGCAATGAACTATATTATCGTTTAGAAATTGGGACCAGTCAATCAAACTCAACTACCGTTTACCAAAATATTGCTATAAGTTATTTTGTAAATACTTATATAAATACAAAAATATACAGTCCTGAACTTAGAAATCAAACCTACCACGCAAACATAGGTATTGGCCGGATTTTTCCCTATAAAAAATTATCTCTGAGGGCAGGTGCGGCATTAGGATTATACAGGTATCAAAGAGAAACAAATAATGGCATTGCTGTAATTGACAATTCTACATATTCCACGATCAACTCATATACTTCATATAGCCCTTATAATGAATATTTGCTGAATTATTATATTTCATTGCATTATACTCTTTGGAAAAATTTATCTCTTGGCATTCAACTGGATAACGGGATTGGCTGCACAGTAAAAAAGCAAACTATTAGTATAAAATCAGAAGGTTATGGAATAAGTGGAGCATTAATAAACTCAACTACCGTTATTAACACGATAAACAATAATCTTATCAACACTTATTTTCTTACCCCATCAATAAGTATTATATATGGGTTTCATAAGAGAGACGCTCCAATTAATCCATCAAAAACCAACTAGCAAAAATTACATAAGTGCCAACTATGGGTTAAAATTTAGAAATAAAACATTATATGAGCTTTATTCCTTTCTCAAAGAAAATGGCTTAATTGTCCAGGAGGAAAAGATTCATTGATACGCCCCGCAATAGCTGCGGGATAGGAATGTGGCAATAAAAAAAGGCATCCATTTGGATGCCTTTTGTATTTGAGAAGTTACAGACCTATCTTGCTGTTTCCACTTCTGCGAGTTCGCTTTCTTTCTTCGAATCCATGAGGCGTTGATATTCCTCCATAGAGCCTACGATCATCTTTTCGTACTCACGTAAACCTGTACCTGCCGGTATCAAGTGGCCCACAATCACGTTTTCTTTCAAGCCTGCAAGGTAATCTACCTTACCGCTGATAGCAGCTTCGTTAAGTACCCTAACTGTTTCCTGGAAGGATGCAGCCGAGATGAACGATTCTGTTTGGAGTGATGCTCTTGTTATACCTTGTAATATAGGGTTTGAAGTTGCAGGAACTGCATCACGGAACTGAACGAGGGTCTTTCCTTCGCGTTTCAAGCGGAGGTTTTCATCTCTCAGTTTACGTGCGCTTTCTATCTGGTGAACTTTATAGAGAATTGAATCTCCTGCATCGGTAATTACTTTTTTACCATACAGGTCATCGTTGTTCGCCATAAATTCGCTCTTCGGAATAAGTTGTCTTTCGAGGAATACGGAATCTCCCGGATCTTCAATTTCAACTTTACGCATCATTTGGCGCACGATCACTTCAAAGTGCTTGTCGTTGATCTTTACACCTTGCAGACGGTAAACCTCCTGAACTTCATTTACAAGATATTCCTGTACTGCTGTAGGGCCTTTAATTGCCAATATATCGGCTGGTGTAATAGCACCATCTGATAATGCTTCACCGGTCTTAACAAAGTCGTTTTCCTGAACAAGAATATGTTTGGAGAGCGGAACCAAATAGGTTTTCTTAGCACCTGTTTTCGATTCAACCATAACCTCGCGGTTACCTCTCTTCACCTTACCGAATGTAACAACACCGTCAATTTCAGATACCACCGCAGGGTTGGATGGGTTACGTGCTTCAAACAATTCTGTTACACGTGGCAATCCACCTGTGATGTCACCTGATTTACCCGAGATACGTGGTATTTTAACCAATATCTGTCCTGTTTCAATAGTGTCACCATCGGAGATAATAACGTGAGATCCAACAGGGATGTTATATGATTTAAGGGTTTCCTTTTTGCTAACGATCTTGATGATAGGATTCTTGGTCTTATCTTTTGTTTCGATAATAACCTTTTCTTTAAATCCGGTTTGTTCATCTGATTCTTCGCGGAAAGTAACACCTTCTTCAATAAATTCAAATTCAGCTTTACCTGAGAATTCAGAGATAATAACGGCATTGTACGGATCCCAGTCGCAAAGCAGTTGTCCTGCTTTCACGGCTGCACCGTGCTTGGTATATAAGAATGAACCATACGGAACGTTTGCTGTTGTAAGCACCAATCCTGTGTTCTTGTCTAATATCTTCAATTCAGCGGAACGTGAGATAACAACATCTTTGTTGCCTTCAGGGCCTTTGTTCACAACGGTTCTTACTTCTTCCATTTCTACAACGCCATCATATTTAGCTTCAATTTTCGATGAAGCCATAATGTTGGCCGCTGTTCCACCCACGTGGAATGTACGAAGAGTAAGCTGTGTACCCGGCTCACCGATTGACTGAGCTGCAATAACACCCACTGTTTCGCCTTTCTGAACCATTCTGCCGGTTGAAAGGTTACGTCCGTAACATTTGGAACATACGCCTGTGCGCATTTCGCAAGTCAATACTGAACGGATCTCTACGCTTTCAATAGGAGAATTCTTTATTTTATCTGCATGATATTCGGTAACCTCTTCGCCCGCACCAACAATTAATTCGCCGGTAGCAGGGTTATGAATATCGTGTAAGCTAACACGTCCTAATACTTTATCATAAAGGGTTTCAACTACCTCGTCATTCTTGCGGAGGGTAGCTGCAGTAAGCCCACGGAGTGTTCCGCAGTCAACACCGGTAATAATAACGTCTTGAGAAACGTCAACCAAACGACGGGTTAAGTAACCTGCATCCGCTGTTTTCAACGCTGTATCTGCAAGTCCTTTACGCGCACCGTGCGTTGAAATGAAATACTCAAGAATGGAAAGTCCTTCCTTAAAGTTCGATATAACAGGGTTTTCCACAATTTCCTGCATGGTAGCACCAGATTTCTGAGGCTTAGCCATCAAACCACGCATACCTGAGAGCTGACGAATCTGCTCTTTAGAACCCCTCGCACCGGAATCCAACATCATATAGATTGCATTGAACCCTTGACGGTCGCTGCTGAGTTGGTCCATTACAAATTTGGTAATCTTTGAGTTGGTATGTGTCCAAATATCGATTACCTGATTGTAACGCTCGTTGTTGGTAATGAAGCCCTGGCTATAGTTGTCCTTAACCTCTTCAACCTGCAACTTGGCATCTGCAATCATCTTTTCCTTTTCCTTCGGAATCATCACGTCATTCAGGTTGAATGATAATCCACCCTTGAATGCATAATAATATCCTAAGTCCTTAATATCATCCAGGAACTTGGCTGTTTTTGCCATACCGGCAACTTTCAGCACATCTGATATAATATCACGAAGGTTTTTCTTGGTCAATAATTCATTGATGTAGCCCATTTCCTTAGGCACAACCTGGTTGAACAGGATACGGCCAAGGGTGGTTTCAATGAGTTTATCTTTAATAATATCTTTTTCTTTTACCGAAGCTTTCACACGAACAATAGCATGCAGTTCAATCTTCTTTTCATTGAAGGCAATAATTGCTTCTTCAGGTGAATAGAATGTTAATCCGCTGCCTTTTACAACTTCTTCTTTCGTGCTCTTCTTAGCTTTGGTCATGTAATATAATCCCAATACCATGTCCTGAGAAGGAACAGTGATAGGCGCTCCGTTAGCAGGGTTCAACACGTTGTGTGAAGCTAACATAAGCAATTGGGCTTCTAATACGGCTGCATTACCTAATGGAAGATGGACTGCCATCTGGTCACCGTCAAAGTCGGCGTTGAACGCTGTACAGGTTAACGGGTGCAACTGGATTGCCTTACCTTCAATAAGCTTAGGTTGGAATGCCTGGATTGATAACCTGTGCAGAGTAGGAGCACGGTTCAACATAACAGGGTGTCCCTTAATTACGTTTTCCAGAATATCCCAAACGGCTGCAACTTTCTTATCTACCAGTTTACGGGCAGATTTTACAGTTTTAACAATACCCCTTTCGATAATCTTACAAACTACGAATGGCTTGAATAACTCTAATGCTACGTCTTTTGGAAGACCGCATTCGTGGAGTTTTAATTCAGGCCCAACGACAATTACCGAACGTGCGGAATAGTCAACACGTTTACCAAGCAAGTTCTGACGGAAACGTCCTTGTTTACCTTTCAAGCTATCAGCCAAAGATTTCAAAGCACGGTTCGATTCAGTTTTAGTTGCGGTAGATTTACGTGAGTTATCTAATAATGCATCAACGGACTCCTGTAACATACGTTTTTCGTTACGTAAGATAATTTCAGGAGCTTTGATTTCAATAAGTCTCTTTAAGCGGTTATTACGGATAATAACACGGCGATACAAGTCATTCAAATCGGAAGTTGCAAAACGGCCACCATCAAGCAATACAAGAGGGCGTAATTCCGGCGGAATAACAGGAACCACTTTCAATACCATCCATTCCGGACGGTTTTCAACGTGGGTGTTAGCTCTGCGGAATGATTCAACAACCTGCAAGCGTTTCAATGCTTCGTTCTTACGTTGTTGTGCGGTTTCGGTATTTGCTTTATGGCGCAATTCATAAGCGAGTGCTTCCAAATCGATCCTTCTTAAAAGGTCGTTCAGAGCATCACCGCCCATCTTAGCAATAAATTTGTTAGGATCATTATCATCCAAATGCTGGTTCTCTTTCGGCAGAGCTTCCAGTATGCGGATATATTCATCTTCGGTTAAGAAGTCCAATTGCTTGATTCCTTCAACAGCTTTCACACCAGGCTGAACAACGATGTACTTTTCATAGTACACCACCATTTCCAGCTTCTTGGTAGAAAGGCCGAGGAGGTAACCAATTTTACTTGGCAATGAACGAACATACCAGATGTGTGCAACAGGAACTACCAGGGAAATATGCCCCATACGTTCGCGGCGCACTTTCTTTTCAGTAACCTCAACACCGCAACGGTCGCAGATGATACCTTTATAACGGATACGCTTATACTTTCCGCAATGACATTCCCAGTCTTTTGTAGGACCGAAAATACGTTCGCAAAAAAGTCCGTCACGTTCAGGCTTGTAAGTCCTGTAGTTGATGGTTTCAGGCTTTAGCACTTCACCATGTGAACGGCTCAATATCTTCTCCGGAGAGGCGAGACTGATCGTTACTTTGGTGAAATTACTTCTTTGCTTTTGTTCTTTAGAAGAAGCCATAATTTTAATTAGGAATTAGGAATTAGGAATTAAAAATGATAAATTGTGAATTGTTTTCATACAGTGGTATTTCAATTCCTAATTTCTAATTTTTAATTCCTAATTATTGTATTTAGTTAATTAGTCCATTTTTATTTCAAGTCCGAGGCCATGCAACTCATGCAGCAATACGTTGAAAGATTCAGGAATACCCGGTAGTGGCGGGTTTTCGCCTTTCACAATTGCTTCATAGCTCTTAGCCCTTCCTATTACGTCATCCGCTTTAATGGTAAGCATTTCCTGAAGGATATGGGAAGCACCGAATGCTTCAAGTGCCCACACCTCCATTTCACCGAACCTTTGTCCGCCGAACTGTGCTTTACCACCGAGAGGTTGTTGTGTAATAAGTGAGTAAGGACCGATAGAACGTGCGTGCATCTTATCGTCAACCATGTGTGCAAGTTTAATCACATAGATTATACCTACAGTTGCCGGTTGGTCAAATTTGTCGCCTGTTCCGCCATCATGCAGGTAGGTTGATCCCATGGAAGGAATGCCTGCCTTTTCGGTGTATTCAGCAATCTGTGCAAGGGTAGCTCCGTCGAAAATTGGAGTAGAGAACTTAACTCCCAATCTTTCGCCTGCCCATCCTAATACAGTTTCGTAAATCTGTCCAAGGTTCATACGAGAAGGCACACCGAGCGGGTTCAATACCACGTCTACAGGAGTACCGTCTTCAAGGAACGGCATATCTTCTTCACGAACAATACGTGCTACCACGCCCTTGTTACCGTGACGACCTGCCATCTTATCACCTACACGCAATTTACGTTTTTGCGCTAAATAAACTTTTGCATTTTGGTTTACACCTGTTGGTAACTCATCACCCACGGTAATCGCAAATTTCTTGCGTTTGCTGATACCCAACAACTCATTATGAGCAAGGGAATAGTTGTGAATGATTTGCTCAATGATAAGGTTCTTATCCTTGTCATGTGTCCACCTGCGTGGGTTCACTTCAAGGAAATTAACCTTTTCAAGTATCTTTTGGGAGTACTTAACACCCTTGGCAATGACTTCCTCTTTCAAGTTGTTCATTACGCCATTCGATACTTTACCATTCAGGATAACGAACAGCTTATCTACAACCTTGTTGTGCAAGGCAAGAGCAGCTATTTCGTGTTCTTTATCAATCTTATCTACCAATACCTTTTCTTCGGCTTTGGTTTTTTTGTCTTTTAAGTATTTCGAGAATAACTTACGGTCGATAACCATACCCTCAACACCAGACGGAACACGCAATGAAGCGTCTTTCACGTCTCCGGCTTTGTCGCCGAAGATAGCACGTAAAAGTTTTTCTTCCGGTGAAGGGTCGCTTTCGCCCTTAGGAGTGATCTTTCCGATAAGGATATCACCTTCTCTTACTTCAACACCTACACGGATGATACCAATTTCGTCGAGGTTCTTTGTCGCTTCCTCGCTTACGTTAGGGATATCCGGAGTAAGTTCTTCAGGTCCGCGACGGGTGTCACGAACTTCAAGCGCATATTCATCAATATGTATGGAAGTAAATAAGTCTTCACGAACTACGCGTTCCGAGATAACAATAGCATCCTCAAAGTTGTACCCTTTCCATGGCATGAATGCCACTTTCAGGTTACGTCCGAGTGCCAATTCGCCATCTTTGGTTGCATACCCTTCGCAAAGTATTTGTCCCGGAGTTACCTTGTCGCCTTTTCTTACAGTAGGGCGCAGGATAATTGAGGTACTTTGGTTGGTCTTGCGGAACTTGGTGAGCTTATATGCCTTTACATCATCTTCAAAACTCATCAGTTTTTCTTCTTCAGTACGGCTGTAGCGGATCACAATTTCATTTGCATCTACACGTTCAACCACGCCTGTACCTTCCGATGTAACTAATACACGGGAGTACTGGGCTACGTCTGCTTCCAGTCCGGTTCCTACAATAGGAGCTTCAGGACGTAAAAGCGGAACTGCCTGGCGTTGCATGTTTGATCCCATCAAAGCACGGTTAGCATCATCATGCTCCAAGAATGGAATCAATGATGCAGCTATGGATGCGATTTGGTTAGGAGCAACGTCCAACAAGTTAATCTTTTCAGGCTCGGTAATTGGGAAATCTCCTTTGAGACGTACCTTTACTTTTGATTCTTCAAAGTGTCCGTCAGCTGCAACAGGAGTATTTGCCGGAGCAATGATCTTGTCGTCTTCTTCTTCAGCAGTCAGATATTCAGGAGTCGCATTAGGGTCTATTTTGCCATCCTTAACAATGTGGTAAGGGGTTTCAATAAATCCAAGCGAATTAATTTTCGCGAATACGCAAAGCGATGATATCAAACCGATATTCGGACCTTCCGGTGTTTCAATAGGGCACATGCGGCCATAGTGAGTATAGTGAACGTCACGAACCTCGAAACCTGCTCTTTCCCTTGACAAACCGCCCGGACCTATTGCCGACAGCCTGCGTTTATTGGTAATTTCAGACAATGGGTTAGTCTGATCCAAAAACTGGGATAATTGATTGGTTCCGAAGAATGAGTTAATAACCGAGGTCAATGATTTTGCATTGATAAGGTCAAGTGGTGTAAACACCTCATTGTCCCTCACGTTCATACGTTCGCGGATGGTTCTGCTCATACGGGCCAAACCAACACTGAACTGAGCATATAACTGCTCTCCTACTGTCCTTACACGTCTGTTGCTCAAGTGATCGATATCGTCCACATCGGCATTCGAGTTGATAAGTGCAATAAGGTATTTTACAATAGCTATGATATCTTCACGTGTCAGAACCCTTACGGTTTCCGGTGTTGTGAGATTCAATTTCTTATTGATACGGAAACGGCCTACTTCACCTAAATCATACCTCTTATCAGAGAAGAACAACTTGTCGATGATACCGCGTGCGGTTTCTTCATCAGGTGGTTCAGTGCTACGTAATAAGTGGTAAATAAAGTGAACGGCTTCTTTGGTAGAGTTGGTGGTATCCTTTTGTAAAGTAGAGTAGATGATTGCATAGTCAGCAGATTTTTTGTCTTCTTTATGCAGAATGATATACTCAGCTTTTGCATTCAGGATGCGGTCAATGTGGGCTTCTTCAAGGATTGTTTCACGTTCGAGAACGATTTCGTTACGTTCGATTGAAACAACTTCACCTGTAGATTCATCCACAAAGTCTTCAACCCAGGTGCGGAGCACACGGGCAGCCAACTTACGGCCAATAGATTTTTCGAGCGATGCTTTTGAAACTTTGATTTCATCGGCAAGTCCGAAAAGCTCTAATATTTGCTTATCTGTTTCAAAGCCAATAGCCCTGAACAGGGTAGTAACCGGTAATTTCTTTTTACGGTCGATGTAAGCATACAGTACATTGTTGATGTCTGTAGCAAACTCCATCCATGCGCCCTTGAAAGGGATAATCCGTGCGGAATAAAGCTTGGTTCCGTTAGGGTGACGGCTTTGTCCGAAGAATACGCCCGGAGAACGATGTAATTGTGATACTACTACACGTTCCGCTCCGTTGATGATAAATGTGCCGCGAGGTGTCATATATGGAATAGTACCGAGGTACACGTCCTGTATGATGGTCTCAAAGTCAACGTGGTTGGGGTCATTACAATGAAGCTTCATCTTAGACTTAAGAGGAACGCTGTAGGTTAAGCCTCTTTCAAGGCACTCATCCATTGTATATCTTGGTGGATCTACAAAATAATCTAAAAAGTTTAATTCGAAAACGCTGCGTGCATCACTGATCGGGAAATTTTCCATGAAAGCCTTGTAAAGCCCTTCGGTCTTACGGTTTTCAGGGGTTGTTTCCAACTGGAAAAAGTCCTGGAATGATTTAACTTGTATATCTAAAAAATCGGGATAATCGGTATGAAACCGAGTAGTAGAAAAATTAATGCGCTTGTTTTTCTTTGTTGTAACAGACATAGTCTAGAGATATTAAGATTTAGCAGGGGCACAACATGTTGCGCCTCTGCGAAAGAACGTTAAAGTGACAAAAATGGAGAATGTTGCCCCGTTAAGAGCAACATTTTCCTATTGGAATAGCGCGGTATAGAGGTCAGTTTACTTAACTTCAACTTCAGCTCCTGCTTCTACTAATTTTGCTTTAATTGATTCAGCTTCTTCTTTGGAAACACCTTCCTTTACTGGTTTTGGTGCTCCGTCAACTAAGTCTTTAGATTCTTTCAAACCGAGAGCGGTAATTTCTTTTACCACTTTCACAACCTGGAGTTTTGCTTGTCCACCGCTCTTCAAGATTACATCAAATGTAGTCTTTGCTGCTGGTGCTGCACCTGCTGCTGCACCGCCACCTGCTGCTACTGCTACTGCAGCGGCTGCCGGTTCGATACCGTACTCATCTTTTAATATTTTTGCTAAGTCGTTGACTTCCTTAACGGTAAGTCCAACCAATTGTTCTGCGAATGCTTTTAAATCTGCCATCGGGTTGTTATTTTTTGGGTTATAGTTATTCTAAAAGGGGCGCAAATATAAGACTATTTTGAATGCGCTGGTATAATTTGCAATTATTTTTTAAAATTATTTTTCGGGTGGATACTTCACCCTTACCCTAAGTTGAGGGTTGAAAGTGCAAAGATAGACAAAATTGGGAATATGGTATATCATATCATGCCGCTGCCCCATTCCTTGCTTTCCCCAAGAGGGGAAAGCGTCACTTTTTCCTATTATGAAAAAAGACAGAAACCGCAAAGGGCGCGAAGAAAAAGTCCGCAAAGGCAATACAGATTCCTCGCTACGCTCGGAATGACAGTGTTGTAAGGGAATTGGGGGAAGTTGCGGCGGGCTTCGC
>CAIPDV010000113.1 GCA_903863935.1 uncultured Bacteroidota bacterium
CCGAGAATATAGCTTGTTGGGATGGAACTAAATGGGATAGTGTTTCTTCAGGAATAAATGACAGTGTTTATGCGCTTACCGTATACAACGGAAAGCTATATGCAGGTGGTCAGTTTACCCGTGCAGGCCATGTTTCGGCTTATAATATTGCCTGTTGGGATGGAACAACCTGGACTGCCTTAGGCAATGGAACCAATGCGGCTGTATTGGCTTTGCAAACCTATAAAACCTCGTTGTATGTTGGCGGTGAATTTTCGGTTGCCGGAAGCACATCGGCGTATTTTATTGCCTCATGGAATGGTTCTGCTTGGTCTGCTGTAGGTGCAGGTTTGTCTGGTAGCCTGGGAGTTGAAGCTCTTTGTGTTTACAATGGTATGCTTTACACAGGCGGTGCTTTTAATTATGCCGGATTACTTAAAACAAACAACATTGCCACTTGGAACGGTACTAGTTGGGATACTGTTAGCACTCCGGGCATTGATAATACAGTAGATGCTTTAGCCGTACTCGACTCCAATTTGTATGCCGGAGGAATATTTTCCCGTGCGGGGTCTGTTGCCGCAACCGATATTGCTGTATGGGGTGGCACTACGCTAGGCCTCAATGAAATGGCTGCAAAAAGCAATGAAGTAACTGTTTATCCGAATCCTAACAAAGGAATGTTTTCAATATCATTCAGCCATGCTGAGAAGGTTTCTTCCGCAACTGCGAATCAAACTTTAGAAGTGTACAATATGCTTGGAATGAAAATATACAGCAGTCTTTTTAAAGAGGTTTTACCTGAATATAAAATCAACTTAGGCTCACAACCGGCCGGAGTTTACCTGTACAGGGTGATGAATCAGTCCGGAGGTATTGATAATCAGGGTAAAATTATCATTGAATAATTATTCTGGGTAATACCCAACCTATTATAAAAAATTAGCGTAATAGTATATAATTTGTGCGTTATTTGCGTTATAAGTGGGTAGTAAATGCGTAGTAAAGTAATTTGTCAGTTGCCAAAGAGCAGGTATTTAATAAATTTGAAAAAAATAGTAGAATGAATAAAGCTGTACTTCTGTTTGTATTTTGTATCTCTTTTGTAAAAGGATATTCCCAATGCAAAGATTGTAAAGAAGGGAAACATGATGGAAAGAATTATGATGTTCTTAATTCCAATAAAATAGCTAAAAAAGCATTACCACCCGATAGTTCAGGAGGTTTGAAGCAATCATTTGTAATGCAAAATGTATGCGGGTTGAACTGGCAGCAGACCTCGGTAAAAGTAACCACGCGCTATCCAACTCCTCCCGGAATAGGCCTTCCGGCTACAGTTCCTATAACGTTCAGTTCCTGTAATGTTGATTCAGTAGTAAAAGCATTTTTATATTTTAACGGGTCGTACCAAACAGCTTACGCAGCTAATCCTGCGTCTGTAACTATCACCAATCCTACCTCTACAGTATTTAACTATACTGCCGATTCTATTGGTACCGCAGGACAAAAATGTTGGGGTGAAGTTGGTACAATAGCTTACAGGGTAGATGTTACAAGTTGTATTAATGGCGGTGGAAATTATACCATTGATTTAAGCGGAACAGGTTTAACAGCCTGGGCCATAGATGGGATAAGCTTTGTAATTGTTTATATTGATAAAAGCGCAACGTATACCGGAAGCTTAACCTTATATGATGGCCTATATACTAACCCGGGAAGTGGCCCGCATTCGCAGGTGTTCAGTGGGTTTAATGTGTGTGCTGCAACCCCTACGGGCCAGGCATTTTGCATACTTGCAGATATGCAGAGCAATGTGAATGGTGGCAAGAACCAGGAAGTGTATAACGGCACTACCCAAACATTTTCAAACCTTTTTTATAATTTTTGCACGGTAACAACCCCATTAACGGCAGGTCAAACAACCACCATGGATTCTGTGTATGCTGATGACGGAGGCGATTGTTATTCCTGGGTTTTGGCTGGTTTATACTGGCAGAATACAACATGCCAGACATGTAATCCAACCGTGTTAGCCACACAAACAATTTCTGTTGTACCGCCAAGAGACACAATTTGCCAGGGCGATAGCGTTCAACTGACTGCATCCGGTGCTTCAACCTATATTTGGAACCCTTCTACAGGGCTTAGCTGTACCAATTGTCCCGATCCTAAAGCATCACCAAATGCAACAACTACCTATTCTGTAACCGGATTTAATGGTTGTGCCTTTGGAACTGATACGGTAACCATAGTAGTTGAACCAAGAGGTTCGTTAACCATTAGTCCGAGTATACAAATATGTACCGGCGATTCGGTGCAATTAACCGTGTCCGGAGGAACGAATTATATCTGGAAACCTTCAACCTTTTTGAGTTGTACCGCCTGTGCAAATCCAACAGCAACCCCAACTGCAACTACTACCTATACCGTAGTTTCAGGAACAGGAGTTTGTAAGGATTCCGCTACGGTTACAATAACGGTTACACCAACCCCAACACTGACTGTAGTTCCTAAAAATCCAATTATTTGCGCCGGTGGTTCTGTTATCCTGACTGTATCAGGAGCAAGTGCTTACCGCTGGACTCCAACCACCAGCCTCAGTTGTAATACTTGCACCAGCCCGACTGCAACGCCAACTATTACCACTGTTTATACCGTAGTGGGTGGTGTCGGAACTTGCCGCGATACGTTGACTGATACCGTATTCGTATTAACCTCTCCAACTATTAGTGTAAAAGCAATGCCGGATTCGGTTTGCCAGGGTGATACGATATTGTTGGTTGCCAGCGGTGGCGGTACTTACAGATGGAGTACAGGCCAAACAATTGACAGTATAAAAGTTGTTCCTGCATCCACAAAAACATACACAATAGCTGTTTCAAATGGAGTTTGTACCGACTCAACAACTATTACGGTTTATATTACACCACTTGTTACAGTGGCAACAAGTAAAAATGATACGGTTTGTCCGAATACTCCGGTCACGCTAACTGCAACAGGGGGTGGCGGGCCTGTCACATATAAATGGAGTACAGGTGCAACAACCACATCTATTAATGTGAGCGATAGTGTTACTACTACATACACCGTTACCGTTACCGGAAAATGCAACAGTGCTAATAAAACGGTTACCGTGGTTGTGATTCCATTACCAAAACCGCTAATAAAAGGTACGCTGTGGAAATGTGCCGGAGTGAAAGATACATTAACCGTAACCGGAGGAACAACCTATAAATGGAGCAATGGAACAACCAGCACCAGTTATATTACCGGGCCAATAAAAGGAGATTCAATTATAACGGTGGTAGCCTATAATTCATTGGGCTGTTCAGATACCACACGTTTTACTATTACGGAAAGAATCAAGCCAGTCATAAGTCAGATTAAGCCTTCTGTAACCTGCCATGGAAGCCCTGTTACCCTTACTGCTAATGCTACCGGAAGCGGGACGCTCACCTACAAATGGTCGGACGGCGAAACTACATCCACTATTACCGTAATTGGTGATACAGGTACAACAACCTATACGGTGACAGTTTCGAACGGATGCCCAAGTTCCACAACTGCTATAATAAATCAGGATGTTCCGCCATTAAGTGCCTGTTGCGATAAAATAATTATTCTGGGTGATGATACCGTTATTAACGCAAGCGGAACAGGAATCATCCACTTTTCATGGAGCCCGAGCTCTACGCTGAATTGCGATACCTGCCCTACCGTTATTGCTACTCCTACAATCACCACAACCTATACTGTAACGGGAACCGATTCATTGGGATGCCAGTCGGAAAGGATTGTAACAATACTTGTGGAAACACCTTGTTTTGATTTTAGAGTACCGAATGTATTCACACCGGATTATGCCGGAACACTGGGGTCTAATGGAGGAACAAATAATATCTTCTACATTGAAACCCGTAACATCACCGGATGGTCAACCCTGATATACGACCGCTGGGGCAAAGAAATGTTCAAGAGTACAGACCCGCATAAATATTGGGATGGGCTAACCGAAGGTGGCGGCAAAGCACCTGGAGGGGTTTATTATTATATTATTACCGGTACATGTCAGAACAACACCTATAAGAAAGACGGATTCCTTCAACTCATAAGGTAGAAGTTTTAAGGGTAGTTTTGGTATTTGTCCGGAAATTAAATGAATTAAAAGGTAGCTTTACCGCGCTATCGTGCTATTTAAAATATACCAAATTACCATGACAAGAAAATTCTTTTCCCCGCTGGCAATTCTGCTCTTATTCGTTTATTCCGGTGCTTCTTCCCAGGCTGTTAATCAAAAAGGTAAGGGCAATAAGAAAAGGAACATTAATATAAAGTGGAAAGCCAAAGCTTTCGACCACCAGGTTTTTATTCCGAATGAAGGACAGTTTAACGGAGCTATTCCGGGTGCTGATAAAGTATTGTATGGGGCTCAATTAGGAGACGTATGGGCTTATTTTACTGCGAAAGGAATTGTGTATAGCTATAGCGAATTTCCTAAGAAAACAGGAAAAGAAACCGAGGAACAAAAGGAAAAAGAAATGCGCGCCAAGCCGGTATTTCATTATCTGAAGAGTGTTTGGGATGGCTCAAGTCCTGATGTAACGTTGCAGGCGGAAGGCAAATTGAGTTATTACTACACCTATTCCAAAGGCAACGATGGAGCCATTAAAGCTGATATTTTCAGGTCGATCACTTATAGTAATATTTATCCCGGAATAGATATTAAATACACGTTCCCAAAAGGTAAGGAAGGGTTAAAATATACCCTGATAGTGCATCCCGGAGCGGACATTTCAAAAGTAAAACTGCAATATCCATCCATTGGAAAATTAAAAACAACAGAAGCCGGAGATGTAACTATTAAGAGTGGAGTAGGAGAAATCACAGATCATGCGCCAAATGCATTTTATAAGGGAGGATCGGGAAGTGTAACAGTATCGTATACTGTTAGCGGAAATTCCGAATCATTTAACTTCAGCGGTGGATATGATAATACAAAAACACTAATTATCGATCCGTGGATAACCGACCCCTTGTTTGGTCCAAACTATGACCGGGCCTACGATCTTGATTTTGATAACCGCGGAAATGTATATGCCTATGGTAGCTGGATGCCATTGCAACTTGAGAAATTCAACAGTTCTGGTTCCCCGCAATGGGTTTATAATGCCATTGATTTTAGTACCAATTCCTATTACGGCGATGTGGTTGTGAACAGGAAATCGGGAACTGCTTATATAACGGAGGGATTTAATTTCTCCGGAGCAAGAGCCATAAAAATAAACACCAATGGTTTCTGGCTTGCTACTTTTCCGGGTACTGTTAACCTGAATGAATTTTGGAGGGCCGTGTACAACCCATGTTACGATAATATTGTAATTGGTGCAGGCGGAACTCGCGATTCTTGTCAGGCTTGTATGCTTGATACAAATATGGTTGTAGTTACTCCTATAAACATATTAGGTACTACAAGTAATTATCACGATATCGCATTTATAACTATGGATCCTTCGGGAGGGTTTGCCTATATGGGTACCGCCCATACAGCCGATAATTTGTTCAGTAACCAGATTTGCAAAATGCCTGTGCCAAGCCTTAGGCCTACCATTTATATTGCACCGGATAATTACACCATTCAGGAAGTGGCGAGTGTTTCCTATGTGGCTAATTCGGTTGGTACTGCTAACGGAATGAATGGAATGGCCGCAAGCCCGAACTGGCTGTATATGTTTGACGGGGCCACATTAAAGCAATTCGATAAAGGCACAGGTGTAATGAATACCAGTGCGGCAATAACTACTACATCGTTTGCCTGGGGCGGACTTGATGTGGATCCTTGCGACGATATTTTCTTAGGATGCAGGGATACCCTGAAAGTTTATAATTCTTCCCTTGCTTTAGATACTGCTATTCCGCTGCCAAGTACCATTTACGATGTTGTGCTGGGTCAGAACAATCAACTCTACGCCTGCGGAAACTCTTTTGTTTGCGCCCTTAACGTACCACCCCTTGCAAGTCTTATTTCAACTGTAGCTGGCTCGCCAAGCTCATGTTCTGCATGCAATGGCACGGCAACCGTAAACATCAATTGTGGTGTTGCACCATTCTCTTTTCACTGGAGCAATGGCTCGACCGATCAAACGGATACCGGATTATGTGCCGGATTATATACGGTTACTGTAAGTGATGGTTCTTGTCCTCCACGGTTCGATTCAACCATTATCAGCGTTGGTGGAAAGCCGGGCTACTATGCTTCTGTAAAAGATACCAACCCGGGATGTATACTTACAAGAGGAAATATAACTGTTTATCCAACGGGCGGCACAGCTCCATATACTTTCACATGGAGTAATGGTTCCACAAACCAGGAAGACACAGGGCTTGTTGCAGGAACCTATACTTGCGTGATTACGGATAATAGTGGCTGTAATTATTTTGTAGTATCTACGCTTGTAAACCCTCCACCACCGAATATTACTATCAGTCCGTTGTACGATAGTGTATGTTATGGAACAAAAGTCAATTTATATGCTTCGGGTTTAAATTCATATACCTGGACACCCAATGTAGGATTGTCCTGCTATAACTGCCCGAACCCCACCACCACGCCAACGACGACTATTACGTATACCGTTTCGGCAATAGATACAAATGGTTGCACTGCGACGGGAACAACTACAATAAAAGTTTTACCCACACCCAAGCCAATCATAACTGGTAAGGATTCTATCTGTGTGGGATATAGAGATACATTATATGTAACAGGTGGTTCTTCATATACATGGAGTACGGGGGCAACAACATCTTCAATTGTCGGAGTGATTTCTTCCACCAGAACATTTACCGTTACTGCTTCAAACGGAGTGTGCACTCATGATACCACATTTACCGTAAGTGTGATTTTATCGCCAACAGCCGCTATTACTGCCGTTCCGGATACGGTCTGTCCGGGAGATAGTGTGCGGCTTACTGCAAGCGGTGGTGCTACTTACCTGTGGAATAACGGAAAGACCACTACCAGTATTTGGGTGAATCCGTTAGTTACAACAACCTATACCTTGCATGCTTTTGCGGGTACCTGTGCCGATTCTGCTACTATTAATGTTTACACTGGTTCTGTAATTACTGCCAGCATAAGCGCGAATGATACAGTTTGTCCGAACACGCCAGTAATCCTTACTACCACCGGAAGTGGCGGAACGATAACCTACAAATGGAATACGGGTGCAACAACCACAAGCATAAATGTGAGTGATACAGTTACCACAACCTATACGGCAACAGTTTATGGTAAATGTGATAGTGTAAAAAAGACTGTTACAGTTGTAATAGTTCCATTACCGAAAGCGGTAATAAAAGGCACACTGGTTAAATGTGCAGGGACTAAAGACACGCTGACTGTAAGTGGTGGAACTACCTATTTATGGAGCAATGGAACAACTACTACAAGTTACATTACCGGGCAAATAAAGGGAGATTCAATAATTACCGTGATTGCCTATAATTCGCTGGGTTGTGCCGATACAACCCGATTTAAAATAACGGAGAAGATAAAACCTGTCATTACCCCCATAAAGCCTAAGGTATCATGTAATGGAAGTCCTGTTACATTAAATGCGTATGCTTCAGGAAGTGGGCCTTTTACTTACAAATGGTCGGATGGAGAAACTACTTCAAGTATAACG
Organism: uncultured Bacteroidota bacterium; assembly: GCA_903863935.1. Lineage (GTDB taxonomy): Bacteria > Bacteroidota > Bacteroidia > JABEUT01 > JABEUT01 > JABEUT01. The sequence continues at coordinate 7,665 of CAIPDV010000113.1, forward strand.
GTGAGCGATACAGGTACAGTAACCTATACGGTAACTGTTTCGAATGGATGTCCGAATTCTACCACAGCCATAATATCTCCTGATGTTCCGCCATTGAGTGCTTGTTGCGATAAGATAATTATCCTGGGCGATGATACTGTGATAACCGCAGGAGGAAAAGGAATCATCCATTATTCATGGAGCCCGAGTTCCACGTTGAATTGTGATACTTGCCCAACCGTTATTGCTACTCCAACTATAACCACAACCTATACCGTGACCGGAACAGACTCGCTGGGATGCCAGACCGATAGGATTGTAACCATTATTGTAGAAACGCCTTGTTTTGATTTTAAAGTACCGAATGTGTTTACTCCAAACTATGCAGGAGCATTAGGTTCAAATGGAGGAACCAACAACATATTCTACATTGAAACAAGGAATATTACAGGATGGTCCACCATAATATATGACCGTTGGGGTAAAGAAATGTTCAAAACCACTGACCCAAATAAATATTGGGATGGATCTACCGAAAGCGGAGGCAAGGCTCCAGATGGTGTATATTACTACATAATTTCAGGCACCTGCCAGAATAACACCTATAAAAAAGATGGATTTTTGCAGTTGATAAGGTAAGATTTGAAATAGAACATCTTTTTAAATTTCGGATACAATAAAAAATCCGGAACTTGTATTAGTTTTGTACAAAAAAATGCAAATGCATAAATTCAAATTCATTGCGTTTTTAACCCTGATAATTGCATCGGCAAATGTTTACGGGCAAACTTGGTATTGGACAAAACAAGCAGACAGCAGCAGTTCACAAACTGCCACACAGGTGGCAGTAGACCGAAATAATAATCCTGTTTATACGGGGTATTTCAGCGGAGCAAGAATGGCTTTTGGAAACATTGGCATCAGCAGCGTTTGCAACCAGTCTGATTTTTTGGTGAAGTACACTTCATCGGGAACTCCGGTTTGGGCCAAATGTGCGGTTGGGCTTTCGCCGAATTTATATACCTATGGTGTATCTGTAGCAACCGACCGAAATAACGATGTGGTGGAGGCAGGTTATTTCAACGACTCAATAGCTTTCGGAACCTATCATTTATCTGCAAAAAATGCGGCTGAAAATACATTTTTGGTTAAGTACGACCCAAGCGGAAATGTGCTGTGGGCAGCGGCTCCAACTATTACTATGAATTCATACATGAATCAGAATTATGGAGTAACAACCGACAAGCAAAATAATATTTACATTACCGGATATTTTGTTGATACTGCAATTTTCGGTCGAGATACGCTTACTGCCGCGGGTCTTGATATGTATCTTGTAAAATATAACCCTGTAGGAAAAGTGATCTGGGCCAGGGCTCCGATTTTAAGAGCATCGGGAAGTGCCTATGGCCTTTCAGTAGCTGCTGATGATAGTGGGAATGCCTATGTATCGGGTAATCTTTCTGACTCTGCTTTTTTTGGCAACATAGAAATAGGGAATACCGGAAATGCAACTGTTTACCTTGCCAAATACGACTCTACAGGAAAGGCAAAATGGGCCTTTAATACTACAGCCGTGCCCAATTCAGTTCTTCCAACACCTGTGGTGGTAGACAAAAGCAATAATGTTTACCTGGGCTTTCAATTCATAAATTCTACACTTACATTTGGTAGTTCTACAATAACTGATGGTGCATCGCCTTGTTCCAATGCAGGGCTGGTAAAGTTTGACCGGAATGGAAATGTCTTCTGGGCTACCTGTGCCGATTTTATTTCTGCCGATGAGGTGTGTGTAATTGTTGAATCGGCAGTAACAACCGACCGTTGCAACAATGTGTATTGGTCAGGTTTATGTTCCGATACCTTTGGAGTAGGGAAGGTGAAGGTAACTGTTCCCGGTGGTGGTTCGCATCCCACCATACCTTTTGCGTATGTTATAAAGCTTGATTCAAACTCCAATCCGATAGCAGGTGCAGCATTGCGAAATCAAAACGGAAATTCATTTTCCAATTACCTGGCTTGCGACAGCCTGTCAAAAGTTTTATTTGCCTCTGAACTTGTAGCCCCCGCAACATTGATTGTAGGGAATGATACCGTACATCGGTATCTAGCTACATCCACTTGTTTCCTGAGTAAATTCGCGGTAATCCCGAGTATCAATATAGGCAAGAACAGCAGCGATTCTATATGTTATGGGGACAGCCTTGTGTTTAGTGTTGTTCCGGTTATTGGTACAAATTACACATGGAGCACCGGAAAAACAACAGATAGCATCACCGTAAAACCGCTTACAAATACCACCTATTATCTTATAGCGAATGATGGTTGTGTGCCCGATACTAGTTTCATAAATGTAGTTGTTACACCACCTATAATGCCTGCCATAAAAGCAAAACCAGACAGTATTTGTAAAGGAGACTCTGTAACACTTGTCGGCAGCGGTGGAACAAAATATAAATGGAGCACCGGAAAAACTACGGATAGCATTCGTGTGTCACCATCCATAAACACTACCTATACGTTAACGGTTTATTCAGGTAATTGTTCGAAGGATACCACCATTACTATTTATATTATTCCTACTCCTACGGCAGTGGTTACAGCAGTTCCCGATTCCGTTTGTCCCGGTGACAGCGTGCTGCTTGCGGCAAGTGGCGGAGTTACGTACAAATGGAGCAACGGAAAAACAACTACAAGTATCTGGGTGAACCCACTTATTACAACTACGTATACAGTGCAAGCATACGCAGGCAGTTGTTCAGATTCTGCTACTATTAAGGTTTACACATCAGTTGCTATAACTGCATCCATTAGTGCGAATGATACTGTTTGCCCGAATACACCTGTAACGATAACAGCCACCGGAAGTGGCGGAACTGTTGGCTATAAATGGAGTACAGGGGCAACCACATCTTCCATAAATGTGACGGATACTGTTACTACCACGTACACAGCTACAGTGTATGGAAAGTGCGATAGCGTGAAAAAGTATGTAACAGTTGTAATTATTCCATTACCAAAACCAATCATAAGTGGCACTTCGATGAAGTGTGGCGGAACACGCGATACCCTAACTGTAAGCGGAGGAACTACCTACTTATGGAGCAATGGAAAAACAACCACCAACTATATCACCGGCCCGATAAATGGAGATTCAACCATTACAGTGATTGCCTATAATTCCTTAGGTTGTTCCGATACCACCCGTTTTAAAATAACGGAAAAAATAAAACCTGCTATTGGTACGATACAATCCCTTCTTTCCTGCCATGGCAGCCCTGTAACATTTACAGCTGTTGCCTCAGGAAACGGCCCGTTTACCTATCGCTGGTCTAATGGACAAACTACGTCAAGCATTACCGTGAGCGATACTGGAAAGGTTACCTATACCGTAACGGTTTCAAATGGATGCCCGAACACCACTACAGCTACCGTATCGCCTGATGTTCCAGCTTTAAATGCCTGTTGCAATAAGATTATTATTCTGGGGGATGATACAATTATTTCTGCCAGTGGCCCTGATATTATTAAATACCAGTGGGTAGATTCCAATAACGTGATATGTGAAAACCCACCGGTGTGTAGCATTGTAAAGGTTTCGCCGACGGTAACAACCACCTACACTGTGATCGGAACCGATTCGTTGGGTTGTGAGCCTGAACGGGTTATTACAATTGTTGTAGAAACACCTTGTTTTGATTTCAAAGTGCCGAATGTATTCACACCAAACTATGCCGGAGTATTGGGCTCCAATGGTGGAACCAACAACATATTTTACATTGAAACAAAAAACATCACTGGATGGTCTACTTTGATTTATGACCGCTGGGGTAAGGAGATGTTTAAAACCACCGACCCGAACAAGTATTGGGATGGAAATACTGAAAGCGGAAGCAAAGCCCCCGATGGAGTGTATTACTATATCATTTCGGGCACCTGCCATAATAACACATACAAAAAAGATGGGTTTTTGCAGTTGATCAGGTAGGGGATTTCACTATATCTCCAAAAAATACAGGATTTGCTATAATCGTCCTTTTTTTTAAATGTGAAAAATAGTATCTTTGTTGAATGAAGGGAATTATCCGGTTATGCCTGATATGCTGTTTGTTTTTATCCTCTTTTACTGAAGCGCAAAGGGGAAAAGATGGTGCGCTGACTGTTAGTTCTACCCTTTATATTAATGAATATACCGCTCTTACGGCAAATGCTGCAATAGGCAATACCTCAATTACGGTTGCTAACAGTGCACTTAATTCAAATTCTCGTTTTGCCGGAAACCTTTCGCCCGGCGACTTGGTAATGATTATTCAAATGCAAGGTGCAAGTATTTTGAGTCATGTTTATGATAGCACCTGGGGTTCGATCACATCCTATAATAATTGTGGATTATACGAACTTAGAGAGGTTTTGTCTGTTCCGAATAGCACAACTATTAATTTTACCTGTCCTCTTATAAATAATTATTCAGATACGGGAAGTGTACAGGTCGTAAGGGTTCCACGGTATTCTACGGTTGCTGTAAATGCTGGCGGAGTTATTACTGCCGATGCGTGGAATGGACAAACAGGGGGTATTATTGCTGCTGAGGTATTAGGTTCAACTAGTATAAACGGTTCTATTAATGCCGATACGTTAGGCTTTAGGGGCGGGCAATTGGTTAATATGTCGGGTGCCTCACATTCGGTTTATAATTTCGATTCCTCAGCCCATAACGGAGGAGAAAAAGGAGAAGGCATAGCGGGTTTCGAGGCTTCTTATACTATTTATGGCGGACCTTATTGCCGTGGGGCAGCAGCAAATGGAGGTGGTGGTGGCGATGCCTGGAATACCGCCGGAGGGGGCGGCGGCAATGGTGGCAATGTTGCTGGATATAATGGAAATGGTAATCCCGATGTCTCAAATCCATCATGGATTGCCGCGTGGAACTTAGAGTACTCCGGCTTTGCTACCAATATTTCATCTGGCGGTGGAAGAGGTGGTTATGGAACAGGTGGTAATAGTGGTAACCCGCTCACAGAAGGCCCGGGCAATCCGGCATGGGGTACCTGGTTAAGACTTAATACCGGTGGCAAGGGAGGAAGGCCGCTTGATTATTCAACAGGGCGTTTGTTTTTAGGAGGGGGAGGAGGTACCGGACATGAGGACAATAATCATGGAGGCCCCGGAGGCAATGGCGGTGGTTTGATATATCTTATCATATATGGAACAGTATCGGGAACAGGACAAGTAACATCCAACGGGGCGAATGGAGGAAGTAACTATGCTGCACCCCAGGGCGATGGTTCTGGCGGCGGCGGAGCCGGTGGCACTATTATTATTAATGCCACAGGAGCCATTTCAGGCATAACAACACAAGCGAATGGTGGAAAAGGCGGAAGCCAGTATATAACGAGCTCTACTGAAAATGAAGGCCCTGCAGGCGGTGGCGGTGGTGGATATATAGCAACATCAAATACAATCACTACATCCGTTCTGGGCGGAATAAATGGAACCACAAATGCAAGTACGATGACAGCTTTTGTACCGGATGGCGGAACACAAGGCGGCCCCGGAAGCACCGGAACTGTAACAGACTTTATTATCGTCTCAAAAAATGACACAATTTGTACTAACACCACTGCGACACTTACGGCCAGTTTATCGGGTACTGTTCCTGTTGGTACAACAATAGAATGGAGTAATTCAAGCATAACGGGTACTTACCTTGGCTCCGGCGCAACATTTACTACCCCGCCACTTTCCGCCACCACAATATTTTATGTGTCCACATGTCCGGGTGATTATAGTGTTCCGGATACGGTATTTGTAAAAGCAGTTATTCCGATCATTACGAACGTAAGTGATACTATTTGTAGCGGCAATTCTATTACGCTCACCGCATCGGGTGGTAGTATTTATAAGTGGAGTACTGGAGCCACCACCTCATCTGTAAGCGTGAGCCCAACTACTACTACAACCTATACTGCATATATTAGCGGAGTATGCGACAGCGGTATAATGACTGCTAAAGTTAATGTATTTCCATCTCCGCTTGTTAGTATAAGCCAACCATCTGTTTGCCTATATAGCCTTGTAGTGCTTAAGGCAAACGCGACAGGTACAGGTCCGTTCACTTATGTATGGTCACCCGGCGGGCAGACTAATGATAGTATTTCAGTACTTGATTCCAATCAGACATATACTGTAACAGTAACCGGAGCGCATGGTTGTACAGTGAAGAATGCTATTACATTAACGGCAAATATCCCTGTTTTATTTGCTTGTTGTAATAAAACTATTTTTATGGGTGATGATACTATTATTGTGGCAGGAGGTGACTCTATTAAATCGTATTCATGGTCGCCGTCGGTTGTGTGTTTAGATCCTCCCCTTTGCGATACAGTTAAGGTTAGTCCAACTGTAACTACCACTTATACTGTAACAGGGACAAATGATCTGGGCTGCGAGACTAACCGGGTAGTAACAATTATAGTAGAAGCCCCGTGTTTTGATTTAAAAGTGCCAAATGTATTCACACCAAACTATGCCGGAGTATTGGGTTCCAATGGTGGAACCAACAACATATTTTACATCGAAACAAAAAACATCACAGGGTGGTCTACTTTGATTTATGATCGCTGGGGCAAAGAGATGTTTAAAACCACCGACCCGAACAAGTATTGGGATGGAAATACTGAAAGTGGAAGCAAAGCACCGGATGGTGTGTATTACTATATCATTTCTGGCACCTGCAATAATAACACATACAAAAAAGATGGGTTCCTGCAGTTGATACGTTAACGTATCTTTGCATTTTAATTAATCTAAATGCACCTGTTATGAGGATTTGGGATATCGCAGTTGACGCAGTGTTGAACAGGTGTCCACGCTGCCATCAGGGCCATGTGTTTGAAAATAATAATCCGTATAGTTTTAAGAATGGGTTAACTATGAATAAGCGATGCCCACACTGTAATTTAAAATTCGAAAGGGAAGTAGGTTATTTTTATGGGGCCATGTATGTTTCTTATGGACTACAGACAGCTTTGATAACAGTGCTATATACCCTAAATATGTTCTGGTGGAAAATGGAGCCAATGTTCCTGGTAATATTAATAATTTCTATGGTTTTTGCCCTTTTCACGGTCACTTTCCGTTGGTCAAGAATAATCTGGATAAGCAGTTTTACCAAATACGATAAATCAGTCACTGGTGGTCAGTAGTCAGTGGCCACTTGTGAAAACTGATAACAGGATTTATTCTAATTTTGTTGTCCAATCATTAACTATCCACTAACCACTATCCACTAATAAATGCTCGAACTATCATACATACGTCGTAATCCGGAAGAAGTAATTACACGCCTTGCTACTAAAAACTTTGATGCGAAATCTATAATTGATGAGATACTTGCCATTGATGAAAAACGCCGTTCCACCCAAACTACATTGGATGGAATACTTGCCCAATTAAATAAGGCATCAAAAGAAATTGGTGATCTTTATAAATTAGGAAAAAAGGCCGAAGCTGATGAATTGAAAGCCACTACAGGCAAATGGAAGGAAGACATTACCACCTTGGAAGCGGAGGCAAAAAAGATTGATGCCGAATTACAGGCCAAAGCAGTATTGATGCCAAATACTCCGCATGCAAGCGTTCCGAAAGGAAAAACACCCGAGGATAATGAGGTTGTTCACACAGAAGGGGCTATTCCTGAACTGGGTGAAAAGGCTCTACCACATTGGGAGTTGACAAAGAAATATGACATCATAGATTTTGAATTGGGCGTTAAAATAACCGGTGCCGGATTCCCGGTTTATAAAGGAAAAGGTGCAAGGCTTCAACGGGCCCTGATCAATTTTTTCCTGGATAAGGCACTGGAAGCAGGGTACATTGAAATTGAACCGCCTATTTTAATTAATGAAGATACAGGTTTTGGTACCGGACAATTGCCCGATAAAGAAGGACAGATGTATTTTGTTGGGGAAGACAAGCTCTATTTAATTCCTACGGCTGAGGTGCCTATTACAAATATCTACCGTGATATGCTGTTGGATGCTTCCATTCTGCCAATAAAGAATTGCGGTTATACCCCATGTTTCAGAAGGGAAGCCGGTTCGTATGGTAAAGATGTAAGAGGACTGAACAGGCTTCACCAGTTCGATAAAGTGGAAATTGTACAGATAAGAATGCCGGATGAATCCTATAAAGCATTGGAAGAGATGCGCGAGTATGTGGGTGGTTTATTAAAGAGCCTGAATTTACCTTTTCGTATTTTACGGCTTTGCGGAGGTGATATGAGTTTTGCATCTGCACTTACCTATGATTTTGAAGTATTCTCAGCTGCGCAAAAACGCTGGCTGGAAGTTAGCTCGGTTTCCAATTTTGAAACCTTTCAGAGTAACCGTATGAAATTGCGTTACAAAAAAGATAAAGATAAACCTGCATTGGCGCATACACTAAATGGTAGTGCTTTAGCGTTACCAAGGATAGTGGCAGCATTGCTGGAAAATAATCAAACCGAGAATGGAGTAAAAATTCCGGAAGTGCTTGTGCCTTACACAAAATTTGAATACATCAGCTAAAATTAATATAAGGCAATTAATTGTTATCGTTGCTATCGCAACTTTTGAATTTGTCTTGATGTCATGTGTTCATACTAAAACAAAGGTGAAAATACGTGAGCAATTTGAAGGGATTGTAACGTATTTAAAAATCGTTTATGATATAAATAAAAAACCAATAAAAAGTAGTAAAACACTAGTTTATATTAAAGGAAGCAAATACAAATGCATAAATAAATACGGTAACAATACGGTCACTGAGATTCAAGATATGAATGACAAGAACAGCCAGATATTTCTTGTGGATTATAAAGGTGGCAAATATAAAGTAGGCACTTATGGAGCAAGGCTGAACCCTGTGATAAAGTATATGTGGGGAACAGGAACAAATGCCGGGTATATGTGCAATATTGCAGAGGCTACCACATGGTACAAAACAGATACCATGCATGAAGTGGTTTATTATACAATGGAAATGGCACCGAATCCATATAGATATGATTTGAAAGAATTAAATGGGTTTCCTATGCGGTGGTTCAAAATGAGGGGAAACTCCGATACTCGTGTTGAGGGTTTTAATAAGCAATCTCTTTCTGATGATGAATTTAAAGTGCCGGCTGGGTATAAATCTGTCACAGGAAAGGAAATGGACGATATAATGAAAAATCATACTTTTAATGGAAAGTATTTTTTACAATTAGGTGATAATCCGTTTGAAATTAGGTAAAAAGGTTGATTTGCAAAAAATATTCTAATTTTGCCGTAACATAAAAACAAACAATTAACCATGAAAAAAATAGCAATAGTAGCATCGGTAGTTACATTAGCGTTAGGATTTACTGCCTTTGTAGCACCTAAAACTACAGGAGACAGTAATTTTGAAGGAACAGTTACCTACACCATGACTGTAGATAACCAGCAATATGCTCAATACTTTGCAGGAAGCACCGTTACCGTTTCCATTAAGGGTAGCAAATCAAAATGGTCTACCAATTCCATGATGTATAAGAGAATTGAAATAAGTGATGCCAATTCTTCCGATAACCCGGTTAAACTTGTGGAGGCAGGTGGTAATAAATACCAGGTTAAGGATACTGCAAAAACAGAAAAAGATCCGGTTATTAAGTATGTTGACGGTTCTAAAGTTGTTGCCGGTTACACTTGTAAAAAAGCACAAGTTACTTCAACTGATAAAACAGGACAGTCCATTACTACCGATGTATATTACACCGATAAGATTGTGACATCCGAATCGAAGAAAGGAAAGTTCAAAGGACTGAATGGGTTCCCGCTTGAATTCAGTGTATCACAGCAAGGTATGTCAATTACAATATCCGCTACTGAAGTGAAAACGGAATCAGTTTCTGATAATACCTTTACTATTCCAAAGGGATATAAACTTATGACAGAGGCAGAAATCAGAGCCGATATGATGAAGAATATGGGTGGGGGAAACTAAGCCGGCCCGATAACTAAGTTTTTATCACAAACCCCGCTTAAAAGCGGGGTTTGTTGTTTATAGCCTGTTTTAATTTCGTTACTTTGACCAATCAAATAATTGTGGGATGTTGAAGTTTTCTTCGGTTTTTATTGCAGTTGTTTTTGTTTCAGGATTACAGGCGCAGCACTCGGTTACCAAAAAACATACACATCGGAAAAATGACACCATTAGGTTTGCTGCACCTCCTATTATGGATACCACCAAAGAGGATAATTCACAGGGAATTGAAATAAAAAGCCCTAATGCAATCACTTCAAACATATCCGACGACCCCGATTATTATAAAAAGCAGAATGCAGATACAGGCTCTGAAATATTTACAAGACCGGAAGAAGAGGCTCAATTTCCAGGAGGGCTTGATTCGCTGAACTTATATCTCAGGAAAAATATTCATTACCCTGATATGGCAAAAGACCAAGGCATAACAGGTAAGGTTTATCTAACATTTATGGTGGATACAGATGGCAATATAAAAGATATTAAAGTACTGAGATCAGCCAACCCCATGCTGGATAAAGAAGCTATACGATGCATACGGTCTATGCCTAAATGGAGCCCTGCTAAAAACAATCATTCGGCTGTGAGATCAATATATTATTTACCTATCAGTTTCAGATTGCAATAAAAATGAAAAAAAACCTTCTTTTTTTAGCATTTTTTCTTTCCGCCAGTATTGGGTTTGGTCAGGCAAAACATAAACATCACCACATAAGAAAAGATACCTTAACACCGCCTCCCGTTACTCATTACGATACGGTTGCCCGCAATACAACACAGAATGGTGATGAGACCATTCCTCCCCCGATGGCTTATAGTCAGGACTACTCGAACAGACCCGATACCGCTCCTAAGACCTATGTAGAAACAATGCCACAATTCCCCGGTGGAATGGATGCAATGTATAGTTTTATAAAACGAACAGTAAAATACCCGGAAATAGCAAAGGAAGCAGGTATTGAAGAAACAATTTATATGAAATTTGTAGTGGATACTACTGGAACCATATGCAGAATTGAAGTTGCAAAAGGAAGGGATAAATCATTGATAGCGGAAGCCACCCGATGTTTAAAGCAAATGCCAAAATGGACTCCCGGAAGAATGAACGGAAAAGTGGTGAATGTATACTTTACCCTTCCATTCCGGTTTAGGTTTAATTAGGACGTAGAAGATGAAAACAGGCTTTATTTTTCTGTTTATTTTCTGTAGTATTTGTAGTGGTTATAGTCAAACAAAACACGGGAACAAGAAAACGTCGAAAGACAGCGCAAAAAATAAAACGCAGTATGTAACACTTGTTGCCGGGGCTGACACAAATGCACCACTTCCATCAATAACACCCGTAGAACCACGAAATGGAGTTAAGCAATCTTTGCCTGATATTGTTATAGAGAGTGATACCAATGAACCGGATATTCTTCCTGCCGATACCGGTATTTCGGTACGGAAATCAACCTCAAATACCGGACTTAACGGAGCGCAAGAAGTGGTTAGCGATGTTCCTGTTTCTAAAGAAGTTAGAGCAAAGGAAGAACCTTATGTATATACCGAGGTTATGCCCGAATTTCCCGGTGGTGAGGACTCAATGCGTAGTTTTATTAAACGAACAGAAAAATATCCTACGCAGGTTAAAGAAGATGGAATTGAGGAAACAATTTATATCCGGTTTGTGGTTGAAAAAGACGGCTCTCTTACGGATATAACAATTGCTAAAGGATTTAATAAAGAGCTCTGCAAAGCGGCAATAGACTGCATAAAAGCAATGCCTAAATGGTCGTCCGGAAAGATGAAGGGTAAAGAAGTCAGGGTATCCCGGATAATTCCGGTTCGCTTTAGGCTTGAATAAGGACAATTATTTATTTGCCCCTGCTGCTTTGGCTTTGTTCTTTTCTTCGAATTCCCTAATTATCTCATCAGTGCTTTTGCCAAGCTGGCTAATTGCAGCATGAGCATCGGAATCCAGTTTGGTGTGCGGATATTTATCTATCACCATCTGATAAAATTTATGGGCATGAGCAGTATCCTTTAATTTATCGTCATAAATAAAGGCCTGGTTGAACAAACATTCAGCACCTCCTTTAAAGTTAGGGTATTTTTTACTTATGGTATCATAAATGCTTAATGCCCTTTGGTACTGGTTCAGATTCGAGGCATAATTAGCGGCCCTGAAAAGGCAATATGCCGCCATAGTATCATCCGGAAAGTTGGTTGCAAAGCTGCTGTAAGTAAGTAGTGCTTTGTTGTATAGCGTAGGGTCGGCAGTTGTGAGGTTTCTTAATTTAGCTTCCACTGAATGAATGGAGTCGATGCCCGATTTACGAAGTTCAGCGGAATCCATTTTGCCATTTTTTCCTCCGCCACAGCTAAAAAGCAAAAGGCTTACACTACCAATTAGTACAAAGTTAAAAGTTGAAAGTTGAAAGTTGATTTTCATGGTAATCAGTATATAATGAGTTATTTTTTTAAAGGGAATTTCATTTTGTAACTCACATCCACATTGCCTTTGGATATATCGGTGAGTTTCCTTTTCAGTAATTGTTTACGAAGCGGATTAATCCGGTCGGTGAATAGGATGCCGTCAATATGGTCATATTCATGCTGGATAATACGTGCGCGAACCCCATCGAAAGTTTCTTCATGTTCCACAAAGTTTTCATCTACATACTTGATTCGCAGTTCAGGTTTCCGTTCCACATCTTCACGGATGGTTGGGATACTCAGGCACCCTTCGTTGAATTTCCATTTGTCACCTTCTTCTGTCAGGATTCGGGCATTGATGAATATCTTCCGAAAGTGTTTTAAATCTTCATCGTCCTCTTCCTCATCTTCATCATCAACCACAAAGGGTGAGGCATCAATTACAAACAAACGGATTGGTAAACCGACCTGTGGCGCGGCAAGGCCAACACCTTTGGCGTTCTTCATGGTTTCATACATGTTTGCAATAAGCTGCGACAGACCGGGATAATCTTTGGTAATATCCACAGCCTTCTTTTTAAGAACAGGATCGCCGAATGCAACAATAGGTAGTATCATAATTGGGTCGCCAAAATTAGTAAGTATTTAATAACTATGAACTATGAATTATGAACTATTTACGAATTGAACTTTTAGTAGTAAGAATAGCACTTTTAATAATTTTTAATAATTCTTCAGCATCACTATAAATGCTTTTGAATTGGGTTTCTGTAATGAACTTGTTATCATTAAGTAATTCCAACCAATACATTGTTTCATCACATTCTTTCTGAGCAATACTTGGTTTATGAATGAAATCTAGTTTGCTTTCAGCGTTTTTTGATTCTCGAACCATTGCACCCACAGAAGTTCCGCATAGTAAAAGCTGTTTGTTTAAAATGTAGGAATCATTATTCTTTGAAAGGTACATGTAAAGTTTAATGATTCTATTAGCAAACTTGAAACTCTTATCTTTTAATATATTCCGTTTGTCATTATTGGTCATAGTTCATAATTCATAGTTCATACTTGATTAGGAAGATTGCCGTTTTTTTTCATTTCCATGAAAGATTGCAGGATGATGGCTGCACTCACCATGTCGATTGTGCCCTTGTTTTGGCGGTCTTTTTTCTTTAGTCCCCCATCTATCATGGCTTGAAAAGCCATTTTAGAGGTAAAACGCTCATCTACCCTGTAAACAGGCATATCGGGAAACTTGACTTTCAGTCTTTTTATAAATTCAAGTGCCGGAAGTGTACCGTGGGTTGGCGTATTATCAAGGTTTTTAGGTTCTCCAACCACAATGCTTTCTACATTCTCTTTAGTTAAGTAATCGGTTAGAAATGTAATCAGGTCATGGGTACGAACAGTAGTAAGTCCCGAAGCAATTATTTGTGCAGTATCAGTAACCGCAATGCCTGTGCGCTTGTTTCCGTAATCAATGGCGAGGATTCGTTTCATTCAGGTGCAAAGTTAATATTTGAGGATGAGATTAGGAGGGACTGATTTTTTATCTTTGCACCAATAACATAGAATATGAATAACGAAATTGAAATTATAAATAATATCTGGGATAACCGAGAGTTGCTGAAAGACGCAGAATCGAAAAAAGTAATTCTGAGGGTTATTGAAATGCTCGACAAAGGTGAGATACGCGTTGCTGAGCCACAGGGCGATGGCTGGAAGGTAAACGAATGGGTTAAGAAAGCCATTTTGCTTTATTTCCCCATTCAGACATCAAAAAAGATTGAAGCCGGAGATTTGGAGTTTTTTGATAAAATTCCGCTGAAAAAAGATTTTGAAGAGAAGGGTATAAGGGTTGTTCCGCATGGCATTGCCCGGTATGGTTCCTATCTCGCCCCCGGAGTAATTATGATGCCTTCATATGTGAATATTGGAGCGTATGTAGATAGCGGAACTATGATTGATACTTGGGCAACGGTTGGCTCCTGTGCACAAGTCGGGAAAAACGTTCACTTAAGTGGCGGTGTTGGAATAGGAGGGGTGCTTGAACCGCCTCAGGCTGCTCCTGTAATTATTGAAGATAATTGCTTTGTGGGTTCACGTTGCATCGTGGTGGAAGGGGTAAGGGTTGAAAAAGAAGCCGTATTAGGTGCTAATGTTGTTCTAACGCAATCCACCAAAATAATAGATGTAAGCGGGGATAAGCCGATTGAATATAAGGGATTTGTTCCTTCACGGTCGGTAGTGATTCCCGGTTCGTATGAAAAGAAATTCCCAGCGGGGAATTACCATGTGAACTGTGCATTGATAATTGGAAAACGTAAGGAAAGCACCGATACCAAGACATCCCTTAATGAGGTTTTAAGGGATTACCACGTTCCGGTTTAATAAAGTCTTTTAATGGCCGTCAAGACCAATAAAAATACTGCAAAAGCAAATAATAGAACCAATGTTTTACATTGGGTTTTGCCTTTAGTTATTGCAATACTTACTTTTATCTGCTATCATTATTCTCTTGGCAATCAATTTACCAATTGGGATGATGAACGTTTTATTCCGGATAACATTTTTATTAAGTCATTCTCTCACGACAATCTTAAAATGATGTTGTTTCACGATGTTACAGGCGACTATTACAACCCCGTCACGATCCTTTCCTATGCTATAAACTACCATTTTTCAGGCTTGAATCCGGAAGCCTATTATCTGACAAACATTATCATTCATATTCTAAATTCATGCCTTGTGTTTTTCCTTGTAATAATGCTTTTGAAAGCAATGGAAAATTCCGGTTACGGCATTTTTAAATGGAAGGAATGGTTGGCATTTTTCTGCACGCTGGCATATGCAATCCACCCTATGCATGTGGAGTCTGTTTCGTGGGCTGCAGAACGAAAAGATGTTTTGTATGCGTTCTTTTATTTCCTTGGAATGATGGCATATGTAAATTTCACACGGGGGAAGACAAAAAAATATCTGTGGCTTTTATTGACGTTGTTATGTTTTCTGTTATCGCTATTTTCCAAGCCCATGGCTGTGGTATTCCCATTTTCATTAATAGCAATTGATATTTTACTTAAGCGTGATAAAACAAATTCAATAAAAAATGTGATTCTGGAGAAGTTGCCCTTTCTTCTGATTTCATTGGTTTCTGCCATTGCAACCTATAACGCAACACTAACATCAGGAGCGGTGCAGGAGCATCAGGTATACTCATTTTTTCAACGGTTTCTTTTTGCCTCATACGGATTCTACATGTATATCCTGAAAGCATTCCTGCCCGTTTCCCAGAGTTCCTATTATCCCTATCCTGAGGCTACAGGTCCCGACGGAGGGCTGCCTTTCCTTTATTATATTTCTCCTGTAATTGCTTTGCTGATTATTGGGTTGCCCTTGTATTTATCATTCGTGAAAAAAGATGTTGCCGCAAGTGAAAACAAGGGCAATAATAATTTCAGGATTGTTCTGTTTGGCATCTGTTTTTATTTTTTCAATATCATAATTGTGTCGCAGATAATTAGCTCCGGTCCTAATATTATGGCTGACCGATACAGCTATGTTTCTTACTTCGGAATCTTCTTTCCATTGACTTATTTTGCCTATAAATTAGTAGAAAAAAGTAAGCCAGTCCGTATTGCTATTGTTAGTGCTGCTTCCGCATGTCTTTTGCTTTTTGGCGGAGTATGCTATAGCAGAACTCTTGTTTGGCACGATTCACAGACCTTGTGGAGCGATGTGATAGCAAAATATCCGCACCGGATTATAAAAGCTTATAATAATTTGGGTAACTATTATTTCAAGCAGTTTCAGGCAAGTGCTTCGGAAGATGACTTCAACAAAGCGTATTCAAATTATAAAGAAGCGATAGATTTGAAAGTGGGCGATCCGCAGATATATTGCAATATGGGAAGCCTATTGGGGGCTAAGAAAGATTATCGTTCATCGATGAAGTACTTTAATGCAGCCCTAGCGATTGATAGCAATGACCCAAAAACGTACTTGGACAGGGCTGTTACTTATTCGGCCATGGGCCAATATGAGCTGGCAATTAAAGATTACAGGCGTTCTTCGAAGATAGACCCTAATTCTGAAATTCTTTACCGCAATATTGCCTTTACCTATTTCAATGCCAATAAGTTTGATAGTTCAATATATTATTACAATAAGACCATTCAAATAAATCCAACAAATCCGGGATACTTTCACTACCGTGGAGTGGCTGAATATGACAAAGGCGATATTAAATCGGCCATGAGTGATTTTATGGAGAATCTCCGCCTTGCTCCGAAGGATGGGGAATGTATGTTTTATATATCCATTGTTTACAATCGTGCTAGTGATTTTACGAATGCATACAAGTATGCTGGTTTGGCAATTAAAGCTAATTATGCAGTTCCGGATGATTACCTGAGGTTGTTAAAAGCACGGCTTAATATAAATTGAAGTGATATATTGTCATCCATAGAACTCTGAATTTGTCTGTGAATACAAAAAAAGTAAAGCAAAATAAACCTACTGCTAAACCTAATCCGGGTAAGAGTTCTGTGGCTGCTCCTCAGGCTAACCCTATGCTGAAATACGGCATTCTTACAGCTGTTTTAATCGTTACTTTTATTTGTTTTCATAATTCGTTAAGTAACCAATTCACCAATTGGGACGATGGATATTATGTTGTAAAGAACCAATACATCAAAAGTTTTTCAGCGGCGAATCTTAAAATGATGATGTTCCATGATATTACGAATAACTATTACCACCCGCTCACCATGCTTTCTTTGGCTGCTAATTATCATTTCTCCGGACTAAACCCTAGTTCCTATTACTTAACAAATATTTTTATTCACCTTTTAAATACGTGCCTGGTTTTTTGGTTGGTTATTCTTTTGTTTAATGCCATGGCAAAAGCCGGATACAGGGTGGTTAAAGAAGTTTACTGGTTGGCGGGAGTTTGTGCGCTCTTGCATGGAATACATCCAATGCATGTTGAATCAGTATCATGGATATCGGAGAGAAAGGATGTGCTGTACACGCTCTTTTATTTTGCCGGGTTAATTTCTTATATGTTTTATGTAAGAGATAAAAAAATAAAATACTATCTAATTGTAGTGCTATTGTTTATCCTTTCCATGTTGTCAAAACCAATGGCTTTAGTATTTCCATTGAGTTTATTTGCCATCGATTTTCTGTTGAAACGTAAAAATTTAAAAACGCTCTTTCTAGAGAAAGCCCCTTTATTAGCTGTATCAATTATTGGTGGAATAATAACCTTCAAACTGGCAGCCGGTGGCGGTTCGGTTACCTCATTCTCGGCTCTTCCTTTTACGTATAGAATACTTTTTGCTAGCTATGGATATACGATGTATTTGGTTAAATTTTTATTCCCTTTTAACCTAAGTGCATTTTACCCATATCCTGAATTAGCAACGAATATTCCTTTGCCTTCCATGTTTTATGCAATGCCGGTTACGGCAATTCTGTTGGGCCTCATTCCTTTTTATTTTAAATTGAAAAAGAAAGAGAATCTTTTCAGAATAACCTTATTCGGGCTTGGTTTTTATTTGTTTAATATCCTTTTTGTCCTGCAGTTTGTTTCGGCAGGAGGGGTAATTATGGCTGACAGGTACAGCTATGTTTCCTATTTCGGATTGATATTTATGGTTGTTTATCTGCTGAATGAATGGCAATCTTCGAACCCTAAACTTAAGTATGCAGTAGTAGGGATTCTATCAGGCGTTTCACTTTTGTTTTCCGTGCTTTGTTTGCAGCGTACAAAAGTCTGGCACGATGGCGAATCTTTATGGACAGATGTACTGTCAAAATATCCGGGGCCCGGTTCGCAAATTGCCTATATGAATATGGGTGATTTTTATGCAGATAAAGGTGACACAGCCAATGCATTTAAAAACTACAACATTTTGGAAGGAATGCATACCCGGTTCCCTACGGTTTATAAAAACCTTGCTGATATTTATGCTATGCGAGGACAGACAGACAAAGCATTGGCCGAGTATGCGACAGCGATCTCCTGCAACGATTCCCTTTATACTATTTACCTGGACAGGGCTGTTACCTATAATAAGATGAATCGGTTTGACCTTGCTATACGAGATTACGGGGAGGTGATTAAATACGATCCTAATGAAGCCATGAATTATTTATTAAGAGGTAATGATGAAATGCAGATTCAGGCTTACAATCTGGCAGTAGCCGATTATCTCCATTATCTGCAGTTGCAACCAACATCAAGTGAAGTTATGTACAATCTTTCGCTGGCCTATCATTCCCAGGGCAATAATGCTGATGCTTTGAAATATGCCCTGATGGCTCAAAATGCAGGATACAAACTCCCTGATGGTTACCTTAATATTCTTAAATAACGATGGTATATTTGATGTTTTCCAAGAACTTGTAAATTCGCCAGTTCAATGAGTAATAAGAACCCGAAATATAACAAGCCAGTAACCAAGCCTGCACAAAAGGCAAAGTCGGCCGTTGCAGCACCTAAAGCGGTTGCAGTGGAGCAGTATCCGGATAGTCTTATATGGGGCTTGCTTGCCGGTGTTTTGCTTGTTACTTTCTGGTGCTATCATTACACCTTGGGTAATCAGTTTACCAATTGGGATGACGGGGTTTATATTTATGAAAATCCGTATGTAAAGAATCTTTCGCCGGCTAACCTAAGCATGATATTGTTTCACGACATTACACAGAACTACTATCACCCGATAACCATGTTATCGCTTGCCCTGAATTACCACTATTCAGGCATGAACCCGCAACCATATTATATAGCTGAAATTATCATTCACCTGTTGAATACTGCACTGGTTTATTTGTTGTCCTTCTCGTTGCTTACCGCTATGGTGAAAAGAGGATATGGCAAAATAAAATTCATCCCCTATATAGCCGGGCTTTGCGCTTTGTGGCAGGGTATCCACCCCATGCATGTTGAATCGGTTTCATGGATAGCGGAACGTAAAGATGTGCTCTACTTATTCTTCTATTTAGCCGGGCTTATTTTTTATGTAAAATACGTAAACGGAGAAAAGATACCATGGATGAAATATGCGAATATCATTCCAATTATCCTCTTTCTTTGGGCAGCTTCTATCATTAAAGGTAATACCGTTGACTGGAATTTCCATTCCACCATACACGTGAGTAAGCAGGTTGCTTCAAGTTCTGCTATTCACGTTAGTGAATCTTTAATTCTTTATATATTGGCACTGTTGTTTGCGGCTGTCTCAATTGTTGCGTTCATGTATAAAAATGTGAAGGTTGAAATATTCTACGTGGCAGAAATGTTCCTGTTTTCTGTTACATCGAAACCGCTGGCAGTAGTATTTCCATTATCGCTTTTTGCAATCGACTTTTTGCTGAAACGTGATAAGGATATTATTATCAAAAAAGTTGAATGGCTCAAAACATTAATAAATGTGACCATTGGCATCGGTTCAGACGAGGAGAGAAAAGAAAAGTTCTATAAATGGGAATACATATTTTTCAGGTTGCTGATTGAGAAACTTCCGCTTTTGCTACTCTCATTACTCTTTGGTTATATAGCTTACTACTGGGCAAAAGAGGGTGGTTCTATTTCTTCATTCCATACATTCACCGTATACCAGCGTATTTCGTTTTCAGGTTACAACTACTTAATGTATATCTTCAAATTATTTGTTCCAACACATCTTTGTTCCTATTATCCATACCCGGAATACCTTGAAAACTCAACCAATCTGCCTCTGCAATATTATTTCATGCCCTTTCTAGCGGTTTTAACTACAATAGGATTAATTCTTTGGGCGTATTTTAAAAGCGAGAATTTATTCCGTATAGTTGGGTTTGGGTTTCTGTTTTATTTCTTCAATGTAATGTTTATCCTTCAGTTTATTTCCGCCGGTCCTGCTATTATGGCTGAACGATACACCTATGCATCTTATTTTGGTTTTGTATTCATGCTGGTGTACTTACTCTATTATGTATGGGATAAAATACCATTATTAAAAATACCTGTCAGTGCATTTGTTGTCTTGTTTTCCTGTGTGTTATTTTATTTATGCCAGGCCAGAACGGAAGTTTGGCACAATACGAAGACCTTATGGAAGGATGTAATAACCAAATATCCGGCAAGTGCCGATACGGTTTATAATGCAAACAAAAGCCAGTATGTGGTACATACTCACCAAGGAGTTGAAACAGCCTATAAAAACCTGGGTAATTATTATGTGCAGGATTTGAATCCGCCAAATTATGATAGTGCCTACATGAACTACGAAGTGCTTGAACATATTAATACCAAAGATGCGGGAGTTTATGCCAACCTGGGTAATATATGGGCTATCCGAGGGAATATTGATAAATCATTACAAGAATACACCAAGTCCTTGAAGCTTGACAGCAATAGTTTTGATACCTATTTGAATCGTGCTATTACCTATTGCAAAATGGGGCAAAATGAAATGGCCATAAAAGATTTTGACCATGCCTTCCGATTGGATTCTACCAATCAGGCTTTATTTGTAAACCGGGCATTCACGCTTTTAAACGGAGTGCACGACTTCAAAGGAGCAGTTGCAGATTATAACCGCCTTATTGCAATTGACCCTACTAAATACGAATACTTTAAAAACAGGGGTGTTGCTTTGTTGAATATGGGTAAAACTAAAGAAGCTATTGATGATTTTGGTAAAACATTGAATTTGTCACCTAAAGAAGCTGAGACCATGTATTACATGTCATTGGCTTATAAGGATGCAAAGTCGTATCCGGAAGCCATAACATATGGTGAGAAGGCCCAGCAAACTGGTTACAAAATTCCTGCAACCTATTTACAAGACCTGCAAAAACTGCAAAAATAGTATTGAGATAGAATAGATAAATGAATAACCCCAAAAGAAATATCCCCAAAAAAAATCCGGCACCGGCTGCAAAGCCAAAGGCTCAGGCAAGCCAGTCATCGGTAAGTGACAGGGATACGACCCTGATGCTGCTGGGGGGAGTTTCGATAATTACATTTATTTGTTTTCACTACACACTGCATAACCAGTTTCTGAATTGGGATGACTGGATTTATATTATAAAACGGCCTGAAATAACCAGTTTTACCGCCGACCACATGAATGGGATTTTGTTCAAGGATATAACCCTGAACTATTATCATCCGTTCACGATGCTTTCGCTCGCCTTTAATTATCAGTTTTCCCAACTGCATCCGTTCGGGTATTACTTTACACAGGTAATCCTGCATATCCTTAATACCATTGTAATTTTCTTTTTCACAAGAACATTAATGGAAGCAATGCCGAAAGTAGGGTATAAGGCAATTAAAATTATTCCCTGGCTTGTAGCTGCTGGTGCCTTAATTCATGGCATTCACCCTATGCATGTTGAATCGGTTGCATGGATATCTGAACGTAAAGATTTGATGTACTCCTTGTTCTATTTCCTGGGTTTGATAATGTATGTAAAATACATACAAGGTGCCAAGTTCAAATGGATGCTGTATGTGAACATTGCATTTGCTTTAGGCTGCCTTTGGGGCATGGCAGCGCTAAGTCATTTTACAATTGATGTAAAGAATTTCCATTTCCCGGTACCTGCAGTTTTCGGGATTCTCTTAGTAATTATTGGTGTTGCCATATATGGTGAGGTAAAGCCGGTTAAATGGTTCAGTGTAGAACTGCTGTATGTTTGGGAGATTTTCTTTTTGTCCTTAATGGGTAAGCCAATGGCAGTATCTTTTCCGCTGTCCATATTAGCTATCGATTATTTATTCAGGAGGGATTTAACTTATGAATTAAATGAGCATAATTTATATGTGAAAATCATGTTTTCCATTCAGAAATTTATTCTTGAAAATATCTTTTTCTTCTTTGGTAAAAAAATAATTAAAATATTGCTTGATTTAAGGAGGCTGACTTTGGAGAAATCGTTATTCTTTTTTATCGCCATTTTGTCGGGCTTACAATCCGTTATTTTAGAAATCGGCCACAATACTGTAGTGCTAACACATGGTTTCACCCTGTTTCAAAAGCTGCTCATATCGTCTTATGCTTTCACAATGTATACAGTTAAAGCATTCTTCCCGGTTAATTTATGCTCCTACTATCCTTATCCAAGCATCACTTCCGACCACTATCTCCCGAATGAATACTATGCAGCTCCGGTGTTTGCTATTTTAATTATTGCAGTTCCGCTGTTCCTTGTAAGAAAGAATAAAGACTTGTTTCGGGTTGTTTTATTTGGCCTTGGATTTTATCTGGCAAACCTGCTTTTCATTCTGCAGTTTCTATCTGCGGGAGCTACAATCATTTCTGATAGGTATAGCTATGTTTCCTATTTCGGATTGATATTTATTCTTGTTTATTTAGCACATTGGTTCTGGCAGAAAAGCAAATCGAACCATGTAATTATCCAGGGGTCTTTAGGGCTTCTATGCGCAGTGCTTGGGTATATGTGTTATCAGCGAACATTGGTTTGGCATAACCCGGAAACCCTATGGAGCGATGTTATTGAGAAGATAGATAACCCTGCTGAAACAAAACATGTTTTCCAGGAACTCCCGTATTTGAACCTTGCTACCTATTACCGCGACAGTGGCAAATATGATAAAGCTTTTGCGGCATATACGGTATTGGCGCAGCATAATACTGATCAGGCGGAGGTATATCGTGACCTTGGCAACTATTACGGAATGCATAAGCAATATGATACTTCGTTATATTTCTTCCGGAAGGCATTAAAGATTGATACAGCTGATGGCACCATTTACAACAACCGAGGAATTACGTATGCCAATATTGGTAAGCCGGAATTAGCTTTGAAAGATTTTGCAAAAGCCTATGCGCTTGACTCAACACAGGATGGCATATTAATGCAGGAAGCGGATATGTTGATTCTATTGGGACGGGTGAATGATGCATTACCACTATTTAATAAGCTTATTGGTAAGTTCCCGAAAGAACCTAGCTATTATTTCAGAAGAGGTAACTTGTATTTGAATGGCGGTAAGCCTGATATGGCAGTGAATGACTATTTGAAAGTATTGGAATTACAACCCAATAATGGGGAGTGCATGTATGATCTCTCGCAAGCCTACCTGAAGCTTGGCGATAATTCCAATGCACTCAATTACGCAACCAAAGCCAACCAAAATGGCTTCCAGGTGCCGGTTGATTATATGAAAAAGCTACAGAAATAACCTCATGTTAAATTCCAATCGTCATTGCGAGGAACGAAGCAATCTTACCCTTTACAGAAAACTTAAATGATAGAAGAAGTTAAAGCCTGTGTAACAGTTTTGCGGAAAGGTGGAACAATTCTGTATCCTACAGATACCATTTGGGGAATTGGCTGCGATGCTACCAATGATGTGGCCGTGAAAAAGATATTTGAAATTAAAAAGCGACCTACGTCAAAAGCAATGGTTATTCTTGTTTCGCAAATATCGCAACTGGAGATGTATGCTGAAATTCCGGAAATGGCATGGGATTTGGTTGAGTTTGCCGAAAATCCTTTGACCATTGTATATCCGGGTGCAAAAAGAATTTCCCCGGCATTAATTTCAGAAGATGGAAGTATTGCCATTAGAGTAGTGAAAGATGAGTTTTGCAAAATGCTAATCAATACAATTCGTAAACCATTGGTATCTACATCAGCTAATATTAGTGGTGAACTGGCTCCCGCTTTTTTTGATGAAATAACGGAGGATATTAAGACCCAAGTGGATTACGTTGTACCTTTGCGCCAATCGGAGCACCGGAAAGCCACTCCATCCCGCATTATGAAACTGGGGATGAATGGCGCAATTGAGATAATACGATAATTTACCCCAAACCCCTAAAGGGGCTTTGAGTAGTGTTATTCAAAGCCCCTTTAGGGGTTTGGGGTGCAAAAGAGCGAATGGAAAATAAGTATTTTTGGGCCTGATATGAACAAAGACGAAATTAATGCAATTAGCAGGCAGGCCATAAGTCCGCCGTTATTCAAAGTTATTGCGGAAGCAGCAGACCAATTGGGTGTGGAAGCATATGCTGTGGGCGGTTATGTTCGTGATTTTTACCTGTACAGGCCTTGTGTTGACATAGATATAGTATCGGTTGGGAGAGGTATAGATCTTGCGCTGGAAGTGGCAAAAAGGGTAGGTGACAAGAATGTGAACGTTTACAAAAATTTTGGTACTGCACAAATTGTACATGAAAAATATATAGTAGAATTTGTTGGTGCCAGAAAGGAATCATATGACCGGAATTCCCGCAAACCTGCGGTGGAAGATGGTACACTTGATGACGATCAGAAACGCCGCGATTTCACAATTAATGCGCTTGCTATAGGCTTGAACAAAGAGAACTTCGGTGTTTTGATTGACTCTTTCGGCGGTCTGAATGATTTAGACAGGCGGATTATCCGCACCCCGCTTGACCCGGATATTACTTATAGCGACGATCCTTTGCGCATGATGCGCGCCATACGTTTCGCATCGCAATTGGGATTTGAAATTGAAAAGGAATCATTCGAATCTATCATTCGGAATAAGGAACGGATTAAGATTATTTCGAAAGAACGGATAGCTGATGAACTGAATAAGATCATTCTTTCAGATATTCCATCCGTAGGATTGAGCCTTTTGTTTGATGCCGGATTATTGCAAATTATATTTCCTGAAATGGCGGCCCTGCAAGGGGTTGACTCGGTAGGTGCCCAGAGCCATAAAGATAATTTTTACCACACGTTACAAGTATTGGATAACCTCTCACTCCGAACAAAAGACCTTTGGTTGCGCTGGGCCGCCGTATTGCACGACATAGCGAAGCCTCTCACCAAACGTTTTGATAACAAAGCAGGGTGGACTTTCCATGGGCATGAAGACAAAGGCGCACGCATGGTTCCTCAGATTTTCGCAGACCTTAAGTTGCCTCAGAATGAAAAGATGAAGTATGTTCAGAAACTTGTCGCACTTCACTTACGTCCCATAGTGCTGGCGCAGGAAATAGTGACTGACTCGGCGGTGCGCCGCCTGCTGGCTGATGCCGGAGATGATATTGACGACCTGATGCTCCTTTGCCAGGCCGACATTACTACCAAGAACTTTGCGAAGATGAAAAAATACCTCGCCAATTTTGAATTGGTGAAGCGTAAACTAAAGGAAGTGGAGGAGAAGGATCACCTGCGTAACTGGCAGCCGCCCATAAGCGGAGAAGATATTATGAAAGCATTTGGCATTAGTCCATCATTGCAGGTGGGAATTATTAAAGAAGCCATCCGCGAAGCGATAATTGACGGCATTATTCCTAACCAACCCGAAGCAGCCCGTGAGTTTATGATTAAGAAAGGGGAGGAGATAGGGCTGAGAGAAGTTAAGAGCTAAGAACTAAGAGGGAAGAGTTTTTGTCGGTCATGCTGAACTTGTTTCAGCATCGCAAACTAACGTTGTATTTATACCGAATTATTGGGATGCTGAAACAAGTTCAGCATGACCGTACACTTCTTGTTCCGGAATAATCTAAAGAGTGAAGGAGCCAGGGGAGGGCTTGGTTTAGGGTGTGCCTACTCCTTCACAAATCTATCCGAATACACTACTGAATTGTTATTCCTAATATTTATAATATACATGCCATTTGCCAACGTTGAAACCGGAATTGTCAATTGTGAGTTGTCAATCGTCAATTGCGAATAGACTTCTTTACCTTGTATATTATAAATAGATAGTCGATAATTGCCAGATGAGTTAAAATTACTGATTTTAACATTCAAGTCAGTTGAAACTGGATTTGGATACACCTTTGCAGAAGTGGTTACAACTTTCACATCATTCACGCTTGTAGGTATATCTGAAAGGTCGCGCTTCCATTGTCCACGGCCGAAAGTGAATGCATATAGGTAGTGGTCGCTTGGTGAAACAAGCAAGTCATATACTTCGGTAGCATCCGGGAAACCTGTATCGTAAGAGGTCCATGTGGCACCGTCGTCGGTTGAATAGAAGGCTCCAAAATCGCATCCTGCAAATAAATGTTTTGGATATAATGGATCAACGGTAATTGTTTCAAAAGGCATATCAGGCAGGCTGATGCTTATGTCTGTCCATGTGGTGCCTGCATTGGTTGATTTGTAAATATGTCCGGTTCCAAATCCTGAAAAAACAATATACACTTCAGCAGAATTAGACGGGTTAACTGCAATCCTGCGCGGATAGCGGTCCGGGAGACCTGTTGTAATATCTTTTACTGTGGTTCCCTGGTTTGCGCTGAAAAACATTTTAAATGGAATGTTTGTAGAATCGGGTGCAGTGGCAAAATAAATGGAGTCGGTGTTGGTATAGGAATTTGCAATACACATTATCCATGCGCCTTTATTTACCGGATTATTGCCCTTGTAGTTAAATGTTACGCCACCATTGGTAGATAGTTGCAACGCTTGTCCCCCTGCATACATGTATTGTGTGTTTGCATAAGCAAGTAAATAAGGTGCTAAAAAGGCAGCATAATTAGTATTGCTGTTGGCAGTAGATGTATTATAAAGCACCTGGGTTGGGAAGTTGCCATTACCCTGTGCGAAATCTTCGTATACATTCAGGTATTGATAAGCCCCGAATTGTATGTTATCATTGGTGTGGTCAATAGCATTATAGCAGCCATCGCCGCCAACCACGCCGTACCAGGTTTGTGAACCAAAATATTTTATGGTGTAATTATCCTGTAGTCCGCTAAGCAAGACAGTTGTATCTGTTGACGAAATGCTGCCGATGTAGGATTGTGTGGTTACATATCCGCCGGTACATTCATAATAGGAATTCCCAAAATCATTGGAACGGTCAAGTCCGCCATCGGTTAGGATATATATCTTATTTGGATTTAAAGGGTTGGCAATAATTCCATGCACATCGCTATGAAAGGGGTAATTATCAACTTCAAAAAATGACAGACCCTGATCGGTAGATTCAAACAAACCTACCCCTCCAACTAATAAAGTGTTGGGATTTCCGGGTTTTGCTAAAAGACCTTTAGCATACCAGCCTTGATATGATGCTTCGTCGGTTGCTGATTGCTGGGCCCATGTTTGTCCGGCATCGGTAGAAACATAAATTCCAATGGTATTATAGATATCGCAAACATGAGCAAACATGGTATTGTTATCGTTGCTATAGGGTGCTATTGTTATTCTTCCTGAATTGTTCGGTGCTGGTAGCCCGCTTGTGATTCTAGTCCATGTTCCGCCACTATTCGTTGTTCTGTAAACACCATGCAGGGTGCTGCCGTAGTTGCCCACACCGCAAAGAAGAATGTTCGTATCCACATCATGAATCACCAGGTTCATCACCATTGGGATGTTTAAAACCAGGTTCCAGGTTGCACCGGAGTTGGTAGATTTCCAGACACCGTTTGTTGCCGCCACATAAACTGTGGAAGGCTTAAGCGGATTATAAACTACATCCCAAATTCCAAGATTTTGCTGATAAGTCCAGTTAATACTTTGGGTCCAGGTGTTACCACCGTCGGTAGATTTAAACAGTCCCATACCATACGAACCACGAGTAGCCCGAATGTTAACAATGCCTTGCGAGAAGCTGCTGTCACTGTAAACTTCGCCTGTTCCTGCAAACATTTCAAGATGGTTTGTTGGATTTATGGCAATAGAGCTAACGCCTAAAACTGGCACACCCAGAGGATGAAAAGTCCATGCTGCGGTTCCAATTCCACCCGTAGTTGATTTCCATAAACCGCCACTGGCCGAACCAAGCCATATTACGGCTGTATCAGTAGGGTCAATTGCAATACCGACTGTTCTGCCTCCCATATTGGTTGGGCCCATGCTCTTCCATACGGTTGAATTACTTGTTTTTTGTACTCCGTTTATCTGCTGTGCTTTATACCACTCTATAGCACTGGCGTATGCATTGGCTGGTAACGTATTATTCGGGTAACTGGCCGCCATAGTAGTGTATTCCAGGGCATCCTGTGCTGCACATTCACTTTCCTTTTCTTTTATAGGTTTATGGTTATTACGCTTCGCAATAGCGTTTGAAAGATTTGTGTTTGTCAAAAACGAAAATGAAGTAACTGAAATAATTGCTACAGCAAGCAACATCGGTATCCTTTCTTTCATGGTAATGAATTTAGGCGTTGGTAATGGTTTGGTATGCTTTGCTAAAATAGGCAATAAACGGATATCAGGCAAAATTTTAATTTGTTTATTAGCAATTGGATTGCAAAAATGATTAAAGACTTAAAAGTATATGAAATATAAAGAATACCAAGTGAATGTATTTTAATTATTTATATTGAGCACTATATTGAATCTGTGATTATCTTTGCAGCCCTTTAAAAAGTTAAGCCTGCCCGGATGGCGAAATTGGTAGACGCACCACTTTGAGGGGGTGGCGCCAGTAATGGTGTGCGAGTTCGAGTCTCGCTTCGGGCACAGAAAAATAAAACCCCTTATTTTCAGGGGTTTTAGGTTCGATAATTTTCTATGGGTTCATGAAACCTCTTTGTTTTCAACGGTTTCAGCAGTTCGATAAAGTACTGTTTGGGTATCTAAATATCCTCTTCCTTTTGTTTTTCTTTCCTGTGTAATTCATAGAACAGGATAGATAATGTTTCCAATGTTTGAATAGTTTCTTCTGCCTGTTCATCGGAATAATTTTCAAAACCTTTACAGTTTCTTAATTCGTCAATGGTTAACCTTTTTGGTGTTTTTTCTTTCTTGGTGTCCATTGCTAAAATTACTTCTGAATCACTGTCTTCCCTTCTCCAACCAAGCCACCGTTTTCGGTAATAACCTTGTAAAGGTAAACTCCATTGGGCTGTGAAGATAAATTAATTGAAACAGGAGAATTGAAAGTTGACAATTGGGAATATACTTTTTGCCCCAGTTCATTATAAACCTCCACACTATAATTAGCTCTTAATTCTTCACTATTCACTCCGAGTGTAAACGCTCCATTGTTGGGGTTGGGGAAAAGGTTTATTATACCACCATTCGCTTTTACTTCATTAACTGAAGCAATTGCATTAGTATCTATTTTGAAAATAACCCCATCATTGTTAGCTCCTCCGAGAAGTGCTACACCAAACAACACATTTCCCGAAAGCGTTAATGAGCCTCCTGGAATTGCACCATTTGAATTATTAAAATCGAGAAGTTTTTTAAATTTGATTCCATTGGTATCAACAGAAAATAGGCATCCCCTATGGGAGGTTCCACCCAACCATGATACACCATATAACACACTACCAGAAAGCGTAAGCGTTCCTCCTCCAGCTCCCACTTCTTTACCGTTTGTACCATTAAAATCAAAAAGCTTTTTATATCCTGTGCCATCCGTATCTATTGCGAATACAGTTCCACTGTCATGTGTACCTCCATATTCTGAAGTCCCATACATTTTGCTGCCCGAAATTATTAATGAGTTCCCCGGATATTGACCATTTATACCATTAAAATCAAATAAGTCTTTATACCCATTTCCATTTGTATCAATTGAGAAAACAACGCCCATTTTATTTGCGCCTCCATAGTTAGTAGTCCCATATAACTTGCTGCCTGAAAGAGTTACACCATCAGGTATAGAACCATTTGTTCCATTGAAATCAAATAAATCTTTGTATCCGCTTCCGTCAGTATCTATGGTGAAAACACAGCCACTGTCATGTATCCCACCAAAATTTGTAATACCATACATTAAATTGCCTGAAATAGTTAAAGCACCAAAAGGGTATTTACCTGTAGTTCCATTGAAATCAAAAAGGTCTTTACAGCTTGAGCCATTTGTATCAAGGGAAAAAATTATACCATCACCATTGGCTCCTCCTATAGCGGTTGTCCCATATAGCTTCCCACCAAAAAGTGTAACTGGGCCATTGGGCAATTCGCCATTTGAACCACTAAAGTCAAATAAATCTTTATAATTGTTGCCATTCGTATCTATTTTGAAAACGCAACCTAATCCATGCGTACCACCATAATATGTTGTTCCATAAAGCGCATTTCCATTAAGTGTTAACGAACCAAATGGTTCTCTTCCATTAGTATCATTGAAATTAAACAGGATTGTATATTGTGCACTGCTTGTTATTATTCCTAAACAGAAGAAAGAAAGTAATAATAATATTTTTTTCATGGCTCTAAGTTTTGATTTTATACAAAGATGTATTCAAAACAAATCTATGTCAAGCCACACTTATTAAACGGCGGAAATGACTTATTAAATGGTGGGATTTGGGCAATGAAACACAGCAATTTCCTTTTTAATCATTTTTTCAATGTGTACTAAAGTCGAAGTAAATAAGGCAAGAATATATCTATTTACACCAAATTATGGTATTATTTAATTGCTATACCATTTAAAAAAGTAGTTTTCAACTTTAATGAGCCATCTTCATTATATATTTTTAAAACTCCATTTAGTTTTCCACTTATGCCGTATGGAATTGTAGGCTCTGCACCTTGATATGAGTGAATTGCACCATGAGGTTCAAAACTAATTACTGCCTGTTTATTCGATGTATCATTTATAAACGGGCATTCTATCTTTAATTTCCCATTGAGGTAAAATATTTTTATTATTCCATTTTCTTTATCAGCGAAAACAGTATCCGTCAATATTAATACTCCATTGTCATCATACATTTTTCGCAATCCATTTATATTTCCGTTGACATAAGGAGTTTCGCCCCATAGTTTCCCGCTTTTGTAATAGTCTCTCGCTATACCCACAGCTTTACCAGCCTTATACATCGTAAGTCGGTAAAAAGGCGCATGTTTACTTTTAGTTTCATGTACAACCTTATCTTTTACTTTGTAATATTGTATCCACTTACCTTCCTTAACGCCGTTTACTATTAGATTTTTCGCATCTGATTTATTAGTAAAGCCGCTATCAACTATATTTTGTGCGATAACAACAGCAGTAAAAGAAAGTGATACTGCAATAGTTAAAAATATTTTCATGTTTTAATTTTCTTTTTTCGGTGGTGAAACTGCTATCAATCCTTTTAACCCTTTATCAAAAGTAGATGATTGCTCAAAGCTAAAACAAATATAACGGTTTTTAGTTTGGCTTATTATTTGTATTATGCACCCTTAAGCCGAGTAAATATTTGCATCAACACAAAGATATTAATATAATTTTGCACCCTTTGTGCCCTGTGACAAAAATCGGAACTAAGTTTTCAAGAACCCCTGAAAGGTATTTATTATTTTTCTTATCCCTTGAAAATCATCCAAAAAGTTCGATATTTGCGACCCACAGTGCACAGAATTGAACGATGAACTATAAACTATGAACTATTAACGGTGTAGCTTTTGTTCATCGTTCATAGTTTATAATTCATAGTTAGAATTAGCCCGGTTGGCGAAATTGGCAAACGTTGCGGTCTCAGAAGCCGTTGGAGTTACATCCTTGAGAGTTCGAGTCTCTCACCGGGCACAGGAATTTAATACTAGTTAATTCTTTAGTTTCTATAAAGAGCTAGTCAAGTTTAATTGAATCTTAAAAATCTTTTCATTTAGGGTGTTTTGCAATAGTTAAGAAAGTGAGCTATAGGTGCGCGTGATTTGTGTAACTTTTTCACCTTAGGATGCAATAGTTTAAAAGCTCATTAGCTGCACTTTTGCATCCTGATGTAAAAAGCCCTCATTTACCTATAAAATTCCCTCAATACTACAACATGGATATTACCCATAAACTGGCAAGTTTATCTCCTTATGTGCTTTTTCTTTTGGTCATTTCAATTGGAGCAATTTTTGGCGGGTTGGGTACTTTCCTTTTTCGAAAATACATTCGTCTGAAAATTCTCCGTTCTCATAATGAGGTGACCGGTTTTCTTTATTTATCTATTTCAAGTTTCTATGCATTGTTGCTGAGCTTTATTGTATTCGTTTTCTGGGCACAATTAAATGAAACGAGCAGTAATGCGAGTAAAGAAGGCAGTGCTGCCATTAGCGTGTATCGGGACATCAAAAATTATCCGGATACAGTAGATTCTAAACAACTAATGGGCGTATTCCTTGTTTTTGTGGGCAATGTGGTGGATGAAGAACTCCAAAGTATGAAGGAAATGAAGTTAAACCGTAAAACAATACAATCATTTAATGCTGTCTATAATAAAATTGAAAGAGTCAACCCAAAAACGCCTTACCAGATACAATTGCTCTCGGGAATGTGCCGCGACTTAAATGATTTGGCTACTTATCGAGGGCTGCATATTATTGCAATGGAAGCAGCTATTCCGACTCCCATGTGGTTGCCAATGTTATTGGGAGGCCTTATTACGCTCGTATGTGCTATGATGCTGGATATAGAATATGGAAAGCTGCATGTAGCCCTGATTACACTGCTAGGCATTTTCATTGGAATGTTTTTCTTCATTATTATTTTGCTTAACCATCCCTACACTGGTAGTTTGGGTATTAAGCCCGAATCATACCAGCAAATATTCACGATGGAAAAATAAGTTATGTACAACAAGGAAGAAAAATTATTGGTTATTACTCCCAGAATCTCAAGCTCCAGGGATAAGAATTCCTATGTTCTTTATTTTTTGAAAATCATTGTTGAATTTTTGGATATGCAAATTATATCGCACTTCATTAGATAAGAATGCAAAATGGAATGCAACGTCTCTTTACGCTAATTCTATTTTCCAAAAAATTACTACTTTGCACACATGCTGATTCAACTATGAATTGGCCATAAAAATTATGGAATACAGAAGGCTTGGAAGTTCAGGATTAAAAGTAAGTGAGTTCTCATTTGGTGCATGGGTTACCTTCGGAAGTCAGGTGGATAATTCCACGGCTACAGAGTGTATGAAAATTGCCTATGATGCAGGCGTTAACTTTTTCGATAATGCGGAAACTTATGCCAGTGGCAGGGCAGAAACAGTGATGGGTAACATTTTAAAACAAATGAAATGGGACCGTACTACTTATGTGGTTTCGAGTAAAGTATTCTGGGGAGGAAAACTGCCGAACCAGCGTGGATTAAGCCGCAAACATATTATGGAAGCCTGCGATGCAGCCCTAAAGCGTTTGCAGGTTGATTACCTCGACCTTTATTTCTGTCACCGTCCCGATCCGGATACCCCGATAGAAGAAACCGTAAGGGCTATGACCGACCTTATACGTATGGGAAAAGTATTGTATTGGGGTACATCGGAATGGAGTGCGGAAGCAATTATGGAAGCTTACAATCTTTCAAGAAAGTATATGCTGGTTCCTCCCACTATGGAACAACCGCAATACAATATGTTGCACCGCGATAAAGTGGAACGAGAATTTGCCAACTTATACAGCGAAATTGGTTTGGGCTTGACTATATGGTCACCACTGGCATCCGGTATATTAACAGGGAAATATAATAAAGGTATTTCCAAAGATTCAAGGCTGAATATCCCTGCTATGAGCTGGCTTAAAGAATCCATCACCGGAGAAGAAGGTGAGAAAAAACTTGATATGGTAAGAAAATTGGAGAAGTTGGCAAAAGAGGTTGGAATAAGTTTAAACCATCTGGCTCTGCTATGGTGCCTGTCTAATAAGAATGTAAGCACAGTAATATTAGGAGCCTCAAAGGCGGAACAATTAGCTGATAACCTGAAAGCTCTGGATGCAAAGAATTTGGTAAACAATGAGGTGTTACAAAAAATAAATGCTGTAATTCAATAATATATAGTACATTGCGTTAAGGATATAGAGGGTTGTTTCAGCTATTTATCATAGATTTATAAAAATATGATGTATATGGTCAGTTGTATTAGAAAAAGATTTTTATATTTGCACATCTGAGTTATGAAGAAACTATTACTTTTTTCTTTTCTGAGTATTTGTATCCCATTTATGGGGTATTCACAGTATGAATTAAACCATACGCTTAACCGAAGTGAATACACAGGTGGTTTAGGGCTATCCCAATTCCTTGGTGACCTTGGTGGATCGTCACAAATCGGCACCCACTTTTTAAGGGACTTTAACCTTGGCGCAATACGGTATGGAGGATTTTTAGGGTACCGTCGCCGTATAGGTCATGCCTGGTCTTTAAAGTTAGCCTTAACAATTGCTGAAGTATATGGTAACGACCAATTAAGTTCTAATATTTTCAGGCATAATCGTAATCAGAATTTCCGTTCAATATTATTAGAACCCTCTGCTCAGGCAGAATATCACTTTTATCAATATGACCAGCCAGGCCACCGCTATAAGATCAGGCATGCCCATGGTTTCCGTACATTAGCTCTTGATGCGTACCTGTTTGCCGGTGTAGGGTTAGTTTATTTTAATCCACAGGGGCAATATAATGGGGCATGGTATAACCTGCGTTCAATGAGTACTGAAGGTGAAGGATTACCTGGTGGACCTGCTAACTATTCTCAATTTGCTGTTTGTTTTCCAGCCGGTATTGGGGTTAAATACCTTATAGATATTCAATGGAGCGTAGGTATGGAGTTGTCGGACAGGTTATGGACCAGTTCCGATTATATTGATGATACACACGGAAATTACTTTAGCCCACAGGAAATACAAGCTTATAAAGGCCCTGTAGCAGCAGGTATTTCTCACCCTGTATTAGGTACAGTTCCCGGTCAGGATCTAGTAAATACTGAACGCGGAGATCCTACCCATAATGATTCTTATATGTTCCTGTTCTTTACAGTGAACTACCGTCCAAACCCATATCACCGCAGAAGGAGCAGGTCTAAATTTTAAATCGGTAATTTTTATTTTTCCAGGGAATAGATAAGTAACCCGCTTTCCAGCTTGGGTTCTATCCATGTAGATTTTGGTGGCATTTCCTTTCCTGAATCGGCTACTGCGATAAGTTCCTCAAATGAAACAGGTGAAAGACAAAAAGCAGCGGCAGCTTTTCCTGAGTCCACCATTTTTTCAATTTCAGCCATACTTTTTATACCGGGTGAAAATGATATTCTCTTATCATTTCGTATATTTTCAATACCCAGGATTGGTGAAAGAATATAATCAGAAAGCACACTCACATCCAGGCTATGAACAATGTCACCAGTGCTGTGTTCAATGGAAGCAATATGTACGCCATACCATTTTGAGTCTATATATAAATAGACAATTTTCTTAGCAACGGCTTCTGTTAAATGATCTAAATAGGTAACTATAAATCTATTCTTAAGTTTCTCTAAAAATAGATCCGCTGAAAGCCCATTAAGACTTTGTACCAATCGGTGATACCCGTAAATGGTTAATTCATCGTCTGCAAAAAGCGCGGCAGTGAAGAAATTATATGCCTCGCTTCCATTGTGGTTCGGGTTAGCATCCATTCTCATTTTTGCTAATCTGGCAGAAGATGCAGCCCTGTGATGGCCATCGGCTATATAGATAGCAGGAATGTTATTGAAAAGTGAATGTATCCTCTCTATATCGTTTTGCTGATCGATTATCCATACGGAATGCTGAATACCATCTTTTATATAATCATATAAAGGAACTTCTTTGATTTTTAAATGCATAAGGTCATTTAACCCTTTATTGTGCGGATAGGTAAGGCAAACAGGCTCTGCATTAAATTCGCATACATCAAGATATTCCTTTAGTTTTTCTTCCCTTTCTGCAAGGGTTTGTTCATGAATCTTAATGATGTTATTATTATAATCTTCCACTGAAGCCAACCCGATAATGCCAGTGTGGTGCCGTCCGTTTTTTACCTGGCGGTATATGTAATAACAAGGGGCCGGGTCCTGTAAAAAGGTGTGGGCAGAAATAGATTCCTTATATCTTTTTTTTATTGACTGTAATCGGTCTTCAGGTGACTGAGATGCAATTTCAATAGGATGAATTACCTGCAAAAATGAAATAGGATTAGTTGATAAAATATGCTTTATTTCATCTTTGCTGTACCGCTCAACAGAATGTGTGGCAACATCTGCCACCAATTCCGGAGCAGGTCGGAAGGCTCTAAATGGGTTAATAATACTCATTGGGGTTGCAAATTTATGCTATTACCTGACAGAAGTGAAGGAACGCTTCCAATTTATTCCACCCCATTTCAATTTTGACAGGCTTTGCTTGAGTGAACAAAGTATAAAAGATGCTTTCCCGATTATATGGTCTTCCGGAACAAAGCCCCAGAAGCGGGAATCGTCAGAATTATCACGGTTATCGCCCATAACAAAGTAATAATTCATTTTAAAGGTGTAGGTGCTTGCATAGGCTCCGTCGATGAAAATAGAATCATTCCGGATATCCATTTTGTGTTTTTCGTAATGGGTTATTATACGGGAATAAAAATCAATACTGTCTATATTCAAACGGATTGTTTTTCCTTTTTGCGGAATAATTACAGGGCCGTAATTATCTTTATTCCAATGTGCAAACTTGCCTCCGGGGAACATATCATTTGTGGCATATTGCTGGGAAATTTGCTTTACCAGAAGTATATTACTCATCTTGCTCACCGAATCGGCTTCTGCTGCAGTAAGTAGAAAGATGTATTTATTATCCGATGAAACCATTCCACCTTCGGTTACATGGAACATATTGTAGAGTAATGCAGCAAGCGTATCGTGGGTAGAATAAACCTCATAGGAGTA
Organism: uncultured Bacteroidota bacterium; assembly: GCA_903863935.1. Lineage (GTDB taxonomy): Bacteria > Bacteroidota > Bacteroidia > JABEUT01 > JABEUT01 > JABEUT01. The sequence goes on from CAIPDV010000113.1 coordinate 44,663, forward strand.
TTTTGCATGGGGAGGTGAGGCTACGGCAATTTTGTTGACCATAACGGTTTTTCCTGTTATTTCAATAGTATCTCCCGGTAACCCAATGCATCGTTTTACAAAATTCGATTTTTTATCTACCGGCGGCCCGTCTTCATCCGGAAAGTTAAATACCAGTACATCATTCCTTTTTATTTTTTCAATACCGGGAAGTCGGAAGTAAGGTAACTCCAGCCATGTTAAATAAGAGGGTTTGTTTTCGGAAAAAGGCATCCTGTTTTTTGTGAATGGAATAGATAATAGGGTCTGAGGAAAACGCGGACCGTAAACAAACTTATTAACCCAGATAAAATCTCCGGCCATCAGTTCATTTTCCATGGAGGAGGAAGGAATGAAATAAGTTTCACCAATAAAATTCTGGATCAACAGAACCGTTAGTGTAAGAACCGACAGCCAGATAAAGATTAATTTAATGGTGGGTTTTTTTACAGGCACAGGAAGCAGTTAAACGTTGCGAATTATTAATTTATTCCGGACATAACTAATAGTTTAGTACGTATAACCGGATTGAAAGTTAGAATATCTTCCCGATTTTAAATATAAGCGTGTTCAGGCGGAAAACCACATCATTGGAGCCTTGCGTATTGCCTGTATAATGCAATGGCGAAAGGCCGTAATTATATTCAAAATTGGCATACCAGCCTCTCTTCTTTTTCTTTTTAGTATTGCGTTGGTACCCTATGCTTACCTCAAAAATACTGCTTCCAAATGGGGAAAGTATTCTGTAAATAGTTGACACATCTCTTTCGCCTGACCAAACAAGATAACCGGTGTTATTATTAGTTACCTGGGAATAGGTGTATGAAATATATCTCCATTTCCAGCCGGCTGTCATATAAACACTTCGGTTTTTGCGGTCTGTCGGTCCTATTGGGAATTTATAAAGTACAGGCACATGGATCTCATTCATGGATATGGAATGGCTATATGCAAAGTTTCCGTCGTAAAGAAAGGAGGTGTTTGGTCCAAAAAAATATGAATTAAAGGAAACTCCATCTTTCAAAATTTCAAGCCCAACTTGAATATAAGAGCGTTTTTGTACCGGAATTTCTTCAATTACCCCGAAAGTGTATCCTGAATTTGCCGAAATTCCGCTTACATAATAGTTATAATACCCTGAGGTTCCCGCAAATCCGAAAACCAATCCTGCATCAATACTCGTTTTCCACGGCCTGCCGCTAGGTGCCTCATATGTAGGTGGAGTTGCCACACCTCCATCATGATATAGATAGGTAGAGTTTTGTCCGATACCTTTACCACAGATCAATATAAAAAGTAAAAATAACGGACTAAGAATTTTCCTAAAGGTCATCTTTATATTTTGGCGATAAAAGACAAATTTACGAATTTACCCTCAATCTGCTGTTTTTGATACCGTAGGTGAAGTAGATAACCATTCCAATAATGAGCCAAACGATAAACCGCATCCAGTTGGTAAGGCCAAGTTCGGTTATTAAATAGAAGCAGGAAAGAAGTCCCAAAACAGGTATGAGTGAAAGTTTTTTTACAAAGCTTGCTATAGTCATTACAATGGATACTATAATAAAGATCCAGAAAGTGATGTTATCGGCAAAAACGCTCCATCCCGAATTATATGCTAATGATTCTATATAGCTAGAGTGTCCTGTTTTATAAGAGTAAATTGAATCATTTGCTTGTGAAAGTTCCTTTATCCTGATATCCTTTGCTTCTTGACTAATTGAAACAGGAGGAGCATGTTGTTCAACTTTTACATCGTCCCAGTATTGGAAAAATTGATCAAATTGGTCTGGGGTAAGAGAGTTGACCAATTCATCCGGAGCTTTTAAAGACCTTGAGTGAACAAAGTCATAGCATTTGCTGGTATTAAAAACTAGTGCGATTCCGGTAACAAGTATCATTAAAAGTCCAATCCAGTACTTACCGTTAATATAAGGCACCCTGAATTTACCTTTTACTTTTTCTTCTCTTGGCAGTAAAAGTATTCCCCCGCAAACCAATGCAAATGCAAAGAGTGTGCCAATGCTGGTTAAGTCAGTTACTAAATCCGAATCAAGAAAGAGGGCGGGAATACCAACCATTAAACCTGTCATAATGGTTGCAAAACCCGGAGTGTGGTATTTGGGGTGCAGTTTCGAAAAGCGTTTAGGTAATAAACCATCACGGCTCATACTCATCCAAATTCTGGGTTGCCCCAACTGGAAAACCAATAATACGCTGGTGGTGGCAATAACGGCACTAAGGGCAATTATACCACTAAGCCAGTTCAATCCTTTTTGTTGGAAAGCATCGGCAAGGAAATCGCCTACATTCAGATGGGTATAGTTCACCATTCCGGTTAAAACAAGTGCCAATACGATATATAAAATGGTACAGATAATTAGCGAATACATCATTCCTCTCGGTAAATCCCGTTGTGGGTTTTTACATTCTTCTGCCGTAGTGGAAATGGCATCAAAACCGATGTAGGCAAAGAACACATCCGACACGCCCCGCATAACACCTCCAAAACCATTCGGGACAAATGGGGTCCAGTTGGCGGTATTGACGTAGAAAAACCCGATTGCTATTACAAGCATTATTACAATCAACTTAAAGGCGACCATCAAATTACTCGAGGTTCGTGATTCACGTATACCGACAAACACCAGCCATGTGATAAAAAATGTAACAACTAAAGCAGGAAGATTTATGATAAATGGTACTGAACCTATATGTGGTGCGGAGTTCCAGAGTGATTGCATGCCTGCAACATCATCAGGTATTTTGGCATGTTTTGCTGCCAAATCTACAAATTGGTTGTGCCCTAAATAAATCTGGCGGAAACTATTGGCAAGGTAATCGGGAATGTGGAGATTAATGCTGGTATTCGGAAATCGTAGATGGATTCCGGCATTCATCTTATCCAGAAAGCTTGTGAAGTTGCTGGACCAGGAGTTGGCCACTACAATGTTTCCAATGGCATATTCCATAATTAAATCCCAACCAATTATCCAGGCGATAATTTCGCCAAAGGCTACGTATGAGTAAGTATAGGCACTACCCGAAATAGGCACACGCGAAGCAAACTCAGCATAGCAAATAGCAGAAAATCCGCATACTACCGCGGTTATCATAAACAGAAAAATAACCCCGGGGCCTCCATAAAAGCAAGCTTTTCCTACAGTGGAAAATATACCGGCTCCAATAATAGCAGCAATTCCAAGAGCCGTTAAATCACGAACTGAGAGCACCCTGTTCAGGGCATTACCATTTGCGCCGTGCTCATCTTTCTCAAGCTGTGCAAGGATTTGCTCTTGCGATTTTTTCCGGAATAGTTTTTCTCTCATTCGCCTTTTACCTGTGACTTATTTTTGGTTATTAGCAGCAGCAAAATAAACATAAATGGAATAACCACCGACTTGTACCTTTCAATTCCTCCTAATATGGGGGTTACCAAACCAATCAGAGTAAGCATCATAAAGCTATAGGTAAAGCATAGCAGAACCAAATCTTTGTTTTGTATTGGCCGTCTTATAAAGAATAACGATAGTATAATTACGAATAAAACGAAAATATTTTCGGCACAATAAATGGCAGTCATAGCGGAATGCAAGTGCCAGGGGTAGGGTTGGAGCATAGAGATATTCAGGGCAGAAGGAATATGTGCAAATAGGCTGGTAAAGGTTGGTTTTATTGGTTCTATATACAAGCGACTGTTGGCGACCTCAATATACGTGTATACCCAATAGATGGTACTACTATCCGGAGTTGATAAATTAATTTTGTCTTTGCTTTTCGAGTCAATAATGGAGAAATATATGTTGCTGTCCCTCGCAATTGAATGAATAGTATCTTTCTTGCCAACCGTGATTTTTGAAAAATGAGTTCCCCTCTGTAATAAAAATGGGATTTTTTCATTTTTGGTCCATTCCCGATAAACAATAGGATTACTAGCAAGGTATTGTAACCCTTTGTTATGAAGCAGACTGTCACCTTCTTTTGTGAGTGGATTCAATTTGTTGGAATCGGCCACGCTGATGAGCGCATATACATTTCCATCGGCCATATTGCCATATTTAATATTAGAAAGGTAGATACCGCCTTTACTTGTTCTGTTGAAATCCATTTGTTTGTCGGCTATCATTTGCAAGGGGTTTACTTTGCCCGAAAACATGAGATGTCCCAACGTTCCGGCACCAATATATAGCAGCAATGTAAAAGTGTAATTAACGACAGGATGTTTTTTGAAAAATTCTTTTTTTTCAATTAAAAATTGTGCCACCAGACAGGGCAAAAGGCAAAGCAGTGTATAGGCTTTGGCTTCGAAAAGAATTCCAAACCCTATAAGTATTAAAATAATTTGCATCCCCCGTTTAGGGCGACTGATAATTGACGACTGCACATGGTTTACTAATTGGAAAAAATAATAGATTGACAAGCCCAACCCAAGCCATACCAGAGCCTCTTTCAGGATTCCGGAACTCCATAAAATAACAGACGGGAAAAGAAAAATGGCTGCGAAGAGCAATTTTGTTTTGTATTGCAAGAATGGTACAAAAGCTTTATAAACATAAGTAAGTCCAACTAACGAAATAAAACAAAACAGTATAACATGTACTCCGTAATGTTCATGCGACAAGAGCATCATAACAGCATTCAGGCGGATAATAAAATGGCTGTTATTATAGAGGGTGGAATCATAGCCATTGTCCCAACTATTCATAGTGTGGTACATGGTCTGGTAATGAATATCCTTGTCGCCAATGCCAGTAAGAAGCGTGAAATAGTCTTTTGCACTCGTGTGCAGCGTTCCGAACATCATTCGGGCATCATCGTAATATTTGAAAATATCGCTGGTGACGCGGTTTTTGTAAATGTGGGTATAAATGTACCACAGCGCAATTCCAAAAAACAGTTTCAGGTAAAACGCACCCAGAAAATGCCGGTTGTTAAACCCTGACGCACTAAACCATGTACTTTTTAGTATAATGGCCGAAAAGAGCAGCAGGTAGAAAGTGCAAAATAAAATATCGGACATCTGTAAGAGAAATGATTTTCTCAAAAATAACTAAAACAGAGATAAGTGATGAACTGTTGTATTAACTAATTTTTTATGCTCATCTCTGATCGCTCAATACTTTTTATGTCTGGTTCTTATTGTCTTATAAATTAATTATGATGGCACTGATAATTATCAGCTAACAAGAAGGATTGCATACATACTATTGTGAAACTCAACTAACGCCTATGTTAATGAAAAAAATCAGTTTGCTTTTTTCTGTTTGCTGTGTTATGGTCGCCTGCAACCAGTCCCCTAAATCAAGGGCTTTCGATGCATTTAAGAAAAAAATACCGATGCTTAAATTGCCTTATAAAAAGGCATGTTCCGATACGGTTGGCTATTTAAAGTTGAATATACCAGACAGTATTTTAAAAAAATATGCTCCACCGGGAACTACCGGTATTATAGGGATGATAAAGGATACAGATTTTTATACGGCAATAGTGTATTCCGTTAAAGGCGATATTGATTACCCTGTTGTACAGACTTATAATGCCGAAGGGGATTCACTCAATAACATTGGCATTATGGAGGGCACCTGTTGTGGTAATTCGGCTAATTGCAGTGGAACTTTCTGGGGTGAAATTTCAAAAGATCTCACCATCTCCCTGCATGATTCTGAAAAAGTTTTTGAGATGGATAAAGCGGGAAATTATTCTACCATTAAGTTTAAAAACATTAATAACACGCAGGTTTACAATATAACCAACGATGGCTACCTCCGCCTGAAAAACGCTGGAAGTGGTGCTGTAAAGTAAAATTTAAATGGCAGCCGTTGTTTAAATGGTTTGTAAATCAATGGAAATATATTGCAGATAAAGAACGTATTGCAATTACTGGATTATTAAAAAGCTTCTTCCTTGATTTTATTAACCGTTAATGGATTTGCCTGAATTTATCAACAGATTGCAATAAATACCAATTTATTAATGCAGGAGTTTTAGAGTTAACATATCTTTGCGGCACATAAAATGAACATATGGAAGCTATCGCAAAAGAGATAAAGGTGAACGTGGAAACCGCCAGGCAATTGGGTTTATCGGAAGATGAATTTCAAAAGATTGTTACTATACTTGGGAGAACTCCTAACTATACCGAGTTAAGTATTTACTCCGTTATGTGGAGTGAACACTGCTCCTATAAAAATTCCATTTACTGGATTAAAACTTTGCCTCGTGAAGGCAAAGGCTTGCTTGCTAAAGCCGGCGAAGAAAATGCCGGATTAATTGATATTGGTAACGGATACGCCTGTGCTTTTAAGATTGAATCACATAACCACCCGTCTGCACTTGAGCCTTATCAAGGTGCTGCTACGGGTGTTGGCGGTATTAACCGCGACATATTTACCATGGGCGCAAGGCCAATTGCCCAATTGAACTCGTTGCGTTTTGGAAATATCAATACCGATAAAACCAAGTGGCTCATGAAAGGAGTGGTGCGAGGTATTGGCCATTATGGCAATGCGTTTGGTGTTCCTACCGTTGGCGGCGAAGTATTCTTTGATGAATGTTACAATGTTAACCCGCTTGTAAATGCAATGTCAGTAGGCATAGTAAAGGTGGGTGAAACTATTTCTGCAACCTCGTATGGTGAGGGTAACCCGGTAATTATTATTGGTTCGAGTACCGGTAAAGATGGAATACATGGAGCCACATTTGCTTCGGCCGATATTACTGAAGACTCGGCAGAATCATTACCATCGGTGCAGGTAGGCGACCCCTTCCAGGAAAAGCTATTACTGGAGGCATCCCTTGAAATTATTAAAACCGGGGCGGTTGTAGGCATGCAGGACATGGGTGCAGCAGGTATTATATGTTCTACATCCGAAATGTCGGCCAAAGGCCAGAGCGGCATGAATATCTGGCTTGATAAAGTGCCTCTGCGTCAGCAAAACATGCAACCGTTTGAAATTCTACTTTCCGAATCTCAAGAGCGTATGCTTGTTATTGTGAAGAAAGGAAGGGAAAAAGAAGTGGAAGCAATTCTGGAGAAATGGGATTTGCATTATGCCGTAATTGGTGAAGTAACCAACGGTGATCGTTTGAAATATTACGTTCATGGAGAATTAGTTGCTGATGTTCCGGCTGAAACATTAGTGCTTGGTGGTGGTGCGCCGGTTTATCACCGGGAATTCAAGGAACCTCAATACTACAGAGAGTTCCAGAAGTTTGACATTGATACAATTAAAGAACCATCCAATTATAAAGAAATAGCAGATTACCTATTAACTCACCCTAACATTGCTTCGAAAAGATGGGTATATGAACAATATGACTCTATGGTGGGAACAGTGAATATGAGTTCCAATAAACCATCGGATGCGGCTATTGTAAACATTAAAAAATCGGATTCAGCATTAGCATTGAAGGTAGATTGCAATTCCCGTTATGTATATGCCGACCCACATAAAGGTGGTGCAATAGCGGTTTCGGAAGCAGCCCGTAATATTGTTTGTTCGGGTGGTGAGCCAATGGCCATTACGAATTGCCTGAATTTTGGTAACCCATATAACCCGGAAGTGTATTGGCAATTTGTTGAAGCTATAAAAGGTATTGGCGAAGCTTGCACGGAATTTAATACTCCGGTAACCGGCGGTAATGTAAGCTTCTATAATCAGTCATCTTACGAAGGCCCTGTGTTCCCAACCCCTGTAATTGGTATGTTGGGAATAATTAAAAACAAGAACAAAGTGATGACTCTTGACTTTAAAAATGAAGGTGACCTGATTTACTTAATAGGTGAATGCTATAATGATATTAGTTCTTCGGAATACCTTTATTCCTGGCATAACGTAAAAGAAGCTCCTGCTCCGCATTTTGACCTTTCGGAAGAATATGAGGTGCAATTTGCTGTGAAGGAAGTAATAGAAAAGAACCTTGTAGAATCAGCTCACGATTGTTCCGACGGAGGATTGTTTATAACCCTTGCAGAATCTGCTATGGCAGGCAAACTGGGTTTTGATATTGATACAGACACCAGCATCCGCAAAGATGCCTTCCTGTTCGGAGAAGGGCAATCAAGAGTAGTGGTAACAGTTAAGCCCGAAAATGAAGATGCTTTTACCGATATGTTGCTTAATTCCAATGCCGAATTTAGTTTCCTTGGGGTAGTTGATGGAAACGAAATGATTATAGATGGGGAAGTTTATGGTAAAGTGGAGGATATGAAAGGGCAGTATGATAATGCTATCGGAAAAATAGTAGAGGGGTAATTATTTCAACAGTCTGCCTGCGCCCCAATAGTATTTCTTGTAATAATCTTCACCAAGGTCGCTTATTACAACACCCGCATGAACGCTTGCATGTACAAATTTGTGATTCTGCAAATACACGCCCACATGCGAAAGGGATTTGCTATTGATTTTGAAAAATATCAGGTCCCCTTCCCTCAGTTCCGAGGCTTTAATGGGTTTGCAGCGTTTATAAATATCAGTTACATTACCCGAAATGGTAATATTATAAACACTTTGATAAAGTAAGGATGCTAAGTCCGAACAATCAACTCCAGCTTTTGTTCTTCCTGCAAACTTATAAGGAACACCATACCAAACGTCGATGAAATTATAAAGGGTATAGTTAGTAATTGAGTTTTCGGAAACGCCTAACTTCTCGGAATACTTTTTAGTAATTCCGCTTTCTCGTGAAGCTGTTTCAGAGGGGGGGGCATTTTTTTGTTTTTTAGATCGCTTACCTGGTTTACTTGTGGCAGGTGGAGGGTTCGGTGTATGTGTATAACTGCTCTGTTGAGCTGCGGCCGCTTTTTTCTTAGCCGCTTTTTTACTTGAATGGCAAGATTCCAGTAAAAAAACAGAAACTAACAAATAAACAAACAAGAAGTATATCCCTGAAGTTTTCTTCATCTATACAAAGTAAAGCTAATCTACAATATAGAAATGAATATACTATGAAGTAGTTTTAAAGTAAGGCTGTTAATAAGCTTGGAAAAATCACCGAACTCCATTAAAAAGGCCGATAATTCTTCAATGCAGTTCCTGAAGAAAATAACGGAGGGCTTAATTCCTGACTTTCTCAATCAGGTCTACCAATCGGTTTGAGTAACCTGTTTCATTATCATACCAACCGCTTATCTTAACGAGATTACCAATTACGGCGGTTAATCCGGAATCGAAAATACAGGAATGGGTATTGCCAACAATATCTGCGGAAACCAGAGGTTCTTCCGAATATTCAACAATACCTTTCAAAGCACCTTCAGATGCTTTTTTAAAGGCAGCATTAATTACTTCCACTGTAGCTGGTTTTTTAACAATAAAAGTAAAATCTGTTATAGATCCATCAGGTACCGGAACCCGAATGGAATCACCTGAAAGCTTGCCCTTTAGTTCAGGAAGCACCTCAGTAATAGCTTTTGTTGCCCCGGTGGATGTTGGTATCATTGAAAGTGCAGCAGCCCTGGCCCTTCGCAGATCCTTATGCGGAGAATCCTGTAGGCGTTGGTCGCTGGTATAGGCGTGAACGGTAGTCATAAAACCCACTTCAACCCCAAAATTTTCATGAATTACCTTTGCCATAGGTGCTGCACAATTTGTAGTGCATGACGCGTTCGACAAAATATGATCAGTAGCAAGAATATCTTTATCATTGATACCGATAACTATGGTCTTTATATCTCCTTTAGGAGGCGCAGAGATAATGACTTTTTTAGCACCGGCGGAAATATGTTTTTCTGCATTAGGTCTGTCAATAAATAAGCCGGTAGATTCAATTACAGTATCCACGCCCAAGGCTTTCCATGGAAGGTTAGCAGGATCCCGTTCTGCGGTTATTTTTATTAAATTTCCATTGATTCTGATACCATCGGCTTCAACTGAAATTGTTCCGTTGAATTTGCCATGTACAGAATCGTACTTAAAAAGATGAGCAAGGGTTTCGCTATCGGTAACATCATTTATGGCTACCACCTCTATATTGCTTCGTTGCAATAAAGCACGTAGGGTAACCCTTCCTATTCTGCCGAAACCATTAATGGCTACTTTTATTTTACTCATAGTGCGGTTATGGTTGAGATTCGAATACAAATGTACATAAAGACTAGCAGAAATAAATTAAAATTGCCTGTATGCAAAAATATTCGGGCATACAGGCAATTGCTTTTCCAGAAACAATAAAGTTATTCTCAGTAATAAGTTAGCCTGATAACATCGGCAATATGTTTCGCAAAACGAAGAACCTGCCTGCAATAACCAAATTCATTATCATACCAGGCATAAATTACAATGGAACGGTTATCGTTTGAAACAATTGTGGATGGGCTATCAACAATACAAGCACATGCATTTCCAATTAAATCAGATGATACAAGTTCATTGAATTCTGAATATTGAATCTGTTCGATTAAGTTGCCAAACAATGCACCGTGACGGAGAATGTTATTTACCTCCTGTTTAGTAGTATCTTTTTTTACGCTTAAATGCAGTATGGCAAGTGAAACATCAGGTACCGGCACTCTTACTGCATTTCCAGTAATCTTGCCTTCCAGTTGAGGCATTACTTTGGTAACTGCTTTACCTGCCCCTGTTTCAGTTATAACCATATTTACAACTGCAGACCGTCCTCTGCGGTATTTTTTATGGTAGTTGTCAAGCAGGTTTTGGTCATTGGTGTAGGCATGAATGGTTTCAATATGTCCTTTTTCAATTCCAAGCGAGTTTTCTATAACATGCAACACCGGGATAATAGCATTAGTGGTACAGGAAGCTGCTGAAAAAATCTGTTCTTCAGGTTTATAGTTTGTGTGGTTTACACCATGCACTATATTTGGAATATCTCCTTTGCCGGGTGCTGTAAGCAATACCTTTCCAATACCTTTTGATTTTAAATGTTGTTCTAAGCCGGCTCTGTCTCTCCAAACACCAGTATTATCAATAAGCAGAGCATCATTAATATCATAAGCCGTATAGTCAACTTCACTTGGTTTTTCTGCGGAGATCATATGAATGATATGTCCATTCACAATAAGGGCTTTATTCTCAAAATCCTCAATTACGGTGCCGGGGAATGGGCCATGCACAGAATCTACTCTGAGAAGATCGGCTCTTTTTGAGATATCTTCATTGCTATTGCCTCTTGTTACTATTGCACGAAGTCGGAGTTGTTCACCTTTACCAGCCTGGGTTATGAGTTCACGGGCTATAATTCGGCCAATACGCCCAAATCCATACAAAACAACATCCTTAGGTATCATTCTTCGTTTATCCTTGCCAATAAAACTTGCAAGTTTATCTGCAACAAAATCTGCACTGCTTTTATAGTTTACTTTTTCTTTCAGCCATTCTGAGCTCAGCCGTCCAATATCAATCCGGGCAGGAGCCATATCCAGCTTTAAAATTTCATTAGCCAGTAATAAGGTATCGTGTATTGTGATTGGTTGCTTAATAATGTTTTGCGCATAATGATGGTGATTCAATATTACACTTGAACTCCGGTCGACAAGTTGAAGACGGAATATTACAAGCTCAATTGATTTATCAAACCATAGCTTGCCTACCACACTTATAAGTTCTATTGCTGCTTTTTCCTGTCCGTTCCAAATATTAAGACCTAATTCATACTTGTTTTGATGTGAATCTAAGGTTTTTTCATTACTGTTTGACATATACTTCAATTTTTAATTATTCATAAATTATCGAGATAGTTACCCGAATAAAATTCCAGAGAAATTTTAAAGATGCAAAACTAAAATATTCAATTCAGGAATGATGTGATAAATGTATAATTTTTGTAAGTCCATTACAAAAATTAACTACTTAACAATTGGGGTGACTATTTTTATCCAGCCTTAGTAAGTTTTGAAGGATATTATACAAATAAAAACAGCATAAATGAGACTAGTATAAAAAGAAAACCCTGCCTTACTAAGGCAGGGTTTCTATTTTTTAAGAACGGTTTTTTATTTGACTACAACAAATTTGGCTACTTTTCTAAAGTTGCTTCCGGTTACAGCAGCAAAATAGGTTCCGGCTTGTAAATCTGTAACACTGAAAGGTATTACATGGTTTCCAGGTGCTTGTTTGCCAAGTTCCATAGCTTTTACTTCCTTGCCTTGAATGTTATAAATACTGATGGTAATATTGTCAGCCGAAGAAAGGTCAAAGTTAATATTACCGGTACTGTTCATTGGGTTAGGATATATGGATAGTTTTTCCAATGAAGATGCTGATGTAATAGAAGGAACGGCAGTAGGTGCCTGATACATATCACTTGAAATCCAAAGGCCTCTTCCATGTGTTCCTACATAAATATCACCGGCATTATTACACATCCAGTTTGGCATGGTTTGTTGCTTGATAGCTTGGGTAAGAACATTTGCAGGGAAGCCATTACTTGCTTTTGTCCAAACTGTAGAGCCACCATTCAATTTATCGGTATAATATATACCATGTTCAGTAGCAACCATTGCAGAACCCGGTAAGTAAGTGCCGTCTGAGTTTCTGATATCCAGAATTGCTCCATACACTGGCATTGGTGGCAGGTTACCTTGTTCATCTGTAAAGGTAGGGGTGCCAGCTGTAATTGCATTAGTTGATAAATAAACATAGTGAGTTGAAGAACCACCATAGTTGCCTAATGTAATCAATAAATTGTCGTGGTTTTTCGGATCAAAGTTAATCGAGAGAACATCCCTTCCGCTGGCAGAACTTAATGTAATCTTGGTTGAAACAACAGTAGTAAGTCCGGTAGGATGTGAGCCGCCTTCTGAATACCAAAGAGCACCAGAAGCGTAGTCGTTTGCTATAACAGCATTCAAGTTTGTAAACCTGAAAATATTTCCAGATTCATCTCCTGAGAAAATTGCATCTCCGTCAGGGCTCCATGCCAAGGCATGAATTGAACCACCGGTGAGAGCTGTTGGTTTGGAAAGCGGACCTGCAACTGGAATCCAAACCACAGTAGAATTGCTTGCTCCCTGACCGTTAATCCAAATACCGTGTGCGGCATCAAAGCCTACCGCAAGTTTCGAAACCACTCTGTCAGGAACATTAAATGTATCACCAGCATTATGTGCAGATGTGAGAACATAAGGGAAATTTCCATTTGCGCCAATCACCCAAATTAAACTATCCTTACCATAATTTTTCTGAGCAATGAATAGAACAGAGTCATGGTTCAACGTATCATAATAATTTTCATATAATGCAACAGGGAATACGAAACAAGATAAATATTGTTGGTTACACACAGTAGCAATAGAGTCAATATTAGCACCTCGGTTTACTCCGACGGTCTTTGTATAGGCGGTAGTAGGTTGTGAAAAACTGATTAGGTTACCTTCTTTGAGCAAAGAACCATAATCACTACAGAAGTAAGCAATATATGGGTTAAGTTGAGAAACAGCAGCTCCTGCACCATCTCCGCCTGATAAATCAGTAGCATCATTCTTATAGTATCCATTACCATTAACGTAAGGTGAACCATTGTCTTGTGTTCCTCCGCCAATACCTAGGCCTTCTACCAGGGTACCGTTTCCATAATTAACAGTATCATAATTTACCATTGGTGAATAGCAAACGGTGTAATATTGAGTAACGTTATAATTTCTATTATAAGCTAACCAGTTTACACCTGCATTGACACTTTTGTAAATACCACCATCGCAACCAAGGAAAATGATATTTGGGTTATTATTGTCGAATACGATTGTATGTTCATCCGGGTGGATTGGCCTGAAATATCCGCTTAATTCTGTCCAAGTGCCAACTGTATCTCCATTATATAATGAGCTCCATTGATAAAGAACGGTTCCCCCAGCCAACACCTTACCTGCATTTCCTGATGAAACAGCAAGAGCGTTATCATAGGTAGCCTGATCTTGAACGGTTGCTGGTTCAGCGTAAGGATCGAAAGCCATACTTCCGCCTGGGCCGATTTCATACCAATAACCTTGGTTTGTTAAAGCTGTTTTGGTCATAAAAATACCTGATTTTGAACCTGCTCCACCAAAACTTCCATTGCTTTGAATATAAGAAGCATAAATACGGTTAGGGTCAGTAGGAGCAACCGCAAACTCAATACGTGAGCCGCCATTTGGTAATTTACCCGCTCCGGTGGTATGTATTGGTGTGAATGAATTATCGGGTCCGCTTTGTGGGTAACAAATAAAACCAGCTCCTCCGTCTTCCGCAACAACTACACTTCCATCTGAAGAGATCTTGACGTCAAGACTACGTTGACTTAAAGTTTTACTATTAGTAGAGTTGATACATAATGCCCAAGTGGCACCACTATCATGAGAAATATATAAACCACCACCATTAGCACCAACATTACCTGTTGCTGCATAAATTACCATTGGGTTAGTCGGGTTAATAGCAATACGATTTGTATAAGCCCAGGTAACATTATTCAAATTAGCTGTTGGTTTTGTACTAGGAAGCAAACGCCAGGTATTTCCATCATCTGTGGATTTAAAAATACCTCCGCCAAGTTCCCCTGAACTGAATTCCGGTAATGAAGCTGTAAAGCCTTCACCTGTACCTACATATATAGCTCCATTCGCATCTTGTGCTATGCAGCAAATATTCATATTCAACATGTTTTCATCTTGGCTGAACGATACGGTTGAAAAGGTATTACCCCAATGTGAACCACCATCTGTCGATTTCCAAACACCACCTGTCATTCCACCTGCAAAAATTGTTTGGTGTGAAGGATCATTCTTATCAATTAAAATAGCCCTGGTACGGCCACCAATATTGGTTGGCCCTGCACTTACCCAACTAAAATTAGGTAGTGCTGATGTATTGTGTGTATTACGTGCGTTTAAAGCGGCTCTGTCAGCTTCCGCTGCAGCAAGCATGCTTGGGTAATCTAACGCATTGGTAGTGATGTTCTTTCTTGCATTGAAGAAATAGGACATCATACCTTGAGCACCTGCATCATGTTCTGCTTCTGATTCTTTCACTCCAAGGTCACCGGCACTGTATTGCCTGTGATGATTGGAAAACACAGTAAATAATAACCCGGCAGCAACAGCCACCGTTCCAAGCCTTAAGCTAATGAATGATAGTGAGTTTTTTGTGGTTTTGGTAGAATCTTTAAGGTTCATAACAGGTAATTTGGTGAGTTAGATGACAAATGTATTAATTATTCAGACGTATGAATGCTACTTTTTACTCTTAGCAATAAAAATATTCAATAACATCATGAATTGGTTTTTAAAACGATGTAAAGGTATATCCTAAATCATGTTTTTGAAGTCACAATTATTAAATGGTGGGTTTGACTTATTAAACGGCGGGTTTCACTTATTGAATGGTTACCTTATAATAATGATTTTTTTTGTCATGTTTAAATCCTTACCGCTTAATGTTATAAAATATGAACCAGGGGGTAAATCGGTCGTATTAAATTGAAATGAATGGCGTCCAATTGATACGTTTTCTCGAAATAATGATAGTACTTCCTTACCTTCCAAATTAGACAGCCTAATTGTTACAAGAGCTTCTCGATTTAGAGAAAATTCAACATTCCCCTGATTTTTAATCGGGTTAGGGTAAACGGATAATGTGTTTTTATAATCAGAACCAACAATTTGGGCCAGCGAAGTTGGGGCTTGAAAGTTGGTATTTGACACCCATAAACCTCGACCAACAGTTGCCGCATAAATGTCTCCGGCGTTATTGCACCACCAGTTATCCATTGTTTGTTTTTTTATTGACCTGACCAAGCAATTAGCCATACCGTTATTGTTTTTAACCCATATTGTTGAACTTCCATTTATTTTGTCGGTAGTATATATCCCATGTTCAGTTCCGATCATTGCTGTATTGCCACTCCAGCTACCATCCTGATTTCGGATGTTCATGATTGAACTGTACACCGGCATTTGAGGTAGATTTCCTGTTACATCTTTAAATGTTGGAACACCATTCAAGGCATTGGATGAGTAAAATACATAGCCGGCGCCACCATATCCACCAACTGTAACAAGTATATTATTCCCATTTTTAGGATCTACTGCTATTGAAAGAATATATCTGTTTGCTGCCTGTGCGAGCGTTAATTTTGTTGAAACTATATTCGTGTTTCCAGTTGGGTGCGCACCTCCCTGGCTATACCAAAGAGCACCACTGCAAAAATCATTCGCAATAATTGAGTTAATATTTGTAAATCTGAAAATGTTACCAGCCACATCACCTGAAAAAATTGCGTCTCCATCTCCAGTCCAGCTAATTACACTAATTGAACCACCTATGAGTGGAGTAGGGGAAGAGAGTGCTCCTGCAATTGGCATCCAAATTACTGAGTTATTACTCGCGCCTTGTCCATTTATCCAAATACCATGGGCAGCATCAAACCCAACTGCTACCCTTGAAACCACCCTGTCGGGAATACTAATTGTATCGTTGGAAGAAATTGACTTCGTAAATACATAAGGATAGGAACCATTAGCACCATTAGCCCATATAGTGTCACCTTTGGCGTAGTTTTTAAGGGTTATGAATTGAATAGAGTCATGATTCAATGTATCATAATTATTTTCATACATTGAAACAGGGAAAATAAAATTAGAAAGATAAGTATACGCGCATAACCTTCCTACAGAATCGATATTTGCTCCCTGACAATTGCCTATGGTTTTAGTGTAGGCATCTATCGGAGTAGTAAAACTAGAAAAGTTGTTTGTTCTTTGGAACGATTGCCCATTTTGTGTAGCATAATAAGCAATATTTGGATTTATTGAGGAAATGTTGAGGGATGAAGCATCTCCACTTTCAAGTTCATATCCATCATTAGAATATGGTCCATTTCCTTTTATGTAAAGTAATCCATTATCCTGGGTTCCTCCACCAATTCCTAATCCAACAGTATTTAAAGTAGAGTTATATATATAATTGACCTGTGGGGCAAATGCAACGTTAAAGAATTCTGTTACGTCATAGTTCCGATTGTACGGTAGCCAGGAGTTTCCATCAGTGTAGCTTTTAAAAACACCTCCGTCGCAACCAACAAAAACTATATCAGGGTTTTTAGAATCAAAAACTATCGTTTGATCATTTGTGTGAATCCAATTTGAATCTGGGTTAGATAATGGAGTAGTATGGGTTAAATTTACCCATGCCCCAATTGTATCTCCTAAAAATAGTGAGTTCCATTTCCATAAAGCTGTTCCCCCAACTAATAAATACCCTTCATTGGCTGGTGAAACTGCCAAGGTATTATCATAAACTGCCTGGTCAAGATTATATAGATCTTTATATGGGTCAAATGAAAAACTTCCACCAGGGCCAATCATGTACCAATAACCTCCATTTGTTTTAGCTGTTTGAGTCATAAATATACCTGAAACCGGATTAGCACCAAAACTGCCATTAGAAGCTATATCTGATGCATAAATTCTATTTGGGTCAGTAGGTGAAATGGCAAATTCTATTCGTGAAGAATTGCCAGGTAAACTTCCGGCACCCGTGTATGGGATTTGTGCAAAAAGGCTATCCGGTCCGCTTAGCGGATAGCAAATATATCCATACCCGCCAACCTCAGCAACAACAACACTTCCATCGTTCGAGATTTTTACATCCTGAGAAGTTGCAGTCAAGTTTTTACTATTAGCAGAGTTAATACATAAAGACCACGAATTTCCACCATTATTGGTTACATATAATCCACCCCCATTTGCTCCAACATTCCCAGTTGCAGCATAAATTACCAATGGGTTTATTGGGTTTACTGCAATTCGGTTTGTATATGCCCATTTTACGTTATCAAAATTCGCTATTGGTATTGTAGCAGGAAGCAAATGCCATGTAGCTCCATCATCCATAGATTTAAAAATCCCTCCACCAAGTAAACCGGAACAATATTCAGGAATTGCACTTGTAAATCCATCCCCGGTACCAATGTAAATTACACCATTCACATCTTGTGCAATGCAACTAACATTCATGTTTGACATACTATCATCCAGGCTGAAAGAAATGGAAGGCATGGTATTTCCCCAAGTTGCGCCTCCGTTTGTAGATTTCCAAATTCCTCCTGCAATACCTCCTGCAAATATTGTTTGATGGGAAGGATCATTATTATCTATTAAAATTGCCTTTGTCTCTCCACCAGTATTGGTTGGTCCAACACTGTTCCATGTGAAAATAGGGAGTGAACTTGTAGCGTGAGATTTCTGATGGTTAACCATTGCTTTGTCTGCTAAATCCGCAGCCAACATGCTTTTGTAATCCATTTTATTAGTATACGGATTTTTGCGTGCATTGAAGAAAAACTGTTCTCTTCCTTTTAATGATGAAAAGCCACCATTAATATTGTTCTTTATATTTTGAACATTATTTGATGTGTATTGCTTGTGTCTTGTGGTAAACAAGGTTATAAGCAAACTAAATAAAAGAGTCAGCAGTGCCGGTTTTAAAGCTAGTAGCGAGAAGGAGTTCTTGCTCACCCTTAAAAAATCTTTCCTGCTCATAATTTGAATGAAAATAAATTATAAAACAAAAGTATGTAATAATAACTGGTCGTCAGGCTACAATTATTAAACGGCGGGTTTCGCTTATTGTATGGTAGAAAAACTACCCGAAAGTTGAAAAAGTGAAACTAATTTAAACTTAAAAAAGATGCTTTTCAGCATGATAAGAAGACCGAACTAACGGTCCACTTTCAACATACCTGAATCCTTTTGCAAGACCAATTTGTTTTAACTCGGCAAATATGTCCGGATGAATAAATTCCTTTACAGGAAGATGTTCGGGGGTGGGCTGAAGGTATTGGCCTAATGTGAGTATACTAACTCCTGAGTTTCTCAGATCGTCCATTGATTCCAGTATCTCGTCAAATGTTTCGCCAAGTCCAAGCATTATGCCTGATTTTGTTCGCATACCTGCATCTGTCAGCATTTTTAAAACTGCCAGACTACGGTCGTATTTGGCTTGCACCCGAACCTGTTTGGTTAACCTACGTATAGTTTCCAAATTATGCGAAACTATTTCAGGGTGGGCTTCTGCAATTTTAGCAACCAGTTCTGGGTCGCCCTGAAAATCACCAATCAGGGTTTCTAAAGTAACACCCGGGCATTTTTCACGAATTGTATTAATGGTTTCAACCCAAATGGCCGCACCGCCATCCTTTAAATCATCTCGATCAACGGATGTGATAACACAGTGTTTCACTTTCATTAATGAAACAGCTTCCGCAACACGCTGAGGTTCCTGAAGGTCCACAGGTTTGGGACGTCCGGTTGCAACTGCACAAAATCCGCATGAACGGGTACAAATATTACCAAGTATCATAAAAGTGGCAGTGCCGGCACCCCAGCACTCGCCCATATTCGGGCAATTGCCACTACGGCAAATAGTGTGCAATCGGTTATGTTCAACAGTATCCCTCACGGAACGATAATTCTCGCCAGTTGGTAGTTTTACTTTAAGCCAGGAGGGTTTGCCAGTTGGCTGCTTTGTTAATTCAGTAGTATTAGTTTCGGTCACAATTTAGGAAGTTAATACCAGCGTTTACCAACGTTGATACTTAAGTAGAGATTAATAAATACCTGGTTGTTTTTGGTAAAAGCCATCATTGGAATTACATTCTTATATCCATCTACAACTATGCCTGCTTCAATTGCTTTGATACTTTTATTACGATTGGCAAAATCAAAGTTTAACCCACCCTTAGCGTATAATCCAGGATAGAAAGATAACTCGCCCATACCATCGAAAACAGATGCACGCCCGTAAATGTTAGTAGGAGTATCCTTGTAGGGATCATATTTTTCTGGAACCGGTAATTGGTCACCGGTTGGTCCGGTGGAATAAATCTCAAGATAAACAGGCTTCAAAACAGCCAATGATACTCCTGCTGAATAAACTGCATCAATCTGAACACAACTCAAGTCATTTTTTCTCCATATCATCCTGGAAACACCTACTCCTAAACGTAAAGTACCCATTCCATTTAATTTGCCAAAATAATAAGGTGATGCTTCAGGCTGATTCGGATTTGAAATTTTATATTCCTGGGCATGGTGCATCGTAACAAACTCAGCTTCCCAGTAAATTTTTTTATAAATATCAAGTATTTTACCTTTTCTGAAGTAAAACCCCCATCCTTCCGTATGTATGGAAAGTCCACCAACTGCCTGATGGTTATAAAGCACTTTGGCATCATTAATAATAGCGTCTTCAATTACTTCCTGAGAAAAGACTCCGTTGCTAAATGATACAGTAATAAATAAGACGGATAATATTTTTACAAATCGGGTCATTAATACTTTGTCCTATATTTGTAAGGGCAAATTTATACAAAATTATGGCAGCTAACAGTATCACATCGAAAGTAATTTATACGGGCGGGTTAAGAACTACCGCCGAACACATCAAGTCAGGAGTTATAATCATTACAGATGCTCCTCCTGATAATCATGGTAAAGGGGAAGCTTTTTCGCCAACCGATTTAATGGCAACATCGCTGGCCAATTGCATGCTTACAGTGATGGGCATTGCCTGCCAGAGCCGCAATATTAATATTGATGGTACCGTTGCAGAAGTTACCAAAATAATGGCTGCAAATCCACGAAGGGTTGCAGAAATACAAATTGTACTTACGTTTCCTGCAATGGGATATACGGATGAACAAAAAAAACTGCTGGAACTTACCGCCAGAACTTGCCCTGTTGCTGAAAGTCTTCATCCAAACCTCATACAGAACATTACTTTTGTGTTCAATTAATAACCCTTGTATATGAATTTAAAAACAGTTTTAGCTATTGGATGTTTAGTAACATCGGTATCTGCATTTGCACAGTTCGACCTTAAAAAAGTTGAAAACAGTGCATCTAAAGATATAAATGGAGTGTTAGGTAAAAAAGGTGGAAGTGATGCCCTAAGCAGTGATGATATAGTGAAAGGATTAAAGGACGCCTTATCTGTAGGTTCTAATAATGCCGGCTCATCCGCATCAAAGGTTGATGGGTTTTATAAAAATCCTTCCATTCAAGTTCCGTTTCCACCGGATGCCGAAAAGGTAAAGAAAACAGCTACTGATTTGGGTATGCAAAAGCAGGTTGAGGATTTTGTAATGAGCCTTAACCGCGCCGCCGAAAAAGCTGCCGTAAAATCAGCTCCAATATTTTTGAATGCCATCACTTCAATGAGTATTGATGATGGAATGAAAATATTAAAAGGTGCTGATAATGCCGCTACGCAATACCTGCAGAGCAAAACAATGCAACAACTTCACGATGCCTTTATGCCTGTTGTGAAACAAGCTATCGATAGTGTTCAGGTTACAAAGTACTGGCAGCCATTGGCCGATGCCTATAACATGGTTCCCGGCGTAACTAAAGTTAATCCTGACCTGAATGAATTTGTAACACAAAAGGCGCTGGATGGTTTATTCTATCTGCTTGCAGCAGAAGAATTGAAGATCCGTAAGAATCCAATGGCACGTGTTGATGATATTCTTAAAAAGGTATTCGGAAGTTTAGATAAGAAATAGATGGTTTATAAGTTCAGCAGCTTTTTGTACTGTTCGGTATAAACTTCTTTTCTGAAGAGTGATTCTCCAATATCCCGTATTCTTAGTTTTTCTTCGAAGGGTGGTCTTTGAATGGTTTCCCAGTTAATGTGGTCGAGGATGATTCCGCAGTTTTTTGCGACTACCATTTCGCTATAATCACCTACATTATTAGAAACAAGCGCAGTCAATCCAGCAGCCATATACTCAGCAAACCTGACAGGTGTACGTGTTACATTACTAATGGAATCTTCCTGGGCAAAAAATGCGTAATCAGCAGCACGTAGGTAATCCATAACACTTGAATACTCTACCCATTGCTGTATAACCCTGTCAGGGTATTTGTCCTTCAATGGTTTTTCGGCTCCCGGTTTGCTTAGCATTAGCAGTTTTATATTCTCGTTCCCCGATAAGGCATCACCTAAATATGTATATAAAAGTTTAATGCCATGCCATGCATATGTTGAACCGGAGGTGACAATCAGAATTTCATTTTCTTTTACTCCTAATTTTTCACGGAGTGTTTTAATTTTTTCTTTATCAATGGAGCTGTCTATTGCCGAATTTAAGGTGCAGGGAATTACAACGTAATTAGATGGTGTGCTACCTAAATAAGTATGCCAATAATCGACCAATTTTTGGGATACAGCCAGTCTTCCATTCGCTTTATCAACTACTTCTTTTTCCGTCTCTTTTATGTAAGAAGAAATAAGTTGGGAATTATCTTGAAAGTACTCCAGCCATTCAGCAGCATAGGCCGCACGTCCATCGAAAGCGACCCAATTCACTTTTTTACAATACAAGGCAAGCCATGATGCAAAAACGCCTCTGGCAATTATTGTCTGCTTCTTTTTTAAAAATAAAATACAATTTAAGGTTATCAGGTTTTTTTTCCAGTTGTTTATTCCCGGGAAGCTTGGCAGCACAATAGTATTGTGGTAATTCTTTTTGAATTCTTTGCGTGTATTAAAAAAATTGCGAACAGAAATAAGAGCAATAAGCGTGACCTTAATCTTGAATTCCTTTTCCAGAAAACGGCACACATCAAAAGCCTGGCTCTTTAATACGCCTTCGGGTGCTTCGTTTATGGTTAAAAAATACATCAGTTATTTCAAATATTGGTTGGTATTATTTCCTTCACAAAATAATAAATCAATAATACTCAGGTTCGGAATAAACCCCTGTCGTTCCTCAAATACCTGGTGATAAGGATGTACATTCTTGGCATGTGCCGATAATTCGGATGGCGAAGCGAGGTGCCTTTTATCGTTCATGTTTTCGTGGTTTTCCAAATACTCATTTGTAAATGAAACTTTAATTTTATTATTCAGGATTGTATTGATTATTTCAAAAATTTTAAGGTTCCAATCAACCAGAAATTCGGGTTTGAAATCTGAAAAGACCGGGGCAAAATGATGTTCGTAAAATTCAAAGTAAGGTGAACGCCTGTAGGCTGCCTCCATACTTCGCCAGTGAATGGTTCTCCAATGGTATTCATAGGAAATGCGAACGTCTTTTAAAGCTGTCCTAATGCCTCGGTGCAGAATTGGAACCGTTAATTTTAATACCCCGTTTGGACTGGCAATGATGCAACGGTTATAGTAATACTGCTTGTGGAAATGTTCATACAGGTCGAATAGAACCTCCTCCTGGTTTAAAATTAACCGGAAATAATCGATAGGCGGAAAATAGGCCAACGGTAAGATTACCGCCTGATTTGTTTTAGCGTTTAATTCGGCTTCTGATAGCTCCATAAATTGGAGGAATTAAAGAAACTATAATTATGCCGTATGTTATCTGCGTAAAATAGTTCTTTACAAAATCAGTATGGCCTAAAAGATATCCGGTCCATAGGAAACTATTTATCCAAAGGAGATTGCCCAAAATACTGAACACTACAAATCTTCTGTATGTCATACTTCCAACGCCGGCAACAAATGGTGCAAATGTTCTGATGATGGGTATGAACCTGGCAATGATAATGGTTCTTCCACCGTGCTTTTCGTAAAATGCATGGGTTTTTTCAAGGTAGTCTTTGCGTATAAATTTCAAATTGAGTTTAAAGATCTTAGGTCCGATAAAATTACCTATAAAATAGTTTGAATTATCTCCGGCAAAAGCCGCAATGAAAAGCAGAATCAATAACACATAAATATTTAAAACCCCAAGTCCGCTTGCAACAACGCCAGCCGCAAATAAAAGTGAATCACCCGGAAGAAATGGCGTTACAACAAGACCTGTTTCACAAAAGATAATAAGGCAAAGTATAACGTAAGTGCTCTTCTGATATGCATCTACTATATATTGGAGAGAATCCCGGTCGTGCGGAATAAGGTGGATAAAATGCTTTATTTCTTCAATCATGGTTTTGTATTATGTGGAGCCAAAGGTAATTGAAAAGTTGAATTTAGGTTAGTTTAATCCCTTATCAGGATATTGATTTTGCAGAAGGACTCCTTTGTCTTTAAGCACCCTGAGCCGATTAAGGTAATCTTTATAAAGGTCATCTTGTTTGAATTCTTTTGCAATGGTAACAAGCCGTTCAAGGGTCATCTGCGCTTCATTAAACGATGATTCTCTGTAAGAATCATCCTTATTGGGGTTGCTGAATTTTATGGCTTTATCTTCATATACTTTAAACAGTTTTTTGGAAATAATATTGGCCTTTTCAAGTGCTCCTGCATAATAGTAGTCATCCATAATTCCATATTCTTCAGCATCATATGGACAGGTGGTTTCCGGAATTGAATCCGTGCAAAGATCAAGGACTTTTATGGCAGAATCTTTTTTGTTTTCTGCAATCAAAGCTTTTGCAAGGTAATAAGCAATTGTTCTGTAGTTCTCTGCCATGTAAGTTTTTCCCTTGTTTAGTGGAATCCCGGAGCCCATATTGCCCCACTGGAATTTATGCATAAATGTATTGTACAACTTAGGGGTTGAAATAGCGGCATTCTCGAAGGATTGTTTAGAAGAATTCAATGGCACTAGTTCATACACAAGTCCCTGCATTCTTAAGTAATTGTCAAGCCCGCACAAGTCCGTACTGCTTCCATTAAGGCAGAAGCAAATAGGCCTTTTCCAATCATTCGTTAATAGGGCATTCAGAATGATCAATTTATCCTTAAATAGATAGCTTGTTTGCATTTTCCATTCAATTTCGGTAGCAATATTTTTCATCTCAGTTTGTGACAATATTTTGCTGGCTAATACATTCTTGTTGTTTACAGTAAATTTAAATTTCTTGCTCGGTAAATAGTTGAATTTTTCACTACCACTGCCAATGTCAATTTTTTTTGATGGGTCTTCACTTAACATAAAATCCATCGCATCTTTTAAATCAAGATAGTGCTCGGTTCCATCTAAATGGTCTGCATAGGTATCATTGAACAATATAAGGTCTCTTGTTCCATCTTTATATTGTTCAGGTGTAAGGGAAAGAGCAAGGGGATCATTATTCATAAATGGTGTCCGCATTCGGTCAATGTATCTGCTGGTTTGAAGAAGCGATGAGTTTACTATTAGAACATCGGTCCGGAATTTATACCTGGCCTGCACATAAAGCAATGGGTATGTATCATTGTCACCAAAGGTGATGAGTATGGCGTTTGAATCACAAGATGTGAGATAATTCTTTGCGAGTGAAACCATAAAATAATCGTAGATATTATCCTGGAGTTCTTTATTGGCTTCCATTTGATTTTGATAGAGCATCATATCCAAATAAGCAACCATATATTCATCGGCTAGTTTAGTGCCAATATCTCCTATCATAGTTTCATATTTCGGATTTAATTTCTGAACTTCCTTATATGTTTCAATAGATAATTGGTGGTACTTATTATATTTTTCGAGTTGTTCTTGTGTAAGGCAGTTCGGGCCATCTTTTAGGTTAAACCGGTAGCGTTTATCCGAATATCCTGAATTATCATTTAACAGATTATCGGCAAAATAGGAGTAAGATCTTCCCAGTGCATAAAGGATTGAATCAGGAAGATTTTTCCGGTCTCTGTAATCTTCTATCACATCCCAATCCCAGCCTTTATAATTGTAATAGGGAAATAAGTTGAAACTTTCTGTTTTCGTCTCCCGCCAAAACCTGTCAATGTGTTCTTTATTTTCGTGCGGACTTGAAGCGTGATTAAAATTTAGTATACGGTAAGTTTTACTTTTCCTCGACCAGAATAATTCGTCCCGTAGAACCGTGTCAACCGTATTTTGCTTGAAGATAACTACATGCCATCCGTCAGGCTTTTTCTGAAATTGAAGTTGCGATATATCTCCAAGGCTTCTAACTGAATAGGTCTGAAAAAACAAAGTGTAAACGGTTTTATAGTTGGGGTATATAAGATATCCGGGTTCCCGGTTACACCCGATAAAAAAATAAACCAAAAGCAAACTTAAAACAGTTGTTTTTCTCATTAAAATATTTATTTTAGCAGAACTCAATTATGATAAATTTTTACAAATGTATTTTAATTATTAAGTAGTTTTACCAGTCAATTAAATAAACAAAAATGAAATTTCTCTATATACTTTCAGCTTTAATGTTAATGGCAATTCAGGGTAATAGCCAAAAAGTGTCCGACCCCTGCCAGAAGTTGGATACAAACTCAATAAAGAGACTTATTATCGGAACTTGGGTTGAGGCAGCCGATACCTCGCATTATCTTATATTTACAGAGGATTCGCTTACAGAAAGAATAATGATTAAAGAAGGAGCAGTGCAGAAAGTAAATCTGTCTTACTGGAGTTATAAGTTTACCGATAATATATTTTCCAGCGAAACGGTAACATGCTATTCCCTTTATGAATACAAAGAAGGGTATTCACACCATACAGATTTCCCCATTAATGGACTCGATGAGAAGTTTTTAATGTTAGGCGCAAACGGTAAATTTCTTTATAAGAGGAAAAATTGACAAAAATGTTTAAGTATATTCCCCTGATAGCTTTACTATATTTTTTTGCCGGATGTAATTCTGCTGGCAAACAAGTTGAGGTTGATAACGCTAAAATGGATAGTCTTAAAGCTGAATTACTAAGAGTGGATAATGGTTGGAGTCAGCTTTCACAGAAAAAGGGTTACTATCATACTCGGGTAGATTATGCTGCCGACAGTTCCATTGAGTTTGAAGAACATGTAATGCCAATTATTGGCAAGGCTGCTTTTATCGACTATTCGGCAAAACATCCTGACTCAAATTTTTGCCTTGGTTGGAAACCATTAAGGGCAGAAGTAGCAGCTTCTGGTGACCTGGGTTATACCTTTGGGGCCTTTGCCTATTATACGAAAACACTCTTTGGGAAAGATACAATCTTTTATGGTAACTATGTTACTGTTTGGCGCAGACAACCGGATGGCAAATGGAAGTTTGTTGTTGACGGAGGTACGGATACCCCAGCCAGGGTCGAGTCATTAAAATAGCTATTTCGCTATTCTTTTAAGAACCAGTAGATCATCTGCAAATGTTATTGTTACCTGGTCTTTGGATATGGACTGTATAGATCCGCAAAGTGTTTCACCATCATCAGTATCTTTTTCGTTTACATAATAGCCTGTCTGGCTTTTGGCGGTTGATTTACCATGACATCCATTGCGATTGATATGATAGATAAACATATCCGCCTCTGCATAAACGCCATTGGTTGACTGGATAATAGAATCCCGGGTAATTTTTACGGTTAAAGCTGAATCATCCAGGTTGCGCCATTCACCAATCAATATTGATTTTAACTTGGTTTCGTTGATATTCTGCCCAAAACAAGCTGTGGTTATCATCAAAAGGAAAATGGAGTAAATAATTTTTTTCATGACGGTTATCTTAATTTGTGATGGTTTAGCGTGTTGGTAACTAGTTGTTTATTGAGTTATTTTATCAGGTGTATCAGGAAAATCAATTGGTGGGTAGTTACAGTAGTTTCAAATAGGCTGTTAATACTCAGTTTTATGTTGGTGATTATCTAAATTTGCCTTACTAACGAGGCCTGCAAAGGATTTGTTACAAAAAAGTTTTCTGAACAGCCTGAAATTGTTGAAAAATAATGATAAATAAAAGGCTTGTGATATAGGTGAGGGGCTTAAATTCGCCCAGTTAATAGCAGACCCGTTTTTAGGCTGATCAATTATGAAGGTAACATACTACGGACATTCCAGTTTTGGAGTCGAAATTAAAGGGAAACACCTTGTGTTCGACCCTTTCATTTCTTTTAATCCGCTTGCATCCAAGGTCAAAGTTAATGAAATTAAGGCTGATTACATGCTTCTTTCTCATGCCCATCAAGACCACGTAGCCGATGCCTTTGATATTGCTAAAAGAACAGGTGCTCAGCTTATCTCAAATTTTGAGATATGCATGTATTTTGCAAAAAAAGGGATCAAAAATTTCCGCCCGATGAATACCGGCGGGGATTTTGCAACACCTGAATTTACAGTTAAAAGTGTAAATGCAGTTCATTCCAGTAGTTTTGATGATGGTACTTATGGTGGAAGTGCGGGCGGATTTGTGCTGACTGCGGACGAAGTTAGTTTTTACTATGCCGGAGATACAGCCCTTACGTATGATATGAAATTGATAGGCGAGGAGCACAGGCTTTCATTTGCGTTTTTGCCCATTGGCGATAACTTTACCATGGGCTATGAAGATGCCATAAAGGCTTGTGAGCTTATTAAATGCAATAGCATTATCGGAATGCATTATAATACCTTTGACCTTATAAAAATAGATACTGCAATAGTTACCGCAGATTTTGGAAAAGCGGGGAAGAAATTAACGTTAATGGAAATAGGTGAAACAAAAGAATTCTAGAAAAACAAAATAAAAATATGGGAAAAATAATTGCAGTTGCAAACCAGAAAGGTGGAGTAGGGAAGACCACAACCGCTATAAATCTGGCAGCAGCATTGGCTGTATTGGAGCATAAAACGCTTTTGGTAGATGCCGATCCGCAGGCAAATGCCACTTCGGGTGTCGGTTTTGACTTAAAGAAGATTAAAGCCGGTTTGTATGAATGTATTATTGACAGTGTTCAACCCAAGGATGTAATTCTTACTACTGAAACTCCTAATTTGGATCTGCTCCCTGCACATATTGATTTGGTGGGAGCCGAAATTGAAATGATCAATCTTCCGAACAGGGAAAAGATGATGAAGGCTGCTCTTGCTAAAATTAAAGATGACTATGAATTCATTATCCTTGACTGCTCGCCTTCATTGGGTTTAATAACTTTAAATGCATTGACCGCTGCGGATTCTATTATTATTCCAATCCAGTGTGAATACTTTGCATTAGAAGGCTTGGGTAAATTACTTCAAACCGTTAAGTTTGTTGAAGAACGCCTGAACCCCGAACTGGAAATGGAAGGTATTCTGCTTACCATGTACGACGGACGCTTAAACCTTTGCAACCAGGTTGTAGAAGAAGTTAAGACCTATTTCCAACAAATTGTATTTGATACAATTGTGCACCGGAATATTAAACTCAGTGAAGCACCAAGCTTCGGGAAGACCATCATAATGCATGATGCAGCATCGCGCGGTGCGCTTAACTATTTGCACCTTGCCCGTGAAGTGCTGCAAAAGAATAAAATGACCCGCCTTAAGCAAAGCGAAAAGGTTATTAATATTGAAGAAAATTAAGAATGAATCAAACTCCAAAAAAGAAATCACTTGGAAGAGGATTGAGCGCGCTGCTTGATTCTGACGAAGCTATTGAAACAGTTACGCATTCTTCTATGCACTCGGCCTCGCATGGAGGTACTTCACAAATACTGATTGAACAAATTGAAGTAAACCCATTTCAGCCACGTACCCGTTTTGACGAAAAGGCATTAAAAGAACTTTCCGATTCAATCATTCACTATGGATTGATTCAACCAATTACGGTAAGAAGAGTTAGCAAGGATAAGTACCAGCTGATATCGGGTGAAAGAAGGTTTAAGGCATCGCAGGTAGCAGGATTGAAAGAGATACCAGCCTATGTTAGATTAGCCGATGATAAGGGCATGCTGGAAATGGCCCTTATTGAAAATACCCATCGTGAAGATTTAGATGCAATTGAAATTTCAATGGGCTACCAGCGTCTGATTGATGAGTGCGGACTTACCCAGGAAGAGCTTTCTGAAAAGATAGGTAAAGACAGGTCTACCGTTACCAATTATCTCAGGTTGCTAAAACTTCCGCCGGTAATTCAGCTTGCTATTCGCGAGAAGAAGATTACCATGGGACATGCCCGAGCCCTTATCAATATTGATAATCCGATCCACCAGTTAACTGTTTTCGATAAGATTTTGGATGAATCATTAAGTGTTAGAGCTACCGAGGAAAAGGCGAAAGAGGCAAAAAAGAAGCAGCCTTCCAACCAGGCTCAGGGAAAAAATGGCAATAGTATTGAGGATAAATCAATAGAGAAGAATTTGTCCGGTTTGCTTTCATCAAAAGTGAAAGTTTCACGAGCAGGAAATAAAGGCAAAATAGTTATTGCATTCTCGTCTGATGATCAATTCAGAAAGATATTGGAGTTATTGCATGCAGGGCAATAGCAGATTGATAAAAAGATATCAAGTATTACTTCTAGCAGGGGCTGTTTTTTTATTGGGTACTTCTATGGCTAATGCCCAAAAAACGGATTCAGCAAAAACCACAGCACCTAAAAGTGTTCATTCTCCCAAACGGGCTATGCTATATTCTGCGGTATGTCCCGGCCTTGGCCAGATATACAATAAAAAGTACTGGAAGCTCCCAATCATATATGTTGGACTTGGAACCGCTGCTTACTTTTTTGTGACCAACACACAGTATTACAACAACTATAATAACGCATTAAAAACAAGGGATAATTACCTGAAAGGCATTGGAGGTCCCGATCAGTACTACAATATATATACCTCCGGTACGCTTTCTGATATAGTGGCTTACTACCGCCGTAATGTCGATTTAACTGTAATTATTGCCGCCGGAATATATCTTTTACAAATTGTAGACGCCAATGTAGATGCCCAATTGCATGGGTTTAATGTATCGGATGACTTGTCCCTTAAATTCACGCCCAATATTGTTCCTAATTCCTTAACCGGAATGATGAGTTTTCAGCCGGGCTTTACGCTGGTGAAGCGGTTTTAGTGGTCATAATTTAGAAGGAATAACATCCTTTGGTGTACCTATGGTGATGCCTTCTTCGTTTTAGCTTCATATTTATTTCAGTGGAAGATTCATTTAAGGAAAGTTTTTTCGAAGTTGATTTATAATATCTGCATTCAGTAGTAATGGTGGCACGTTGGTTTGTGTATGTTGATGGAACCATAATTGAATACGTTCCCGTTGAATCAGTATATGCGCCGGAAACATTGTATGTACCGATGGTAAGATTGACCGCCACATTTTCGAGGGGAATACCTGTTTTTTTATCAGTAACTTTTCCTTTAATTTGGATATAACCTTCAACCGGAGTTTTATATTTCCGGATAATAACTATTTCAGTGGCATGGCCCGATGAATCAATAGTTCCCGTGGGAATAACCTCTTTGTTGTTTTGGCTATAGGCTGTCCCGGTCACCCCGGCAGCCAGAGCTGTACCAAATAATATTCTTCTGAAAACCGGGGTGTCCGAAGGATTATTCGTCACCATAAGGCGGTTTAATTGCGAGTTTTCAAATCGCCCACATCCTGTGCCTTTACCTTTCGAAAGATACTCATGTAATTCCTTGTCAGTAAAGGTTGAGAAATCAGTAACAGTCTTATTGCAATTCCCGCAAAACTTACCATTTCCGTCAGGAGTCATTTTATCCCAATCCTCATTACATGGCTTTGGGATGGTGAGTTTTATTTTGAGTGGTTTTGACATCTTCAACAAAGATAGCATTTAATTTGAATTACAGAAGTGTTTAGAGTATTTTATTTTAGTAGGGTATTTTTTATTTGATATAAAATTAGATTTCTCAATTAACAGGGAATAACAAGGCAATAACAGGTGTAATAACAGTAAAATAACAGGGCGAAAAAGTATTACGCAAAAATTTGGTTGGCTGATATTCAATAGTTTGGTTTTTCAATTCGTTGTTAATAACAGAGAAAAACAGGTTTTATAGCAAAAATAGGTAGATGATTTTGAATTTTGGCTATAAATTCCTATCGTAAATATAAGTTTGTTTATGTTTATCATTCAGCAAAGGTAAATC
Organism: uncultured Bacteroidota bacterium; assembly: GCA_903863935.1. Taxonomy (GTDB): domain Bacteria; phylum Bacteroidota; class Bacteroidia; order JABEUT01; family JABEUT01; genus JABEUT01. The sequence goes on from CAIPDV010000113.1 coordinate 76,370, forward strand.
ATGAAATGTGTTTTTTTAACTAAGTCATTGACCAGATTTTAATCGCAAATAACCGCTATCTAATTCATATTCAAAAATTTTACATACTCATTATCAACAATTAACAAAATAATTTACTACTATGCATTGCATGGTATTAAAATATTTACATATCTTTGCATTGTCAAATAAGAACTACACAAATTAAATAATAGCAATATGGAAACAGAAAACGCAAAAACTCCGAAAAACGATCCGGCCGGCCAGGCTCAGATGCGTAAAGGAGTGCTTGAGCTTTGTATCCTTTGTGTCTTATCCGAAAAGGATGCATATCCTTCCGAGATAATAGAGGCAATGAAAGATTCAAAGTTAATAGTAGTGGAAGGCACACTTTACCCGTTGCTTATGCGCCTGAAAAATGAAGGCCGTTTAGCATACGAATGGAAAGAATCAACCTCAGGTCCGCCACGTAAATATTATAAGCTTACTCCATCCGGTAAAGAACTGTTGCAGGAACTTTATTCATCCTGGAACGAGTTAGTTGGCTCAGTTGATCAAATAGTAAAGAAATATTCCTCACATATATTATAATAAACGCCATGAAAAAAACAATCAGTACAAGTATAGGTAGCATCGTTTTCAATGTAGAAGAAGATGCACACGACAAACTGGCAGCCTATCTGGATGCTATCAGCGCATCGCTTAAAAATTCGGAAGGACACGATGAAATAATGCAGGACATTGAATCACGTATTGCAGAATTATTACAACAAAAAGTAAGTTCTTTTAAGCAGGTAATAACCATTTCCGAAATTGACGAAGTAATTGGAGTAATGGGTAAACCTGAAGATTTCGGTGCTGCCCCCGGTGCAGAAAAACAACCGAACTATTCCACATACACAACAGGCCCCAACGGCCAAAGGCGCATGTACCGCGATATTGACGACAAGGTATTCCTTGGTGTATGTTCAGGCCTTTCTCACCATTTCGGAATCGATCCTATCTGGTTACGATTAGGATTCGGACTCTCTGTTTGCATAGGCGGTTTTGGTTTGATACTATATATCTTATTGGCCATTATTATGCCCAAAGCCCGCACTTCGGCTGAAAAACTTGAAATGATGGGGGAGCCTGTTGATGTTAACAATATCCGCAGGATCATTGAAGAGGACGTTGATAACATCAAAAAAAAAGTAAAAGATTTTGGAAACGATATAAAACAAGGCAGAGGTAAAGACCACGCCAGAGAGTTTGGTAAAAACGTTTCTGATTTTTTTAATTCAATGGGGCATGGAGTGGGTAATCTTCTTGCTGGTGTTATTAAGGCCATACTCATGTTTGTTGGCTTTATTGTAGCCTGCGTATTCCTGGCGCTATTAATAGGCTTGATAGTTTCTTTAACCAGCGGTGTAAACATAATTCATGTTGAAGGCGGACACGGACATATGGTGAATTACTCGGTGCACAGTTTCCTTGATATGCTTTCGGTTACAGGTGGTATGCGTACTGTACTTATTCTTGGCATCTTTCTCTTCCTGGGTGTGCCGCTATTAGCAATAGGAGTGCGTTTTGCAAGGGTTGTTGCAGGAAGAAAACAGCCTTATGTCTGGTTTACTATTACTGCATCTATATTATGGGCTACCGGATGGATTTTAATGTTTATAGGTGCTTCAGCCGTATTCAGCCACTTTTCGGTAAATGATTTTACACGCAAGGATATTATACTTAAGGCTCAGCCAAATAAAATCCTGTATGTTAAAATGGATAATAAAAAAGCAGGTGAGGACATCATTGAACTTGATTCTCTAAACTTATATGTTTCCGAGGGAAATGAATTCAGAGGAAACCCCTCATTATGTATTGAACAAAGTGCGGACTCCAATTACCATCTTGTGCTAACCAAAATTGCGCGCGGTATTAATAAAGCGGAAGCTGACGAATATGCGGATGCTATAGATTATAATTATGCTAACCGCGACTCATCTTTAGTACTCGATCCTTCCTTTGGTCTGGAGTTGAATCGTGGATGGCGCAAACAAAAACTTGAACTTACATTAGATGTGCCTCTTAACAAAAGTGTGGCATTACCTGTAGGTATTGACCATGTGCTTTGCAAGGCGTTGCATCATAAAGGTCAACATATGGGAGGCGAGGTTTGGACTATGAAGCAGGAAGGGCTTGTTCCGTATGGAAAATAAAGCTTCCAGATTATTAAACATAAAACCCCGGTTAACCGGGGTTTTTAATTTTATAAATGTTTACCATTATGTTTGTAGGAGGGAATCTCGCCTGCACTAAAGCTATGGCGAGGCGAAGGCGGAGAGTGGGGGATTCGAACCCTCGGGACCCTTTCGGGTACACACGCTTTCCAGGCGTGCTCCTTAAGCCACTCGGACAACTCTCCGTAACAGCATAAAGTGGAAAGTTAAAATTGGAAAGGAAAATCTTCCAGTTTTATAATTTGCACTTTCGACTTAAATTGGGGCGCAAAGATATATAAATACCCTTGCACACCTATTTATGGTAAACAAGATTTCATTCAAAGAACACAGGAATTGTTTTCCTATGAAATAGAACCGGAAACTAAACTCGTTTAATAGCTCAACCAGTCTCTGCACTTAGCAAGCAGATCGGCTTCCATAGCAGAGCCTTTATCGTGGGCGTGCCAACCGTGTAAGTTTTGAATTAGTTCATCATGAGATGCCGTCGGGTTATTATTTTTGAAGTTCTGCACAAGTGAATCTATGTGTGTAGGTCTTGGTCCCCAGTGCCCAAGTATATGGCCAGTTTCAGCTTCTAAGCAAATTAAAATAGGGATGGAACGGCTTCCATGGGTAAGGAACATGTCCATCACTTTAGGGTTTTCATCCCGTAGCACAATTTTAAGTTCAATGTTCGGGTTTAAGGCTGCTATTTTTGCAATTACGGGTATGTTTTGAGCCCCATCGCCACACCACGATTCAGTAATTAAAACCCATTTCCAGTGAGGGTTAGCGGTAGCCAAAAGTAATTTTATAGTTTCGCCCGGATTGAATTGTTTGTCTATTCTTTTCATCCGTTGGGCGTTCAGTTTTGTTGCACGAATACGCTCTTCTGTCTTTTCGGGGCCAGTGGTAGTGGCTGAATTAGCTGATGTAATTACCATAGTAAGATAATCAGCATAATCCATTTCATTAATTACATCTGGCAGGGTCTCTAACTGAATGGTTTCCATAGAATACAAAATTAGAATGAAAAGAGGCTTTACTTTATGAGCATAGTCATTACATTTGTATGATTAAAATCGTGTACGAAGGCTACAGCGCAGGAGTAAATATCATTCCTTGCGGGATTGGAACAAGAGCCTGTACTCAAATGTTTTTAACTATATTTGTTACCTCAATCATAAAAAAATAAACATCATGAAAATTATTCATTATTTAGGAATTCTTGCAATAGCGGCAATAGTAGGTTCTTGCAGCAAAGGAGACACAGGTGCAACCGGACCACAAGGCCCTGCGGGAAATAACGGAGTTGCTAATATCAATACTACTATTTATACAGTTACCAGTTCCGACTGGAGTGCTACAGGCTCACCTGCTTATACCTGGATATCTTCTTGGACTGCCAGTATAGCCGATAATAATACCGATGCTGTTTTAGCATATTGGAGCACTGCTTCATCAGGCTGGCTTGCATTGCCTGTCGACAATTTAATTGCTTCGCAAGATGAAATGACCTTTGGTTATGACAACAATATTGTTACCTTTTCATATCATACAGGTGGTGTTGCTACACTTCCTCCAAGTTCGTATGTGGGTTACACTACCATTTATTTTAAAGTTACAGTTATTCCGCCGGCTTTACAGGCAAAATACCCTGGCACCAATTGGAAAAATGCTTCCGAAGCTATGAAGATTCCTGAAGTTCGTGCAGCATTGAATAACGGAAACAACAAATAGTATTTCTATTTTCTGAAATTTAAAAGCCTCGCATTATGCGGGGCTTTTTTATTTGTATGTTTGTTATCTAACCATAAAAACAAAAATACTATGAGAACAATTTATTACTTCCTGTCTGTTTTAATTATTGCAGGAGTACTTACCTCATGCAGCAAAGGAAATACTGGTCCTACAGGATCTGCAGGAGCAACCGGTGCTACGGGCCCTCAAGGTCCTAAAGGCGACACAGGTGCTACTGGCAATGCAAATGTTATAAGCCAACAATTTTCAGTGCCGGCATGGACTTACAACAGCCCGCAATGGTACGTTAATTTAACTGTATCTGCTCTTACCTCTAAAGTTTTAACCAGCGGTGCTGTAGAAGTATACCTGAGCCCTAATGCAGGTACTAACTGGTATGCTATGCCATATATGGTATACGGTAGCGTAGCAGATTATATTGGTGGTTTTGTAACCGGATTAAATTCGGTACAGGTTACCTGGATTTATAATGGTGTTGGTTCAGGAAGTGACCCAAATGCATATTACAGTACCTCCGCTTGCTTAATTAATATAGTGTGTATTGCCCCGGCCATGATACAGTCGCACCCAAATGTTAATTGGGGAGACCCGGCTGAGGTTGCCCTTATACCCGAAGTTAAAACTCAATTGAATAAGTTGAAAAACCGATAAGCATTACTAGTTGTTTTATCAGACCCATTCGGCAAGCCGGATGGGTTTTTTTTGTTTCACGAAAATGATGGAAGTCATAATAAGGGATGAGAAAGTACTTTTATTTTTCATTCGTATTACGTACTTTTGATTTTAAAATTAAAACCTATGAAACCAAACATTGATATTTCCGACAAAAACAGGGGAGCTGTGGCTGAGCTTTTGAATGTATTATTAGCCGATGAATATGTGCTTTATACCAAAACCCGCAATGCCCATTGGAATATTGAAGGGAACAACTTTATGGAATTGCATAAATTTTTCGAAGGCCAGTATGAAGCCATTGATGAAACCATTGACTCAGTTGCAGAGCGTGTCCGGTCTTTAGGCCATTATTCGCTTGGTTCACTTAAAGATTTTTTAGAGATAACCCATCTTTCGGAGGACAAAGAATTGAGTGATCAGAAATCGGCTTTGAAAGCATTATTGGAAAGCCATGAAACAATTATTTGCAATTGCAGAAAGGATTTGGTTACGATAAACGATAAGTATAAAGACCTTGGAACCGCAGATTTCATTACAGGGATTATGGAAGAACATGAAAAAATGGCCTGGATGCTGAGATCTTATCTTGCTTGAGTGTAAAACTACAGACTAGTTAAAATTTCGATGAGCAGGGCAGAAATGTTTTTTCTGGCGATGATGGAGATGGTAAAGAAACTGAAAAAGTAATAGCGGATTTTTTTCAGCATATAGAAACGGAGTGAGAATTACTTTCATATTATTTATTGGGCTTATTGCAAATAGTGAGCTTATCGGGCAATCAGTTCAGGAAAAACTTATGCTTACTGATACCAAAGATTCTGTATTGCTGAAATCAGAATCCCCAAACTTTGATAGCACCGGAAGATACCTATTTGAGACTGTAAATGATTCGGGCGAATATTTCATTGATAATAATGGGAAAACAGGGCCTTTAAAACAAAATTGGGGAAGTTCTATTTCAAAATATACCTTATTAAAGGATGAAGATGTTTTCTATTACCACAGTGCAGCATTAAGGATTTTCGGGCCATTCAAAGGGGATGACCTAGCCCATTTTAGAAACCCGATATCGAAAAACAAGCAACATGTTGCAACTCCGTGTTTTTTTAAAGACAGGATTGCTATTTATATTGACGGTAAATTAATAACCAAGGTGGATACATTAACTAAAAAAGAATGGTATTCTAACTTAAAACAGGAGAATCCTTTTGAATCAAAGGAGATTTATTTTCAATCGGATGATTGGTGCCAACTTAGTAACAATGGTAACTGTCTGTTTTCAGTGGAAAATGGATTGCGTTATAATTTATTCTTTAACGGCAGTATAATCAACACTTCTGAAAATGAGATTTATCCCGTCAGGGTAAATGATAATGGGAATTATATTTATTCAGTTGGCAGAAAACCAATGAAAAATGAGAATTACACATATGATTATATGTTCTTTATTCATACAAAAGATTCAGTATTTGCCCCGGTAAGAACTGTATGGGATTCCTATCTGAATGAGGATGGTTCCTATTATTGCAAAGGGGATGATAGTGGCCCTGAGTATATACTAATTGATAATGCCATGTACAAGGGTATTAAAGAAATTAACTGTATCAGATTGCCTGATAAAACACATTATATGTTTAGTTATGCTAAGGATGATGGGCACTATATGAATGTTAACGGCAAATCGGAAGAATATAATTTTCAGGACATATTCTATCCGACTTTGGATACAAACGGTAATTATGCTTTTTATGGATTGCGTAATTATTACCTGTATAAGTTTATAAACGGGAAAGAGATTTCCGAGCCAATTACAAAATATGGTGTAAGGCCAGTTCCGCTTTATATAAGCCCAACTGGAGAATCTTTGCATATTTTTAAAACAGAGGATTCCACTTATCTTTACAGAGATGATAAAATGCTATATAAATTAAGTAACGATAAGAATTTAAGTATTATTGAACCAATGGATTTTCTTACTGGCGAGTATGAAAAAGACAAACCCCTGGAAGGGAATAATTTTTTCTATATGGAAATTGACTCGGTAGGGTATGTGGTTTTTAATGGTCAGTTCTCAAGACCCATGCTACCTGCCAAAACCCATGGTTCAGATGATGAAAAACCCATCGGGCAAATTATTTCAGCAGAACGGGTAGGGCATGGGTTTTATTTTATTCAGAAAACAGGTGCGCGGAAGTATCTTATAAATATTAATAATTCCGTTTATAGGGAAGTGGACGACCTGGATAGAATATATAGCGGTAATACTTTTTTTGATGGGGGAAAGCTTATTTTTTACGGAGTTAAGGGGCTTTCATTTTATCAATTTTCGGTAAAAGAATGAGGAGATTAGTATTGATATTAACTATACTGATTGCAGTTTTTGCTCAAAATTCGGATGCGCAGAAGATGCCGTCCGATTATTTTGATGAAGGTAATAAATACTTTGAAGACAGTAATTATAAAAATGCCATCATCTCTTTTAAGTACATCGTAAATCATTATCCTAAAAATGTTTTATATCCCAGAGCTTTTTACAATCTAGGCTATATTTATTATTGCAATAATCAATATGATAGTTCATTAGTAATTTTTAAAAATATATTGGTCAGCCAATTTAATGAGAAGGAACATTTAGGCGGAGATATTATGGCCGATCCTTATACCAATTACCGGCATTGGGCATGCATCGTATTATGTAATATTTACGAAGACAAATCGATGTTTGATACAGCCCTGCACTATCTGGCTTTAGGAGACACTGTTTATCGGTACCTTCATTTTTGCGGAAATGAATTGGATGCAAGTAAGGTAAGTACTGCACTAAAATATGCTGAGCTTTATAAAAAGCTAAATAAAAAGGATGAAGCCATTCAACATCTTTTGCCTGTTGTTTTTAAAAAGGATGGGGATTGCGCGGAAGTATTGGCTGAATTAAAAGAACTGCTGAAAGAGAAAAAAAACGTGAAAAAGGAACTTGACCTCGCTTTGGCAAAGCCTTATTCAAAACCTTACCGGGAAAACACTTCAGAAAGGTATTATTTTTTCAAATTTTTAAATACCGAAATAGCTTTTCCAGGAAGATATGAAAGCGATGAATATAAATTCGACAGAAAAAGAGCGATTGAAGATGTGCATAAATGGAAATTCTATCAAATGATAGAGGGGTTATAAAAATTTAAACCTCTTCCACCTCCGGGTTTAGTTCCAGTACGGTATTGTTATTCAGCAAGCGCACAATTTTATCATACAGTTCATCCGGCTTGAATGGTTTCGGAACATATTCATTCATTCCAAGGGCTACGCACTTTTCATAATCCAATCGTAGTGCCGATGCTGTAATAGCTATAATAGGCAGGTTAGATGCAGGAGGCAATAACGATGAACGAATGTATTTAGTAGCTTCTAATCCGTCCATTTCCGGCATTTGAATATCCATTAATACAAGATCATAGGGTTTTACAGCAAGCATTTCAACAGCAATTTTGCCATTTTCTGCAAGGGAAACTGTAGCACCCCACCTTTCAAGCGTTTTGGTAACAACCCGTTGATTGATCTTGTTGTCTTCGGCAACAAGTATTTTAACTCCATTCAGGTTTTTTAATTTCGCCGCACCATTGCCTGATTCGAGGTTAGTTGAAAAGTCTTCATCATACTTTTTGAAGGTAAGCCTTACAGAGAATGTAGAGCCCATACCCGGTTTGCTTTCAGCAAAAATGGTTCCGTTCTGCATCTCCACCAGTTTCTTTGCAATGCCAAGCCCAAGGCCTGTTCCGCCATATTTACGGCTGGTGTCAATGCTGGCCTGGGTAAATGGTTCAAAAATGCTTATAAGTTTGCTCGAAATGATTCCAATACCGGTGTCCTTCACTACGAACTCAAGGGTAATATTTCCGCCTTCTTCACCACGCAGATATACATTAAGGTTAACTTCCCCATGGTCGGTAAACTTAACAGCATTACCAGTAAGGTTCCATAAAACCTGCGATAAACGTACCGGATCGCCAACAATTTTTTGAGGAATAGATTTTTCAATGTTGGTGTAATATTTTATATTCTTTTCCCTTGCCTTAACATCCATGGCAAGTGAAAGATTCCGGATAATATCGCGCACATTGAACGGAGTTTCCTCAAACACCATTTTTGATGCATTAATTTTAGAGATGTCAAGGATATCATTAATAATGGTAAGCAACATACCTGCCGAATCACGTATTCCACGGGCATATTCCTTTTGTTCGTCTGAAAGCCTTGTTTGCGAAAGGAGGTAGGCCATTCCAATAACACCATTCATGGGTGTTCTTATCTCATGACTCATATTGGCCAGGAATTCTTCTTTTATTTTTGCTGCCTTTTCAGCTTGTTCTTTCGCTACTATTAACTGTGTTTCTAATTCCTTTTTCTCGCTAATATCGTTCAGTAATGAAAGGCTGCATTTTTTGCCGTATAATTCAATAATAATATTTGAAAAAAGCATGTTAATAGGTTTCCCCAATTTGGTGAACATGATCTGTTCCCTATTCTTCAAAGAGCCTCTTTTTTTCAATTCGTTGATGATCCGTGCACGGCTTTCAGAAAGCACTATACCAAGGCTTGTAAGGGAGCGGCCGACAGCTTCCTGCCGCTGGTATCCGAACAGATCAAGAAATGCTTGGTTAGTATCAAGTATAATTCCGGAGTCAAGCTCGGCAATGCAAATACAGGTAGGGCTAAAATCAAAAAAGGTAAGGAACTTTTTATTGTTGTCAATCAAAACCTTTGATTGGCCTGCCATTTTATTATAAATAATGGTGGAAATAACAAGGGTGAGTGCTATGGCTGCCCACAGCACATATTCATGTATTGTAGGGGTTTTATGTGTAGCCATAGTAAGTACCCAACTTACCAGCAGGATAATGGAGTTGAGTGCTAAAATTACAGACCACTTAGTAAATTTTCTTTCCATTAACGAAACATGAGGTTAGAATTTAATTTCCTTGGGAGATCAATGACAAAACTTATTTTTCAGGGGGGCGTTACTGCAAATATATTATTTATTTTAATAATTCAAAGGAGGCATCCTGTTTCGCGAAAAAAGTTCTTTTATAAATTTTTATGCGTTTGTGAGGATTTGGCTTCTCCCTTGTGGCTGATATTAATTTTAGCGGTGGCTGATATCATTTTATAAAGATCCTCAGGTTTAAATGGTTTCGATATATAATCGTCCATTCCAAGTTCGCGGCATTTTTCTTTATCAAGGCTGATAACGGAGGCGGTCATGGCTACAATAGGTACTTTGGATGCAGGCGAAGGCAGGAAATTACGTATTTGCCTGGTTGCTTCAAATCCATCCATTTCAGGCATTTGAACATCCATAAGTACAAGATCGTAAGGGTTGGTTGCTACCATTTCCACGGCTTGCCGGCCATTTTCTGCAACATCAACAGTTATACCCCATTTACTCATGGTTTTAACTCCCACACGTTGGCTGATGCGGTTATCTTCGGTAAGAAGTATTCTCAATCCATTAAGGTCGCGGCCATTCGTAATATCTTTTTCAGGCACCGGTATGTGTTGTTTTGCTCCCGGGAAATATTTTTTATACCCTATGCGGAATGAGAAAACCGAGCCTTTACCCAATTCACTTTCAGCATGAATAGTACCTCCCTGCATTTCAACAAGCCTTTTTGATATGCTCAAGCCAAGTCCGGTGCCACCATATTTGCGGGTAGTATCAGGCGAAGCCTGAACAAATGGATCGAACAAGGTGCTTATTTTATCGGTATCAATTCCAATTCCGGTGTCTTTAATTATAAATTCCAAAAAGATATTTTCAGAATCTTCTTTTTGCTTATTGATACTGATATTAACCTCACCTTCTTCCGTAAATTTAACAGCGTTGCCCGCCAAATTTAAAAGTATCTGGAATAGCCTTACAGGGTCGCCCATCACCTTTTGTGGGATACTCAAATCAATATGAGTATGGAATTTTACGCTCTTTTCTTTCGCTTTTAATTCCATTGACATGTTCAGATTTCTTAACACATCGTAAATGCTGAATGGGGTATTTTCAATGGCCATTTGGCCGGCATTTATTTTGGAAATATCCAATATGTCATTAATGATAGTTAGCAAAATTTCCGATGAATCCTTTATCCAGCTAGCATATTCTTTTTGTTCATCATTCAATTGTGTTTGAGCAAGCAGATTCACCATGCCAATAATACCATTCATGGGTGTTCTTATTTCATGGCTCATATTGGCAAGGAATCGTTCCTCGGAGCGGACAGCCTGCTGCGCTTTTTCAGTTGCTGCAATTAATTGATTTTCTAATTCCTTACGTTCGCTAATATCGTTTACAATATCAAGGCTGCATTTGCGTCCGCCAATATCAAGTACAATACTGGAATAAAGCGTGGTAATCAGTTTTCCGCTTTTGGTACGTACAATTTGTTCCCTGTTTCGTATAATGCCCGATTCAACAAGTTCATTTTTAATGGAGGCTCTTAATCCGGGCGGAAGAATTCCCAATTCCGAGGCGGAATGTCCCAGCATTTCTTCCCTGGAATATCCACATATTTCAAGAAACGATTGGTTTACTTCCAATATTTTTCCATTCTCAAGGTCAAACAGTCCGATACCACCCGGATTATAATCGAAGATTGTTTGAAGCTTTGTTTTGTTTTCAAATAAATCAGACTCAATTTTTTTGTTTTCAGTAATATCATTCAGCAAGGTAAGGCTATACTTATTTCCATTCAGGTCAATAATAATATCGGAAAGCAAAACTGTTATTTGTTTCCCTTCCTTTGAATAGGTTGCCTGTTCCCAGTTGCGTAATGAACCTTGTTTGGTAAGTTCTGAAATATATTTTTTTCTGTCTTCAGGCCTTATTATTCCAAGCTCCATAGTTGTCCGGCCAACCAATTCATCTTTTTTATACCCATAGGTTTCGCGGAAGGACTGGTTCGCATCAAAAATTTTTCCCGATTCCAGTTCAACAATGGAAATTGCGGTTGGGCTGGAATCAAAAATTGTCTGGAACTTTTGCATGTTCTCCATCAATGCATTGTCAAGGTCCTTATGCGCACTTGCACTGTTCAATAAAACAATTCCACATTCCCTGCCTCCCAGAGTTATTAATTTATAGGATAATACACAGGTAAAATGTTCGCCAGATTTGGTTTTAAACCGGAGTACTTTGTTTTTTACAAAACCATATTGCTGCACTTCTGCAATCAGTTGTTTCCTTTCTTTTGGTTCAATAATGCCAAGGCCAATGGATGAGTTTCCAATTACTTCCTGGCGGGTGTATCCAAACATATCAAGGTAACCCTGATTTACATCAAAAATCTTTCCGGAAGTAAGCTCCAGAATGCAAATTCCAACCGGTGTATTTTCAAAAATTGTGGAAAGTTTATCGTTCGTTTCGTCATAAGCGTTTACTTTTTCAACCAATTTACGATATACGAAAAAGGCAGCAGCAATTGATAATACGGCAAGTACCAAAGTACATATTCTGAGCGGGAGGATACCGGTAGAAGGTGGTGAAAATACAAGCGTAGTGGCGCAAATAACAAACACTGAAAAAATTGCAAGTAAGATGTTTGTCCAGCGCGAAAACTTTATCTTCATAGAAAAATGCTACGAAAGGGGAACGAATAATTGCTCGTATGCAAAGATATACCAAATTTCTTTGAAATAAGGGACAAGACTAGGGTGGTTTTAATAAATTACCAAATAACCAGTAGGTTGCCTGTAATGGTAATTGAAAGGTCTTGTTTTATAATCATTTAGCAATTTGCTGGGAAAATTCAATATTATTAATGCAATTTTTTTTAAAAATAGTATATTTGCAAGGTATTAATCCATGCTTGTTTTTGTAAGATTAATACAATCAATACGATAGCTTGTCCCTTGGGCTATCATTTAGATGTGGTGTAGTATGAACAATGATTTAAAATGGGACGCAAATACATGATTCAGCATTCTCTTTCAAGAAGGCCCAGGATTCCATGGGTTTATATTATAATTCCCTTATTAGGTATAATAATTATTGGGCTGGTAATTTTGATTAATGTATGATAAAGGTTTCGGCTTACCAAATCTATACACAAAGTAACCGTATATTATAGAGATACAATACAAATGCCAATACCCCGATTAGCAGATTTATTAATCGAAGCGGTGGTGTAAGTATCATTATTAAACGAAATGGTATAAAACCTGAAACAGTAATCAGGAATATCAACCTGCCAAATGAAATACTGGCATAAGCATTTTTATCGGAGCTGAGAAGCAATCGCATCCCAATTTCATTCCATAGTATAAGCACAGTAACAATAAATAATGGAAACAGGTATTGTGCAAACCGTGTGAGGATTTTATAAATACCCATTTTTTTCAGCAACGATAAAAGAGCATAATAGATTCCAAACACAATTACAGCTGCAACACAGGCTCCAATATAAATTGGTAATATAAGCCAGCTATGCTTTTGGGTGTAATCGGCATTTGCCCACCAAATCATAAATCCAATAGCAAGTACCACAATCATCATTACCGATGTAACCGACGGGTCATTAATATCACTTCCATCTTTTTCCGGTTGTTCACAATCTGCCTCTCCGGCCATAAAGCCGGGGATACACATCATTGGACCCAGAACAAGAAGAAACATGGCGAACATGGCAAAATTCTCGGTTATTTTATCTGTTTTGTGTAAATCATCCCATGGAACACTCATGGCTAAAACCATTAAATAGACCAGTGAAGCCAATACAATTGCAATAAAAAACCATTTGACAATTTTATTGACTATCTTTTTATAGTATTTGTTCCAATGCGCATAAAGGTAGCCCAGATACCAGGGCAAGGTTAATGCTACAACTGCATATAACCCAATAAGCTGCCAGGGTTTTATAATGGTAAGAATGTTATTTTCCTTGAAAAAGAATTGCGAAAAATAGAATGCAAAGGCAATAATACCCGCGTCGGCCAGTAATTCACTGTAACTTATTTTCCAAAAATACCTGGAATCGTAAGGGTTCTTTTTCTCGGCAGGGGTAGCGGTGGAAGACTCCTTAGCCGATGGTTTTATATACGGGGGTTTAACTCGCATCAACCCCAAAAATAGGAAATTAAAGCAAGTAGAAACGTTGATGTATAATAACTGATTTACTAGTTTCTGATAGTTGGGGATTTTCAAACCTTACCCCGTATGTCTCGTTTGTTTTGTGAAAATTTCCCTACGTTTGCAAAAAAATATGATTATGAAAAATATTGCAGTTATAGGTTCAGGAACTATGGGTAATGGTATAGCACACGTGTTTGCACAATGCGGATATAAAGTATCATTAATAGATATTTCGGCCGATGCATTAAATAAAGCCGTTGCCACAATTTCTAAAAACTTAGACAGGCAAGTTGCAAAAGGTGTTCTGAAAGAAGAAGATAAAAACAATACCATTAAAAATATTACCACCTTCACAAAAATGGAAGAGGGTGTAAAAGGTTGTGAGCTTGTAATTGAAGCGGCAACTGAAAATCCTGATATTAAATTCAAACTTTTTCGTGATTTAGATGCCATGTGCCCTGAAGGTGTTATTCTGGCAAGTAATACGTCTTCAATTTCATTAACTAAAATTGGTGCAAATACCAAACGTTCTGATAAAGTAATTGGGATGCATTTTATGAATCCTGTTCCGGTAATGAAGTTAGTGGAAGTTATAAGGGGGTACAACACTTCTGACGAGGTGACAAAGACTATAATGGAATTATCCCGTAATCTGGGAAAAACTCCTGTGGAAGTGAATGACTACCCTGGTTTTGTTGCTAACCGCATACTTATGCCAATGATAAATGAAGCTATTTACACATTGTTCGAAGGAGTGGGTGGAGTAGAGGAGATAGACACAGTAATGAAACTTGGTATGGCTCACCCTATGGGGCCGCTCCAATTAGCAGATTTTATTGGGTTGGATGTATGTTTGTATATTATGCGGGTGCTTCACGATGGATTGGGGAATCCAAAATACGCACCATGTCCGCTTCTTGTAAATATGGTTACAGCAGGGGATTTAGGTGTAAAATCAGGAACCGGATTTTATAAATACACTCCCGGTAGCAAGGATGTAGTTCTTGCTCCACGATTTAAAAAGTAAGTACTTAGATTTCTTTTTTTAATTCTTTCTTCCCTTCCCTCAGAATAAAGGAAAAGTACCCTATGTAATAGGTGCAAAAGGTAAATAATACAGAACCCGTTAAAGGGTCCCTCAGTATTTTTGTTTTTTCATGGATTTCCTCGTTGCTTTGATTCGGTTGCAACATATCCTTGAGCACAAAAGCCCGATAAGCAATACGTGCAAGGAATAAACCCATAACAGTCAGTTCAACCCAAACGTGAGTTTTAAAATAAACTCCATCTTCTCTTTTCTCAAATTGAGCTTGATTTGTTGCTATATAAGCAAGAACTAATCCGGCAATTATGCCTACCCCATTATAAAATATGGTTTCCGGGTACATAATACTTGCCGATAGAATTAATAGCATGATAATCGCAAAAGAAACCATGCGTATAATTAGGGTGGTTTGATTGAATTTTTGAAAACCAATACTTTTTTTCACCCTTCGAGCAATGATCAATAAAACCAATATAATGCCAATAATTGCCTGCATAAAGTCATTTTTTTGCCAAAATAAACAATTAATTATATCGATCAGAGTTAATATGTAACAAGAGTGTCACCGATAAAGCCTAAGATTTATTATATTTGGATTATAAATGCAGTTGAACTAAATCATCCCATCGTAATATGCATAACAAAAAACTACCTGTTTTAGTTTTCTTTATTTCTCTGTTATTATTTATTATTAGTGGAACAACTGTGTTTTCCCAAACCACCAAATTCAATCATAATTCGGAAGATATATACCTGCACTGGTTTTCGGCAATGGATAAATTTCAAGTTTCCGAAGGGATTAATAATGAAGATATAAAAGTATTTACATCCTTTTCTGAAAGCAGTATCGATTCTGTGCGTGGAGTATTTTTACAGGATATTGGTAATGGTAAAATAAGCCTTGATAATGCAATAAGTTATGAAGATATTTTGGTTGGAAAACTAAAAGTGATCTATAAAAAATTCGAAGCGGTTAAAAAACGTTATCCATCTTCGGTTGAAGAATACAGAAATCCTAGTAAAGTGCTTACACAAACCTGCGATTCTGCTTGTAATAATATAGATTTTGAAAGTGGAAATCTTTCCGGCTGGTATGCTTATTATGGTGTAAATGTATCTTCAACAACAGCTTTTTTAACAGGCCTAATTACAGGTGGTTCGGCAGGTGCGGTTACTCATGCTGCTAACGACACACTTACCAGTACACCCAGTTATTATAATGCAGGTAGTGTGGGGAAAAATCCAAGGCCCGACTATCAGGTAAATATAACAAGTGGCAGCCGAGGTGATGCACTTGTGCCTTCAATTCCGGTGGTATCACCTTTTGGTGGAAAATATTCAGTAATGCTGGGTGATAGTACACAAGTTAATTATGGAGTATCAATTCTTTCTCAAACATTTTTAGTTGGTCCGTCAAACGCTAACTTCACCTACCAATATGCTGTTTTTTTAGCAAATCCCAAACATAATTACTTTCAGCAGCCTGCGTTTAAAGTGGCAGTTTTGGATGGGAAAGATACGATTCCTTATTGCGGAGAATATACTGTTGTTTCGGGGCGTGGCACTCAAAAGTTTGATAGTATAGAATATCATGACACCTATCCGTTAGGTGATACAGCCACATTTTGGGTGTATTACAAAAATTGGACCATGGTGAATGTGCCATTATTGCATTATGTTGGAAAATGCATTACTGTAGTGTTCCAAATATCAGATTGTGGCTTGGGCGGACACTTCGGGTATGCTTATATTGATGCTTCCTGCTCTCCGCTGGAAATTACAAGTTCTTCCCAAAATTTTTGCGGGCAGGACAGTATTACTCTTCGCGGCCCTAATGGAGAAGGCCAATATTCCTGGACTGGCCCCAATGGTGGAATAATGACGAATGATACATTGCAGCAAATAAGTGTTGACAGTGCGGGTACATATACGCTTGTTGTAACTCCTTTTACAGGCGCAGCTTGTAAGGATACACTTACTGTAAAAATTGGCAAGGTCTCTGGTCCTCCACCTCACCCTAATTTTAAAGCAGACACGGGTTGTGCAGGTTTATCTACATTATTTACCAATACTTCAAAACCTATAATTGGAGCCCAGTTTTATTGGGATTTTTATAACAATGGAACGTATGAAGATTCATCTGTAAACGCTACATGGACTTATAACCAGCCGGGCATTTATTGGGTTAAATTGCATGAAGTTCATAATGGATGTGGTATGGATACTATTATTCGGGTAGTAATAGACACTACGGTTGCAAGTTCATTTATTGCAGATACGGTTTGTGTTGGCGATACTACTCGGTTTACTAACAATTCTGCCGGAGCTTCGGCCTATTACTGGAATTTTGGAGACCCTCCGTCCGGTGGAAATAATACGTCTACAGTAACAAACCCTTCGCACTATTATTCCTCTTCCGGTACTTACGCTGTTTCTATGATTGGAACACATACGGGTTGGTGTAATGACACAACAAAACGGAATGTAGTGGTTCTTGCAAAACCCGTCCCAATGATTTCAGGTGCAGATAGCCTGTGTTCCGGTGGTGCTGAATTATTAGTTGTTAGTGGCGGCGTATCGTATATCTGGAGTACAGGTGCAACAACTTCAACAATCAGTGTTTCTCCAACTGTTCCTACTACATATACTGTTCAGGTCTCAAATGGGAAATGTACTGCTGATACTTCATTTACTATTTATATAAAACCTACCCTCGATGGCACGCTTACGGGAAATAATGTTTGCCTTGGAGATACTATTTACCTGAGCGCAACCGGTGGTGGAAATTATTTATGGAGTAATGGTGCAACCACAAGTTCTATAAAAGTGGTTGCCAGTTCAGCAAACGACACATCCTATTCTGTGCTTATTACCAATGGTGGCAGTTGTGTTGTAATACATAAAAACATTACTATTTATCCTTTACCTTCAGGATATATTTGCTGTGATACCACCATATATTCAGGATCTTCAATTACTTTATATGGTTCTGACGGATCAAAATATTTTTGGTCGCCATCTACAGGGTTAAGTTGCGATACTTGTATTGACCCTACCGTTAACCCTTCATCTACTACTACCTATACTTTAGTAACAACCAGTTCCAATGGATGCTCAACTGAATCTAGCATAACCGTTAATGTAGAAATTCCATGCAAAGACTTTTTTGTTCCAAACGTCTTTTCACCAAATGGAGATGCCAAAAACGATACTTATCTTATTAAGGTTGAGTTTATGACCCAGTATGAGATATGGATATATAATCGCTGGGGCAAACTGGTATTTCATTCCCAAAATCCGGATAACCCATGGGATGGAAATATTGATGGTTCACCGGCAAGCCAGGGAACTTACTATTACTTTGTTAAGTCCACTTGCTTAACTGGTAATAGTTTTGAAAAGCATGGGTTCCTTTCGTTGATAAGGTAAAGCTTTTAAATTACTTGCTTGCAGCTTTGTATATTTGCTTCAAATCTTTCGCCTTTAATCGCTTAGAATATGCAGTATTAGTGCAGTAAATAAATTCACCTGTATGCGAGTCAACTACTGAAACATATTTTTCATTATTATTATCTATAGCAAAGTCGATATAGAAGAACGGAGTTTTATCAGCAAGAATCATCTGATTTATAGTATCTAAGGGAACAAATTTATAATTGTATTTATAATCTGAAACTAAATCATTCATTTCAGAAGGGTTATTAACTATATTGTCGGGTATGTAAAGAGTACCCGTTTTTAGCCCATAAATGCTTTCTGTCAATCGCATATTTTCAGTGCAAAATTGGGTTTTGGAGTCACTAAAAAGTGTCATGAGTTCCTGTATGTAGTTTTTCAATAAACCAGTGCCCCAGTTTAGAAAATGCCCTTCTCCAAAATTATCAAAGACATTTACCCCTTTTTTATACTCTTCTGCTGATAGGTAAATATATCCTATAAGGGTGCGTTTACGTTCATAATTTGCCGCACCATCAAAAAGCGGTTCTGTATCATCAAAGATAAATAAGGATGCAATGTAAAAGCCTTCATTATGAGCTTCAGTATAATGCCCTGTACGTGGGTTTACTTCTAGCATAAAAAATGCATTATTGACAGCAACGTACTTATTTATATCGATAGAGTCAATAAACTCAATTTTAGAAATGGTCCAGTATTTCCTGAATATTCCTTTGAATTCATTTGCTGCCTTGGATGCTGTATCACTCATTACAATGTATGTGAGTCCTCTTTTTTTTAGCCGGGCTAAACCCGTCGAGCTATAAAAACAGACCTGGGATTGAACGACGGAAGTTTCTACAAAAAAAAGTGTAAGTAAAAGTATAATTGAATTTCTAAACCGGATTATCATACTATAAAAATTTTGAAAAGGGGGAAGTTACTTCCCCCTTTTTTAGAATTTAACCTTGTACTTCCAACGTAATATTAGTATTCAACGATTTTGAAATAGGGCAATTAGCCTTTGCATCTTCTGCATGTTTTTTAAAATCATCAGCACTGCATCCAGGAACTACACCTTTTACAACAAGATGAGAGTTTGTTATTGCACCGTTCTCCATGGTTATGCCACAAGTTGTTTCCAGTGAAGTAGGTGTGAAGCCTGCTCCACCTAAAACAAAACTTAATTTCATGGTAAAGCAGCCGGCATGTGCCGCTGCCACCAATTCTTCAGGATTAGTTCCCGCACCATTTTCAAAACGGCTGGTATAAGAATATGGGGTTTTGTTGAGTATGTTGCTTTGGGTGGTGAGGTTACCGTTGCCTTCTTTTCCTGTGCCGTTCCAAATGGCTGTTGCTGTACGTTTCATAATGAATTGTTTTTAGTTGTTGGGTTATTGATTCAAAAGTAGGACTTTTTTTAACTATGAGCTTTGAATGTTTTGGTCAAACTGAATTTGTTTCAGCATCCAAACAATCGCAAAATTTTCCCTCCCGAATTATTGCGATGCTGAAACAAGTTCAGCATGAAGGAGACAAGAATCTCTATATATTGCATTACCCAATCTTGTATGGTTCAATATGTTTTAGTATCAAAGGAAAAAACTCCAAAAAATCCCGGTTGTAAAGTTCAGGATTTTTCTCCAACTCCATTACCGCATCATCCATCGGGAAATAATACTTCATCCGCTTTGACATACCTTTCAAGGCCATTTGAATACCCTCTTTTGTCCTGTATGAATAAAGCCAGTCGCTTTGCATCATATATTTGAGAATAATAGCACTTTCTTCAGTCAAGCTATGTTTATTGGATAAAAGAATCCGATACATTTTCTTGCAAAACTCTTCTAATCCCACCGATGAGAACTGTTCCCAGTTGTTGGCTAAAAAATAGTCGTAAAACATGTCAGTAATAATACCGGAAAACTTGCCAAACTTAGGTTGCAGCCGATGCACGCTTTGCAAATAAACAGGATTATTATCTGAAAAACTGTCAATGGCACGGTGCATTACAATCCCCTTTTTTATTTCTTCAGGAAATGTTTTGTAATTGCTTCCTTTAACAGAGTCAGCAATAAAGTTTCCAATAATAAGTCCTTCATCATCACCGGCCAGATAAAGGTGTGCGAGAAAATTCAATTTTACTAGTTTAAAGTAGGGTCTTCCGGAAAGTCCGCCACCATCGAGTATTTACCGCCAAGGTCTTTAAGTATATTTTTCCAGAGGTTGCTATTATCCTTCATAACGAGTTTTTGGGTTCCGGGGGTAACTATCCAGGAATGTTGCTTCATTTCAGATTTCAATTGGCCTGCCGTCCAGCCGGAGTACCCGGCAAAAAAACGTATCTGGGAAGGTTTTACCTTACCTTCTCGCAGCAGATCCTTCAATACATCAAAATCACCACCCATATAAATACCATCCGTAACCTCTACACTTCCTTCCAGTAAATTGCCAAGGGTGTGAATATAAAATAAAAGTTCAGTACTTACGGGTCCGCCATAGAACAAAGTATCTTCAAAGTCGGGGAAATCATCAATGGCCTGTGTAGGCTTAATGGCCAGTTTGCGGTTTAAAATGAACCCCATCGTGCCATCTTCATTATGTTCGGTAACCAATACAACCGACCGCTTGAATTCAGGGCTTTCCATAAAAGGTTCAGCAAGCAGCAAAACTCCCGGAGCCGGTTTCAGCTGTTTTTCAAAAAGCGAAGAAAAGTCGGTAATATTATTATGGTTTTCGGGCATGTACGTGCTTCAGCTTATTGCGTAATTCAATCATCTCAAGGGCTGCATTTGCAGCATCTGATCCTTTATTGCCATGCTTGCCGCCACTCCTTTGTTTGGCTTGCTTTACATTGTCGGTAGTTAAAACGCCAAATATTACCGGAATATTGTGTCTTAAATTGAGCTGCATAATTCCATCGGCAACTGCTTTCGAAATAAAATTAAAGTGAGGCGTTTCGCCTTTTATTACACATCCAAGGCAAATAACTGCATCCGGTTTATAACTCTCAATAGCCCATTGCGCCCCAAGTGGTATTTCATAACTGCCGGGTACATCAATTACTTCCATGGAAAAATCTTCCATTTCCATTTTTTCGAAAACGGTAAAAACACCTTCTAATAAAGCGTCGGTAATATCCTTATGCCATTGGGCAACTACAACACAGATATTTAATTTATCGCCAGAAAATTTAACCGGTGATAATTTTTGATTTTGTTTTCTGGTCGCCATTATTTAGTAGTTATAAGTTATGAGTTATAAGTTATTCCGAATTTGCCTATAGATATAAACGGTCATAACTTATAACTCATAACTTATAACTTATAACTATTTTCCTGTTTTAACCTGAGCCCTTGCAATATACTTATCTATCTGATTGGCTTCAGCGAAATTGAAATACTTGGATCGTATGTTTTGGTAAAGATTCAAAGCACTCGTATAATCGCCTTTAATTTCATAAGCTTGTGCGGCTTTCTTCATATACATTGGCGCAGTATATTCATTGTCGCTTCTCTTCACAGCTTCCAGGTAATAGTCAATAGCTTTATCAGTATTGTTCAGTTGCATTTCTGCATCGCCTTCAACGCCAGCTGCATTTGCACTTACAAGTACATCATTGGCATTAAACTTCTCCAGGTTGTCAATTGCCTTTTGGTAATCTTGTTTTTGGTAATAGCAAAGGCCAAGGTAATAGTTGGCGAGTTTACCCGCAGGGGTCAAGCTGTATTGGTCAGCAATATCCTGGAAACCCAGATTAGCTCCATCTCCCTTTATAGCCCTGTTAACAGAGTCACGGGTAAAGTAGTTTTGTGCTCCCCGCATAGCCATCTCTGCTTCTTGTTCCTGGCTTGGGATATACCAATATTTAAAAGTAATGAAACCACCCACAACAATAGCCACTATTGCCAACAGGATAGTCATCATTTTCTTATTCTCTTCCATGTAATCTTCAATGCGCTCCCATCTGTCATTTACATTCATGAGCGAGTTGTTTTTGTTTGCCATTTTGCCTTTATGCTTTTTTTGAAGGGGCAAAAATAGCCTTTTTTATAGAACAACGAACGCTTAAAAAAAAACTATGAACTATGGAATATGAACTATCTTCCAATAGGTACCAGTTTATCTTTCATCATTCAGGGGTATTTCAGCATTCTATATTTTACACTTTTTTACACTTTTCGAATTTTTATGGACTCCAAAAAATAGATATAATTAATTTGTAATCAATAATATAATATGGCTTTACATGTCTTCATTATTTGCCATAAAATCTAATATTATTTTGGAGAAAAGGATTCGCCATGCCATCAAAAAGTGAACTATTCTGGCCTAATAAACCTTATAAACAGATAAATGTTAGATATTTTAACCAAAGGATTTTTAATTGGGCTTAATTTTTTCTAACTTTACATTTTAATCCCTATCTACACAACATGAAAAAACTATTACTCCTCCTTGCTGTCTGCATTAGCAGTGTATCATTCAGTCAATCTAATTCAAAGATGGATTTGTACCTGGCACTTAAAATGGAAAACTATGTGCAGACCAAGGCTAATGCCAGCCTGATGCTGCCCATGCTTATACAAGGTAAAATAGGGGTGATTAAACAATTAGTGGCTCAATATAATGGTGTGTTTAAGTACTCGTACGGAAATATTGCGGCCATCATTATTCCTGTCAATGCTCTTTCGGCATTCAATGATAATGTAGCTGTTACAAGAATGGAAGGAGCTCCGCCCCGTAACCGCCCAATGGATGATTCATCAAACGTGAAGAATCATATAACGGAGGTATTAGCCGGGCAGGCTCCATTGCCAAAAGCTTATAATGGAAAAGGAGTTGTAATTGGATTTATAGATACCGGAATAGAATTAAAACATTCCGATTTCAGGGATAGCAGCGGAACAAGGGTTAAATATCTTTGGGATATGAATATTCCAAATGGCCCATATACACCAATGCCTTGGAATTACGGACAAGCTTGGAACAAATCTCAAATGGATATTTTGTCAACACTGCCACTTGATATTCCGGATACTTCGCATTGTGTTGATTTTGGACATGGTAGTAATGTGGCAGGTGCTGCAGTCGGCAATGGTACTTGTAATGGACATGAAATTGGTGGTTGCCCTAAGTCGGACATTATAATGGTTGCTTACAATTTTGATACTCAAACAGCCACCATGTTTACTGATGCTGTACAATACATTTTTAAATGTGCTGATAGTTTGAATGAACCGTGTGTTATTAATGCCAGTATGGGTTCGTATGATGGTTCACATGATGATTCCGATTTGCAAGGCGAAATGATTGATACCATGATAGCCGCCAAGCAACCGGGAAGGGTTTTTGTGACTTCAGCTGGTAATGGCGGTACTCCATACCACGTGCATGATACATTGAACAAAGGAGATACTGCTTTCACCTGGTTCTTGTATGATGCAGGTATCGGTGTTGCCGACATCCCAATTTTTGCCAATGAAAACAATTTTAAAAACCTGAAATTTAAGATCCGGTGTGATAAAGTGCAATCCGGGTCATTCCTGGAACGCGATACCTTCACAGTGTGGTCTTCCATTAAAGATTTTATGGGCTTACAGGTAAGAAGCATTTATAACAAAAACGGGCAACGGCTCGGCGTTATGAATAGTATTGAGATGGTATATGGAAAAGGAAGCTATTCAGTAGAGTTTCAAATTGCACCCGATTCTACCGGCTATTATTGGGGGTTTGAGGCAACCGATACTTCCTCAGGTACTTTTGGTCGTTGCGACATTTGGGATTTAGGTTCTATTAATGGTGTTGTAAATATTAATGCACTTGCAATAAACCCTGTGACATACCCGGAAATAAAAAAATACAAACAACCGGATACCCTAATGACCATTTGCAGCAGTTATCAGTGCTCACCAAATGTTATTACTGTGCAGACATACTTTAACAGGCTTGGCTATACCGATTGTCTTGGAAACCCTGAAAAAAATGGTAATCTTTCTGATGTTCCCGGTGGATTTAATTATGGTACCAGCAGAGGCCCAACCCGTAATTTTACTTTAATGAAACCTGAAATTTCAGCCTCGGGTAACTTTACGCTTTCAGCAGTTCCTCTTTGTTTTTCAACCCAGTGTAATGGTAACGTAGATGCCCTTGGATGTCACAACACCGATGGTGGTACTTCTATGGCTTCTCCAATGGTTGCATCGGCAGTAGGTTTGTATTTACAAATGCATCCATTAGCAACCGATACGAATGTTAGGCGTTGCCTGATTGAAACAGCATACAACGATTTTTTCACTGGTCCTAAATCCGGATTGCCAAATACAAATTGGGGTTGGGGCAAGTTGCATACTTTTGATATGCTTACCCAATGTGGCCCGACTGATGTTCCAAATCTTGTAAACCCTAAAGGCGCGTTTAAGCTGTCGGCTTATCCGAACCCTTATACTTCAAATACTACTATTGCGTATGACTTTTCTACAATTAAGGAGTACAGCAATGCCAGCATAGTTGTATATAACCTAATGGGTAAAACTGTAAAGACAATAAGTTTGCTTGGGAATTCGGGAGCGGTTTCATTGGATAGAACCAATCTGGCTTCGGGTGTTTATTTCTACAGCCTTGTTGTAGATGGAGCCCGCCTAAGGACAGAGAAGTTAGAGGTTCTGTAATCCCCGGGATGCAAAAGAAAATATATTTCCAAAACCTCGACGCAATACGTTTTATTGCAGCGTTGATGGTTTTCTTTTCCCACCGAATGGGGCAAGCGTTCGAGTTTTCCGGATGCAAGGTTACCATTATTGGAAAAGTATGGAGTCTGATTTCAGCGGGCTATATTGGGGTGATACTTTTTTTGTGCTCAGTGGTTTTCTGATCACCTATATATTACTTGAAGAAAAAGAGCTGTCCGGAAAAATAAACCTCAGGAATTTTTACCTAAGACGTGTTCTCCGTATCTGGCCTCTTTATTTTCTTGTGTTACCCTTCGGTTTTTTCATTTTCCCCTACATCTATAATCTTGAATATATTTTCAGTTCTAATGCTCATAGGCTGCCATATTATATTACCTTTCTTTCCAATTTTGAAGCTATCAATGCATACACACAAGGGCTTGTAGCAAATGTTGATGTAAGGCTAATGCAGGGAATTACATGGTCTGTTGCGGTTGAGGAGCAATTCTATCTTATCTGGCCCATCTTATTTATCTTAATAAAACCCAGGTACTATATTTTCATTTTTATCCCTATAATAATTGGGTCAGTTTTATTCCGCTTGCATGTTCAGGATGATTATTACAGACTCTCATTTCATACCCTTGCCGTAATGGTTGATCTTGCCATTGGCGGGCTTTCAGCTTACCTTGTACTGAAGTATAAAGTAGTAAAAGATTTTTTTGTCAAACTTCCACTTTGGGCTGCCAGCGTAATTTACTTAGCAGGAGGTTTCGTGTTACTGATTCGGGATCATATTGAGTATTTTGTTCCCGATGCAAAAGCCACTGTCCATTTATTTTACGGGGTCTATTTTTCGTTTATCATATTACATCAGAATTTTTCTCCTGATAGTTTCTTGAAATTGGGCCGCATTAAATTCCTTACTTTTTGGGGTAAATATAGTTATGGTATATATCTGCTTCACCCAATTGCAATAGGCATTGTGTCGTATATTGTGTTAAGCCTTCATATTGTACAGGCCAATTTTGTGAATTACCTTCTAATAGGGTTTGCCTCATTATTGCTTACATTGGGCCTGAGTTATATTTCCTATGAGCTTTATGAAAAGCACTTCCTTGCATTGAAAAAGAAGTTCGCAGTAATTGTAAAAGAATAGCGATTCGGTTATTTGGCTTTCTTTCTCTCAAATATACTTATCAGTAAATAGGCTGCACAAACAAGAATAAAAGGCCAGCATGGCATCAAAAACCGGTTGGAGGTAACCCGTAAAATTAATGCATGAATGGCGATGGTATAGAGTGGGATAATTGAGATTAGTAAAATTAAAGAGTTGTATTTTAATCCCCGGCAGAATAGAAGTAATGAGCCAAGCAAACCAAAACCAAGTACCAAATAATAGAAGATTGTAAAACCAATTTCACTCAAGTAGCCTACTATTCCCGGAAGTTGAAATCGTTTGGTGTAGTATTTTACCTCCGGCCCGAATAAAAACCTCGGTAAGCAATGGAAAAACGGAGCTTGTATATAGTAAAGGAATGGTTTTTCTTCTTTAATAGATTGAGTATATCTGTCCAAGCGCGCTTTTAATGCCTTTTGATAGACAAGGTTAACATTCCCGGAAGAAGCAACGTAATTAATCATGCTTATCAATACTTTGATCTCGATAAGGCTGTCTTTATTGAATTTTGAGGTATATATATAATCGGGTAAACTATCCTTATAATCTTTAGGGTCTGGCATTCCATCCAAATGAAAGCCGAACCAAAGTAACGGCGTTTTATTATCTGTAAAATCAGCTGATCCACCCCAGGAACGAATGAAGTTTGACAGTGCAGGTTCATATATGTATTCAGCTCTGGGAGCTAGTTTTGCCGAGGTAAGGAATATTAGCTCATTGTGTTTTTGATAATTCCTCGTAACCCAAATTCCATCGCAAATAAGAAAAGGTAGAATTAAAAGCAATATTTTTTGCCCCAAACCCCTAAAGGGGCTTTGAATAGTGCTACTCAAAGCTCCTTTAGGGGTTTGGGACCGCCTTTTAAATATTAAAATAACTAGCAATATCAAATAAATAGGCGCAAACACTGGCCTCAGAAATATGACCCAAGTGAGAAAAAGTCCTGAAAAAATGAGATGTTTCTTTTCTTCTTTTTCAAAATAGTTGACGAAAAACCATATGGCAAAAATTAAAGCCGAGGTGCAAAAACTTTCTGTAAGCAGCCAGCCATCGTAAAAGTTGGAGTAGGTGCTGAATAGAAATATGAAGTAGGTTACGTAAAATATCGGAGTACAGTTAAATACCTTTTTCGCAATCAGGGCAAGATAATAAACAGAGATTCCACCAAGAATGAACTGAAATATTAGAAGTAAATTACAAGCAATTGCCTGTGAGAAAACAAAGCGGAAAACAAGATAAACGAAGCCATAGCCGGGCATACGGTAATCCGGCGAATACGTGCCATTCTGTAAAAGATTATCAATAGGTGCGAGGTAAGTGTGGGTGTCGGTCATTGTGGCACCCCAAAAGCCAGGTATATCTGATGGTGGATAGTTGTGTAACAAAAACAATAGGGGTAACCCTTTTACAAGTATTCCTAAAACAATCCAGAACCAAGGTTTTGCAGGGTCTTTAAGGAAAATGCTTTTAAGTTTTTGTTGTATCAATGTTCGGTAGATAACTAGAATACAAAGCTAAGAGAAGATTTATAAGTGGAGTTTTAAGAAATCGGCAGTTTATCTCTTTTTTTTATCTTTGCCGTTATATGAAAAAATTTCTTGAGAAAGCCTTTACCATCTCGCTTGTATTTGGTGCCATTGCAGTAATACTTTGTTTATTTGCAACCACAAGTCCTTATTTTATTCTGGGTGCGCTGGGGGCAGGTTTTGTGGGATTCATACTCGGCTGTCTGCATATTGTGGCAGTTCAGCGTTATGGAATAAAGCAATCTCCTGTTGCGCTTTTAATGTTGAGCTTGTTGCTCAATTCAGTTCCCCTTATTTATATGATGATAGTGGTTTCGCGGAACAGCCACCAATAAATGTTCTGAAAAACTCAAATTCTGAATTTTGAATCCGGAAGAAAATATTCAACATTCAGCAGCGCATATTCAACAAATACTTATTAAGTATTGGGGGTATACGCATTTCCGTCCACTTCAGGAAGAGATCATCAATTCAGTTTTGGAAGGAAAGGATACGCTGGCGTTAATGACTACCGGTGGCGGAAAGTCTGTTTGTTACCAGGTTCCGGGATTAGTAAAAGAAGGCATTTGTCTGGTTATTTCTCCTCTAATTGCGCTCATGAACGACCAGGTGGAATTCCTTACCCGTAAAGGCATTCGGGCTACCATGGTGCATTCATCACTCACTTCACGTGAGATAGATAACATATTGGATATGTGTATTCATGGGAACATGAAATTCCTGTATGTATCGCCCGAACGGCTTGATACCGACCTATTCGTAGCCCGTGTTCAGCAAATGAAAGTGAATCTAATTGCAGTAGATGAAGCTCACTGTATTTCTCAATGGGGATATGACTTCCGGCCCTCTTACATGAAGATAGTGGAACTAAGGAACATGTTTCCAGAAGTTCCGGTGCTTGCGGTAACTGCTACTGCTACACCTGAGGTCGCAATAGACATCCAGGAAAAACTCGGCTTTAAAAAGCAGAATATTTTACGCAAAAGCTTTGAACGCAAAAACCTGTCGTACGTGGTATTGAATGAAGAAGCAAAAGGGGCTCGACTGTTGAAAGTGGTGAATAATGTAAAAGGAGTGGGAATAATTTATGTGCGGAATAGGAGGAAAGCGGAAGAAGTTTCGGCAATGCTGCGGCAACAAGGTATTACGGCAGATTATTACCATGCCGGTTTAAATTTTGAAGAGCGTAGCAAACGCCAGGATTTATGGCTAAATGATAAAACACGGGTAATGGTTAGCACCAATGCATTTGGCATGGGTATCAATAAAGCCAATGTTCGGTTTGTGGTGCATCTGGATCTGCCGGATTGTCTCGAAGCATATTTTCAGGAGGCCGGTAGGGCTGGCCGGGATGAGAAAAGGGCTTATGCCGTTCAATTATATAACGAAGCTGACCGTCTTTCATTGGAAAGAAATATGGATCATTCTTTCCCTGCGTTAGATGATATAAAAAGGGTTTACGGGGCTTTATGTTCCTACTATAAAATGGTAGCGGGTTCAGGCAAAGGCTCTACATTCGAATTTTTGCTCAATGATTTTTGTTCCAAATATTCTTTGGAGCCTATGTTAGTAATTAGCAGTATAAAATTCCTTGAAAAGGAAAACTACCTCATG
Source organism: uncultured Bacteroidota bacterium (assembly GCA_903863935.1). Taxonomy (GTDB): domain Bacteria; phylum Bacteroidota; class Bacteroidia; order JABEUT01; family JABEUT01; genus JABEUT01. Next base: position 105,569 of record CAIPDV010000113.1, read on the forward strand.
CTTTCCGATGCTTTTTATAGGCCATCGCGCATTCAGATTCTTATAAAACAGAAAGACCTTTACCGCTACCAGATTGAAGCTCCCGCCTATGATGCATTTATAAAATTGCTTTTGCGTTCGTATGAGGGGCTCTTTGAAAACTTTGTAAATATTAAAGAATATGATTTGGCAAAACGCTCATCCCTCACCATTCAGGAGGTAGAGAATTTGCTTCAACGGTTGGATAAAAAGAAAATTATTTCATACGTGCCTCAGTCTGACAAGCCACAATTGGTTTATCTGGACGACTGCCACCAGATAAGCAACCTGCATATTTCAAAACAGCATTACCATGAATTAAAAGAAAGGGCGTTGAAAAGAATGGAGTGGGTGATACATTATGCAGCCAGCACTCATAAATGCAGGAGCGAAATGTTGCTGGCTTATTTTGGTGAAACCGAAACTGTGCGTTGTGGAATTTGCGATGTGTGCCTGGAACGAAATAAACTTGAATTAAGCGACCTGGAATTTAAAACCGTTGCGGAACAACTTAAAACTTCGTTGAATAAAGAGCCATTATCTCTTTCCGACCTGGTGCATAAGGTTCATCAGGTTAGGGAAGACAAGATTTTGAAAACTGTGCAATGGTTGATTGATAATGGCAAGCTAAGTTACAATGATGACAACCTGTTGGAGTGGAGAAAATAAAAACTGAAACAAAAAGAACGTTTGAACGTATACCTTTAAGAGTAAAAAATATTCTCTGATTTTTTATAAACAAAACATTTATAGCCTGAATTTTACTTTATATTTACGTTCGATTTTTTATTCAAGGCTTACCCGATTTTATTTAACCCTAAAACCCAACCCCATGAAGAAGTTGCTTTGCCTCTCTTTAATATGTTTGCTATCCGGAATGATTTATGCATTCCCCGGAAATGGTAAAAAAGCAAATGGTGCCCTTGACAACTCTTCTATTAAGAAATCAGAAAAAGAACAGGACAAGCAAACCAAAAAATTCCAAAACCAACGCAGGTATTCAGGACAAGTTAATAGCCATTCGCCAAGGCAACGGAAAAGAAACGCCGCTAAAGCCCAGCAGACACAACAAAAGGAACAAGGCAAGGGATTATAGGTTTTTTATAATTTGTAATTTGAACTGAATTAATTGGTTGTTTAACATCTCTTCTTATTGGTTAATCTAAAACAAAAACAAAACCCCGCGTCTATATACTATATTAGGTAAAACAAAGTAATTCCCAAATTAGCCACTATTTAAAAGTAAACATGCATCAAGATATACCAGCTTCTTTAACCTCTAAATTCAAAAACCATGAAAAAGCCGGTGTTCATTTTCCTGATATGTTTACTATCAGGTATAGTTTCTGCCCAAAGTATGAAGGGCGGAAGAGTAAGGGTAAGCCCTTCAATTGCTAACTCCTCTATAAGCAGGTCTGAACGATACCAAAGCAGACAAACAAGAAATTTTACAACACAAAGAAGATATTCCTCAGCTGTGAATAGCCATCGGGCTAAGGCAGCCAGAAAACAACAGTCTAAGGCTGCTGAAAAGGGATTATAGTCTTACTACAGTTGCGGCGGCCTTTGCCCGCCGCAACTGCTTTTTCTAAATACCAAACATGTATTGTCATTCTGAACGCAGTGAAGAATCTGTTTTAAAATCAGATCCTTCGCTATGCTCAGGATGACAAAGTCACGTTACTTTCTATAGACCGCATTGGGGGTGAGTCTTGTCAATAATTTGTATTATTGTAGTATGAAATC
>CAIPDV010000114.1 GCA_903863935.1 uncultured Bacteroidota bacterium
ATTGAAGCAAAAGAGAATGTAAAGATTGAAGCATCAACTCAAACCTATGCTACGGTTACGTTGCAGAACTATTTCCGTATGTACCATAAGCTGGCCGGTATGACCGGTACCGCTGAAACCGAAGCAGGCGAGCTCTGGGATATTTATAAACTGGATGTGGTAACAGTACCCACCAATATCCCGGCCATACGTGTTGATGAACAGGACCTGGTATTTAAAACCAAGAAAGAAAAATACAGCGCTATTGTAGATAAGATTGTGGAACTGCGCAATGCCGGTCGCCCGGTACTGGTAGGTACCACTTCCGTAGAAGTAAGTGAATTACTGATTATTAAATAAGCTCTGTCAGGGTGCATGGTAATAAACCTTCTGAATTTTCCATTTAAAGCAATACCTTTGATATTAGTAAGGTCTCCCTTTGTGAATTTTGAAGCATCAATTTCAGGATTGATAACAGCTACTTTACCAATACCGATAAATCCGCCTTGTTTATTCACAATTCCTTTATCCTGAAGCTGCTTAATAGAACCTGTTATATAATAAACTGTATTATTCTGAGTCTTCATTATAGCTACCTTTTCACGTTCCTTTTTAATTACCACAATGCTATCATTAAAACGGGCCGTAATGTGCTTCAATGAATCATCTGCCCGGCTTAGTTGAGCCTGCAAAGCAGTTATTTCTTCATCACGTTCTGCAACTTCATCCATTAAGTGTGTCACTAAGTTTGACAGATTATCATTTTTTGTAGTCATGGATTTGAGTCGAGCCTGAAGCTTGTTCATTCTCTTATCATTCAAAACAATCCATTCATCAAGTTCATTGACTTGCGCGGCAAGTGATTCCTTACTCATAGGGGTTTCCGGATTCTTTACCGTAAGTATTTTTTCCCGTATCTTAATCTTGTCAAGGTTGGCCTGGATATCACTCATCTCTTTCAGATAAGAAGAGATTTCCGAATCTTTCTGAATGGACTGAACGATTAAGGCAGAATCCTGATAAATAACTGCTTTAAATTTTTGTACTTCTTCCGTGTTATTACATCCGGTAATGGCAAGAATCCCGATTACAATATAACCTACTGTTTTCATATTTATGGTTTAATTATTTAACATCAAAATAACAATATATTTTCAGGCGTTACTATGACCCCACGCATCAATTTATATGACAAATATCAAAACAGCAAAATAAAAAAACCGACCTTACGGGATCGGTTCTTTATAAATTTGAAACGCTTTACGGAGCGTTATTCTTTGGTAATTCATCCAACCTTACGGGGCTGCATTTTTTTAACATCCCTGATAATCGGGACTAATCATTTTTGTTCTTTCAACCAACCTTACTGGGCTGGGCTTTCCTCTAACAAAAGATACGCTTTACGGAGTGTTAATCTTTTTTGTTATTTCAACCAACCTTACGGGGTTGGGCTTTTTTATTAAGATACACTTTTTAGGATTTTTGTATCTTTATTTGATGATACAAAACAACAACTAAATGATCCGGAAAAACATGCACTCGGTCAGGAAATAAAGTGACTTTTATCACCTACTTTATTAATGCCAGTTGCCCTATATGAGAAGCTAAATGAACTGTTCTGCCTGCAACAATATTCAGACGGTTGCGATGAGGCTCTTTCGCAAAGTCCTCTTCAGAAACAGAAGTATGCCTTTGAAACCATTCATCAACCTGCAGGCTGCTATAGTGTGCGGCTAGTTTTTCGTTCACGGTTTTCCAATAACCCCTGAGTTCAGCAACCGAAGGTATTTCTGCAACTGCTTTGTCAGGTTTGGCGAGGAAAGGTTCATCCAGTTGAGGATACATTTGTTTTTCAAAATTGAGAAGAGGCAACATTCTGTCGTGCACTGCAGTTAAGTGCCCCAATAAATATATCCCCCGGTTCCTGCCTGGTGCAATCTCCTGCATAAGCTGCTCATCGGTCAGCTTATCGAATATTTCATTGGTTGCTTTTACTCTGGAATTCCATAGATCAAGTACGATCTTTACTGCAATTTGGCTTTGGTTTGTCATTTTTTATTTTGTTTTTGTTATTATTTTTTAATTGCTTCATTTATCTTTTTAGCTTCGCTATATGCATCTGATGCAAGGCTGAACATTAATACAACCAGCCCTACAAACAAAACGAGCCACTTTTGTGGAACAAGGTTGGTTAGAAATATGGTAATCTCGCCATAGCGTATAAGTATCCAGGCAATTATTAATGCAAAGCCCAGCATTTTGCGTTTGCCATTGTATATATACCCTCCTCCAAATAGGAGCAGGTTTAAAACGAATGCTAACCAAGGGTTTTTCATGTTTTTTTAGATTTTGTGATTATAATTTATTTACGATTAATTGGTATCTTCTACTTTTGGAAAAACAAATATAAAACAATTAACTTGCATTTTGCAAGTTTTAATGTTATATCTTTGTAAAATAATTTAAACAATGACCGTCCAAAAAATAAAACTTGCCGATAAACGCTCCAATTGCCCTGTCTCCTGCAGTTTGGAAGTAATTGGCGATAAATGGTCTTTGCTTATAATCCGGGATATGCTTTTATTTAAAAAAACTACCTATAATGAATTCCTTGCATCGAATGAAGGGATATCCACAAATATTCTGAACGACCGTTTAATTAAGTTAACCGAAATGGGTCTGATAACATTTTCAGGAACGGAAAAACGTAAAAAATATACACTTACAAAAATTGGAATGGAGTTGAAACCTGTTATGGAAGCTATTGCATTATTTGGAATGAAACATATTGAAGGTATCAGCAGTCATGCTCAAAAGCAAATGAAAACTTTACAGAACAAATAATTGTCCTAATCTGTTCCTCAATATACCATCCTGTCGAGCATAACCATTATGCGCTTTCTGTCAAAGTCAGCCAGCTTATCATCCATATCCATTTTCTTATCCTCATCATCTAAATCTTTATCCTCATTGGTAACGCTAGTTTTATAGAATTCCCTCCTGATTTCCCACTCTTCCTGCTCCTTCAGCAATTTTACCCTGCCATTCGTGTCGCATCTTATTCGCAGTATATTATAAACTACTTTAACCATACTATCCAATTTGGCATGATAAACCCTGGCACAGTTTTCAACATGCTCACCTTTTGTTAAACACGCATTGTGTGTGCTGTCAATAGTATGAATTATGGCACCTGACTGGGCATTTGCATTAAATCGTGCAACTAGAAAAGCAATAAATACAAAACTCTTTAAATAGCGCATTAGCAGGGATTATTAATACAAAGTTAGCATTAAATCCTGAGATCCTTCCCTCGGTTCTGTTTGAAAATCTCAAGAAGCATAAAACAAAAAAACTATATCTCTATTTTTATAAATAGCCCAAATTTTCAAGGCATGTCCTTTCGGTTTGCTTCATTTGCATATAATAAGTAGGAGTTATTCCGGTAATTTTCTTGAACTGGTTGGACAGGTGTGCCACACTGCTATAGTGAAGTTTATAGGAAATCTCTGTAAGATTAAGTTCGTCATGCAACAGGAGTTTCTTTACCCTTTCAATTCTATTGATAATGATAAATTGCTGAATGCTGGTACCCGTTATCTTTGAAAACACGTTAGACAGGTAGGTATAATCATGATGCAGTTTTTCACTGATATAATCAGAATAATTCACCTCGGGTAATTCGTCGGAATTGAAAATCATTTCTTTAATTACATTGCTCACTTTCTTTACCAGCATATTGCTTTTACTGCTCAGTAATTCCAATCCTGACCTAACAGGGTTTCCGTTGGATAGTTCCGGCTCCTTTTCTACTATATCCTTTGCCATTGTCGTGCTGTTATATAATCCATTAACAGTTTGTGTTGCTGAGCGCAGAGCAACATCACCAGGGGTTTCTAAAAGCCCATTCTTTTGCTTATTCATGGTGTTTATTGTTAAAAGTTAATACTTTATCAAACATCGGTACTCATTTTCATACTAATGAATCCGCATATTTACAAGGTAGCCGATAATCTATATTTTTATTTAAAATTTTCGGCAAACAAATGGAAATACAATTTGAATACCCTCAAAGAATCGGTAAAAAAATTATGATTGATACGATAATTTATTGTTACAAACTGGAAGTCTCTAACGGGCCTAAACAAAAAAGCCCCGCATTTCTGCGAGGCTTCTTTCTTCTAATTTATCTCTGTTTATTTTACTTTGTTCACCACAGCAGCAAAAGCTTCAGGGTGATTCATAGCAAGGTCAGCTAATGATTTACGGTTTAACAATACACCTTTGGTGTTAATTTTGTTAATGAACTGACCATAGGTCAATCCATGAGTGCGAACCTGAGCATTGATACGTTGGATCCATAAAGCGCGGAAGTCGCGTTTTTTGGCTTTACGGTCGCGGTAAGCATATCCTAACCCTTTTTCTAAGGTATTCTTAGCAATGGTTAGGACATTCTTCTTTGCGCCCCAATATCCTTTGGTTCTACCTAATATTTTTTTTCTTCTTGCTTTGGAGGCTACTGAGTTACTTGAACGTGGCATGGTCTTTTAAAATTAAAAATTACGAATTAAAAATTACGAATGTTTGTGGATTACTAATTACTAATTATTAATTACTAATTAAACTCCGAGGAGTGCTTTTACTTTATCCATATTACCATCGGCAACCAAAACAGTTCCGGTTAAATGGCGTTTACGCTTTTTCGATTTTTTGGTGAGGATGTGGTTCTTGTAAGCTTGTTTCCTCTTTATTTTTCCGCTGGCGGTAAACTTGAATCTCTTTTTAGCTGCGGAGTTGGTTTTTACTTTTGGCATCGTTTTTGTTATTAGTTGTCAGTGGTCAGTTTTCGGGGTCAGTTATTTACTTTTTCTTAGGCGATAATATAATACTCATACGTTTTCCGTCCATGGTTGGCAATTGCTCCACTTTGCCGACTTCTTCCAAAGCCTGAGCAAATTTAAGAAGGAGAACTTCTCCCTGCTCTTTGAACAGGATTGTCCTTCCTCGGAAAAACACAAATGCCCTAACCTTTGCTCCGTGTTGGAGAAAGCTTTCAGCGTGGTTTTTCTTGAAGTTAAAATCATGTTCATCCGTATGCGGTCCAAAACGTATTTCTTTTACAACAACCTTAGCGGTTTTTGCTTTAATTTCTTTTTGTTTCTTCTTCTGGTCGTAAAGAAACTTTTTATAATCAACAACGCGGCAAACCGGCGGATCTACATTCGAAGCAATTTCAACGAGGTCCATACCTGCGTCCCTTGCCATTTTTAATGCAGCTTCAATAGTATAAACCCCCGGGGTTGCTACTACTTCTCCTACTACTCTTACTGTTTTTGCACGAATCATACCATTTATGGTATGTTCCGGCTCCATTCTGCGCCTGCCCATAGGGCGCGGGTTATACGGTGTAGCTATAAATTCCTCCTGTTTTTGTTAGTTATAAAAAATATTTCTTCAGTTCTTCGTTGATAAAAGTGATAAAATCGTCCGTCATCATAGTACCCTTGTCTCCCTCACCGTGCTTGCGAACCGCTACTTTTCCGTCCGCTATTTCCTTATCGCCTATTATCAGCATATAAGGTATTTTTTTAAGCTCGGCATCTCTAATTTTCTTGCCAATTTTCTCACTCCTTTCGTCAAAGAGGGTGCGAATATCGCACTTTTTTAGTAATTGCAACACGTTTTTTGCATATTCTACCTGATTTTCTCCAATTGGTAATATGGCAACCTGCTCAGGAGCCAACCATAACGGGAGATTTCCGGCACAATGTTCCAGTAAAACAGCAATAAATCTTTCCAGCGAACCAAAAGGTGCCCGATGAATCATTACGGGACGGTGTTTCGCATTATCTGAGCCAATATATTCCAGTTCAAAACGCTCTGGCAGATTGTAATCTACCTGAATAGTACCCAATTGCCATGAGCGTCCAAGGGCATCCCTCACCATAAAGTCTAATTTAGGACCATAAAAAGCAGCTTCTCCATAAACAACTACTGTCTTTAATCCTTTTTCGGCTGCGGCTTCTATAATTGCACTTTCAGCTTTTTCCCAATTTTCCTCAGAACCAATGTATTTACTGCGGTCTTCTTTATCACGAAGTGAAATCTGGGCGGTAAAACTCGGAAAGTCAAGTGTCTTTAACACTTTCAATACCAAGTCAATAACAATTTTAAATTCCTCTTTCACCTGGTCGGGACGGCAGAATACGTGGGCATCATCTTGTGTAAACCCACGAACACGGGTAAGCCCATGTAATTCACCGCTTTGTTCGTAACGATAAACTGTTCCAAACTCAGCCAAACGCACAGGTAAATCCCTATAGGAACGCTGACTTGTTTTATAAATCTCGCAATGGTGCGGGCAGTTCATTGGTTTTAAAAAGAACTCCTCCCCTTCCTGAGGCGTTTTTATAGGTTGGAAGGAATCTTTGCCATATTTTTCGTAATGGCCTGATGTAACGTACAAATCTTTATGTCCGATATGTGGAGTAACTACCTGCACGTACCCCAACTCGGCCTGTGCCTGACGCATGAAACGTTCAAGCCTTTCACGCAACGCTGCACCTTTAGGCAACCATAATGGTAAACCCATCCCCACTTTTTCTGAGAAAGCAAATAATTCTAGTTCTTTGCCAAGTTTGCGGTGATCACGCTTTTTGGCTTCCTCTAATAATGTTAAATAATCGGTGAGTTGTTTCTGGTCAGGATATGTAACGGCATAAATACGTGTAAGTTGTTTGCGTTTTTCATCTCCCCTCCAATATGCGCCAGCTACGTTCAATAACTTTACTGCTTTAATAAAGCCGGTGTTCGGGATATGCGGGCCTCGGCATAAATCGACAAAGTTGCCTTGCTTGTAAAAGGTAATGGTTCCATCGGCAAGGCCATCTATCAATTCTAATTTGTACTCATCGTTTTTCTCAGTGAAATATTTAATGGCATCCGCCTTTGAAACATCTTCTCTAATAAATTGATTCTTTTGCTTTGCTAACTCCATCATCTTATCTTCAATCTTCTTGAAGTCTTCGGAAGAAAGTGTCTTATCTCCGGTATCAATATCATAATAGAAACCGGTCTCGATTGGAGGACCAATACCAAATTTGGTTCCCGGATAAATAGCCTCCAATGCCTCTGCCATTAAGTGGGCTGATGAATGCCAGAAGGCAGATTTACCATCTACATCATCCCAGGTAAGCAGGGCTAATTGTGAATCGGAATGAATAGGCCGAGAGGCATCCCAAACCTGTCCGTTTACTTTTGCCGCCAGCACTTTTGCTGCCAACGAATTGCTTATTTCTTTGGCAATATCCATAGCGGTAATGCCTTCGGGATATTGCTTTACCCTTCCATCGGGAAATTTTATGTCAACCATTTCATTCAATTAAAAATTACGAATTACGAATTACGAATTAAAAGGCTTTAGCCATATTATAACTCATAACTGATAACTCATAACTGTTTTTATAAGGTTTGCGAAATTACAAAAAAACCCCGACTATTTCGGTTGGGGTTTTCTTTCGTATCTTAATAAATTTTAGCTTACTTAGCCACCGAGAATTTACCTGTATCCACCAATGTGTTTGTTTTATCAAACACCTGATAGAAGTAAACTCCATTTACTAAATGAGAAGTATTGACCACTGCCAGTTTATTCGAAAATTGAGAGGAAGAAATTTCCCTTCCAGTAATATCCATAATTTTAACCACACCGTTTTCGCACGATGCAAGTTTTATGTTCAACGCAGTGGATGCAGGGTTTGGATATACCAAAGAACCTGATTTATCAGCAACTTCATTAATACCGGTACTGGCAGCCTTGATCCATCTGGCTAAATGAACTTTTCCTTTCTGAATTTTCATGGAGAGCATTGGGTAGCCTAAGCCGTTTGCAATCCATGTATAAGATGTATCGGAAGAAAAGCTTGAAAATAAATAGTTCCAAGTATGCAAACTCCTGCTATGTCCAAAAACACTATCCAGGGTTCTTTGAACTTGCCAAACTCTTAAAGTAGATTTAGTTCCATATGGTGTGGTTAGGTTACCATAAGAATCAACTAAATTCGTATCACCATTAAATGACATTATCCGAATGGTATCATACATTGCTGAAGTATCAGGAACTTGTGTTCTGTATATATATCTGCTGGCCCATGTGCTAGTATAGTTCATCGGGAACGCATATAATTTTTCGCTTACTGGTTTAAACTGGATAACCGCATGGTTTGAAAGCAACATTTCTTCAACTCCATTAACAGAAAAAGCACCACTGGTAGAATTGACATAAGCATACTCCAAACCCGGCAAACTAAATTCTAATGCTGCGGTTGATGAAGGGAAAAAACCAGCATATGGAGTTGCTCCCGGAAGAACACATTTAACAGTATCTACGGTAGTTTCCCAGGATGGCGTTCCCAATGTGTCATATGGCCAAACTACATTTGTTCCAGACGGTAAAGGCAACGTAATCTTTGCGTTTGAATCGTTCACTACAATAAATTTATTACCTGAAACAGGCATATCAGCTTGTGAAACCAGAATTTGCGCCTTTAAAGCATTTGTTTGAAATGCAGATAATCCGGTGAAGATTACAGCAGTTAATAAAGTCGTTTTTTTCATGATTGTTGTTTTAGTTTCCAAAGGTAATTATTTTTGCTTAATATATTAGTGATGATGATACCCTCCCGGAAAAACGCAGGAAGTACAAACCGCAGTTATATCTGTTTTTCAACATTGTACAAAAGGCTGCTTTATACCTAATGATTATTTGGCTTTTTATCCTATATTTGCCCCAATAAACTAAAATAAATCATGAAAAAAATTTTCTATTTAGCGTGTCTGTTATTGCCGGTTGCAGGTTTTTCCCAAGAAACAACTACAACTACACAACAAACAACCACAGCCCCTGGTGCAACTATAAATATGAATATTAGCGGGATGCCAGCAACCACTGTTCAGCAAACAACTATAACAACTACCACTACCACAACTACAGATGGCGTGCAACAAGCCCCACCTGTTCAGCAAGCGGCACCTCCGCCACCTACAGGTTGTGTTGCTATGAATCATGAGGATTATGAAGATGCCAAGAAAAGCATTTCGGCTAAGGATTTTGAAGATACCAAGCTTTCTATGGCAAAACAAATTACAGGCTCCAATAACCTGACAGCGGAACAAGTGAGAGGAATTATGAAGCTATTCACATTTGAAAACTCAAAACTGGAGTTTGCAAAATTCGCTTATTCCCATTGCTGCGATAAAAGCAACTACTACAAGGTAAACGATGCTTTTGAATTTGATTCTTCTTCAACCGATTTGAATAACTATATCAGCGGCCACTAATTCTCGTTAAGTTCTATTCTTCCCCTATCTGAATATTGTATAATGAGGACACTTCACAATGTCTTCATTATACAATTTTAGTTTTGAACCCAAATTAACTAACCCAATAAAGAAATGAAAAGAATATTTTTCGGCGCGGCAATTTTAATATCTGCACTTCAAATGAATGCGCAGACCAACAACCTTGTTATTTTCGACCAGCAAGGAGAACCGTTTTATGCTATTGTAAACGGGCAAAGGCAAAACAACGCCCCTCAGACAAATGTAAAAATACTTGGACTTACCGGAAACCCTGTTAAGGTTACGGTAATTTTCCAGGATTCAACAATTCCGGCAATAACCAAGAACGCTTATTTCCAGGAAAATGGGACTGAGGTAACTTATAATGTTATTGTAAAAAAAGACGGGGAACATGTGCTCAGATATAATGGAGTGGTTAATATTCCACAAGCCCCACCGCCGCCACCTCCTCCTGCACCTGTGCAGCAACAACAAGTTATTGTGAGCAATCCGCCACCACCACCTCCACCAACTTCAACCACCGTGGTTCAACAAACCACCACGACAACCACAACCTCTGACCCTAACATGGTTACTTCAGTAAATATGAATGTGGGCGGTGCAGGTGTGAATATGAATGTGGGCGGAGTACAACAAACCACTGTTGTAACTACAACCACTACTACCGATGGCGGAATGCAACAAGCACCTCCACCACCTGTTCAACAAACACCACCTCCTCCGCCGACTCCTGTTGGCTGTGTTGTTATGAACCATGAGGATTACGAAGATGCCAAGAGAAGTATATCAGGTAAGGATTTTGAAGATACCAAGCTTTCGATGGCGAAACAAATAACCGGTGCCAATAATCTTTTGGCAGAACAAATACGGGGAATAATGAAACTGTTCACTTTTGAAAATTCAAAATTGGAGTTTGCGAAATTCGCTTATTCACATTGCTGCGATAAAAGCAACTACTATAAAGTAAATGATGCTTTTGAATTTGATTCTTCTTCAACGGAATTGAACAGATACATTAGCGGCCAATAAGTCGGAAACTTCTCGGGCATTTAAAAAACAAGTAAAAAAAGCTTTTACAGATTGATTCTGTAAAAGCTTTTTTCTTTTATAAAAATGTTGTCGAATTATTCCCTTACATTTGAATTTCAATTTCAGCACTATGAAAAAACTACTTGTTGCCTTTTCACTCTTCACTCTTAGTTCTTCACTCTTGGCTCAAATGGCGCAGCCATTTGTTCATCCTCCGGGACAGTATATAGAAGTAAAAGGAGCAAAACTCTGGGTTGAAACTGCCGGTACCGGCGACCCATTATTTCTTATTTCCGGCGGACCGGGCGGTTGTCATGTGGGCTTACACAGCTTCGATAAGTTAGAAGATTCCTGTACCCTTGTTTTTATTGACAATTTTGGCCGTGGTAAATCCGATACAGCTAAAGATATAAAGGAATACAGCATCAATCGAGACGTTGAAGATATTGAAGGAATACGTAAAGCATTGGGGTATGATAAAATAAATCTGCTCGGGCATTCATACGGCAGTTTAGTTGTGCAATCGTATGCCATAAAATATCCGGCACATGTAAAACATCTGATAATTGCCGATGGGTTTTTCAGCGGGAAAATGTGGCAGGAAAACGACGATAACTCCAACCACGAAATTCAGGAAAACTACCCGGAAGTATGGGATTCACTTATGCGTATGCGTAAGCGCGGATTGATCTCGGATGATAAACCGTTTTATGAAGAGTATGGCCACGTACCTTATGGATTTTTGTATGCCTATAACCCTACCAGTTTTCTGCATGGCCTTGATCCCACTTATCCAAACCGTTTTAATACCAAACTCTATTACCAGCTAGTTGGGCCCGATGGCGATTTTATAGTAGGGAATGACATTGCCAACTATGATGTCACTAAAGATTTGAAAAACCTGAAAATGCCCGTGCTTATTGTGGCTGGCCGTTACGATCGTGTTTCAGTACCAAAATGGGCTGTTATGTATCAGCAATATTGTCCGCAGGCAGAATTTCACATGTTCGAACACTCAGGCCACAACCCAATGGTAGAAGAGCCTGATAAGGAGTTTCCGATAATAAGAGCGTTTTTGAGGAAATAAGTCATACCTTTAACGATGTTTAAATTAAGATTGCAATCAAAATAAGTACGTATGAGAAATTACACATGGCTTTTAATCGCTTTAGTTGCCTTTGCTTCATGCACTAATCCTAAGCAGGAAGAACAAATCAAAACTCTGCAAATCAAAAGAACATCCGATTCGGTTTTGTTAGCTCAGCTTCATAATAAAGATACTACCATATCCTCCTTCCTGGGTGAATTTAGTGCCATACAGGATACATTGGATAAAATTAAAGACAGGGAAAAAATAATTACCGGACCTACGGAGATGAAGAATGGTAAGGAATCGATCATGCAAGAAATAAAAATGCTTGATGATATTATTATCCGCAACGATAAGAAAATAAACAGGCTCGCAGCGAAATTAAAAAGTGCGAACATCAAGAATGATACGCTCGATAATATTATCAAACACCTCTATGCAGAGATTGCCGAAAAAGATGACGAGATAACCGACCTGCAAAATAAGCTGGGCAAAGCGAATGACTCTATTAAGAAACTCAGTTCGCAATTCAATGATAGCATTAGTTTCATTAAGAAACAACGTGCGCAAGTGTTCCAGATGAAAACACAGTTAAGCACAGTTTACTATTTAGCGGGAACCATGAAGCAATTGCAGGATAAAGGAGTAGTAGATAAACAAGGAGGCATTATAGGCATTGGTTCAGTTGCCCAGTTAAACTCCAATTTAAACAACAACCTATTTACAAAAACAGACCTCAATTCGCTCCACGGTATTGCATTGAACGGAAAGATACGCCGATTGGCAACTATCCATCCGGACAACTGTTATATGGTACACACCAATGGCACTACCGATTCGCTGATTATATATAATCAGTCCCTTTTCTGGAGTGAGAGCAAATATTTGGTGATAATTACCAAGTAGGAAGGTTAGCATTTATTTGGAATATTTCACTAAGTCATTGACTTTTCAGGAAAACACTTTTTCGTGTATTATCTTTGCAATAAGAATAATTGCAGTATGATTTTTCTGGAAATAATTTTAGGTTTCTTGTGCTTAGTAGCATATTGTTATTTATTTTTAATAACAATGACTAACCACATAAATAACTACTATTCATTTACTTATAAAATTCACCTCATTGTTATTCCA
>CAIPDV010000115.1 GCA_903863935.1 uncultured Bacteroidota bacterium
AACGGGCGCCGCAGGTTTCTTCCATAATATCATTAATAACCTCGCGCTCGCGGAAGGCATGGAAAAAGGGAGTGAATGCACCCACATCCATACCCAAAGCACCCCACCATAAAAGGTGTGAAGCCATACGGGTAAGCTCGGCCATTAAAACGCGGATAACTTTACCGCGTTCAGGCACTTCGATTTGCAGGGCTTTTTCAACCGTCAATGAGCAGCCCTGGTTATTGATGTGAGAGGACAGATAATCCATCCTACTGGTTACATAAATAAACTGCCGGTACGAAAGGCTTTCGCACATCTTTTCGATGGAGCGATGGATGTAACCGAGGTGAGGCTCGCAGTTTTTAACTGTTTCACCGTTCAGCGTAATAACAAGGTGTAACACGCCGTGCGTTGACGGGTGCTGCGGGCCTACGTTTATTATCAAATCGCCTTCGGGACTCGTCCCAACTTCTTCGATCATAATTCTTTAAACCCAGCTATGGGTTTTCTATTTTTTCAGCTATGAAACCTAAAATGGATCGTAAGCCTCCCAAAAAAGAGACTCCATAATCCATGTCTGCATTATAAACCACCAAATGAATTTTCTTTAAAATTTGACAAATAACTTTAAAAAGCGACTGGAACTCGTCATAAGTTGGAATACTCAACATAATATCTCCCCTTTTCTTATCCAAGTGCGCATAGTGCTTGTCCCGGATTGAAAACAACTTCCTTATTGTGGTTTGCTGTGCCAAAATTTCAGCTTCCCAAACTACAATGTCCGCAGAAAAAATATCAGCCTGTTTAGAGTTCTTAAGTATGCCAAACAATTTATTCAAACTAAAATTTCCCTTTACATCTAAAAGAATACATAAGTCTAACACAGTAGAAATAATGAAAGCTATTTTGCTGTCGCTAAAGAATTCATAGTTCTTAATTATTTCCCGTTCAAGTGCCGATTCGGGATTATTCAGATATTTCGAATATTGGTAATTAATATGCGACCTATCCAAAATGACTTCCATCTGGCCAAAAGTATCAACAAATATCAAATCATCTTTCATGAAAAAAACTTATAACTTAATCATATTCACCTCATCCACATAATCTTTACGCAACGGAAACCCTACCCAATCATCCTGTAAAAACAATCGGCGCAGGCCGGGATGGTTCAGGAATTTTATGCCCATTAAATCATAGGCTTCCAATTCGTGAAAATCGGCGGTGCGCCATATTTTATATACACTTTCTATTTCGGGGTTTTTGCGGTCGGCTATTTTGGCTTTCACTACCAGGTAATGGTCGAGTTTAGTTGAGCGGAGATGATAAACCATGTTGAAATGGGTTTTCCAATCAACGGCGGTAACGCAAAACAAAAAGTCGAACTGTAAGTCGAAATAATTACGGAGTTGGTTAGCGAGCGGAAGCCAATCTTTGGTATCAATCATTACATTCAACCATTCGCCTGTTTCATCAAAAGTGGCTGTTGGTAAAAGTTCGGTAAGCTTAATTTTCAATTCCTCTTTAGTCATC
>CAIPDV010000116.1 GCA_903863935.1 uncultured Bacteroidota bacterium
AAGAATTATATATACAAACGACGCTTTGCGCATGGTTTCAAAGAAACTGAAATTAGCCTTATTTATTGCATTTTTGCCGCCTAATTTTAGTTAAGCTTGAAAGCCCTGGTTGATAGGATTTTTGATATAAATGCCCACACGTTTGATGAACTGGCTCTCGAGGTTTATCGTTTCCAGTTCGAACGGGTACAAATATATCGTCGTTTTTGCGAATCATTGAGGAAGACTCCATCCTCTGTTAGTGCAGTTAGTGATATCCCGTTTTTGCCTATTGAATTCTTTAAGAGTTATGAAGTAATCAGGCGGGATGCTGTGCCCGTTAAGGTTTTTGAAAGTAGCGGAACCACAGGCACTATTCCATCAAAGCATTACGTAGCGGACACCGGAATTTATGAACGAAGCTTTTTACAAGGCTTTAAACAGTTTTACGGCGAGCCATCTGGCTTTACCATCCTCGCATTACTTCCTTCGTATCTGGAACGGGGCAATTCGTCACTAATTTACATGGCTGATACACTCATTAAACTTTCCGGTAAAACGGAGAGTGGCTTTTTTTTAAATGAATTTGAGAAGCTACGTGATATATTGTTGGGCCTTAAAGCAAGGAATGAAAAGGTTATTCTACTGGGCGTAACCTTTGCCCTGCTTGATTTTGCAGAGATGTTTAAAGCCGATTTTCCGGATTTGATTGTAATGGAAACGGGTGGAATGAAAGGAAAGCGTGATGAACTAACGCGGGAAGAAGTTCATGAGATGTTGTGTACCGCCTTTGGTGTTTCAAAAGTACATTCGGAATACGGCATGACTGAGCTATTAAGCCAGGCTTATTCAAAGGGTTATGGTATTTTTGAAACGGTGCCCTGGATGAAGATAGTTACACGCGATGTTTATGATCCCCTAAGGTTGCAGGAGGCCGACAAGGTGGGAGCAGTAAATGTTATTGACTTGGCTAACCTTTATTCCTGTTCATTTATTGCAACCAACGACCTAGCAAAGGTGAATGAAAATGGCAGTTTCGAAATGTTAGGCAGAATGGATAACGCCGAAATAAGAGGGTGTAACCTGATGGTTTTGTAGGAGATTAAAGTTGAAAGATGGATTTACTCAAAAATACTTTTCTGTTTAGGTTGTTTAGCAAGGACAAGTTACTGTTTGGCGTAATTGTGGCTTATATGCTAGGTGTGCTTTATTATGCATCTCGGCAGCGCGAGGAGTTTCCATTCTTTTTGTACGGTATGTATTCGTTAAAGGAAGCACCAAAGGATACTTACAGCACTTATTCCATCGAGGTAGACGACCAGCAAATTAAATATTCCAAGCTTCGCAATTCGCAGCGCGAATTGATTTCGTCAACCTTAGGTCACGCTATTCCTCTTATTTCCGATGGAAAATTAAGCGCATCGGATGAAGCCCGGTTTAAAACATGGTTAATGAATTATTGCCTTGATATGCGCCTTGTTGGCGATAGTAAAATGGATATTTATAAACTTACTTGTAGTTATGATTCAGTAGGGCAAGCAAACATTTTAAAGAAGGATTTGATATACTCATATGTTGCCAAATAAAAGCTTCGAGCGCGAATTTCAGATAAAGGCATATTTTGTTTTCGGAGTAGCCATGTACATATGTTTCTACCATCTTATCAGCAATTCAATGCTGGCTCAAATGCAGCAACCTCCTTTTATATTCCAAGAAACGGAATGGGTATATAAATTGTATTTAGCCACTTCAATACCTCAGTTTATTACCTCGCATACGGTGGTCGCCTCTTTGTTCGATGTTTCGCTATTAGTTTTTACCGTCGGATTTTTGTTGAGTAAGCGAAGAATATTTGCCGTGCTTTTTTCGTTGGTAGCGCTTAATTACTTTCTCACTTTTAACCTGGTTACGGGCCATCACTATCACGGCTTTGTAGGTGTGCTTATAATCAGCATTCCGTTTTGGTTTAAAAGCGAGCAGCGGTTCAATTTTAGTTGGGAAGCTGTGAGGTATTATTTGCTCTACATCTTTTCATCAGCCGCACTATGGAAAATTTTGAGAGGCTCTGCTTTTTATCACGACCAGCTCTCAAATATTCTTAAGTCTCAGCAAATTGATTTGTTGCTTCAGAATCCGGATAATTATAAAGCTCATATTGCGCAATATCTGATTTCTCATGGAAGTATAACCCATGCTCTACTG
>CAIPDV010000117.1 GCA_903863935.1 uncultured Bacteroidota bacterium
ATCTCAACGACCTGTTAACACTAACTCTCGTTAATATATATTTCCAGAATGTCCTGTTTAGCACCTACTTGTTCGACTATTTAGAATTTGCTCCGGAGGGATATGTAAACCCGAAACTCGACAGTGAGCTGTTTCTAAAATGGTGTTTGAAACACGGAATACGTTTGACTGGGTTATCTTTTTATTTTGGAAATAGTTACGACCCACCAGCCGTATGTTTGAGAAATGCAAATAGACTACTGTTGCTGTTGATAGAGTATCTAAACAAGAATGGCAAAGATCTGATTTCATTATGTATCGCATGTGATTTTAAAAGAGATTTTGGGCTTCTTTGGTTTAAAAACGAACGAATAATTTCTTTGTTTAAACATATTTTTGCAATGTGTCCAAACTTAATTGGACTCTACATAGATTGGGATGAGCTCGAGTTCACATTAAGAGAGAGGGATACAATAACAATTTTTAATAGCAATGAGTATAAGAAACAGCGTAAATTGCGTGATTTTGTCTTCTTTGACAGATCCTGTCCGTTTGTGCGAAGCCAAAAGACACTTGATGCATTTGTGCATTCGTTAGTTGATAAATTTGATGAGAATGGAGTTTGTGACTTGGGATTGTACGCCGCACGTCATGGATTTCAGGGCGAACAACACACGTATCAGATCTTGAAAGAGTTTGAAGAGAAGAACATGTTTCGTTTTAGCATTATAGGCTATCGTTCTCCTATCAAGGGTGATAAGAGAAGATTGCTTTTGTCAGAATGTCTAGGTTTGTCGTATATACATGCATATACATATATGAACGTTTTTGTTAATAATTCAATTTTTTCGATTAAGGTGCCTTCATTTTGAAGTTTCCAATGTTAAATAGGATCGCCCTCTCCTCAAATTGGTTGCGTAATCTCTCTGTAACCAACAACCGACCAGGGTATGGCCCGCAGGCTTCAAACCCCTTACCTATAACCTCTGCGAATTTGAGACATTTACGTTCACTGGCAGTGTGGGAGCTGACAGATGAACTTCCGGCATGGTCAGTCCTTGACAACTTATGTAGTCTTCTTGCGGGGCGGTTGACGACTTTAGAAGTCCATTGTAGTATCAGAGACTCTCAACGGCTTTGTGGTAATGATTTGAGGCAGATTATGGGACCGATATTAGGTTATTTACCAAATTTAGAGTACCTGGACATTGGTTTAATAGATTATAATGTTTGGAGCCATGGACTTCTGAGCAATTTGCACCCTAGCCAGCGATATTATGGCGGTTGGACTATAGATAAGCAAGGTCAAGAAATATCCTTGGCCTTTCAACGATATCAGGGTATTACCATGAAGCAGTTTTTGCGTAGGGTCCAAAATAAAACCATACTTACAACTTTAGATATAAGCGATTTCGTGCCTAAGTTAAAAGTTTTGTATGCCAATGGGTTCTTGGATGAGTTTAGTGAGGGGGATATATTTAGACTCCATACTAACAATCGCTATGCAATCGAATTTAGTACAAGTGAACTCAAATAAGTTAAATCGTTATTAACTGTAATTATTGTAATTAAAACAAACATTCATTCCGATTCAATCAATTATTATTTACAGTTAATTTACACTTACAGAGATTTGGTATAAAGTTTTTGCTGATCAGATACACAAACCGCGGTAGTGACTGCACGATTGCATAAAACGTCGGTAGTTGTAAACTTCCCGAATAATCGAATATGGTAATCGGTATCACTAGGGTTTGCTGGACCTCTATGGACCATTGTTGAATCAAATACCAGGACATGATACGCGGGTACCATAACCTCTGTCAAATCACTGCTTACGGCGCTACTTCTCCCACATAAATAATTGTTGGAGCCTAAAAAACAGTGAAAAGGATACTCCTTTTGCAACGGTAGAATCATTGATAAGTCGCACTTAAAATGGTGGCGTTCTCTCTCCAAATATAACAT
>CAIPDV010000118.1 GCA_903863935.1 uncultured Bacteroidota bacterium
CCTGAGCTTTGCCAATATATAAAAAAATAAATAATTTAATTCATTTTGTCTGTAATTCAAAATGATTTCTACCTTTGACCTATAATTTTAATTTATAAATATCCATGAAAACAAAAACTATTTTATCTTCTTTGGCATTGAGTGCACTTCTATTTACCACCGGTTTAGCTACTGCACAATTTAAAACTAAGACCACCAAAAGTACCAGCAGCAGTAGCAGCAGTAGTAGTAGTTCAAGTAGCGGTTCATCAGATCAGGCTTTCGGAGACGGAACCAATATTATTTCTTTTGGTGTTGGTTTCGGAGGTGGTTTAGGCGCCTATTCTCTGCCCGGATGGACAACCAGTACCGGAGTTGGATTTAATGCCTCTTTTGAACACGGAATAACCAGCCATATAGGTCTTGGCTTAACCCTCTCCTATGCAAGTTCAAGTATGAGTTATATGGAAACCGATATTGCAGATTCCTTTGGTACCGGCAATTCAAATTCAGGGCAATTATATCAATATGGAAGCAATGTTGAAAAATATACGCTTACAATTCTGGGATTCACGGCCCGCGGATATTACCACTTCCACGCAGGCGCTAAATTTGACCCTTATGTGGGAATAGGTTTGGGCTATGGCAAGGTTTCATTTTCCTATTCTTCAACTGTTACACCATCAGCTTTGTCAAGTTACTATACATCCACTGAGCCCGTTATTTCAGCTTCTGGAGCAATGGGTGGAGCTTTTGCAGGTGCGAGATACTTTTTTTCCGACCATATAGGAATTTGGCTTGAACTGGAATGGGAGGGCTATGTGGCAAACATCCTGAACGCAGGCATAGCGCTTAAATTCTGATATATTACATCTTCATTATTGATAATAAAAAACCTGCAATTCAGCAGGTTTTTTTATTATCAGACTATGATAATCTTATCCAAGGTTAAATTAACATAGGCTTAATGCATTGGTTGGCTTGCTTTTTAACTTTAGTTGCATTTTACTGTAATACTCTAATAAGCTGTGAATAAAGTGAAATCAAAAACAGCTTTCTCTATCTTTCGATAACAACTCTTTTACTAATGCTCCCGTATTGATTTATAATCTGAATAATATATGCACCGTTACACAGGCTCTCTGAATTAATTTTTATCAACAGATCCTTTCTCGTTTCTTTCAATTGTTGAGAATAGATTTGGGTGCCCATTATATCAAATACTTGAATGGAGCTATACCCATAGCCTCCCAAACTTATATTGATCATTCCGGAAGAAGGATTCGGATAAATAGTTACTTCATTTGCAATTTTCAATTCATCTATTCCAATTGTAACCGCCGTAACTTCACGGATTACATTGTTGCCGGCATCTCCCATAAATAAATTACCCATGGCATCGAGGGCAATCCCATCCGCGCCTTTTAGTTCAGCCGCAGTAGCAGGTCCACCATCTCCACTATAGCCGAAACCAAAAGCATTGTTGCCGGCAATGGTGCTGATTTTTCCTGCATTATCAACTTTTCGTATCACAACATTATTCTGGTCGGAGAAAAAAATATTGCCAAGCCTATCTGTGGTTATTCCAACAGGACGGGATATTTCAGCATTGGCAGCAGGGCCACCGTCGCCACTATATCCACTTATTTGATTGCCTGCATAGGTGCTGATGTTACCCGTAACATTGTCAACTCTGCGAATTACATTGTTGTTATGTTCTGAAATAAAAATGTTTCCTGAATTGTCAATGGCAACACCTTCAGGACAATTTAATTCAGCCGCAGTGGCAGGGCCTCCGTCACCACTATATCCACTTGTATTTATACCTGCTACTGTACTAATGTTATTTGTAGTATAATCAACCTTTCGTATTACTTGATTTGAGAATTCTGCAATAAACATATCTCCCGCTAAATTAAACTTTACATCTGTTGGCGAATTTAATTCAGCTGCGGTAGCGGGGCCTCCGTTCCCGGTATAACCGGATACATTGTTTCCCCCTACTGTCGAAATTATTCCATTTGTATGGTCCACTTTCCGGATTACATTATTCGAAGCATCGGCAATAAAGAGATTTCCTGAAGCATCTATCGAAATACCGGTTGGCACGTTGAGTTCAGCCGCAGTAGCAGCGCCACCATCACCACTATATCCATTTCCTGCGGCAATTCCCGCATACGTACTAATATTGCCTGTTGAATGATCCACCATTCTTATTACACTACTGCCTTCGTCAGATATAAACAGATTACCTGAGGCGTCAACAGCCACACCATAAGGAGCAAATAGTTCAGCATCTGTTGCAGGGCCACCATCGCCACTATAACCGGGACCAAATGCATTATTTCCGGCGACCGTACTTATAGTTTGCGCACTTAAAACAGTGGAAAGTAAAAAACTAAAAATAAAGAGTGAAACAAGTTTGTGTTTTTTCATAATACGCTGAAATTAATCATATTCAAATATATAAAATATCTACTCAGCTAATACTTATCTTTGAAAATTCAAAGTTTCATCTTTTGCAAAACAAAAAACTTATCGTAATTATTGGTCCCACGGCTGTTGGAAAAACAGCACTTGCAATAAAGATTGCAGAGTATTTAAAAACAGAAATTGTTTCGGCAGACTCCAGGCAGTTTTATAAAGAAATGGAAATTGGTACGGCCAAACCTTCAGCAGAAGAATTACTAAAAGTGAAACATCATTTTATTAATTCACTTTCCATACATCAGGATTATTCGGTAGGCAATTATGAAAAGGATGCTTTAACATGCCTTGAAAATTTATTTAAGAAAAATGAAACTGTTGTTTTAGTCGGGGGCTCTGGTTTATTTGTCAATGCAGTGTGCGAAGGTTTGGACACCCTTCCCCCGGGAGATAAAAATCTGCGGGAACATTATGAAAAACTTTTTAATGAAGAGGGATTACTTCCTTTGCAAAATGAGTTGAAGGAAAAAGACCCGGTGTATTTTGAAACCGTTGACCAGCAAAACCCGCGCAGGCTTATCCGGGCCCTTGAAGTAATAAACCAAACCGGTAAACCCTATTCGGAATTCAGAAAAAAGAAACCTGCCAACCGGAGTTTTACTATTCAGAAAATAGGATTAAATATTGATAAACTCATATTACAGGAAAGGATCAATAAAAGAGTGGATGAAATGATTTTGACCGGTTGGCTGGAAGAGTGCAAAAGTCTTTATCCTTTCAAAAACTTAAATGCATTGAATACGGTAGGCTACAAAGAATTATTTGATTTTATAGATGGCAAAACCGATTGGAAAACCACTATTGAGAATATTAAAACCAATACCTGGCATTATGCCAAACGGCAGCTTACGTGGTTTAGAAAAGACAAGGACATTAAATGGTTTTCTCCTTTTGAAGATGGTGAAATAATGAAATTTATTTCCGGTTTCTAAAAATATAAAATATGGAATCTGAATTTTTTACGGCTGTATTCGAGTGTAGGCATTGGAATTTTTATAAACGATACAGCACCAAATAAGGTTTTTAATGCACCCGAATTAGTTGGAATTTTGGTAAGGTCAATATCAAGGGAGCAATAAAATTTCCGGTAACGGTCAAAAAATTGTTGGTCGCCATTTGGGTTATAGGTTGGTGGATTGGTTATTGCTCCAATCATTCCTTCGGCTCCATAACCAAAGTCAATGCAAGCCCAACCGGGTATTTTGGTTCCTTTGGGAAGAAAGGATGCAATAGCAATTGAAACCCAATAGGTCTGGCCATTATAATCTTTCAGGCTTTGCTGCAACTTATTATATCCCAATTCATCTGGCCTATATTGACTGTATTCAGTTGCATGAAAAGAAATCTTAAAACCAATTCGTTGTTCACCCCATGCCGCTTGTTGCGATAAAAAGAACGTAGCTCCGGCAGTATTTGCTATCATATCACCCAGTGAGAACCCCCAGGCGCTGGAAAAGCCATCAAATATTTCAATATTGGATTGAAAGGCCATGGCAAGACTGGTGCCATAGGCAGCCGCAGGTAAATCCCTGACTCCGCTCCAGCGATACAAAGCCGAAGTTAACCGACTTATGGTATATGCTGTAAGCATATGGCCCAATTTGTCCATTTGCTGCCACTCCTTATTATCATTGAATAAATGAAAGGATGAACGCGGATAATGTTTATACCATAATTCATTTAAACCGATCATAGAACCGGCATAAAAAACCCCTTCTGCGGCAAGTAAAGGGACCAGGCGATTATTGTTTATTTGGGGTGCCGGAGTGAAGAAATCAATCCTGTTTTGACCCAGACATCTACCTGATAATAAGAATAGTATGACACTTCCCCAAAAAATTCTGGCGAAAAATGTAGTTGAAATAAAATATTTTATACTTTTGCGGACCATTAACCAACAAAAATCATTTAAAAATGAAAAAGTTATCAATCGCTGCTGCTCTTCTGATCGCTTTCGGAACAGTTACTTTTGCTCAAGACAAAGCTGCTGACAAGAAAGCTGCTCCTGCAAAAACAGAAAAGAAAGCTGACAAGAAATCCGACAAGAAAGCTGACAAAAAAGCTGACACCAAGAAAGCTGACAAGAAAGCTGACGCTAAGGCAGACAAGAAATAATCTTTCTGAATGCATTAAAAAGAGTCCTGCCAATTGGCGGGACTTTTTTATTTGTGCCCCTATCATTTAAATGCGTGTAAAAATTCTATCATAACACCAGCACCGCCCATTTTATTGGGCAACACCAAACCCTGCAGGTGGTTTATTCCAATTTTAATAGCTGTACTCTTCACCTGTTTTGCAATTCCCAGCGATGCATTGTATGTAGAGTAGCCCCCGTAGCCTAGTTGCAAATCTGCAAACCATCCATGACTGAAGTTCTTATCACCCTGTAAATAAGCATATCCCAGCGAATTCCCATTAAATATGTACCAGAAACCTACTTCAAGATGCATGTTACCCATGTCGGTATTGGTATTAATGCTTAAAGTTGTGGGGATATTGGTGTAGAACGATTTTTTGGCAAGTGGGAAGTATTTATTCTGCAGGCTGTCTTTCGATAAGTTATTGAAAGATGCATTTTGCAAAGCAGTCAAACCATCAACAGTTATTCCACTATAGGTATAACTTGTATCCTTATTATAGGAGAGGGATTTTTTATTCCAGTTAATGAAACCAAGGTCGGTTATGCTCATTGTTATAACACCGTTTTTCTTACCCAATTTATAGGGTGCGTTAAAATAGAAATCCATGGAAGCACCGTATCCATTAAAATAAGTATGTCCGGGAGTTGAATCGGTTGAATTATACTTCAAATCAGAGTTTAGTTGAATATATTGTCCTGTTGGATCTGTATATAAGGACCCGGAGCTAAGATTTATAGATTGAAGTTGTTGCCCCGAAAGAAATGAAATTCCCATTCCGAATTTAGCTTTGCCGCCAAAATTGGTACATATTGAGCCAACTTCGAGTTGCTGGTAGCTTATATTATTTAAATTAAAGGGAGATAATTTGGCATTTTGCCCCGCATAAGGAGCATTTCCATAAAATGCAATTTTAAAAACATCGGCAGGAAAATTAATATTTAAATAAGCTTTATGCCGCAGGGCGACAAAAAAATTAAATGCCCTTTTACCTTTTATTGTATCATTATACAAAACCCCAAAAATTCCATAATTAAGGGAATATCCCAACCTGTTGGCATTTTTAAGTTTGGCCGATACCTGATCTTTGTAATTATCCATATTTCCTCCCAGCACAAAATTCTGAGCGAATGTGCTTGTTACAGCACTTGAACTGTAATCGGCATTTCCGTATACACCTAAAAGATATTTCCCTTCGGCGGGATTGTGGACAATTGCTTCATCCCATTGTGCATAGGATGAAAGAGCCGGAATGATCAACAAAAAAATTAAACTAACTACTCTACTGCATTTCACGCTTCAACACTTGTTTTTATCAGTTAACCTGGTACTCAAAATTTCCTACCACTTTTAAACCCAACTTGTAATAGTTATATATTTTCATATACGTTGATGGTAAAGTACCCATATTGAATTTAGCATACAGAATTACATTTTTTGTATTGAATAATTCCTGTGTTTTTATTGCATCGAGCGAAATTGCTAAAACAGAATTCTGCGGGCTTGTAACCTTACCCGAGATAGCATCGATATTTCCCGCAGCTATTGTTTGCGATGGAATGAATATGGAATCCGTTACAATATTATTGTCATTTAATAATAACATCTGCAAGCCTGCACTAAAAGGAAAACCATTGTTTGCATAAATTGTGAGCGTACCACTCTTTACATGTTGTGAAGCATTCGCAGAACTTCCAAAATTCACAGCCATGGTATCAGCCAGGGTAAGGTTATTGGCTATTAATGAAAGCGGAATGGTAACATTTATTACGGCACTAATTCCATAACCATAGTATACAAAATCATTATTTCCCGAAACATTTCCCAGCGGGTCAGTCTCTACATGAAGGTTGTAACCTACCGAAGTCGGCATATTATCGAGCCATGTAAGTATATTCGAATTACCCGGATTGAGTGCAAAATTTTGCACAGTAGGATTTACCGGTGCCGATGGATTGTGTGTTTCTGTTGCCCGGTTAATATTTAAGGTTGTTTGAACCAGTCCGGGAGCTATCAGGTCAACATTATTATTGGTGTTACTATTGTAAGATGAAAGCTGTTTCAGGGTAAGCCTTGCATCTACCCCAACTCCATTGGTAAGGCTAAGATTAACATTACAGTTTTGAAGGCTGAGGGTTCCGGCAACTATTTTACTAAATACCGGGAAAGCTTGTTTAGCTGAGTAGGTAGTAGTGTCGTCCCCAAAATATCCTTTGGCATAGTATGGTACTATATTACTGAATGTAACCTGTGCATGGCCTACAGTATCATTCGGGTTTATTGTTAAAGAAGATGCAGAAGCATCCAGGTTAATCTGCAAGTCCGTAGTAACTTCATTGTACGAATTATGCGTAGGTCCTGTAAAGTCAACCGTATAGCCACTCAAGTCAATCTGCAAGGTCTGTTTAGTATGGGCTGTTACTGCTACTGATACCTGAAGTGGAACACTATTTTTGGTTACATTCGGCACGGTGTAGGAGTAATCGGTTGTTTGGCCAAGTGCGTTTATAATGTACACATTTAAATACCCTGACTGAATTACCGCTTTGTTAAGTTCGGCAGTTCCTGTGGCATATTTTGTTGTTGTGGGGTGAGACGGAACAATAACTCCTCCGGGATTGATGTTTACCGAAACCGGTGATACATAATCATAGAATAAGGTAGTGTCCGGAATTTTAACCAGGCTTATATTATATAATGAATCAATATATACTAAGGAAACGGTACTATCTGGATTACTGGAAATATATTTGGATGTGATAATATCGTTAATAGACAAATTTGCCGAAACAAGTGGAGCAAGAACCTGTGTATTCCAGGAAGGCTGGCCCTTATGACAAGACATAAAAACACCTCCTGATAATACAAGACATGCTAGTGCCACTCCTATTTTTATTCCTTTCATCTTCATTTCCTTGTAGTTCAGGAAGTCTTTGCTTACAAATTTAATATTATTCTCCGATTGTAATTATAAATACTTTAAAGAAGGCAACTTGACCGAAGACTCACTTTGTTTATTAAAGCGGACTATTATTATGCAAATTAATAATCTCCGTCATTGTTTTTTCATTGCTGTTCACAAAATCAAGCCCGGCTTTATATAGTGCCATCACATTTTCATGCGATACATTATCCATTTCCTTGTTTAATCCATGTAATGATGGTTGCAGGCGAATATAAGTTGAGTCCGATTTTCCTTTAAATATTTCTTCCAGTTGGAAATGTACCATATCACTATGTGCAGAGAAACTGATATCAGCCAGTAATCGCGCCCAGTTTTTTTCACTTGTATCTTCAAGCTGGGCCGGCGTATAAGCTGTTGCCGGAAGTCCGGTACCAAGTGAAAGTAACATGAAATTTTTAGCATTCGGGAAAATTGTTTTGGCTCGTATGTATGCCTGCAATGCGGGATTATATGCAAAAATACTTCCATCAATAAATGTGCGCTTTCTGTCGGCCAGGGAAGAAATTGTGGCAGGTGGAAATATCCCGGGTAATGCAGATGTGGCTCTGGCTACATCTTTCACATAAAAATTTGCACGCGGATCACTTATTGCACGATGCGAAAAAAATAAATAAGGCTCACAATGCAGCATGTCGTATGCCGTAATGCAACACGGCTTTATCAATTGACCGAGTTTAAGGTTTCCAAAAAACTTGTTTAGTCCAGCTTCAAGTCCGGCAGGTGAATATTTATGAAAACCGCCGCCCGTATTAGCTGAGAAAGCTGAATCTCCATAGCCGAAATAAAATTCGAGTGCTTGCCTTGCAGTATATTTCGGAAATATTGCATTATTATCATCCGGTGTAAGGTACATGCAGGTTAGCAATCCGCCCGTACTTGTACCTGCAATTAAATCAAAGTAATTCGCAAGCCTGTAGTTTTCGTCACCGGTTGTGTGCTGCAATCTTTCTTCCAAAGCACTAAGAAAAGTTGCTGGCAATACTCCGCGTATTCCGCCTCCATCAATAGATAATATTTTAATTATTTCATCCATGTATCACTTTGGGCTTGAACTGTGAAGCCACCAAAAGCCCAATAAAGGTAAGCAAAGCATTTAAGATTAACAGTTCGAACCCGAATTTGTAGCCGTTAAACCATTGTTCGGAATTGCTGTTGATTATATAACATACAATGGGTGATGCAATGCAAATTGCAGGAATCCATTTGTCATTTGTAGTAATTTTAGTCAACATTCCAAAGGCGTATAAACCCAATAAGGGCCCGTAAGTATATCCGGCAACTTTAAATACTGCTTTAATTATTATCGGGTCATCAATCAATTTGTATATAACCATCACAACTATTAAACTGAATGCCATTCCTACATGTACATACTTACGCAGTTTTAGCTGTTCCGGTTGGGTTTTGGCAGAAATATTTAAAATATCCACGCAGAAAGAAGTGGTGAGTGCTGTAAGTGCAGAATCGGCGCTGGCAAAGGAGGCAGCAATTAAACCCATTACAAATAAAAATGCAACTGCAGTTCCAAACGAGCCCTGCAAGGCTAGAGTAGGATACAAATCATCGGAGTGAGCCGGAATTGCCATATGATTGGCCGTTGTAAAGGTGTAAAGAAGAGAACCCAACACAAGGAACATAAACACAACTACCGCCTGAATAATACTGAATGAAAAAATATTTTTTTGTGACTCACCGATGTTTTTGCAGGTAAGATTTTTCTGCATCATGTCCTGGTCAAGGCCGGTCATGGCAATAGCTATAAATATACCGCTGGCAAATTGTTTGAAGAACGACATATCGCTTTTAAACCCACCGAAGAAAATTTGGGAATGCGGAGAATTCTGCACACTTGTAATAAGGCCTCCTACATTGTAATGCATGGATTGGCAGATTAAATAAATGGTGCCAATTAAGGCAGCAATTAAAAAAGTAGTTTGTAATGCATCGGTCCATATTATGGTTTTCATTCCACCTTTGCGGGTGTATAGCCAAATCAAAGCAACCATACATGAGGCAGTTACAAGAAATGGAATTTCTACATAAGTAAAGCTTAAATGAAATGTATTCACTATCCATTGCGGAAGATCCAAATGGTTAAATTTTAATTGCAAAACTTCCACTGCAACATATAAGCGGAAGGCTGCACCAATAATTCTTGAAAGAAGAAAATAGGATGCACCGGTTTTATATCCGAAAAATCCGAACCGTCCTTTCAGGTATGTATAAATAGATGTGAGTTGTAAGCGATAAAAAGTCGGGAGTAAAACCCAGCCTATTATCCAATAACCTATCATGTAACCCAGCACCACTTCGAAATAAGAAAAAGCAGTTGTTCCCACTGCGCCCGGAACGGAAATAAAAGTAACACCCGAAATGGATGAACCAATCATACCAAAAGCAATAAGGTACCAAGGAGATTTTCGGTTAGCAAGAAAAAAACTATCGTTGCTGTGGATTTTTCCTGTGAGACACGAAACACCCATCAATACTACAAAGTAAACAAGCAGGCAAATAAAAATTGCGGATGCTGACATGGGATTTTATAGAACTTGGAACGCGGATGACGCGGATTGTTTAAGATTAAATAAGATTTTATCCGTGTATATCATAAGCAATCCGCGTTCTATTGTGATTTATAGGATTTCCGAATAGCAACCTTTAAAATAATCCTTTTTATAATCATCTCTGCCAGACAGCGGTAATACAAATCATCAGGTACATTTTTCAAAGATGCAACTTGTGCTTCGGGAACATCAATACGATAGAGAATTTCTGAAAGGCGAGGAGTAAATGATGGCAATTGTTTTTCTAATTCTTTCACGAATATCTCTGCAATGTGATCTCCATGCAAATCGGTTGATTCATCCAATTTAACGGAGAAATCATTATTGAAATCCTTTGTCAGTTGCTCACTAACAGCCAACCAAAATTCTTTTCGTGAAACGAATTCCTTGTATTTATCTAAATAGGTAAAGTCATTTAAAACAATGTCAGGCATGGAGAGTGCTTTTAATTAGTTCAAAGGTAGAAATCTTTTAGAAACCTTTATTTCTACTTTGAATCTAAATTAGCCAAATTAGAAAGGAGATTATAATAGAATGTGCCGTCAATATTCTTAAATAATTGTGGTTTAGCTGAGGCACTGTCCTTTTCAAATCCAATTGCATCACTATAAGGATGAAACGCTACAATTTTATCAATTTTTATCCTGAAGGTCTTTGATGGAGAACTATAATAGATGTATTTATCTGTAATCGCAATAGTTCCTGTTCCATAGCTTACCATAGCCGCAGTCTGCACTGGATATCCTCTAAAAGAACTTGTCCTATAATAAAGGCCTTTCGCAATTCTCATACTGATACCACTTGAACCGCCTTGGTAATGCGTCCTTGTTTTTTGTTCGCAGTAAATAATATCTTTTTCTGCCCACACAAGTTTCTCGTCCTTTACAAAATTGAATGGAAGTCCCTGTTTGAGTCCATCCAATTTAGAGGGAACTTCACCATGCATTACTTCCCTTAAAATTATTGATTTATGCATTTTATAGCCAGAATCGCCAAGCGTAATATCTCTTCCAGTAAATTGCCCCCAATATTTAAAAAAAACATTTATCTTGTTCTCTGCATCTTCAGAAATAACACCATCTGTGGTAAGTCTTGCAATGGCTGTATCAAATCCATAACTAAAAAGTTCACCTAAACTATCCTTTTCAATAAAAGCTTTACTTGCTAATTCCTTAATATTATTATCTAAAAAATTTATCTCCCCTCCCAAAATAATAAAATCTGCAATTTTTTGAATAATTTGGGATCGACCTTCATCATATTTCTCTTGGCATTCCCTATGTGCACTGGATAAAAAGCCTGCTTTTTGCCCGCAAAATTTACAAACTCCCATAATATTTTTTTGTTTTTAATTTTATTACAAACAAATGTAACAATATTAGTTGATCTAAAACAACCCATCCAGCAATCTATCCTCCACCATATTAGGCAACGTAATCCGCAAATTCTTTGAACGTTTTACTTCCCGTTTTGCTGTAAATACAGCTCCTTCATTCCTTGCCCAGGCACGGCGGGCAATTCCATTGTTCACATCCCAAAATAACATGGATTCTAAATTTTTATCTGCATCGGCAGAGCCATCGAGCACCATGCCAAAGCCGCCATTCATCACCTCGCCCCAGCCTACTCCACCGCCATTATGTATAGATACCCATGTTGCACCACGGAAGGAATCGCCAATCACATTCTGTATGGCCATATCAGCAGTATAACGAGAACCGTCATATATATTGGCGGTTTCCCGATAGGGTGAATCAGTCCCCGAAACATCGTGATGATCGCGGCCCAATACAATTGGAGCAGATAATTTTTTATCGCGCACCGCTTTGTTAAATGCTTTTGCAATAGCAATCCGTCCATCGGAATCTGCATATAATATACGGGCTTGCGAACCGACTACCAATTTATTTTTCTGCGCTTCTTTTATCCAATGTATGTTATCACGTAATTGCTGTTTTATTTCATACGGAGCTTTTTTGTAAAGTCCTTCCAACACATTTGCAGCAATAGTATCTGTTAGTTGTAAATCTTTTGGATTGCTCGAAGTGCATACCCACCGGAATGGCCCGAAGCCATAATCAAAACAAATGGGCCCCATAATATCTTCCACATAAGATGGATAAATAAATGTACCGTCTTTCTTAAAGATATTAGATCCTGCTCTACCCGCTTCCAATAAAAAGGCATTTCCATAATCAAAGAAATACATTCCTGCATCAGTCAGTTTGCGGATGGCATTCACCTGCCTTTTCAACGATTCATAGACTTTCTTTTTAAACTCTTCAGGATTGGCAGACATCATTTTATTGGACTCTTCTAACGATACACCGACAGGATAATACCCTCCCGCAAAAGGATTATGTAAGGATGTTTGGTCGGAACCTAATTCAATTTTCAATTTATCTTTTGCAAACTTCTCCCAAAGCGCAACAATGTTTCCCTGATAAGCGAGTGAAATAGCTTCTTTATTCTTAACTGCTTTTTTAATTCGTTCAATCAGTTTATCAAGGTCAGTATAGACTTCATCTACCCAACCTTGTTTGTGGCGTTTCTCAACTACTTTAGGATTTATTTCTGCAATCACACCAATGGCACCTGCAATTACAGCAGCTTTAGGCTGAGCTCCACTCATTCCTCCTAGTCCAGATGAAATAAATATTTTTCCTGCTAAGCTTCCATCTTTTCCGGCAGATTTTATTTTTCTGCCTGCATTCAACAATGTAATGGTAGTACCATGAACGATACCTTGTGAGCCGATATACATATAGGAACCTGCGGTCATCTGTCCGTATTGGGTTACGCCAAGTGCATTGAATTTTTCCCAATCATTTGGTTTGGAATAGTTGGGAATCATCATACCATTGGTAACAACTACTCTAGGTGCATTTATAGAGGATGGAAACAATCCCATAGGATGGCCTGAATACATTACCAACGTTTGCTCATCAGTCATCTCTGACAAATATTTCATGACAAGCAAGTACTGTGCCCAATTTTGAAATACTGCTCCGTTTCCACCATAGGTAATGAGTTCATGCGGGTGCTGTGCAACTGCTTCATCCAAATTATTTTGAATCATCAGCATTATAGCGGCTGCCTTCTTCGATTTACTTGGATATTCATTTATCGGGCGAGCATACATTTTATATTCAGGGCGAAAACGATGCATATAAATACGTCCGTAAGATTTTAGTTCTTCTGCAAATTCCTTGGCTAATTTGGCATGATGCTTGGCAGGAAAATAGCGTAGCGCATTGCGAATTGCCAACTTTTTCTCCTCTTTTGACAGGATATCCTTGCGTTTTGGGGCATGGTTGATATTCTTGTCATAAACGGGCATTTCGGGTAAATTATCCGGAATTCCCTGTATTATAGCTTTCTTGAATGCTTTTGAGTCCATAGAAATTTATAGTTTAATACAATATTAAAGGTAGCAGTTTCAGTAATTCTGCCTAACTTTGACCTGCAAATATCTATAATTACAGTAATGGTAATTTTACAACATGGCAAAAAAAATAATTATAGGATCTCGTGGTAGTGAACTTGCCCTCTGGCAGGCTCATTTTATCACGAGTGAATTGGAAAAAACCGGCGTTAAGGTTGAGTTGAAAATCATCAAAACCCGAGGCGACAAGCAACAGGAAGAACGTTTTTCTGAAATGCAGGGGCAAGGTTTCTTTACTAAAGAAATTGAAGATGCCCTTTTGAAAAAAGAAATTGATTTAGCAGTTCATTCTTATAAAGATTTACCAACAACTCCTGTTAAAGGGCTTACGGTTGGCGCGGTTTCATATCGGGAAGATCCTTCCGAAATGTTACTGATTCAAAAAGATTGTGTTGATTTAAAAAGAAAATTAAACCTGAAAGACAAAGCTCTGGTAGGAACTTCCGCTGCAAGGCGCAAAGTTCAATTGGCAGCATTCAGGCCCGATGTGGTGATACAGGATCTGCGTGGCAATATTCCAACACGTATACAAAAGCTGCGTGATAAAAAATATGATGCCATAGTGGTTGCCTCGGCTGCTATTGAAAGGTTAGGTTTAGATGTTTCCGATTTTCATATTGAAAAACTTACTCCACAAGAATTAGTTCCGGCCCCCGCGCAAGGAGTACTTGCCTTACAGATTAGAGAAGGTGATAAAACCATGCAAGCGGTAATTGATAAAATAAATCATCCGGAAGTAGAAGAAATAGTATCCATTGAGCGGAAAATATTTAACCTTTTCAGAGGAGGATGCAATTTACCTCTAGGGATTTATTGCGAGAAACATCAGGACGACAACGATAAATCCTTTTTCAAAGCCTGGGCGGCATTTGCACCCGAAGAAAAAGCATACCCAAGGTATTATCATTTTCATACATACAATCCTGAAGGTTGGGCGGACAAACTTGCAGAAAAGATAAAATCAGAAAATCCTGCCTCTGTATTTATTACCCGCGATATCAAGAAGGACGATTTTTTCAGCCGTGTCCTAAAAGCGAATGGATATAAAGTTTCCGGAACTGCCTTTATAGAATTCCAAATAATACCATTCAGCAGGATACCAACTAATGTGGAATGGATATTTTTCTCCAGCAAACATGCGGTGAAATATTTCTTCGAGCAGAAACCTGAAATGGGGAAAGTAAAGATTGGAGCCATTGGGAAATCAACTGCTGATGCAATCAGAACCTATGGTAAACGTGCAGATTTTATTGGCTACTCCACTGATACCCGTTTAACCGGCAAGCAATTTGCGAGTTTGGCAAAATCTTCTCCTGTACTATTCCCACAAGCAAAAGACAGTATGCGAACTGTGCAGCAACAATTTGTAAATAAAAGCCAGACGAGGGATTTAGCAGTTTACGAAACCATCCAAAAACCGGTGGAGGATACTCCAGATGCTGACATCATGTTATTTACCAGTCCATCGAATGTTGAAGCCTTTTTTGAAAAGAAAAAAATTAGCCCAACCCAAAAAGTAATTGCCATGGGCGATGCCACTTCTCATACCCTCAAACAATTTGGAGTGAAATCAGTTTACCTGGTTCCGTCGTTTGATGAGATAGGATTGTTGCAGGCTATATTTAGTGTTTAATTGTTAATCAAAATTTTAATATGATACACCGTCCGCGCCGATTAAGAAAAAATGCCATTATAAGGGAACTTGTTGCAGAAACCCGTTTCCACAAGGATATGCTCATTTATCCCTACTTTGTAGAGAAGGGGAAAAATATTACTTCACCAATTAACTCTATGCCGGGGATCAATCACTTTTCACCTGATACATTAATAAAAGATGTGGAAAAAGGATTGAAAAAAGGCATCAATAAAATTTTATTGTTTGGTGGTGGAGAAGAAAAAAGTGAAGATGGGAAATCTGCCTACAAAAAAGACACGGTAGTTGCTCAAGCCATAAAACTATTAAAGAAAAACTTTGGCGATGATATTTATATCATTACCGATGTTTGCCTTTGTGCATATACTTCTCACGGCCATTGCGGAATCATTCATGATAAATATGTGGATAATGATTCTTCCATTGCAGCCATTGCCAAGATGGGCCTCACCCATGCTGAAGCTGGAGCAGATATGGTTGCTCCTTCTGATATGATGGACGGAAGAGTTGGAGCAATCAGAGAGTTGCTCGATAAAAATCATTTTGAGAATACTGCAATTATGTCTTATTCTATAAAATTTGCTTCCTCTTATTATGGACCATTTAGGGAGGCTGCTGATTCTGCTCCGCAATTCGGTGACAGAAAATCCTACCAAATGGATTTCCGCAATCCGAATGAAACCATGCAAGAAGCATATTTGGATGAAGAAGAAGGAGCAGATATTTTAATGGTGAAGCCTGCACTCGCATATCTTGATATTATCAACAGACTTCGCGCCAGTTCTAATTTGCCAATTGCCTGTTATAATGTATCGGGTGAATATTCTATGGTGAAAGCTGCTGCTGCCAAGGGATGGATTGATGAGAAAAGTATAGTAATGGAAAACATGCATGCTTTTGTAAGAGCCGGTTCGGGGCTAATCATTACCTATCACGCCAGAGATATTGTTGAGAAAGGCTGGGCTTAGTTCATAAAGTTCAAAAGTTTTTAAAGTTCATAAAGTGGAATTAACGTCTTACTTTTTAACTTTACAAACTTTCTACTTTCTTAATGGCACTCACGGTAAAACCTACAACACTTTTAGAAAGCCCAATTGAATACCTCAAAGGGGTTGGTTCACTTCGTGCAGATGCGTTGAAAAAGGAGTTGAACATTCACACTTTTAAAGACCTTCTTTATTTCTACCCTTTCAGGTATGTCGATCGGACTCGCATATATAAAATCAAAGAAGTAAATGCGGAAATGCCTTTCATACAGATTCGCGGCAAGATTACTCATGTTGAAATTACCGGGCCGAAACGCCAGCAGCGAATGATCGTGGATTTGCAAGACGATACCGGAAGAATTGAATTGATCTGGTTTCAGGGAATTACTTGGGTGAGTAAAAAATTACGTCCTAATGTTGAATATATTGTATTTGGAAAACCTTCTGTCTTCAGAGGAATCCTAACTATCTCGCATCCATCCATGGAGGAAATGACTCCTGAAAATTTAGAGATGGTGACAGGTTTACAACCTGTATATAGCAGCACCGAAACACTCAAATCAAAGACGCTAGATTCGACCGGGATAATGAGGTTGGAACGTACACTTCTTTCAAAATTGGAAGAGGAGATTAAGGAAACCATGCCAACTTACATGATAGAAAAGTTGCGGTTAATGCCAAGAAAAGAAGCATTGAAAAATATTCACTTGCCTTCAAGTATCGAGAAATTGAACCAGGCTCAATTCAGATTGAAGTTTGAAGAATTGTTTTACATGCAGATGCGATTGCTGAGAAATAAATCAGAGCGCGAAGTAACCGTGAGAGGAAATGTTTTTTCCAAAGTAGATAAATATGTAAATGATTTTTATCGCAGCTATCTCCCATTTCCATTAACTGAAGCACAAAAGAGGGTTATACGTGAAATAAGGGTTGATATGGGTTCGGGTAAACAGATGAACCGTTTGTTACAAGGAGATGTGGGAAGCGGAAAAACATTAGTCGCTTTACTTTGCATGTTGATTGCTCTTGATAATGGATTTCAATGTTGCATGATGGCTCCCACTGAAATTTTGGCCACACAACACTTTGCAACGCTAAAAGAATTTCTGAAAGACATGCCTGTTAATGTAAAGTTGATAACAGGTTCCACGAAAGAAGCAAACAGAAAAATTCTCCACGAAGAACTTGAGAACGGGACATTACAAATAATTGTTGGCACACATGCATTGATTGAGGATAGAGTAAAATTCAAAAATTTGGGACTCGTTGTAATTGACGAGCAGCACCGCTTCGGTGTAAATCAGCGGGCACGCCTTTGGGCCAAGAGCGAATTGCCTCCGCATATACTTGTGATGACCGCGACTCCCATCCCTCGCACTCTTGCAATGACATTGTATGGAGACCTTGACGTTTCAGTGATTGATGAAATGCCACCCGGAAGGATTCCAATTAAAACGATGCACAAGTTCGATACAAAACGTAGCGAAGTATTTTCATTTATAAAAAGGGAAATAGAAAAAGGAAGACAAGCTTATGTGATATATCCATTCATAGAAGAGTCTGAAAATTCCGATATAGAGAATTTGATTCATGGTTATGAAGAAATTCAAAAAGCCTTTCCGGCCAATACAATTGGTATGATGCATGGGCGGATGAAGTTTGCAGATAGAGAAAGAACCATGAATGCATTTGCCGCAAATCAAATTCAGATTTTGGTTGCAACGACTGTTATTGAAGTTGGAGTGAATGTTCCAAATGCAAGTATTATTCTTATAGAGAGCTCACAAAAATTTGGACTGTCACAATTGCATCAGCTTAGAGGCCGTGTGGGACGGAGCATACATCAGAGCTATTGTATTTTAATGACTCCACATAAACGCGGAGCTGATGCAAAATCGAGAATAAATATTATGGTCGCCACCAATGACGGTTTTGAAATTTCGGAAGAAGATCTTCGTTTACGCGGACCCGGTGATATGATGGGAACACAACAAAGCGGAATACTTGATTTAAAAATTGCCAACCTTGCAAAGGACAGTACAATACTCCGCCAGGCAAGAATTATTGCTTCGGAAATTTTGAATGAAGATAAAAATTTAGGATTGGAAAAACATCGTTTACTTGCAGAACAGCTTAAGCAGATGGAGAAGGAAAGAGGCGACTGGAGCAGGATTTCATAGTAACATTATAAAAAAGCAAAAATAAAAAAGGCCCCTTTCGGAGCCTTTTTAAACCTTATTTCTTCTTGGTAGCTTTTTTCTTTGCTACTGGT
The DNA here is from genome assembly GCA_903863935.1 of uncultured Bacteroidota bacterium. Classification (GTDB taxonomy): domain Bacteria; phylum Bacteroidota; class Bacteroidia; order JABEUT01; family JABEUT01; genus JABEUT01. The sequence continues at coordinate 18,491 of CAIPDV010000118.1, forward strand.
TTCTTTGCAGCTGCTTTTTTCTTAGGAGCTGCTTTCTTTGCTTTCTTTGTTGCCATGTTGTTGTTGTTTTTAAATTATGATACGAAATACGACATAATTTTAATGAAAAGAAATCAACATATAGAGTATTTTTTAACATTCAAATGTTCATAAGCACGAAATAATTTTTTAAATCTTACCAATGGGAAAATATTATTTGCTCTGAAACGCTTTACTGAAGCCTATTACAGATGATTTAATTACGAGATGCGTATGCAAATATTTTTCCTTTTCAAACATTTTGAAAACCGAACGTAAGAGAAAAATATTTCAGGTCTTTCTGATTTTTTCTTCAGAATAGGTGTTATGTGATTTCAAAAACACAGATCAAAAAAATCATGGTCCCTCCAAAACCCGCTACAATCAATAAAAAGGAGGAATACATTAGAACTTACATCTTCTTCAAAAATACATTTCCGAATAAACAGTTATTAATGCAGCGTAAATATGTACGCATCCTCAAAATCAATTTCAAGAAATCAGGAATGAGCTATTTTGTTTCTGATTTTACTCAGAAACTCGGGAGAGATTCCCAAATAAGAAGCAATATGCTTTAATGGTATATGCTGAAAAATATCAGGATACTGTTTTATAAATTCTTTGTATCGCTCTTCCGCAGGAACTGACATGCCTTGCTTAATACGCCGCATTTGGTTTACCATCGAGTTCTGAAAAAGTATTCTGAAAAACCTTTCAAATTTTGGAATCTTGTCAAATACTTTATCCATATCCCACTTCATAATTTCAAATACCTCCGTCGGGATAAGTGCATCAATCGTATGTTCAGAGGGTGTCTCCGTTATGTAACTGTATAAATCCGAGACCCACCAGTTAGCAGGCGCAAAAGCAATCACATGTTCTTTACCATCTTCATCTATTGAATAATTCCGCAAACAACCATCTATAACAAAATATTGGCTCTTGGCAATTTCTCCATATTTAAGAAGTACTTTCCCTCTCTCAAGTTTTTTATAATGAAGTATACTCAGGAAATATTGCCTCTCTTCATCGTTGAGTTGAATATGCTTTGAAATATTTTTTATGATTGCTTCTTCTTTCATTACACCAAAAAAATCAATACCTGTTTATGAAGTTATATATATTAAATACGGTATTCTGTTCCAGTTCCTTTTCAATATCTTGCTTCAACTTTACTTTACTAATATCGTGCATACGCTTTTTAAGAATCAGCCTGTAGGCCTTTTCAGCCATCAATTCACTTTTATCAGATTTTGTTTTATGTTCCAGATGCTTCTTAATAGCGACAACAAGTTTTTCTACTCCATCATTTTGAGTGGCAATCGTTTTTACTACTTTTATATCAATATTCTTTCCTCCTTTCAAAGGCATTGTCTGGTAAAGGTTTTTACAGAATTCATCTGCTCCATCCCGGTCCGCTTTATTCACTACGAATATATCAGCAATCTCCATGATACCCGATTTCATTGCCTGAATTTCGTCACCCGCCTCGGGTGTTAGAACAAGTAATGTAATATCTGCAAGTCCTGCTATCTCAACTTCAGATTGCCCAACTCCGGCAGTTTCAATAAGTATATAGTCGAACCCTGCACAACGCATCAATTCTGTTACTTCAATAGCTTTTGCCGAAAGTCCGCCTAAAGCTCCACGTGTTGCCAATGATCGAATAAATACTTTTTCATTATTGAAATGTTCATTCATCCGAAGCCTGTCTCCAAGTATCGCACCATTATGAACAGGAGAACTTGGATCAACACTTATTACACCAATACGATTTGAACCATCGCTAACCAAAACTGAAATCAAACTATTTACAAGCGTACTCTTCCCTGCTCCTGGAGGTCCGGTGATTCCGATCACAGGAACATATTTGTCCTGCTTCAGGCCTGAAAGAATTTCTTCATACCCCGGAATTTCATTCTCTACAAGGGTTATAGCCCTTGCAAGGGCCTTGCGGTCACCCTTTGTTAATTCGGTAAGTAGGTTCTGAATTTCCTCATTCATATATCTACAAAGATAATTTAAAGAGCCATTCCACATCAAATTGGTATTTTTGCAATGAAACTAATGTTTAATGATAAAGCTGTCCGTTGTAATAATAACACGTAACGAAGAGAAGAATATTGGCCGCTGCCTTGATTCTGTTAAAGATATAGCGGACGATATTGTAGTTATTGATTCCTTCTCGACCGATACAACGGAGGAAATTTGCAAAAGCAAGGGTGCGCGATTTTTTCAACATGCCTTTGAAGGCCATATAGAACAAAAGAATTATGCTGTCACCAAAACAGAGTATCCTACTGTTCTTTCGCTCGATGCCGATGAAGCGTTGGACGAGGAATTGAAAAAAAATATTCTAGCAACAAAAGCTAACTGGCAATACGATGGATATGAAATGAACCGCCTTACCAATTATTGCGGTTCCTGGATTAGGCACTGCGGTTGGTATCCCGACACTAAATTGAGGTTGTTCGATAAACGAAAAGGCAAATGGGGCGGAACAAATCCGCATGATAAATTTGAAGTGGAACAAGGAAGTACAATTGGAAAATTACAAGGCGATATACTTCATTATAGTTACTACACTATAGAAGACCATTACAAGCAGATTGAATATTTTACCACCATTAATGCAAAAGCTTCTTTTGATAAAGGAAAGAAAGCACCTGTTTGGAAACTTTGGATAGCTCCCATTGTAAAGTTCATCAAAGATTATTTTGTGAGGCTCGGTTTTTTGGACGGGCAGGCAGGATGGCAAATTTGCAGACTTTCTGCATGGGCTACGTATGTGAAGTATAAAAAACTGAGGGCACTATACAATCAAAAGTAAAAAGGCATATTTAGGAACTACTCACAATTCCCCAGCGAGTCTTTTAGAATAATCAGACCTTTATCATTCAATAGGTAATCAGGTAATTTACCAACAGGACTAAATAAAACAATTCTTTTACCTTCATTTCTTAGCTCATTAGATTGGCTTTCATTAGGTATGAAACCATAAGCAGGATAATTTGTATAGTACATTGCCTCTACATAATGCCGTCCCGGCACATTGCACAAAACTGAATTATCAGGCAGCTTCAACTTTTGGAATATTCCTTTATTCCTTATGAGTGTATTACAGCAATCTACATCTTTACCCCAAAATCCATGGTTTGCTTTCAGCGAATTAAAATCAAATCTGAATCCTGCAAGGCCCAGTAAAAATACAACTACAATAGTGGCTTTAATTCCTGGGGAAAATCTGAACCGTTGTGTTATTGATTCCAAAATAAAGTCTATTAAAAAGGCAAGTGCCAAATACATTGGTACCTCGGCAACAGTTGTAAATGATTGCATTTTAGTTTTTGCAAACGAAAAGAAAATATAAATAAACAACAAAGAAAATATAATGGCTAAACCAAGTTTTTTCTCCGAGGATTTTAAATAAAAAATGATCAATGCAGGAATGATTACAAAAGGAACAAGTGAGCCAAAAATTAAGCCCATGAATTTAAAATGGAAACTGAAAGGCCCTTCCTGCCCATCAATTACTTGTGTAAAATGATGCATGTTAAATTGAAATTCAGTTTTTGCCTCAACCGGATACAGGTTAAAAATATATACCTGCCATGGAATGAAAATGAGCAATGAAATAATTACAGAAATGATAATTGGTCTGTACTCTTTAATACTCATTTTATATTTCAGCAAAGCATATACAAACCATATTAAATATACCAGCAGTCCCACTGCTTCTTTAGTAAGTAAGGCAAACCCTGCAAAGAGACCGGTTAAAATAACCCAATAGAATTTCTTCGAAAACAGGTACTCAACGATTGCCCAAATACTTAAAGAAATGTATGCCATAAATACAAGGTCATTCTGATCAATAGGTGCAAAGCCTGATATTAATTGTTCCACATATAATGATGTTGCAATAAGAAATGCGGTGTAATACCCGGCATTACTATTTCTTAGCAATTTCCCTGTTCTATATGCTGCATATATTAAAACCGTGCAAAGTAATATTCCCGGCAAACGGAATGCGAATTCATTAACCCCGAACAACCTATAACTAAGGGCTGCCTGCCATAAAAATAATGGCTGCTTATGCACCCAGATATGCGATTGTGCCCACCCATAAGGCAACTTCAACAACTCCTGATCGTAAAGCGTTGGCATTAATGGATGTTTCATTAAGTTCTTTGCAACCAGTGCATGGAATCGTTCATCCCACACATTTAAAACTGGAATGGTGACGGCAGCATAAACAAAAAATAAAAAACCCGCAAATACAAGTAAAATTATTGCCGGTCTGCTTTTCGCGAATGCATGAAAAAAAATACTGGAGGCTAATAACATCAAGCCTGCCCAAAAAATTATATTCTTTATTTCTACTAGTTGTTCCATTTCCGTTCAAAGATAGCCATCTTATAATAAAGTGTATTTCTTGGCGTTATATTTCAACTCTTCCTGAAAAGCTTGCCAATATTTTTTATCTTTGGAGCGTAATCTTCAGTTAAGTAAGTCAATGAGATTTTCTAAAATATTTTATTTACTGTACATCTTCATGCTTATTGGAAATGAGTATTCGGCAGTGAGCCAAACACCCGCCAATGATTTGAACTGGCAGCTTGATACTGCCAAAAGCGATGAATTTAATGGTACCACTGTTAACCCGGCAAAATGGCATGTGCTGGATTGCCCGAGTGGTGATTGCTGCAATTGGGGAGGCGGAACAGCTTTTGAAAAAGGAAATGCTATAGTCTCGGGAGGAATACTTCAACTGCGTACCGATGGACCCGGATTTGCACCTGTACCTTGTAATAATGGCACATTTGCTACGGGTGGAATAGCATCCGATTCTGCGATCTATTCGTATGGGTATTATGAAATGTATGCACAGCTACCGGGATTTTACAGCAATGGAAATCCTTGCGCAGCAAAATTTCAACCCTGTTTATGGATGGCCTATCAAACAATAGATACAACCTGTGTTATGATCCATAATGAAATTGATCCTGTTATTCCCGGACCACTGTATTCAAATGCAAGTGCCAATAATTCGGGATGGAGTTACCAGGACGGGCACTGCGGCCAATATACCGTTGGGCAGGCTATGTTTAATAGCCCGGCTCCACTGTTTTTAGCATATCATAAATATGGGCTTGAATTCAACACCAATAAAATTATTTTTCTCTTTGACGATGTTCCATACGCGGAGTTTTACAACAGCCCCACGATGACAATGCACCCCATGTATTTATTCATTGAAGAAGGTCTTGCTGATACTACATTTCATTTCTGTCCTAACACTCCTTTTCCACAATTCATGAATATAGATTACATGCGCCTTTATAAATTAAAACTTGACTGTAGCACTAGTACAACTCTATTAACGAACGCTGATCTTGCATCCTATATTTTCTCGGTTAAATCAGATATTACATTTGGAAATGGCTCCGGTTCTATATCACTAAATAACACAGATGTAAAGTATTTCCGTGCCGTAAACTCAATAACAATAAACGGAACCTTTACTGCGCCGCTGGGAAGTGAACTGGGTTTAATTCCCACACCCTGCAATTGATTTAAAAAAAGACTTTAACATTCTAACTACTTATAAAATGAAAATATTCCGCTTGCCTTTCAACAAAATAATTCCTCTGATTTTTGGTTTGGTTGGTTTAATATCCTTTACCTCCAATGCCCAATTGAAACTTTATTCAACCGGAAGTATTTCAATAGGTAGTATTACGCAACCGCCTGCCAATGCTGAATTACAGGTTATCGGGAATTCTGTATTCTCAAAAAATACGGGGGCAATTATTTCCTCCCCTTATATCAAAGGCTTGAATATTTTTACGACTGATAGCCTTCCTGATTATTCCTGGTGGGGCGATACACTTACAGGAATTTTTCATCCCGTATTGAATACAATTGCATTTACAAATGCCGGAAGAGAAACAATGCGCTTATCGTCTGCAAATAATTTCCTTTTAGGAGGAACCTCTGATAACGGCGACCGGATGCAGGTTACAGGCATGTTAAATACAAATCCATTCGACATATATTCTAATTCCAATAGCGGCTCAGGATACTCCGGGGTAAATTGGTTGAACGATACAACTATTAAAGCATGGACCGTTAAATATAATAGTCAGGATAAATTTTATGTGTACGGAACCGGACAGGCCTATGCTTACGGATGGAATACAATCAGCGACTCAACACTGAAAGAAAATGTTCGAACCATTCCAAATGCACTCAATAAAGTTTTGAAGTTGCAAGGGGTAACCTACAATTTAAAACAAACAGCTAGTGCAGATAATTCTTCTAAAGACCTGTCCTATCCATCCTCAAGAAAAATGGGACTTATTGCGCAGGCGGTTGAACGCGTGGCTCCTGAAGTTGTAACAACCACAAGCGACGGAATAAAAACGGTTGCTTATGGAAACCTTGTTGGTTTATTAATTGAAGCAATGAAACAGGAAGATACAAAAGTCAATCTGTTGCAACATAAATTAGATAGTTGTATTGCTATTAATCAGACGTCGAATAAAAAACATGTTAATGTAATTTCTTCTGATTCCGCTTTTGGTGATATACAACAACCACGACTCTATCCATGTAAATCGTGTCCTGTAAACAAAAATACTTCCATTCATTGCTATATTCCTTCCGATAGTAAGGATGCCAGCCTGCTCGTGTTTGATATAAACGGCGCACTTAAAAAATCCATTCCAATTAATGGAAAGAATGAACAATATGTTTCCATAAATGGAAACAACCTGGTGGCCGGAATGTATTACTACAGCCTTGTTGTGAATGGGGAAGAAGTTGACACAAAGAAAATTATTCTGACGGAATAATTTTTCAGCTGATCAAAACTTCACTAGCTTTCCCATACCGAAAACCACATCATTGGATGTGATTACACGGTAGAAATATATCCCGCTTGATGCAGTGCTTAAATTAATAACGGTTTCCTCTGTGTTAAGCCCAACATACGCTATTTTCTGACCTACTATATTGTATACCTCTAGCTTAAGTGGTGCGGTAAAGTTTTTTACATCCACTGTAAATACACCCTGGCTTGGATTTGGATATACTGTAATACTTGCGGGCTGTTTTGCAATTTCGGACACTGCTGTTAATTTTTGCACCAGGTTATTAAATTCAGTAGCAAAATAAATGTTGCCGGAATTATCTGCTGAAATACTTATGGGATCATGTATATTTGCCAGTGTTGCAGTATCACCCACTCCTGAATATCCGGATTTTCCTGTTCCTGCTATGGTTGAAATAATTCCTGTGGTGTCAATTTTTCTCACACGGTTATTGAATCCATCAGTAATAAAAATATTTCCAATATTGTCTACCGCTACTCCCGCCGGATTAAAAAGTTCAGCTGATGAAGCGAGGCCTCCATCGCCTGAAAAACCTAATACTCCATTGCCCACTATGGTTGAAATGATACCATTCGAATTCACCTTGCGGATACAATTATTATTTTCATCAGCAACTAATATATTACCCGAATTATCTATTGAAACTCCGGCCGGATAATAAAACTCCGCTGATTTAGACGGGCCTCCATCACCTGAATAGCCGCTTACACCATTGCCTGCAAAAGTTGTAATGAAACCGTTTTTATCAATTCTTCTAATACGGTTATTAAATTCATCTGCTATGTAAATATTTCCTGATGCATCACCACATATTCCTGCAGGGTCTTCAAATGAAGCCAGTGTTGCAATTCCACCATCGCCTGAAAAACCATAAGCTCCATTACCGGCATAGGTGCTTATAATTCCATTGGTATCAATTTTTCGTATCCTTTCATTCCCGATATCGGCAACATATATATTTTTATATTTATCCTCAAATATTCCCATCGGGCCACTCAATTCGGCAGCTATTGCAGGGCCTCCGTCTCCTGAGAATCCATAAACTCCATTTCCTGCAATGGTATTAATTATGCCATAAATATTCACCTCTCTTAATCTTGAATTTCCCCAATCTGAAATAAAAATATTGCCCGAATTATCGGCATATACACACATTGGATTTCCGAGATGCGCATTCGATGCAAGGCCTCCATCACCGGAAAAGCCAAAACGACGCAATCCTGAAAAATTTGTAATTAAATAGCTTTGAGAAAAGCCTGAACTATTTAATAAGCAAATCAGCAGGACAACCCCCAATCGTATTTTAAGTTTAATTTTCAAATGCTGCGATGAATGAATTTATAGTAACACATTTCAGGTCAGATTATTGCAAAGTTAGGAATTATTACCCGTCAAAAATGAATTAACTTTGATCATTGAACCTGCATTCCCCACGTTTGATACTACCAGGAAAATTTAAAACACCAACTATGGAAAATCAGGAAATACAGAAACACATACTTAAAGATACCTTCAAACGATCGATTGTTAAGTCGATATCCTACCGGATAGTTATAATTATTCTGGACTTTACTACGGTTTACCTGTTTACGGGGCAGGCAAAAATTGCATTAGGGTTTATGTTGATCAGTAACGTTTACACTACGGTTGCATACTTCTTCCACGAAAGAATTTGGGACGGTATTAAGTGGGGAAAAGAGTTGAAACCTCTGTAAATTTAAAACCTTACATAATTAAGACTTATTGCTGTTAAATTTTATTCTTCCAGTCAGCAATTCTGTAAACATAACTAGGTCGGCAGCAAAGCTGTAGAAAGGATTTTTGAAGGTAGCCGGTTTATTATGCTCAAAAAAATAGTGTCCTATGAATCCGAAGGCATAACCCCACAAAGGTGAGGCAAATGCCCACCATTTATTATTAAACGCTGCCAGAACAATTACAAGAAAAATCAGACCAAACAGTGTACCTATAAAATGCAGCGTTCTGCAAACAACCTCAGAATGTTGCTGCAAATAAAAAGGATAAAACTCCTTAAATGATTTGAAATTTGTATCCATTTCCACTTTATTATTTAAAGCGAATTTATTAATTTCCGTACATTCATTACGGGTAAATGCGTCCAATTCCCTATCTTTGCGCCTCATTTAAACAAACCATGAAAATTAAACAGTTCACTTTTTTTACAGGAATTTTATTTTTTTCAGCCATACTATTTCTTAATGCCTGCCATAAAGATTCGCCAACCACTACTACCAATACAACCAATAATACCATTCCCACAGGCCCGCAACTTGTTTTCATTTTTAAGTTCGATTCAACCCAAACAAGGCTGAACAACTTTGGCCAGCCTGACACGATGCCTGTAGGTCACTCCGGCCAGTCTCCAGTTTTTAATGGAATGAGTTCACACTATATTGAATTAGCTCAAACGGCATTTACTCAATTAGGAAGTGGCCAGGTTTTATACCGTGCCCCGGAAGTTGGTAGCGGATCAAATATTGCAATCGAATTCAGTAAATGCACAATTGTAGGCCAGGGAGCAACCTTTTACTCTTGTCCTATCAGTAGTGTTGCGCCAGGCTCTTATCAATGGTTACGGGTTTCACTCGCTTACCAAAATTATACTATAAAATGGACGGCATCGCATTACAGTATTTATAATGCACTGGGAACAATTGCTTCATTCGTTGGATTCAACACCTACATTGGCTCGTACAAAATTAAAGATAGCACAGTACTAGTAAATGGCAACAAAGCTCAGGGATATTGGGGATTCGAAGACCCTTTCAATGTGGTAACAGGCCAAGCTCCGGCAACTACCGTTCCCAACCCTATTGCTTCAACCTCTCCTATTCCTCCGGGCTCATGTGTGGTTACAGGACAATTTTCAACCCCTTTAACGATAACAGGCAAAGAAACTGTGAATGATACCATTATTGTATCACTTTCCACCAATAAAAGTTTTGAATGGAAAGATGCCAACATGAATGGAGTGTATGAACCATTAGACGGCGATACTGTTGTGAACATGGGTATCCGAGGGCTTGTACCAATGGTTAAGTAGTCAGGTAAAATCACTTTAAGTTGAATAAGTTTCTTCTTTCTTCATTTATTTTTTTGCTGTCGTTTTGGGGATGCAAACCAACCCCTGCTTCCAATGACAATGTAAAGATCGAAAACAAACTTTCAAAAAACATTGTTTGCATTTTAGGGTATAATTATCCTGATCTTACTTTGAATTTTACCAGCACCAAATTTTTATTGGCAAACACAAACCGGTTTGAAATTAGCCCGGGACAAACAAAAGATATTGACACGCTGGGTTTATGTCAAAAAAATGCGTGGGATAAAAACATAAAAAAAAGTATGCTCATGGTTTTTATTTTTGATAGCGGCAAACTCGCCTCTGTCAATAAACCTGAAGATGCCTTGATTGAACGCTATTACTATACGTACGTTCAATTGCAAAAAATTAATGGAGTAATAGTTGTTGAGTAACCCGGTTTTATTTTCATATTTCCATTATACTTTTTATACATTTGTCCCATCATCAATTGCATGAGCAGGAAAATCAGTTTCATTTTACTTTTACTTTTTCAGTCACTTATCAGCAGCAGTCAAACTGATTCCATTAAATCATGCCACTCGTTTTTTATTGAACCTGAATTGCTCGCCGGTAAGATTGCGCCAAATTACCAGCAGTATCCACCTTCCGGTGTTAAGGAAACATTTGTTTTAAATATAGGGGTATCAAATGTCGATAATAAAATTTGGGCCAACTATTACAATCATCCTGATGTAGGAATGTCCTTCACATTTTCTCAGTTAGGCAATCAAAGTGTTTTTGGCAATGAACTTGAAATTATGCCTTTTATTACCTTTAATACTGCAAGGAGAATTAAGAATACCTGGTTTTTTAAAGTTGGTATTGGAGCATCTTATTTTACCAAACATTATAATGTCATTACCGATACTGCTAATTCACCTATTGGTTCATCGTTTACCTGGGCATTCAAATTATTTCTCTATCGCAGTTTATGGGTGACTAAAAATTTTAATCTTCGTTTATGCGGAGGGTTTTGCCATAGCTCGAATGGTCATACCCAACTGCCTAATGTAGGACTAAACTCTGGAATGATTGGACTGAGCGCACAGTTTAACACAAAGTCACCCGATCCCAATTTTTTATTCCCTGAAAAAATCAAAGAACAAATTCCCAATACTTACTTTTTACAACTACGCACCGGTGCAGGAATGCATGAGCGTGGTGGTGCTTTCGGACCGCCAGGAGGATCGAAGTATGGAGTTCTTTCAGCTGCTGTTTCCGGGGGAATTATTTTTAAAAATCATCTTAAAGTGAGGGCCGGCCTTACTTACCGTGACTATGGAAATTTATTGGATTATACCGGTCAGCCTTTCACAACATGGCAAGCTTCCAACATATTTTTTTCATTGGGCTGCGAATTTCTGGTAGGCCATTTTGGTATGGATATTGAAGGTGGCATAAATTTATACCGGCCTTTCTATCGTGCCTTTTATGAAAAGTATGAGGGTAGCACCGCTACCGTTTTTTATTTCCTGAAGAGTACTTTCCCAATGCGTTTAGGCTTGAATTATTATTTAATAGACCCCTACAAAAAACCTCGTTTCAATGTTTTTGTTGGTGCAGATATTAACGCTAATTTCGGCCAGGCCGACTTCAGCGAGATAAACCTAGGATATAGCATAAGGTTATAAAAAATCTTAAATCAATATTCTTTCTATTACTAAATTAGATTTGAAGAATGAAACTTTTAAATGCAATTTATTACCGGCTTTATCAATTGCAAATTAATGTCGGCTATAGGGGAGGTTCCGCCAAATTTGGAGCTATATGTGGAATGGCAATCCTATTAATATTGAACTTTACCGCTATATTGCTGTTGTTGTTTGTTTGTTTTGGTAAATTATTTTCAATACCTCAGTTGTCAAAAATAGAGGTGATTTCTTTATGCGCGGTTCTAATTTCAATTCTATTTTTCTTATTTGCAAGAAAGAATAATTTCGAAAAAATCATGAACACGTATAGATCAGAGTCTGTAGACGATAAAAAAAGAGGAAAAAGAAATGGAATTTTTTATATACTTTTTAGTTTCCTCTTGTTTTGCACTTCACTGCTACTAATTGTATTAAAAAATAGGGGTGACTTATTGTAAGTGTAAAAAACTATCCGGAATCAAAAAAAGAAAGCCTGTAACTTATTCATTTACAGGCTTAAATTTCTTTATTTCAGTGGTCCCGGAGGTACTTAAAAACTGATTTTGGGTTGATTTTATGTTGATTTCTGCCCCTTTTGTGGCGTTGGGAAGGTGGGGAAAACTCAGCCTTTATGCAACAGACGGCAAGTTGGAAATAGATAATAACTTGGTGGAAAACGTAATACGCCCCGTTGCTCTGGGTAGAAAGAACTATCTCTTTGCAGGCAGCCATGAGGCGGCTC
>CAIPDV010000119.1 GCA_903863935.1 uncultured Bacteroidota bacterium
TGAAAGAAAGGTAGCCGAAGGTAAAAACAAAATGAGCGTGCTCAATGCTATAAGGAACAAACTTATTCATAGAGTCTTTGCCGTTTTGAAAAGAAATACTGAATATTATTTGGTTTTATCATAGAAATAGGGGTTTGGGGCAAATGCGGGGCGCAGGGGTGAGTACCTCATATTTTCCTAACTTTGCATTTAAACCATCCGGAATGTCGGTTGTCCTAATTGAATAATTTCAATTCATGAAAAAAAGAATTATCCTCTTCAGCTTTGCAGTTTCATTTTGCATGGCTTCGCTTTTTTCGAATGCTCAGAATATAAATCTGTCCAATTCACCATTCTGGGATGGGGAATGTAACCTTGTTGTTAATCCGAAAAATCCTAAACATTTAGTAACCGCTTGGATCTATTTTTCAGTTTCAAGCCTAAAAAATGCCATTGCTACCCGTTCTTCTTTCGATGGAGGAAAAACATGGACACCCTTACAAACATTGCCTCATCTTTACCCGAGCTTCAACTCTCCGGACCCCACCTTGTATTTTGGCAAGGACAGTTGTGTTTACCTTGCCTTTATTGATATTACCGGTTTGCATTCCAGCGATTCGGGATACGTTATGGTTGCCCGTTCCACGAATGGTGGCATTACCTGGAAAACACCTGTGAAAGCTGTGTCATACTTGGCACAGCCTAATCTTCCGGTTGACAGGCCCTGGATTGCAGCTGACGGAAGTAACGGGCCTTATGCAGGCCGGGTTTATGTAACCACCCAGAATGCCTATTTTGCTCCCCAGCCCCATCATCCATGGTTCACCTATTCTAGCGATAGCGGAGCTACATGGACTCCTATAAAGCGTTTGGATGACAGTATTCCCTCTGGCTTAATTGAAGATGCTACAGCCTTTTTGACTATTGCCGCCAACGGAACCTTATACGCTGCATACTTTTCGTATTACCCAACATATAGTCCATATGCAAGGTTAATCGTGGTTAAATCATATGATGGAGGAACTACATTTACGACCCACGCTGCTTTAAACTATACAACGGTGGATGTTATTCCTACTGCCGATTCGTTGCTGAAAAGCGGAATATCTATTGCCGCTAATCCTACTGACACGAACAACCTAGTTGTTACCGGAGCTACAAATCATTATGGTGAACCGGACATTGTTTCTTACAACACACACGATGCAGGAAAAACATGGAATGGCCCGGTACGTATCAATGATGACCAGCAAGGTGCTTTTGATACCTGTCACGATTTAAGCTGGGGAAGTTTTGCACAGAATGGAACTTATGGAGTTGCCTGGCGCGACAGGCGCAACACAGGCCGGGGCGATAGTGCAGCATACCAGATATATGCGGCTATATCCAAAAACGGGGGCGATAGTTATGCACCTAATTTCCTGGTGAGTGATACTATTTCTCCACCTGTTCTGATTGAAAGAGGTGATGATTTTTTGGGTTGCGGTGTATCTGATTCAGGGGTTTACGTTTCGTGGAGCGATATGCGCACCGGGAAAGAGAATACATTCTTCAACGCCACTCCAATTGGTAAAATACCAAATGGTATTTTCTCAATTTCCGATAATTCTAAGATTAAGGTGGAAGCATATCCCAACCCATTCCATAATGAAACCAATATTTTGATTAACTCCTCCGAACCGCTTCAGCATTGTACTTTACAAATTTTTACAATAGACGGAAGGAAACAAAGTGAGTTGCCAATAGCAGGGAACGGAACCTATAAACTAGATTTAAAAGCTCTTTCGGCGGGCACCTATATCTGGTCGCTTATTGAAAACGATGCTGCCATTGCCCATGGCAAATGGGTGATACAATAGGCAAATAATTGTTAGTGAACTTATCTATCAGTGATTATTTTGCCAGTTCCAATTGGTATTCCACCTTCATCCATAATACGGTAGAAATATATTCCAATCGGTTGTTGACTCATATTAATTCTGTAGTCACCCTGAACCTGTTTTAGGATCCCAAAATTAACTTTTTCCCCCATGACATTATAAATTTCAATCGTTTTAACCTCTGAAATAAGTTCAGGTTGTCTGATTGAAATTGAAAAAATGCCATTGTTAGGATTGGGAGAAATATAGAATTGATTGGAATTCTGAACTTCATTAATTCCTGTACAAATGTCCATAGTAATTTTAAAGGAGTCGGTAACAGTGCATCCAATTTGGTTGAATGCAGTTACATATATCATTGAATCTCCAAATATAGGTCCTGTAAAATAAGTGGAAGTTGTTTTACCATTGCTCCATAAATAGGTAGAGGCGCCATTTATATATAAAGTATCCTTATGACCTTTACAAACAGAACCTGTTCCCTTAATTGTTGGGTGATCAAGAGGTATTACTGTGATTGTGATACTGTCCCTGTAGTTGTTTATGCCTTGATTTACAATAACGGTATAACTAGTGGTGGTAAAAGGATTAACATAAATAGTGTCTGTTGTTTCACCGCCCGGACTCCAAATATAAGTCGCACCGTTCAATTTGTTGACAAACATCATTAATGTATCTCCTGGACATAATGTATCATGGCTCACAGTAATTCTTAAAATAACAGGAGGTTTAATAGTTAAGGTTGATTTTAGTTGGGAAGTGGCATTAATTGAAATGAAAACCAAAAAACTAACCAAGGATAGGTATTTATTTTTTTTCATGACTAACGGGTTGTTATGAAGTAATAATAAAAAATATTGTATAAATATAAAACTAATACGTCAATATAGTTTTAAAGGTTGGGTAGAAATATTTTTCATTAGAGCGGCCGTCATCTCAAATGGCAAATGAGTGAAGTAATAAACAAGTCATTGACTTTTTAAGAAAACACTTTTTCAGGGAATATCTTTGGGGTATGATAAACCGGAAGATAACTGTAAATGCTCGTAATAGTTATAGCAAAAATGAAAAAACATATACATATGTTTGCTATAAATCACTATTTTTCTCTGTTATTAACAGGAAAATGAAAATTAATGCCATTGAATATCAATGTCTTACTTTTTTTAGATATTATTATTTCTCTGTTAAATTCCCTGTTATTTTTCCTGTAATAACCCTATTAGCCTCTGTTAATTTGTCAAATCAATTATATATCGAAATGAACACAGTTGGATATAAAAAATAAAATCAAATGACATGTAGGTGTCTATTGTCACCTAAGCATATTCTTGCGTAAAGGAAAGGTATCTTAATTCGCCTTAATAGAATAGTGAAAGCTCTCCATAATAGGATTGGCGAGTAGATTTTTGCAGGCTTCTTCTACCTTAACTTTAGCGTTTGCTTCCGAGTCCGATTCTACCTCAAGGGTAACATGTTTGCCAATGCGCACATTCTCGAATTCAGGCATTCCCATATTCTTTAATACAGAGGTTACCGCACGTCCCTGTGGGTCGAGCAAAGCTTTCAGAGGCATTACATCTATTTCGGCTATGAATTTCATGGTCTTAATTATTGGGTTGCTAAATTACATCTAAATACTAAACTCTGCATAATGAATTTTTGAACCGATGGTTAAAAACAGTTTTTCGTAATAGGTTTGTATCTCTGTAAGCAAGGTAAACCGCTCAACTCCAAGGTTAGTGGCATCGTTATAAACATTGGCAGAAGAAGCCAACAAAGGGTATTTGTGTTCAGCTACTTGTTCCAGTGCATATTCATATAACTCATGGTTATCTGTTTTCAAATGAACCACAGTTCTTGCTGGAGAAATTTTGCGATACCGGGCTATAAAAGGAGGGGCAACAAGTCGTTTTTGGGCCTTTCCCGGGTATGGGTCAGGGAAAGGGATCCATATATCATTTACTTCATCCTGGGCAAAATAAGTCTCTATAAAATCAATCCGGTTTCGAACGAATGCCACATTGGCAAGGTTTTCTTCAATGGCTGCCTTAGCACCTTTCCACAGGCGGGCACCTTTAATATCCATGCCTATGAAATTCTGGTTGGGGAACCGTCTAGCAAGTTCAACCGTATATTCTCCACGGCCACAACCTAGCTCAAGTGTAATCGGATTATCGTTTTTGAAATAGTCTGTTTTCCATTTTCCTTTCAACGGAAATACTTTACCATCTTCCGGGAAAAGGTGTGTTTGAAATACATTGGAAAAAGTCTCTACTTCAGCAAACTTCTTAAGTTTTCTATGTCCCACAACAACTTATTTTTTCGCTTCGCCTAAATGAAGAAGCATATCAGTGGTCATAGTATCAAGCGCGTATTGATGTTTCCATCCCCAATGTTCACGGGCCTCACGGTCGTCTATTGATTGAGGCCAGCTATCGGCTATAGCTTGTCTTGAATCGGGCTTGTAAGAAATTTCAAACGCAGGAATATGCTTTTTAATTTCGGCAGCAATTTCCTTTGGTGAAAAGCTGATAGCTGCAAGATTATAGGCAGAACGTATTTTAACTTTATCTGCATCGGCCTGCATAATGCCAATGGTAGCGCGGAGTGCATCAGGCATATACATCATAGGCAATACGGTTTCACTATTCAGGAAACATTCATATTTGCCACTTTTCAAAGCTTCGTGATAAATATCAACAGCATAATCGGTAGTTCCGCCACCCGGAGGCGACTTGTAACTGATAAGCCCGGGGTACCTCAAACTTCTTACATCTGTTCCATACCGGCGGAAATAATATTCGCACCAGCGTTCTCCCGCTTGTTTGCTGATCCCATACACTGTGCTGGGTTCCATAACTGTGAACTGGGGAGTATTAACTTTTGGAGTATTTGGTCCGAAAACAGCAATGGAACTTGGCCAGAAAAGTTTATCTATAACTTTCTCGCGCATTAATTCAAGCACGTTTAATAGCCCTTCCATATTCAGTTTCCAGCCTTGTTCAGGATATTTTTCTGCAGTAGCGGAAAGCAATGCTGCCAAAAGGTAAACCTCTTTTACATTGTGTTTTTTTATTATAGATGTAACGCTATGCACATCCATAACATTTACTTTTTCATAAATGCATGGGGCTGAAATATCATGCTTGATATCGGAAGCTATCACATTATCATTTCCGTATATTTTGCAAAGTTCTTCAACCAGTTCTTTGCCAATTTGGCCACCTGCACCAATTACCAGTATTTTGTCTTTCATAATTTCTTTTTTCCGTAGTCCGGCGAAAGTATTAAAATTTTGCCTTTACTTTTATGACATTCTTACAAAAACTTTCAGGGGTAAGATTCGGATGACCTTGAAACCATAGTTATGGCAGATAATAGCCCTTAAACAGGACTAAAATAAAATACTACATTTGTGTGCTTTTTCAAAATAACATATGGATACGCCAAATACTGAACCTGAAAACATTAAACCGGAAGAAAAGGAGAGCCGTAACAGGTTTCTTATCATTATTATTGTAATACTGTTATTGCTTTTAGTAATACTTGGCTGGCAATATTGGAATGAACGCCAAACCGTAGTTGAAAAGGTAAAAATTGTGGAGGTTGAGAAATACCGCACAGACAGCTTAACTACCGACCTTATTGGATTGCAGGCTCAATACGCCAACTTAAAAACTAATAATAAGGATATCCAAGCCCAACTGGATAGCAAGAAGGATTCAATTACGTATTTAATGCAACAGGCTGAAAAATATAAAAATGATCCTTATATAATTTCACAGTTGAAGAAGGAAGCAGCCACCCTCCGCAGGGTTATGCAGGGATTTGTTCATACAATTGATTCACTGAATACCCTCAATCAAACCTTAACCAAAGAAAGAAATGTGGCTGTTCAGTCGTTGAACGACGAAAAGAAAACTACTTCAGAGCTTAAAAAGGAAAAGAGTGACCTTCAGGAAAAAGTGATAAAAGGTTCGTTGTTACAGGCTACCGCTATTACTTCTGAAGGAGTGTTTTTCCGATTTGGGAAAAAAGAAGTTACTACCGAGAAAGCCCGTAAAGCGGAAAAGTTAAAAGTGCAGTTTACCATTCCTTCAAACAGGCTTACACCTGTTGGGAATAAAACGGTTTATATCCGTGTCATTTCGCCCGAAGCTAAAGAATTATCGAAAAGTGCTGACGAAGCCAGTTTATTTAACTTTGAAGGTACCAAAGGATTTTATTCGGGTATGCAAACATTTGATTATGCAAATGGTGAGATGAGCCTGGCAGTATATTGTGAAAGCAACGTTGGGTTTGTAAAAGGGAAATACATTATTAAGCTATACGCCGACGAGGCTGAAATAGGGGAGTCTACTTTAACTTTAAAATAAACCTGTAAGGTTAATCCAATGACCCAACCAAATAAACCTTACAGCAGATCAAATCAGGCAAAAGCAAAGGATAAAAGGCCGCCTGTTTATTCGGCCGTAAAGAAAGAGCCTACAACACTTTTAAGTTCGGCAGATAAATGGATCGATAAAAATTCCAAAGGTTTATTAATAGTGATTTTTGGGTTGGCAGGCTTATTTTCTTTGTTGCTTTTCCAGGCACGTATGGATATTGGTGGTGATGATTCAACCTATATTTTGCGTGCGTACGATTTTTTGCATAAAGGAACATTCCCGTCATTTCAAGGCCCATTATACCCTATGTTCCTGAGTGTTTTTGTCTCTTTTCTTGGTATCAATGTCATCTTCCTGAAAGTCCTTTCTCTTATCTGTAATTTCGTTGCACTTCTTTTTCTTTATAAAGCATTTAAAGGTAGGGTTCCATCATTTGTACTTTACTCGGTAATGTTGCTTACGGCAATAAATGCATTTATCTTAAGTTATGCCAGCCTTACCTATAGTGAAGCATTCTTCATGGCTTTGCAGTTTGTGTTTTTCTTTTACTTCTTTAAATTACTCGATAGAATTAAGAACAACAATAATCTATCTATTAAGGAATCATGGAAAAGCTGGCTGGTTGTCGGGCTCATGATATTTCTGATGGCTTCAGCCAGAACAGTTGGGATTTTTGCAATTGGAGGAATGACCGTTTATTTTCTTGTCCGTAAGCAGTACAAATACATTTTTTATCTGTTTGCGGCTTTTCTGGTATTCTATATTCCCGTGAATTTTTTAGAAAAAATTTTGTGGCATGCCCCAAGCCAGTTTGGTCAGCAAAGCAGTCAGTACTTGCAGAAGAACGCATACAACGCCGCTGATGGTAATGAAACCTTCAATGGTTTTATTTTGCGGTTTTTCCAAAACAGCGATTTGTATTTATCTAAACGTTTTTTTCAGATCATGGGCTTGCGTTCGTTTGATGCTCCAGACACCATTACCGGGCTTACAGTAACATTTGTTCTTGTATTTATCTTTTGTCTTTACCGCGTTGTCCGTTCAAAGAATATCTATTTGCTGGCTACTGCTTTATTTGCTTTAAGTTTAACAGGAATTACATTTTTGGTACTACAGATTCAATGGGATCAACCGAGGCTGATCATGGTTTTTGTTCCTCTTTATTTGTTGCTCTTTATTTATGGTTTTTACGACGCATTTAAAAAGGCTGCATGGGCATCGCAAATGCTATTAGTTTGTCTGGTTGTTTTTTTAAGTATTGTGGGGTTATCCTCAACTTTTTCTAAAACAAAAGAGAATCTTCCGTCGCTCAGTAAAAATCTCAAAGGAGATATATTTGCGGGATATACAAACGATTGGGTTAATTATTTAAAGTTGAGCCAATGGTGCCAAAACTTGCCAAAAGATTCAATAGTGGCTTGCCGTAAAGGACCTATGTCTTCGGTCTATGCGAATGGACGTCCATTCTTTAATGTAACTAAAACGGATAATATTAATGCAAATAACGCAGACTCAATAATTGCATGGTTTAAGCGAAATAATGTGAGGTATATTATGCTCGCTAAACTCCGGTTGAATCCGAATACTCCCGATCAGGGCTATATAAATACCATGGACAGATTGTTTATTCCTATTCGGGATAAATACCCGCAGAAATTAAAACCGATAAGGCAAGAAGGAAGTTCTGAAGAGGCAACTCTTTTTGAAATTCAATACTAAAAATTATCACTGATTTCTACATCTGAGGTTTATCAGGTGTTTTATGTTTATTGAACCGTATTCCAACATAAAATTCGGTTGTCCCAAAACTATATTTATGAATGTCGGTTACCGGATAATCATACGAAAATCCAATAGTCAGATTTTTTTGGTACACATAACCAAGCATGGCATAAGCCGCATCCATAGTTCGGAATCCGCCGCCCAGCCAGAATTGCTGCATGTATAAAATCCGTGCACCCATATCCAATTGCGGTGGGGCAGGGTATACATACTTTGCTACAATACATGGGTCTAAACTGAAGTTATTTCCCAGATCTAAATTATAGCCTGCGGTTGCATAATAGTGAGTCACCATTATATCTTTTGCATCGGCATAGGAGTTTAGTTTTGCATTGATAGGAATGATTTGTGGAGCAGCAACGCCGGCATAAAATTTCGAACCGTACAAATAAATTCCGGCTCCAAAATCCGGAACTAAAGCTGACATTAATTGATTTACCAAAGCCTGGTCTCCTGTAGATTGAAGTGATATGGATTGTCCGTCAACAGCAAATTGTAAAATTCCTACCGACAAACCCATGGAGAGATTAAGCGTGTTGTTTAATTTCAGATGATAGGAGTAGGAGGTGGTAAATCCTGTACGTCTTGTTGGACCCGTAATATCAGTGAAAACATATGTTCCTATACCTATATGATACGGATTAATAGGGCCATCGAAAGTTAGAATATAGGTTCTTGGTGCGTCTGTTATCCCAATCCATTGAAAGCGGTTGTCAGATTTAACATTGAAAAAATCCTGGGTGCCAGCAACAGCTGGGTTCATGGAGAAATCATTCAGCATGTACTGGCTGTAAAGTGGCAACTGCTGCGCAGTTACCGCACCCGTAAGCAGTACAATTAAAACCGGTATGAAAAGTAATTTACGCATGGTTTTGTGTGTTTATCTCAATACTGTAACTGGGCCTGTATAGGTTTGGGTAAATCGAGGGTCGTGAAGATTGATGACATAATAATACGTTCCTACAGGCACCGGTTTTCCCATATAAGTGCCATCCCATGGGTTCTTATATCCAACAGAACGGAATAATAATTCTCCCCAACGGTTATAAACTTCTACCACTACACCCGGGAAACCGTTTACAAATCCGATGATCCAAGCATCATTCTGGCCATCACCATTCGGTGAGAAGCCATCGGGAATTACAATTTGCGGAACAACAAATACTGTAACAGTATCCGAGCCCGGACAGCCATTTGGATTATCTACATAAACGGTATAGGTTGTAGTAACTGACGGTGATGCAACAGGGTTTGCAACAGTGCTATCGCTAAGTCCATATCCTGGTTCCCATAAGTAAGTAGAACCATTCGGACCTGTCGGACTTCCGCCAATTGTCACAGTTTGATTTGGTGTAATATATTGAGTAGGGCCTGCATCAACTGCAATGGAAGCATTAATGGTAATGGTTACTGATGTAGTGTCAGTACATCCACCATTGCTTACAATCAATATATACGTTGTGGTAATTTTAGGAGTCACTGTAACGAATGATGTATCACTTATATCATTGAAACCCGGTAATTGCAGCCATTTGTAAGTGACCGCATTAATACTTGCTGTGCCAATTAATGTAATAGGATTGCCTGCACAAACCGATGTATCACGACTTGCAACTGCAACAACAGTTTTATTGGTTGGTACTATAATTGTATCTGTCAAGGTACATCCTGCGGAATCCTTAATTGTTACTGTATAGGTGCCTGATAAAATATTATTCTGGTTTTGAGTTGTTGCTCCATTCGACCACAAGAATGTATAAGATGGGGTTCCTCCGCTTACAGATAATGAAATGGAACCATCGTTCATACTGCTACAACTGGAGCCGCTAACTGTATTAGTTTCGGCAATTGCGGCAGGATTTGTAAATCGAATGCTATCGATATAAGTACATTTATTTGAATCTGTGATTGTAATAGTATATGTGATACCGGGACATAAGTTAGATAAGGTATCGTTGTAATAAGTAAGGTTTGAAGACCCATTTGAAACTGTGTAAGTGTAAGGTGCAGTTCCGCCGTATACATTTTCGATTGCTACTCCGTCACAAGAATTATGGCAGGAAATTTTATTGGAAATAATGGTTGCTATTAGAGGGGCAGGAGAGGTGATGGTAAACGTTGCTGATGAAGAACAACCTGTGTTATCCAGTATAACTACCGTATAAGAGGCAGCACATAAACCGGTAACTGTTTGCGTGGTTTGGCTAACGCTCCATGTATAGGTATAAGGCAACGTTCCTCCGCTTGCATTGGCAGTTGCTGTTCCATTGCAGTTTCCGCTACAGGTTAAATTGGTTTGCGTTATTGAAATTGAAATTGGTTGAGGTTGCGAGATAGTAACACGTAAGGTGCTTTGGCAACCATTACCATCAGTTATTGTTACAGTATAATTTCCTGCAGTAAGGTTAGTGGCAGTAGAACTATTTCCACCCGAAGGGGTCCAGGAATAAGTATATGGTGCTGTTCCTCCTTTAACACCAATGGTTGCACCTCCATCATTGGAACTATTGCAAGATATATTTGTGATAGATGTAATAGAATCCCTGATTGCTGAAGGCTGAGTAATAGTTACTATTGCTGTTTCTGAGCAGCCACCTGCATCGGTTACAACAATAGTATAATTACCTGCACAAAGAGTGTTAGCAGTGGCAGTAGTTTGTCCGTTACTCCATTTATAAGTATAAGCAGGAGTTCCTCCGGAGGCATTTACCGTTGCCGCTCCATTGCAATTTCCGTTACAGAGTACATTGGTATTTGATGTGCTTAAAGTAAGTGCTGAAGTTGGTTGAGTAATGGAAACAATTGCTGAATCTTTACATCCACTTGCATCAGCAACTACCAACGTATAATTTCCGGCACATAGCCCGCTAATATTCGAAATAGTAGAACCCGTATTCCATTTGTAAGTATAGGTTGGTATTCCTCCTGTCACAGTTGCTGATGCCGTACCATTGCAATTTCCAAGACATGTTACATTCGTTTGCGACATTGAAATATTTATCGCATTTGGTTGCGTGATATTGATGCTTACAGAATCCTTACAACCATTTTTATCGGTAACAACCAATTTGTAATTACCTGCACATAAACCACTGATAGTAGTAGTAGTTGCTCCTGTACTCCACTTGTACGAGTATCCCGGTGTTCCACCTGAGATTGTAGCAGAAATTGTTCCATTGCAATTTCCATTGCAGGAAATATTAGTTTGGCTGGCTATAATAGTGAGTGGAGTAGGTTGAGTTATGATAGCAATAACAGAATCCTTACAACCATTAGCGTCAGTTACTACGAGTGTATAATTACCGGCACAAAGGTTGCTTATAGAAGATATTGTTCCGCCGTTGCTCCACTTATATGTATAGGCAGGAGTTCCTCCTGAAACAGTTGCAACAACTGACCCATTGCAGCTTCCATTACATGCAATATTTGTTTGAGATAAATTAATAGATAAAGCACTTGCAGGCTGAGTGATGGTAATATCCACAGAATCTTTACAGCCATGTGAATCGGTTACAACAATTTTGTAGATGCCGGAACAGAGACCACTAACGGAAGTTGTTGTAGCACCAGTACTCCATTTATAAGTGTAGGCAGGCGAACCTCCGCTTGCTGTGACACTTGCTGTTCCATTGCAATTTCCCTTACAATTTATATTCGATTGAGTTGTTGTAATGGTTAATGCCGTAGGTTGTGTGATGAATATATCTACAGAATCTTTACATCCATTTGCATCTGTTACAACAATGCGAGAAGTTCCCGGGCACAGGCCACTTACAGAAGTAGTGGTTGCTCCGGTGTTCCATTTATAAGTATAGGCTGGTGATCCTCCGGATACAGTAACCGATGCTGTACCATTACAGTTTCCATTACAAGGCACATTTGTCTGTGTAGTTGTTAGAATAAGCGGGGAAGGTTGAGTGATGGCAATAGTAATAGAATCTTTACAACCGTTAGAATCAGTAACTACCAATTTAAAATTACCTGCACATAATCCGCTGATGGATGCAGTAGTTGCACCGTTGCTCCATTTGTAAGTATAAATCGGTGTTCCGCCGGTAACTGTAGCAGTAATAGTTCCATTGCAATTTCCATTACAACTAATATTCGTTTGAGAAGTGTTAATAGTTAATCCATTCGCGGGTTGTGTAATATTTACATTTACGGAATCTTTGCAATCTTTATTATCAGTTACAACAATTTTATAAACTCCTGCACAAAGCCCGCTGATGGAAGATGTTGTAGCACCGTTGCTCCATTTATAGGTATATGGAGTTGATCCACCAGAAGCAGTAACAGTGGCAGTACCATTGCAATCTCCTTTACATTTAACATTCGTTTGTACTATAGTAAGAGTTATTGGGGTTGGTGAAGTGATATTCACATTCACTGAATCTTTACATCCGTTATTATCTGTAACTACTAGTTTGTATACTCCTGCGCAGAGCCCAATAATAGAGGATGTGGTGGCCCCGTTACTCCATTTATAGGTGTACACAAGTGTTCCACCGGAAACAGTTGCGGTGGCAGTTCCAATACAATTTCCACTACAGTTTACATTTGTTTGGGTGGTAGAAATTGAAAGTGGAGTAGGTTGGGTAATTGTGACATTCGCTGAGTCCTTGCAGCCATTTGCATCCTTTACTACAATTTTATAAACCCCGGGACAAAGATTACTAATTGATGAGGTTGTTCCTCCGTTGCTCCAGTTGTAAGTATAAACTGGTGCACCGCCTGTAACGGTAACCGATGCGATTCCATTGCAGTTTCCATTACAGTTAACATTTGTTTGTGATGTTGTTATTGTTAGCGAAGTTGCAGGTTGGGTAATTGTAACGTTAGCGGAATCTTTACAGCCATTTTTTTCGGTTACTACAATTTTATAAACTCCTGCACAGAGTGCACTAATTGAAGATGTTGTAGCTCCAGTACTCCATTTATATGTATAAGCTGGAGATCCGCCTGTCACTGTTGCAGTGGCAGAACCATTGCAATCGCCTTTGCATTTTACATTTGTTTGTGTAACTGTTAGTATGAGTGGTGCGGGTTGCGTAATAGTAACATTTGCTGAATCTTTACATCCGTTCGCGTCTGTAACAACTATTTTGTAAACGCCAGCGCAAAGGCCACTGATAGTCGTTGTAGTAGCTCCAGTACTCCATTTATAAGTATAGGCAGGAGTTCCTCCTGAAGCAGTTGCTGTGGCAGTTCCTATGCAATTTCCGCTGCAGTTTACATTTGTTTGTGTGGTAGAAATTGAAAGCGGGGTAGGTTGTGTAATGGTAACATTCGCAGAGTCCTTGCAACCATTCGCATCGGTAACAAGTATTTTATATACCCCAGGGCATAATCCACTTATGGAAGAGGTTGTTGCTCCGGTACTCCAGCTATAAGTATATACAGGAGCTCCTCCGGTAACGGTTGCTGTTGCTGTTCCATCACAATTACCATTGCATTTTACATTTGTCTGCGAGGTAGTTAATGTTAGCGAAACTGCTGGCTGGGTAATGGTAACAATCACAGAATCTTTACAGCCATTGGCGTCAATAACTACAATTTTATAAGCTCCGGCACATAATCCACTTATAGAAGAAGTGGTAGCTCCGGTGCTCCATTTATAGGTATAGGTTGGTGTTCCACCCGAAACAGTTGCAGTGGCAGAACCATTACAATCGCCTTTACATTTTACATTTTTTTGAGTAATAGTTAGTATAAGCGGATTTGGTTGAGTAATAGTAACGTTTGCTGAATCCTTACAACCTTTATTATCTGTAACTACAATTTTATAGACCCCCGCACACAAATTACTGATACTTGTTGTTGTTGCTCCAGTACTCCACTTGTAAGTATATGGAGATGTACCACCGGTCACAGTTACACTTGCCGTTCCAATGCAATTTCCATTACATGTAACACTTGTGTTGCTAGTTGTTAATGTCATCCCGGCAGGTTGGGTGATGGTTACATTTACAGAGTCTTTACATCCATTTTTATCTGTTACAACAAATTTGTAAACACCCGCACAAAGCCCGCTGATGGAGGAAGTGGTAGCACCGGTACTCCATTTATAGGTATAAGCAGGAGTCCCGCCTGTAACAGATGCAATTGCAGTTCCATTGCAATTTCCATTGCAGGTTGGATTCGTCTGAGTAATCGTAATTGCTATAGCCGTAGGTTGTGTAATGGTAACATTCAAAGAATCTTTACAATGATTTGAATCTGTTACAAGAATTTTGTAAACGCCTGCACATAGGCTACTAATAGAGGAAGTGGTTGCCCCTGTACTCCATTTGTAAGTATAAGCTGGAGTTCCTCCGGATACCGTTATAGTGGCAGTTCCATTGCAATTTCCGTTGCAACTAACATTTGTTTGAGAGACATTAATTGTAATTGTAGCTGGTTGGGATATTGTAACATTCGCTGAATCTTTACATCCATTTTTATCTGTTACAACAATTTTAAAAACCCCGGAGCAAAGCCCGCTAATAGATGAGGTTGTTGCCCCGTTGCTCCATTTATAGGTGTATGCAGGAGTTCCGCCCGAAACAATTGCTGTGGCAATTCCATTGCAGTTTCCATTGCAGGTAATATTGCTTTTTGTAATTGAAATTGTAAGTGGAGTAGGTTGAGTAATGGTAACTGTTCCAATTCCAACACAACCGGAATCATCTACTGCGGTAAGTGAATATGTTCCTGCACATAAGGCAGAAATTGTGGCAGTTGTTTGTCCCCCGGGTGACCAGGTATAAGTATATTGCCCGTGGCCACCCGTAACAGTCGCAGCAGCCGAGCCGTTGCAAGAACCATTACATGTTACATTGGTTGTTACAAATGTAATTGTAACTGGCAATGGTTGTTTAATAGTTGTTTTAAATGTGTTTAAACAGCCATTGGAATCTTTTATTCGGATTGAATAGGTGCCTGCACAAAGTCCGGTGTCAATAAAAGGATTGCTTGGACTACCAATGGCAGTGCCCGTTATACCATTGCTCCATCTGTAGGTGTAGTTTGGCGTTTCTCCTGAAATACGGGTACTTATCCAACCATCACAGAGACCAAAGCATTTTGCTTGTCTTTTGGTATAGTTAACGGTGAATGGTGGAGGAGCGGTAATGGTAACAAATATCGGGCCATAAACTGTGTTATCAGCAGAATCAATAATTGTAAATGAATACGTATTTGGGCATAGGTTAAATACACTATCCACGGTAATAGTATCTATGCCTGGTTTTGGCCCGGCCCATGAAATGGAGAAGGGTCCTCCATCATTTGCATTTATCTTTCTGATAATAATTGCACCATTGCAACTTAGCCCAGTATCTGCTCCATTGCAGGTAGGGTTTATTATGACTGAATCAACTGAAATTACCGAAGGATGTAGTGGAGCATTTGAATTGTGAACATGAATACTTTCAAGATTAGTAAGAGGTAAATAATTTTGAAAATAGATCTTCGCATTATTCGCTTTAGTGTGGAAATTGCTTGCTCCGGCATCACTAAAAGTATTTTTAATTGCAATAATTGATTGTGAAAAATCAAATATCTTATAATCGCTTCCTTCAATATTTAAAACTCCGCATTGTATGGCATTTCCATTAGTGGTTAATGCGCCGGAAATATAGGTTAGAGTTGAGGTGGGGGATAATAAGAGCGATCCTGACATTTGCCACGAACCACTTCCATTAATAATAATATTGCCGGGCAATATTTTTCCGAAGGAATTAATTATGTTACTGTTTTGAGAGGATTTTAAGTCAATTTCTCCAGTATAGTTCCAATGTAATGGAGATGCTAGTAGGAATGAACCAAAAATCTCAAGTGAAGAATTTGGGCCACCGGAAACAATTGGATTTTTAACATCACTTGTCCATGTCATTGAATGACATTCCATACTTCCTGAGAAAACTATGTTTTCATTAGGAGATGCAAATGAGTTCAGGTCAAATACTATATCATCAGTTGAATTAGGGACTTTAACCCCTCCATTACCACCGCTGGTAACAGCCCAATGACTTGAATTATGCCACTCTCCTGAACCACCAACCCAATAAAGAGTAGCGGCCTTTATTTG
Source organism: uncultured Bacteroidota bacterium (assembly GCA_903863935.1). Taxonomy (GTDB): domain Bacteria; phylum Bacteroidota; class Bacteroidia; order JABEUT01; family JABEUT01; genus JABEUT01. The sequence continues at coordinate 16,101 of CAIPDV010000119.1, forward strand.
TAAGCCGCAGAAGCTTGCAAAAAGGAATAAGAAAGAGAATGCAATTAAAGTAGATTTTTTCATCAAGGGAGTAAAAGGAGTATTGTTTCATTTTACGGCACCGAAGGATATAGGTTACACTTTAAAGCTCACTCACCTTGCTCTGTAAGAGGTTAAATAGCCTAAAAGTTAAAACTTAACGACTTTTTAAGACTTGATATTAATTCCCTTAAACATTATACTTTTACAGCCCAAATAAGGGATATGCACAGACTTGCCATTTTTGCTTCAGGAGAAGGGACTAATGCTCAGAATTTCATTGATTACTATAGAGATAGGGAGGATATTTCGATATCGCTTATTGTTTGCAATAAGAAGGATGCAGGAGTAGTAACTAAAGCTGAAAAAGCAGGTATTCCAATACTAGTAGTTGATAGAGAAGCCTTTTATAAGACCGATTTGGTTGTAAATGAGTTAAAGGAAAAGGCAGACTTTATTGTTTTAGCCGGTTTCTTATGGATGATCCCTGAAAATATTATAGATGCATTTAAGGGTAAAATAGTGAATATTCATCCTGCATTATTGCCAAATTATGGGGGGAAAGGAATGTATGGCTCTAAAGTGCATGAAGCGGTAATTGCAAATGGAGAAATCGCCAGTGGCATAACTATTCATTATGTAAATGATAAGTATGACGACGGTGAAATCATATTTCAGGAAAAGTGTCTGATAGAAGCATTTGACACGCCTGAAACTCTTGCGAAAAAAGTTCACAACCTTGAATACTTATTCTACCCTGTTATTGTTGATATACTTTTACGTGGGAATATATCCTAAATTTGTCATTTATGGCAGCAGAAAATAATGAGTTTAATCGCCCTATAAGGGTACTGGTAGCCAAAGTTGGCTTAGATGGACACGACAGAGGGGCTAAAGTAATTGCTTCCTTTCTTCGAAATGCGGGTATGGAGGTTATTTACACTGGTTTGCACCAAACTCCTGAAAGTGTTGTAAATACAGCCTTGCAGGAAGATGTGGATGTAATCGGATTAAGTATCCTTTCAGGGGCACATAATACAGCTTTCCCTAAGATTATCAAACTGATGAAGGAAAAGAAAATGGAAGATATCTTGCTTACGGGCGGTGGAATTATACCGGATAAAGATATGGAAGAACTTACTAAAATTGGGGTTGGCAAGCTTTTTCCTCCCGGAACAGACACGCATATTATTATTGAATATATACAAACCTGGGTTAAAGAACACAGGAAATTTTAACTTATAATAACAATGAACACATACAAAAATCTGAAAACGTCCGTTGAAAATGGGATATGCACCATTACCATAAACCGACCAGATAAAATGAATGCCTTGAACCGTGAAACAGTGCAGGAAATTGGTGAAGCTGTAAAGGAGGCAAATCAAAGTGCAGAAATCCTTTCAATTATTCTTACCGGAGAAGGGCCTAAGGCTTTTGCTGCCGGAGCAGACATTAAGGAATTTTTAGGACTAACCAAGGAGGAGGGTATGGCCATGGCAAAAGCAGGACAAGATGTTTTTTTTAGTATTGAAAATAGTGCAAAGCCTGTTATTGCAGCCGTTAATGGATTTGCATTGGGTGGAGGATGTGAGCTTGCAATGTCATGTCATTTGCGAGTGGCTTCCGAAAATGCAAAATTCGGACAGCCTGAGGTAAATCTTGGTTTAATACCTGGTTATGGTGGCACCCAAAGGCTGGTTCGTTATTTGGGAAAAGGTAAAGCTCTGGAAATTATGATGACAGCGGAAATGATACATGCCAATAAGGCTCAGGAACTAGGGTTAGTTAATTATGTGGTCCCGCTGGAAGGATTGCACGCCAAATGTGTGGAAATACTCAATGAAATTAAGACCAAGTCGCCATTTGCAATAAGTGCCGTTATCAGAGCCGCCAATGCCTTTGATGAAACAAACAAAGGTTTCGAAGCTGAATTAACTGAGTTTGGAAAATGTTTTGCATCGGAGGAAATAAAGGAAGGCATAAGTGCATTTCTGGAGAAACGCAAAGCAGATTTTCACAATAAAAACATACAAACTGCACAAAATTTTACTTTCTAAAAGAAGTATTTGAAACCACTTAAAGATCTAGCAGGGCAAACTGTAGTATATGGGCTTCCAAGCATAATTGGAAGGCTTCTTAGTTACCTTCTAGTCCCTCTTTATACACATATTTTCGTCCCGGGTGAATATGGAAAGATAACATTTGTATATGCATATATTTCATTCATTAATATTCTGCTAACCTATGGAATGGAAACCTCTCTTTTTAATTTCTCACGGTTAGAGGAGAATAAGAAAAGAGTTTACAGTACTACGCTTTTGTCGGTTATTTCTACTTCTGCTTTCTTTATTGTAATAATTATTTCTTTTCGTCAATACCTTGCAGGACTAATACATTTACCCGAACACCCTGAATATGTTGTCTGGCTGGCAATTATTTTGTGTACAGATGCTATTTCTGCTATCGCTTTTGCTAAACTAAGACAACTGAATAAAGCGCGCAGGTTTGCAACAATTAAGGCACTCAACATTATAATATATATAGCGAGTAATCTATTTTTCATATTACTATGCCCAGCAGTATACAAAAACCCTGATAATGTTTTCTATCCAATTATTCGGGCTATCTATAATCCAAGCATAGGTATCGGGTATATTTTAATTTCGAATGTTATTGCTAGCGCAATAACGCTTTTGATGCTGTTTCCAGACATAATTAAAGCTGGTATTGATTTTGATTCAGCTTTGTGGAAAAGAATGATGCCCTATGCCATACCATTAATTTTTGCAGGCCTTGCCGGGATGGTAAATGAAACACTCGACAGAATTTTATTGCAATATTTATTACCTGCGAATATTAGCTGGCAGCAGGGCGGAATTTATAGTGCATGTTATAAGATATCTATAATAGTTACCATGTTTGTGCAAGCATTCAAATATGCTTCAGAGCCCTATTTTTTTGCAAATGCCAGAGAGAAAGATTTTGCCAAAACTTTTGCAGATATAGTTAAATACTTCATTATAGGTTGTTTGCTAATTTCTCTGGGTACATTGCTGAATCTTTCATGGATGAAGAATTATATTGGAAAAGAGTATTGGAGTGGTCTTGATGTCGTTCCTATTCTTTTACTGGCAAATATATGCTTAGGGGTGTTTTATACGCTTTCCATATGGTATAAATTAAGCCATAAAACAATGTATGGCGCTTACCTCACCACAATTGGGGCAATTATTACTATTGTTCTGGATGTTTACTGGATACCAAGGATTGGATATGTAGGCTGTGCCTGGGCTACACTTATATGTTATGCTACGGTTATGGTGCTTTCTTACTTCATGAGTCGTAAACAATTGCCTGTTAAATACGATTTCAGACACATAGCAATCTACTTTGGTTTATCCCTAATTTTGTACTTTTTGAGTACGCTAATACATATTGATTCAAAAGTATTGGGGTTAATTGTAAATAATGGTTTAATACTTGTGTTCGTTGCGATAGTCTTCTTCATAGAAAAGCCGTCATTTGCATTACTCACCAAACTGAAAAAATAATTTTATAATGAAAGTTAAAATAGTTAACAAATCGAAACACACACTACCGCAATACGCAACTGTGGCGTCGGCTGGATTTGACGTTCGTGCGAACATAGATGCTCCGATGGTTTTAAAATCTATGGAAAGGGCATTAGTAGCTACAGGCTTATTTATGGAATTGCCCGAAGGCCACGAAGCCCAGGTACGCCCACGCAGCGGATTGGCATTGAAGCATGGAATTACTGTTTTGAATTCACCGGGTACTATTGATGCAGACTACCGAGGCGAGTTAAAAGTGCTTTTAATAAATCTTTCGAAAGAGGATTTTACAATTAATGACGGAGAGCGAATTGCGCAGGTAATTGTGGCTAAACATGAACGTGTACAATGGGAGGAAGTTGAGCAACTCATGGAAACAGAACGTGGTGCGGGAGGTTTCGGACATACAGGAAAACATTAATATAAATTTCAATTTACAAGTAGTATGAAACTGATAATTCCAATGGCAGGTATAGGTAAACGAATGAGGCCTCATACCCTTACTGTTCCTAAGCCATTATTACCCGTTGCCGGCAAACCAATGGTTCAGCATCTTGTTGAAGATATTGCAGCGACTATAAAAGGTGAAATAGAAGAAATAGGATTTGTAATAGGCCATTTTGGAAAAGAAGTGGAAATCCACTTAGTAGAGGTTGCAAAAAAATTAGGCTCAAAGGGGAAAATATTTTACCAGGAAGAAGCCCTTGGAACAGCTCATGCTGTTATGTGTGCAAAAGAAATGCTGGACGGAAATGTTATTGTCGCATTTGCTGATACGTTATTTAAAGGTGAGTTTACGGTTGATTTAAATAACGAAGGAACCATTTGGGTGCAAAAGGTGGCTGATCCGCGCCCGTTTGGTGTCGTGAAGCTTGATGAAAATAATTTTATTACTGAATTTGTGGAGAAACCGGTCGAATTCGTTTCTGACCTTGCCATTATTGGTATTTATTATTTTAAGGATGGTGAATATCTGAAAAATGAAATGCAATATTTGCTTGACAACGATATAAAAGAAAAAGGCGAATACCAGCTTACGAATGCGCTGGAGAATATGAAGCAGAAAGGAACTAAATTCTCAATTGCTCAAATTAGTGAATGGCTTGATTGCGGTAGCAAAGAGAATATGTTGTACACTAACAAGCGCATACTTGAAACAAAAAAAACACAGAAACATACATCCGCAAACATTATTAATTCAACTATTATCCACCCATGTTATATTGGTGAACATACAACAATAATAAATTCAATAATAGGGCCGTTTGTATCACTTGGGAAGAGCAATCATATCGAAAACTCAATTATTTCAGATACTATTATTCAGGACAGTTGCCGTGTAATAAATGGAAATATTACTGATTCAATGCTGGGTAACCGTGTGCAATACATGGGCAAGCATGACCGGTTGAATATGGGCGATTATAATCATAAAAGCTAGTATTAATGATACCTGCAAGTAAGAAACAGTATTTTGTGAATATCATTTTTATAATGATTTCAGTCCTGTTTTTTTCTTGTTCGGGTCTGAAAAAAAGTGCATCAGCACCAAAAGGCAATCAACTTTCGCAAGTAGAGGAAGAGAAATTTAAAGCATTATTTTATGATGGGTTAAAACAAAAAATTCTTGGGAATACGGATGATGCCATGGGTTTTTTTAGAAGGTGTCTGACAATAAACCCTTCCAGCCCGGCCGTTAATTTTGAAATTGGAATATTACTCGAAAATAATAAGAGGCCTGATAGTTCAGTTGTTTATTTCAGCAAAGCTGTAGAGGGTGACCCGGGAAATGTATGGTTCCGTTATGGGTACGCTGAAAACCTCCAGGAACTTAGACGATTTAAGGATGTAATAAAAGTATATCAGGACCTTATTAAGATGCACCCAACTACAACTGATTTTTATTATAAACTTGCATTGGCCCAATTACAGGCTGGCGAATATAAAGAGGCTATTGAAACCTACAATTCTCTTGAAAAAAAAATAGGTAGGGTAGATGAAGATGTTTCAATGAGTAAAATTGAGATCCTTGAAAAGATGAAGGATTACCCTAAGGCGGAAGAGGAGATACAAAAGTTGATTAAGAATGATCCCTCAAATCCACAATACAAAGATATGCTCGGAAATCTTTACCAATTAGAAGGTAATACAGATAAAGCTTTTGTTGAATATCAAAAAATGGAAGAAGTGCATCCGCACGATCCAATGGTGCATCTGTCACTGGCCGATTATTATAAATCGAAAAGCCAGGATGCAAAAGCCTTTGAAGAATTAGAGTTGGCTTTCAATGAACCCTCACTTGACATTGATACAAAAATCAGGATCATTTTAGGATTGTCAACCTTTACTTCCGATGATTCTTTATTTGTAAAAGCACTTATCCTTTCAGAAAGAATGGTGAAGGCAAATCCCGCCGAACCGCGCGCACATGCGGTGTATGCTGAACTTCTTCAGCAAAATCATTATGACCTTAAACAAGTTCGCGACCAATACAGAATTGCAGTAGGTGAGGACAGCAGCCGTTATCAATACTGGAGCCAGTTAATGGATCTGGAGGGCCAGCTTAATGATAATTTAGCATTGGCAAATGAAAGCAGCAAAGCAATGGGACTGTTTCCGAACAACCCTCAACCTTATTATTTTAACGGATTTGCCAATAAGCAGCTCAAAAATTATGATAATGCGCTAATTGCATTAAAGGCCGGGCTTTTTTATGTGTTAAACGATTCTAGTTTGATGAGTTTGTTTTATACTAATATCGGGGATGTCAGTTATTATGCTAAACATTATGCTGCTTCAGATTCAGCGTATGATGCCGCGTTGAAAATTAATCCGAATGACGATTATGTATTGAATAATTATAGTTATTATCTATCTGTACGTGATACCAATCTTCCTTTAGCGGAAAAGATGTCAAAAAAATCAAATGAAATTGCGCCGAATAATGCATCATATGAAGATACCTATGCCTGGATATTATATATGTCAGGCAAACTTCAGGATGCAAAAGAATGGGAAAACAAAGCGATTATGAATGGTGGCGAAAAAGATCCGACAATACTGGAGCATTATGGTGATATTATGTTTAAGACAGGCGATAAAGATTCTGCTGTTGAATATTGGATAAAAGCGAAAAACCGTGGTGAAGCGTCAGATTTACTGGAGAGGAAAATAAAAGACAAAAAATTATATGAAAAGTAAAAACCTCTGTAGAAAAATGAGAAGGCTTTTATTTTTAGTTATTCCGGTGCTGCTGTTTTTTGCGTCATGTGTTACCCCTAAAAAGACACAGTCTACTAGTCCATTACCGCCAAAAAGCCTTAAAAAGGAGAACAAATATTTCCTCATGTCAAAACTAAAGGCTAATAATTTTAACTTTAAATGGATAAGCGCACATTTCAATGTGGATATTGATAATGATTCATCTCATGATTCTTTTAGTGGATTAGTAAGAATGAGAAAGGATAGTATTATCTGGATGACGGTTTCTTATATAATGGGTGCCGTAACAGTAGCGCATGCAAGAATGGATGTTGATTCGGTGGTTTTTGTAGATAATATTCAAGGCAAGTATATGAAAGGTAATTATGATTATATCGATTCACTTTTAAAAGAGGATATAGACTTTGAATTACTGCAGTCTGTAATGATTGGAACATCCCTGGAATTTTATAACGATACTGCCAAGATGAATGCATATTCGGAAGGCGGGGATTATATTTTAAGTACAGTTCGGAAAAGAAGGTTGAGGCGTTCTCTGCGCAACAAGCCTTTGCATACTAAGAATGATGTACAACTTATATGGATTGATCCTACAGATTTTCATATAAAAAAGGTAAGACTAGAGGATTTTGTAACCAAACATACATTCGAGGCTACCTATGATAATTTTGTTAAAGCGGATTCGGGAATTATGTTCCCTTCACATATTCACTATGAAATTAATACAGGTAAAAAAACAATTAAAATTGATTTAAAATATAAAAAAATAAATTTCACGGATAGCGAAAAAGTCCCAATAACCATCCCTAAAACGTATGACCAGATCCATTATTAAATATTTTTTATTTATTCTGGTATTAGTAAGTCTTCCCGGGCTTGCTATGGGGCAAAAAACCAAAAAGGAACTGGAGAGTAAAAAGAAAAAACTGCAGGACGACATTGAATACTTGAACAAGTTGCTGGAGAAGACAACAAACAGTAAGCAATCTTCTCTTGGAGCTCTAATGACAGTAAATCAAAAAATAAACTTGCAGGAACAGGTTATTGAAACCTACACGAAGGAGATTGAAATCCTGCAGGTGCAGATAAGAGCCTCTAAGGATACTATTGATTCAATGGAAATGCGATTGGGAGATTTGAAAAAAGAATATGCCCGAATGGTAGTAGATGCCTATAAAACGGAGAAAGGTTTTAATAAACTGTCTTTTATTTTTGCTTCAAAAGATTTTGAACAGGCTGCACTGCGGATGCGATATGTTCAGGAATACCAGGAGTATCGACATAAACAGGCATTAATTATTGATTCAACCTCAAAAGAAGTAGGAAAGAAGGTTGCCAGGCTTCAAAAAAAGAAGGATGAAAAAAAACAATTGTTGGAGAGTGTTCAGAATGAACGAACCACCCTGGATGCTGAAAAGAAAGATCAGCAAAAGATATACGACCAATTAAAGGGTAAGGAAAAACAATTGAAAAAGGAACTTGCTGAAAAGCAAAGAGCATCTCAAAAGCTGGACGCATCAATTAAGAAACTTGTGGAGGATGAGATAAGGAAATCAAATGCGGGAACAAAAACCAAAAGAAACGACACCAAAAAGACTGAGCTAAAACTTACACCTGAAGCGGAAAAATTATCAGAAAATTTCGAAAGCAACAAAGGAAAACTGCCATGGCCTGTGGTGGAAGGTGTAATTTTCCGTCCTTTTGGCACATATTCTCCTATGCCGGGAATTACGATGACCAATAGCGGAGTTGATATTGCAACAACTAAAGGTGCTATAGCGAGAGCAGTATTTGAAGGAACAGTATCTGTTGTAACAGATGACCCTGAAAGTGGTAAAGTAATAATTATCAGGCACGGTCAATTCCTGAGCGTTTACAGGCACTTAAAAGAGGTTTTTGTTAAAGCTGGGGATAAGGTCCAGACGAAGCAAACCCTTGGGACTATAATGTATGATGAACAAAACCAAATGGCTGATTTAGAGCTGCAAATATGGAAAGGTCAAAATAAAGTAGATCCTCAGGACTGGCTTTTTAAGAAGGAATAAGTGAGTGAAAAAGACCGTAAATTAAAATTTGGTGCACGTAATCAGTGATTTGCATAGATTGTTTTAAAATAATTGGTTAATTTGTAGGAAATATCAAATAATTACCTAACTTTGTATTGTACAAGTCCATTAAACGTAATCCACGAATCTATCGGTAAAGCGTTACTTTGTAACTAAATAAAGTATCCGTATGGAAAATCAACAAATTCCTGATGATGAATTAATTCATCAATACCAAAATGGCGATGAAGATGCATTTTGTCAGCTTCTTGACCGGTATAAAAAGAAAGTTTTCGGATATATCTTGAATGTTGTTCGCGACCGTGTAATTGCTGAAGATATATTTCAGGAAACCTTCTTTAAGGTAATTCGCACATTGAAGAAACAGCAGTATAATGGGGAAGGCAAGTTCATCCAATGGGTAATACGTATTGCCCACAACCTTATTATTGACAGTTTCCGTCAAAATGGCAAAATCAGTACTGTAAGCAAGATAGTTAAGCCTGATGGCAAAGTAGTTGATGTATTTGATGTTGTAAAAATTGAGCAAGGCTCGGCAGAAGATAATATTGTTAAAAAACAAATACTACAGGACCTTAGAAAGTTAGTTGAACACCTTCCATTTGAACAGCGTGAGGTGGTAATTCTGAGGCATTATTATGATTTGAGTTTCAAGGAAATAGCTGATATGACTAATGTTAGTATTAATACCGCATTGGGCCGTATGCGTTATGCAATCATTAATTTAAGACGTCTTGCAGATCAACATAAAATAGCATTGTCAGAATAATAAATCAAGTAGTATACAATAAACTAAAGGAATTACAGTTAATATAGATATTAGTAAACAGAAAACATACTCTTTATGGACAAAAATACTCCACTCTCATCACTACCATCATCTGAACACGAAATGGAATCTAAGGGTAACGACATATCCAAGAAAAAAGCGGAAGCTGATCCTAATGAACCTTCATTAATGGTTATTAAGAATATTCAGAACTATTCAAAGGCACTGAATGTTAAAACAACCAAGAGCGTTCTGCAATTTGTTGAATTTATTACCAACTAAAAGAATCCTCTTCCAATTCATATTTAATATTTCAGGGAATTATTCCAGTAAAATCTGTTTTTCTTAATCCTATCTGTTGAAAAAGGCAGAATTATTCCAACATGTTATTGCCTATTTTGAGAAAACAAGGCCCATAGCGGAAACCGAATTACATTACAAAAATCCTTTTCAATTACTTATTGCAGTTGTTTTATCCGCCCAGTGCACCGATAAACGGGTCAACATGGTTACCCCTGATCTTTTTAAAGAATTTCCGGATGCAAAGTCTATGGCAAAAGCCTCGGTTGACGAAGTGAGGGAATATATCAGAAGTATAAGTTATCCAAACAGTAAAGCGGAGTACCTTGTAAAAGGTTCGAAAATATTAGTCGATAAGTTTGACTCGAAAATCCCAACTACGCTGGAAGAGTTGACGACAATTCCAGGTGTTGGAAGAAAAACTGCAAACGTAATCCTGTCTGTTATTTATAATCAGCCAAAAATGGCAGTAGATACACATGTGCAAAGGGTAGCTGCAAGAATTGGCTTAACAACGGGTGCCAAAAATCCATTGCAGACTGAAGTACAACTTGTGAAATATTTCCCTGAAGATAAAATCCCTCTAGCTCATCACTGGCTTATCCTGCATGGGCGATATATCTGCCTTGCCAGAAAACCGCTGTGCGGGAAATGCGGATTGACCCAATGGTGCAAATACTATAATCAAAAAGTTACGGTTTCAAAATAAACCCTTACCGACTTTCTTTTTTTACTTTTACTGCATAATAATTACAACATCATATGGAAACTGTTGCAGTGGCTCCTGTAATTGAAGAAAGTTGGGGACTTGTTCTGAAAGAAGAATTTGATAAACCATACTTTAAAAGCCTTAAAGAATTTCTGGTAGAAGAAAGGAAGACGCATGTTGTTTATCCTCCGGGTAAACTTATTTTTTCAGCATTCAATCATACACCTTTTAAAAATGTAAAAGTTGTAATAATTGGTCAGGATCCATACCACGGCCCGGGACAAGCCAACGGATTATGTTTTTCAGTGAGCGATGGAATAAAAATGCCCCCGTCCCTGGTGAATATTTTCAAGGAGATTCAAAATGATTTGGGATATCCTATTCCATTATCGGGCAATCTCGAAAGATGGGCTGATCAGGGAGTGTTGCTTTTAAATGCGATGCTAACCGTAAGGGCCAATGAGCCAGGCTCTCATCAGGGCAAGGGCTGGGAAGCATTTACAGATAGCGTTATAAAGCATATTTCAACGGGAAAAGAAGATGTGGTATTTTTGCTCTGGGGAAAATACGCCCAAGCTAAAGAACAATTGATTGACGGCTCAAAACATCATATTTTAAAAGCGGCGCATCCATCACCATTTTCTGCATACAATGGATTTATGGGCTGCAAGCATTTTTCAAAAGTTAATGAGATCCTTATTGTACAAGGGAAGCAAGAGATCGATTGGCACTAAAACTTAGTGGCTTATTATAAGATTACTGGAATCAATAACTTTTACTCCATCAATGAGGGAAAGAATATAAGTTCCATTTTCCCACAAGGATCCATTCAGAATGCACTCCTTTTGATTAGGGTTAATTTTAATTTGTGAAAGTAATTTACCCTGAATAGTGTATGTATTCAAATACTGTACCTCATTAGCAATAGGAACACTAACAGTGAAATTTCCGGAGGAAGGATTAGGATATATTTTGATAGTTCCTTTAATAGTTTTTACTTCATCAATTGCTAAAACATGCGATGCTCCATTGGCAAATGTATATTCCCCATTTGGCAACGAGTCGAGCATCATATATCCATAAAGAGGATTATACTTAAATTTTTTATAGGCTGGAAACTCGGTCCAGTCTGCTTTAGCGTTTGGTTTGTAAAGCACTATTAAACTATCGCAATTGACAGGCATAAGAGCTGTGTCAAGGTAACAAGTTCCGTTTGTTGTGTTAACCACTTTTCTTCCGTCAAAATATAGCCTCGCAGAATCTCTGTATCCGGCAGGGCGTATTCCGCTTACGGTCCAGTAACGATAAGGAGATAAGCGATAGTGTAATGACAAGTCCCGGATTGGATCCGGAGCAACATAATTATGAGCGAAGAATAAATAGGCCGAATCGTTTACTGACTTAACGAAATAATCAATTCTTGAGTATGAGCTTAGGTTGTAGTTGCCTACAGTTTTAACCTTCAAGGTATCGGAAGAAACAGCTTCAGCAATTTTATTTTTCATGTTCAATCCTGCAAATACAGGGTTAAAGGGAACAGTAATAGTATAGTTGGAAACTTGCCCTGAAACCAATATCGTTTGTGAATACGTACTCCAATTAGAACCTTTAAATGTAACCTCAACCGGAACGTTCGAATAATATGTTGAAGCCCCCATTAACCTTTGTTTGATGTATACAGTTGCATTGTAGTTAGGCCCGCTGGGAACGCTCGACATTGAATCGATGGAAAACTGAGGAAACCCGGGAGCGAATACCCAATTATTAAAAAAGTCAGTCAGGTTATAACCCGAATATCGCTCCAAACTATTTTTTAATGTGTCAGCATTTACGGGCTGAAAGGCATGGCTCGAAAAATAGTATTTCATTCCGTTGAAGAACGCGGTATCGCCGAGATAAGTACGCAATGTATGGATTATGTCCGCACCTTTTAAATAGGTTGTACTGCAATTATATTTAAGATTTCCATAGGTATATGTTTGAGGCATGCCTGATAAAGGCCAGTAGCCATGATCGGCTATGGCACAGTAATGCACCACATTTTCATGATTTGCTTTTGTGTAAGTATTGTATGTAGTTTCGCCGTAAACATATTCCTCAAATATGCTTTGGTTGAATGTGGCAAACCCCTCATTAAGCCACATATCTTCAGCAGTCTGGCAGGTTACAAGATCACCGCACCAATGATGGGAAAGTTCGTGAGCCATTACATTGGCTTCATAGGTCAGAGAGCCATTGGCAGCAGCCACCGGATAACCAATATTTGAGGCATGTTCCATGGCTCCACCATTAAAGGGGACCATCGAATAGCCAACTTTATTCCATCTGTATCTGCCGTAACAATTTTGAAATATGGAAATAGCATTATTAAGGTGAATGAATGACTTCCTTATATTAGCTGTATCACTTGCCAGGCCGTTAATGAGAATTGGAATGGTGTCAATCCCCCTGAAAGTATCGTGAATACTGACATAGTGTGCAACATCAACGCAGGCAAGATAACTTGGTATGTTATTTGTCATTACCCATGAACTTAATCGAAATGCCCCAAAAACACTATCTTTTGCAAGATATCCGTTGCAAAACGAAAGGTTGGCACTATCGGTAGTTATATTAAAAACATACGTGGCTCTTTCAATAAAATTATCAAAACAAGGATACCAGGTTCTGCCGAAGTTATGCGGAATTCCTGCAATTGCTATACCCAGGTTAAATGCATATCCGCTTGAAAAATAAAATCCTCCGAAACCGCTAATATCCATAACGGGCTTACCATGATAAAATACATTTACACTATTTGTATCGCCAATGTTTTCGATTGATGGAAGGGTAATAATAAGGAGCGTATCATCATAGGAAAAAAGAAGCTTTGAATTTCCGGCAAGAACGGAATCAACACTAAAATGAAGCAAATCAAGACTAAGAGTTTTAATGTTATTCATTTTAGGAACGTATTTCACAATAGTGTTCCCACGCAATGTATCAGTTGTTAAATCAGTAATAGTAAGGTTCAATACATAACTTATTACGTTAATAGTGTCGCTTCTTAATCCGTTTGTATCCGGAATAAGTTTTTTATTTAAAGCGGATGCCTTAACGTTACTGGCAAAGGAAATTAATAAAAGGGGTAGGAGTAAATAGTGAAATGTCTTTTTCATGAAGCCAAATTATATACTCAAAAGTAAGCATTTTCCTGCATAGCAGAATAAGGGCGATAAATATAGGCAAGTACATGAAAAATTAAAATTATATTTATCGTAAAATTAATTGTATCATTGTATAATAAAAATATAGCCATGAAAAGAATAATAAGTTGTAGTGATGGTACCTGGAACAAACCGTCAGTTGATCAGAATGGAAATATAATCCAAACAAATGTTCAGAAGATATTTCAATTGATAGAGAAAAGGGATATAAAAAATGATATTGTTCAAATAAAATTTTACGACGAGGGTGTGGGTGCTGAGGGTAGCAGGTTTCAGCAGATTGTTGAAGGTACTACTGGTGAAGGTCTTGATATTAAAATATTGGATGCTTATAAATTTATTGTGTGGAATTACGAAGAAGGAGACGAAATATATTTGTTTGGTTTTAGCAGAGGAGCATATACTGCGCGAAGCCTGGCTGGTTTAATCAGATGTTGTGGCATCATGAAGTCATATGACCTTATGTTGATAAATAAGGCTTTTTCTATTTACCGAAACAGAGACCATAATACGGCTGATAGTCAGGCTGCCGTTGACTTTAAATCCCAAAACAGCTATAATACCAATATTAAATTTGTAGGTGTATGGGATACTGTAGGTGCATTGGGTATTCCTTTAGAAATTTTTAATATTATGAACAAAGAAAAATATCAGTTTCATGATGTTCAACTAAGCAGCACTGTTGAAAATGCATACCAGGCTTTAGCTATAGATGAACACAGGAAACAGTTTGCTCCATCTATTTGGACACAAAGCCCAAGTGTTAAACAATATAATATTAAACAAAACCTTGAACAAGTTTGGTTTACTGGTGCCCATAGCGATGTTGGGGGAGGTTACACTGAAGCAGGACTAAGTGATATTGCTTTGCTTTGGATGATTGAAAAAGCCACATCTACCGGACTTTCTTTAAAAAAGCCAGAAAATCTTAATCCGAATTATAAAGGGCCTACCCATAATTCAAGTACGGGTGTATTTTTGATGGATGAGTTAAGCCCTTATCTGAGGCCAATTACGATGGATGATGACGGTGCCAAAGCTTCATTAAGTCCATCTGTACTTCAAAGATTGAATGATTCGAAATGTAATTATGTCCCGGAAAATCTGTTAACCAA
>CAIPDV010000120.1 GCA_903863935.1 uncultured Bacteroidota bacterium
AGAATTTATAAATTCTTCGTACTATCCAAGTGAATCATTATAAAAAGCACGTGAGGTAAGCGTAAGTTTCTTTGCCTGTTCGATTAATGCACCCACAATCTTTGGGTGGCAATGCCCTTGATTAACGGCAGAATAAGCAGACAGAAAATCGAAATATTGCTTGCCTTCTACATCCCAAACATGAACACCCTCGCCCCTTTCCAATACTACTGGAAGTGGGTGATAGTTGTGCGCTCCATACTCTTTTTCAAGCTCAATAAGCCTTCCGGCTCTGTTCTTTCTGACTGCTATTGTGACCATTTTTAAAATTTATCTATGCAAAGTTAAGAATAAAGGCGCATATTTGGGGAATTAGTTATGAATTATAAGTTATGAGTAAGGACCTTTTGGGATTTGCAAAAGGTTCAATTCGGGTATAACTTATAACTCATAACTTATAACTAAAAAATCATGCCACACGAAATTGTTGAAAACGCCGAAGCCATAGACACAGGCGAAGAGGGAAATGCAGTAGTCCGCCATAACGAACGAATCATTTTTGTAAAAGGGTTGGTACCCGGCGACATAGCCGATATTAAAATTGTAAAGAAGAAGAAAAAATATGCCTTAGGCCGGGTTATCCAAATAAAAACCCTGTCGCCACTTCGTGTGAAGCCTGCCTGCAAACATTTTGGAATATGCGGCGGATGCAGTTGGCAGAACCTGGATTATGAAAAGCAAGTTGCCTACAAACAAAAACATGTGGAGGATGCTTTTGAACGCATAGGAAGAGTTTATACCGAAGAAAAGTTTCCGATAATTCGTTCAGAGAATATTTTTCATTACCGCAACAAATTGGAGTTTACCTTCTCGGGCAAACGATGGCTCACTCATGAAGAAATGGGCGACACGGCCAACTTTAACCAACCGGGGCTTGGCTTTCACGTACCCGGATTGTTTGATAAAGTATTGGATTTACAGGAATGCTGGTTGCAACCTGAACCTTCCAATACCATTCGAAATGAAGTTCGGGAATTTTCGATAAAAGAAAAAATGCCCTATTTTGATTTAAATGCACAAGAAGGTTTATTACGCAACATCATGGTAAGAAATACCTCTACCGGTGAGCTAATGGTAGTAGTAGTATTTTTCAGAGAAGATAAAAAAATGCGTGACCAGTTACTGAATCATATTAAAGACAAGTTCCCACAGATAACATCGTTGCAGTATATTATCAATCCTAAAAAGAACGACACTTTCAGCGACCTGCCTGCTTCAACCTTTTATGGAAAGGACCATATCATGGAAAACATGGTAAAGAAAAACGGTGATGTGTTGAAATTCAAAATATCCCCTCAAACTTTCTTTCAGACCAACACCGCCCAAGCTAACGCAGTATACCAAAAAGTAAGTGAATATGCAGCATTGAAGGGCGATGAAATAGTATACGACCTCTATACCGGTTGCGGAACCATTGCCTCGTTCATAGCCTCAGAAGCCGCTTCGGTGGTGGGTATAGAATATGTGGAACAATCGGTTAAAGATGCCAGAGTTAATGCAGAATTAAACAACATAAAGAACACTGAATTCTTTGCGGGAGATATGCAAAAAATGCTAACCGAGGAATTCTTCCGCCATCATGGATTACCCAAGGTGGTTATTACTGACCCACCACGTATGGGTATGCACCCCGATGTGGTGGCTGCATTGCTTAAAATGGCACCCGAAAAGATTGTTTATGTTAGTTGTAATCCCTCTACTCAAGCCAGAGACATCGCATTAATGAAAGATAAATATACCGTTACCAAAATTCAACCTTTTGATATGTTTCCGCATACATCGCATGTGGAGAATATAGCACTCATGATGCGGAAATAGACCTCGCCCTACCCTCCTATGAGGAGAGGGTAAAGTCACGACTTACAACCCATTAAACGAAAACAACAACCTCACCTCCCATCGTTGGTAATCGCCCATAACAAGGTTGCCTGAGTCGTATTGGGTTTTGTGAAAGTTACGTAGTTGTGGCAAAACATTCAAAACAATGGAGTTTGATTTACCACTGTAAAAAATAGTGGGTCCTCCGAAAAGTGTTGAGTATTCCCAACCTTCATTATGGGAAATAGTATTGTTCTCGCGGAATTCAAGCCCTATCCCAAAATGGTCGCCAAACATATGCATATAGCCAAAGTCAAGCTCCGGGTGGTTTTCATTCTGTTGGTCCGAAGGGGTAATTCCTGATTCCATTTCAAATTCATTCACCATGTTCAGAGCAAAAATTTCATCTTCTATATTCTTGTCAATTATGATTTTTGTTTCCAATTCAAACTCCTGTGGTGATACCAGCAATTCAGCATACAAGGCTGAGCCTACTATGTTTTTATAAGGATTCGATAATTTTAGTTTCCATTCACTGGAGACTGAAAAAGAGGTGGTGGTATTAATCCTGCTAGTATCATTTATGGCGCTCGAAACAGTATTTATATTAATATACATGGAGGTTTGCAGGTGATTGGTTAAGCCGATTTCAAACTCGAGGCGTTGGTATAATCCGCGGTAATAACTATCGCCTCCGGTGGAGAATGTGTTGTAAATCTCAACATCCTTAGTATCCTTTGGCAAAGTAGACGATTGATATGTTTGCAAAAACTCTCTGTCTTGCGAAAAGAGAGAATAGCTTACCAAAAGGAAACTGAGCAGAACGAGTTTTTTTATCTTCATTGGCGTTTTTTATGGGTGCAAAAATATATCCCTTTCCAACGATAGCAATACTTAAAAATAGGTATTATGATGGCATTTGTCATGTTTTTGTTTTAACAGATAAATATATAAACACATGCTTGTCTTTATTTCAAGGCATTCTATTACGGAGGGTCTTAGACCAAAATACCCGTTTTATGGTAGGAGCGGCAAAGTGGAAAAGTTTAATTTTGCCGGGCATTAAAAACCCAATAAAATAAAATGGACCCGATAAAAATAATTGTTGCCGGAAGTAATTACTTGTTCAGTAAAGGTATGGAGAGCCATATTAAGGAGTCTCCTTTATTCGAACTGACTGCTATGGTGGCTGATGAATTTGAACTAATTGATAAAATATCGAATACAGAAGCGGATGTTGTTGCCATAGACCTGTCATCTATTGAGTGGACGCAGGCCTTGCACACTAAGGTTATGAAATACGGCCCTTCCCTTAAAATACTTGCATTCAATACTGTTCAGCAAAAAAAAGAAGTGTCGGCTACCCTTGGTTCTGGCGTAACGAGCTATTTGCTTTCCTGTTGCGATGAAGTTGAAATTACCGAGGCACTATTAAAAACCGCCAAGGGCGAGCGTTTCCTGTGTGGCAAAGTAGTTGAAATGCTACTTACAAAGAACCCTTCAGCTCATGAAGAATGTCCCTTGTTTTCGGTTTGCGGTGGTGTAAATATCAGCGAACGTGAAATTGAAATTATACGCTGTGTTTCGGAAGGATTATCGAACCAGGAAATTGCGGATAAACTTTTCCTGAGTATTCATACTGTTAATACACACCGAAAAAACATCATGAGCAAACTGGGTATTACCAACACGGCCTCCCTGGTGATGTATGCAGTGCGCAATCAGTTAATCGCAGCCAATTAAAATGGCTCAATGGGAAAATAACGATTCCAGCAAAATAGCTGCAACAGCTACTGAACTGAGCTGAAGAATATACTTCAGTAACTGAATAAGTTCTTTATTTTTCCTTTCTGGGTTTTTGCGTGTGCTCATTTTATGTAATAAATCTTATGCAAAAATCTTGCATTGTGCATCCAACGTATATGAGGTAAGTCATTCTTATTACTGCTTTATGACAGATTCACCCATTCCGAAATATTCCTATTTTCGCTTATTGAAATAATATCACTATGAAAAAGATTGCTATTCTTACTTCCGGCGGAGATGCACCCGGCATGAACGCAGCCATCAGGGCGGTAGTACGGACAGCCATTTTTCATCAGGCCGAAGTAATTGGCATACGTAGAGGCTACGATGGTTTTATTGAGGGTGATTTCCTTCCTATGGATGCCAACTCGGTGAGTGATATCATTCAACGGGGAGGAACTGTTTTAAAAACATCGCGAAGCGAACGGTTCAAAACAAGGGATGGTATGCTCGAAGCCAAACACAATGCAAATGATGCTGGTATAGAGGGCTTGATACTTATTGGCGGAGATGGCACTTTTAAAGGAGCCTATGAATTCGCAGAACTGAGCGGGATCCATACAATGGGTATTCCAGGCACAATTGATAATGATTTGTTTGGCACCGACTATACGATAGGATACGATACAGCCCTGAACACAGTTATTGAAGCGGTAGATAAAATACGTGATACGGCAACATCGCATCACCGGCTTTTTTTCATAGAGGTAATGGGCCGCGATGCAGGCTTTATAGCCCTTAACAGTGGCATAGCTTCGGGTGCCGAAGATATTCTGATCCCTGAAATACCCACTTCTATTGATGCTATTGTTAATAGAATTGAAGCGGGAAAAAATAGAAATAAATCGTCCTTTATAATAATTGTTGCCGAAGGCGATATACCCGGAGGTGCCTATGAAATTGCAAGGCAGGTAAAGGAAAAATACAGTTATTTTGAAACCCGGGTAACCGTTATTGGGCACATGCAACGGGGTGGCTCACCCACAGCATTCGACCGTATATTAGCCAGCAAACTGGGTGTTGCAGCCACCGAGGGACTTATTTCAGGAAGAAAAAACGAAATGGCAGGCTTCATTAAAAACCAGATTGCATTCACCCCGTTTTCCAAAACCCGCAAGCACCTGGTTGATATTAATGAAGGACTTCTGCAGATGGCACATATGCTGGGCAGTTGAGGATACTTTTCAAAAAATAAAAGAGTCTTGGTCCAAATACAAAATAGTTAAGGAAATTGATGGAATAAAATTTTGTGCCTTTGCGGGAAATTACTCCTTAAAAGTATTTCTTGTAGCTTTGCGTCTATCTCCAAATTACTCCCATGAAATTACTTTACTCCTACCTCAAACAATACAAGTGGCTTGTTTTTCTTGCCCTGATTCTTGCTACCATCAACCAGGTATTTTCGCTTATCAATCCCTTAATATTCCAACGTATAGTTGATAATTACCTTACTCCCCGTCATAATTTTACCTCTTCAGAGTTCTATGGTCATATTTTCACCTGGATTGGCATATCGCTTTGTGTAGCAATGGTTTCGCGGATTGCCAAAAACTTCCAGGATTACTTCACCAATGTTGTTACCCAAAAAGCAGGTGCACAGATATACACAGATGGTATCCGTCATTCATTGGAACTCCCCTACTCCGTTTTTGAAGACCAGCGCAGTGGGGAAACTTTAGGTCTTTTGCAAAAAGTGAGAGATGATATTCAAAAATTTGTACTGCAATTCATCAGCATATTATTCACAACATTGGTTGGAGTGGTTTTTGTTTTTGTTTATGCAATTAAAATTTATTGGTTGATCGCTCCGGTATATTTTTCCATAGTACCCATATTAGGCTTCGTTAGCACATTCCTTACCAAAAAAGTTAAAACAATTCAAAAGAAAATAGTTTCCGAAACCACCTCTTTAGCAGGTTCTACAACCGAATCATTACGAAATATAGAACTTGTGAAAAGCCTTGGCCTTGCCGAGCAGGAAATCAATCGCCTGAACTCAACCACTACTAAAATTTTGGGGCTCGAACTAAAAAAAGTGCGTTACATACGAAGCATTAGCTTTATACAGGGAACTTTTGTAAATCTGTTTCAGAATATTATCCTGTTCATGCTTATATACCTCATTTTTAATGACCGTGTAAGTATAGGCCAGATGTTTGCTTTACAGATTTTCTCCTTTTTCATTTTCGGGCCTTTGCAGGAGTTGGGGAATATTATAAACACCTACCGGGAAACACAAGTATCACTGGAAAATTTCAAAAAGATAATGGATACCCCTAAAGATCCTAAACCTGCAAAACCAGCTAACCTGACTACAATTGAAACACTTGAATTCCGTAACGTAAGTTTTAAGCACCAAACTGCTACAGGTTATGCCCTGGAAGATATTTCCTTTAAAACTGAATTGGGCCAAACCATTGCTTTTGTAGGGCCTTCAGGATCAGGAAAAACAACTCTGGTAAAGTTATTGGTAGGCCTTTACTGGCCAGCTAGCGGAGAAATATTGTACAATGAAACCAGCGGAAAGGATATTGACTTAGACAAATTACGCGAGCAAATAGGACTTGTTACCCAGGATGCTCAACTTTTTTCAGGTAGCATTAAGGAGAATCTCTTATTTGTTGCTCCAAACGCGACCGACAAAGAATGTATGGACGTGCTTCACAAAGCAGCATGTGAAAACCTGTTGGCTAGAGCCGACAAAGGACTTGACACTGTTATTGGTGAAGGAGGGGTGAAAGTATCTGGCGGGGAAAAACAAAGGCTTTCCATTGCACGGGCATTGCTGCGTAAACCAACTCTTTTAGTATTTGACGAAGCAACTTCAGCACTTGATTCTCTTACCGAAGAAGAGATTAGCAAAACCATCAGGGATGTTTCCCAGAACACAAACCATATAACCATTTTAATAGCCCACAGGCTTTCAACTATTATGCATGCCGACAACATATTTGTACTTGAAAAAGGCCACATTATTGAATCGGGCAAACACGAGGAATTGCTAAATCAAAAAGGGCTTTATTATGC
Source organism: uncultured Bacteroidota bacterium (assembly GCA_903863935.1). Lineage (GTDB taxonomy): Bacteria > Bacteroidota > Bacteroidia > JABEUT01 > JABEUT01 > JABEUT01. The sequence continues at coordinate 6,691 of CAIPDV010000120.1, forward strand.
CATGTGGAGACAACAAATTGGAGAACGTAAAACGGTTAAAACTAAGGCAATGCCGCAGTTTAATTAATTGCCCTCCACCTACTTCTTATCCCAAAAAAGGCACATTTAACAAAGAAATAACACAGATTAAACTACTGTGATTTAATCGGTTACAAAAACAGGTACATATATTTACGATTTCCGGTAAATACCTTAGTTTAAAATTCACTTTTTCTTACTACATTCACGAATAATTTTAATTAGCACATTAATGGGATATAAAAAACTACTCTCACTGCTAATTGTTTTAATATTTTTTCCCGCATCGGCTATCTTCTGCCAGATACGATGGGATTCAACCTCTATTCATTCTAAAAACCGGCTCTTTCTTGGTCTTACCTACAATGTTCTGCCTGACATTGAAAAAAGTCCCATTAAAATATATCCCAATTATGTTAGCGACAATACATTCAATCCTCCTTTTCCTGTTCGTGGAGACGCAGTAGTGTTTGCCTTTAACACCAACTTTGTTTCGCTTGGCGGAAAAATACGGTATAACCTGATTGAATTCAATACAAGAATATCTTTGTCAATATGCTTTATTCCCTCACTGGGTGCTGGTTTTACTGTGGTTGACGAACCGGATGTAGGCAAAATGACTCCATACCCTAATTGTTCCTACAACTTGCCCTTACTCCTCGAGTTTAATTACGGCAGCGGTGCCACCAATAATTGTTATGATACATATGGCCTCTTTGCTTTTGCCGGAATAGAGAACACGGGAATTTTCTTTAAAAATTTTTCTCCTGATGCCGATATTATGGATATCAATGGGAACTACTATGCTCCGGATTTTATCAGTAATTGGACCGAAGCTGTATTTGGCCTCGGAGTGCGATACACCAATAAGAGGCACGTAAAAAAAGAAGTGTTTTTAAAATATGGCGTGGGCCCTTCCACAATGTATGAAATACCCTACCGGTTTTATACTTCTGTTCATCCATGGACACTTAAACTTACTGTAGTTCGTAACTTTTAGCCTAACGTTTTGGAATTGTAGATTATCCCTTTCCCATTTTTTTCGTGCCTTATTTTGTTTGTTTTTATAAGGCAGATATCGGCTCCTCCGGCACTAATCAACAATATGATATTCATCATTCAACATGTTGACAGGGGTCATTACAAAAAACTCCTCCTTGTTCTATTTTTGTAACGAAATGAAAACCGTACTTATAATTGAACAAGACAAGACCTTCAAGGAAAATCTGGTAGAATTACTGGAACTTGAAGGATATAAAGTTAAAAGTGCCTCTAACCTAACTGAAGCAGAAATTCAGATTTTGAAGTTAAAACCTTCCGTTATAATTTGTGATGAAACTTCTATATACGGAGAATTTGAGAAACTCAATAACGCATTAATAGAAGCACATAAAAATTCCGGCCTGATTATTATTAATACAGATGGCACCAACCAGAATTTTAAAGAAGCCGACGCCTATTTAAAAATGCCGTTTAGAGACGATGAACTTCTTGCAAAAATGAATTCATTGCTGGGGCATAATGCATCCTGATTAACAGAATTCTATTCCATTTCCCACACTCCAGTTACTCGCATAAACAATTTATGCCGTTCTGCGCCGTTATGAGGCATATCTAAACATAATATAATATTATATTTGCCCATTAACTACTTTTCGTATTATGTATAAAAGGATTACGCAGTGCAGAATTTGCGGAAACAAAAACTTAGTATCCTTACTGAATCTTGGAGAACAAGCTTTGACAGGCATTTTTCCAACGAATGAAGAAGAGGTTATAACATCGGGCCCGCTGGAACTGGTGAAATGCCATCCGTTTAATCCGTACGATAAAGTATGTCATCTTGTTCAACTCAATCACTCTTACGAAAGTGAGGAAATGTATGGCTTGAATTATGGATATCGGTCGGGCTTAAACCATTCTATGGTGCGTCATTTACGCAACATTGTAAGTTACGCCACATCACTGGTAAAGTTAAACGAAGGCGACCTTATAATTGACATTGGAAGTAATGACAGTACATTGCTGCAAAGTTATCCTACCGATAAAAAACTTGAATTTTACGGCATTGATCCAACAGGTAAAAAATTTGCCAAATATTATCCCGGGTATATAAAACTTATCCCTGATTTCTTTTCTGCCAATGCGGTTAAGAAAATAGGCAATACTAAAAAAGCGAAGATTATTACCTCCATTGCCATGTTCTACGATTTGGAGAACCCTACACTTTTCGTGAAGGAAATAATGGATTCACTGGAAGATGATGGAGTTTGGATATTCGAGCAAAGCTACCTGCCACTAATGCTTTCAACCAATGCTTATGATACCATATGCCATGAGCATCTGGAATACTATGCACTTGGACAGATACAATGGATAATGAATGAAGTGGGTTTCAAAATAATTGATGTGGAACTAAATGATATTAACGGTGGAAGTTTTCGAGTTACAGTGGCAAAAGAAAATGCTACTTATCCGGTTTCAGAATCGGTTAAAACCATTACTGATAATGAAATTTTACTTGAACTAAATACGCTTACACCTTACCAGGAATTCAAACAGAACATTATAAAACACCGTGATGAATTGCGTGAATTAATCAACGAACTTAACAGTTCAGGTAAAAAAGTGTTTGGTTACGGGGCATCCACAAAAGGGAATGTAATTCTTCAGTATTGCGGATTTACTACCAATCAGATACCCTGTATTGCTGAAGTAAATGAAGATAAATTCGGACACTGCACACCATATACCCACATCCCTATTATTTCCGAAAAACAAGCCCGTGAAATGAAACCGGATTATTTTCTTGTTCTGCCGTGGCATTTCCGGAATGGAATTCTTGAAAAAGAAAGTGAGTACCGCAATAATGGCGGGAAATTCATATTTCCCTTACCTTCTATTGAGATTGTTTAAATATCATGAACAAAGCATTGATAATAGGCTATACCGGACAAGACGGAATTTATTTATGGAAACTCCTTAATTACAAAAACTACGAGATAATTGGTGTATCAAGCAAGAATGTTTTTTCGGCTGACAAAGGATATCTGGAGAATGTTGATATCAGGAATTTTGATCAGGTTTCGAAACTGGTAAAAGATTTCCAGCCGGATGAACTCTACTACCTGGCGGCGGTTCATCAATCTTCTTCTGATAAACAAATGCAGGAAGGCGAGTTATTCCAGAAAAGCATAGATATCAACTCCAAATCGCTTGTGAATTTTTTAGAAGCTATCAGGCTTTATTCAGGTCATACCAAGCTTTTTTACGCTGCATCATCACACGTTTTTGGAGAAACCACTACCGAAATTCAGGATGAAACAACACCACTCAACCCAAACTGCATTTATGGAATAACAAAAACCATGGGCATAAGGGCTTGTCATTATTACCTCGAGAACCACAACATTTTTGCTTCGGTGGGTATATTTTATAACCACGAATCACCAATCAGGGCATCCAAGTTTGTTTCGAAAAAAATAGTGGAAACTGCTATAGCAATAAAAAAGGGATTGAAAGATAAACTAGTGCTTGGAAACCTTACACAACGAATTGACTGGGGTTATGCACCTGATTATGTTGAAGCAACTCACGCTATACTCCGGTTAAAAGTACCGGGAGATTTTGTTATATCAAGTGGCACCACACATAGCATTCAGGATTTTACAGAAGGAGTATTCACCTACCTTGGATTAGACTGGAAAAAGCATGTGGAAGTCAATCCAAATTTAATAACTAAAAAACAAAAACAAAATTTAAGTGGCAACAGTCAAAAATTGAAAAATGCCACCGGATGGGAAAATTCCGTTACTTTTAACGGATTGATAAAGATATTAGTTGATGCCGAATTAAAAAAGCATGCAGAAAAGTAATACCCTTATATTTATTCCCACATATAATGAAGTTGAAAACGTAGAAAAGATTTTCAATGAAATAAAAGCATTGAACCTTGGCAACGATATGCTATTTCTCGATGATAATTCACCTGATGGGACCGGGAAAGTAATTGATGCTATTGCACAAAATAATCCCAATGTATTTACAATTCACCGGACCGATAAACAAGGTATTGGAAGTGCCCACCAAGTGGGTATCAATTGGGCATACGAACATCATTACGATGTGCTTGTAACCATGGATTGCGATTTCACCCACTCCCCTTCTTACATTATTGATTTCATTAAACTTTCCGACAAAGCCAATATAGTAGTCGGTTCCCGTTACATGCAAAAAGACAGTTTGGCAACTTGGAATTTGTTCCGTAAATTCCTTACCTACCTCGGGCATTTCCTAACGGTGAATATGTTGAATATGCCTTACGATGCCAGCGGTGCCTTCAGGTTGTATAATTTAAAGAAAATTAACAATAAGCTTTTCCAACTAATAACCTCGAAAGGGTATTCTTTCTTTTTTGAGAGCTTATTTATACTGAATTATAATAAGATGAAGATTGCAGAAATACCGATTGATCTTCCTTCACGAACATACGGAACCTCCAAAATGACATGGAAGGATGTTTTTAAAAGTTTTGGACTTCTGATTAAACTATTAAATAGAAAGCTATTTGATAAAAATTCGCTTCTGTTAAAATAAATTAAAAAATAATAATTAAAAATTCTATTCTTGAATTATGATACTGGTAACTGGTTCAACGGGATTTATTGGTAGGGAATTCATAAAGCAACTATCTCAAAAAGTAGATAAGAAAGATATTTTATGCCTTGTTTATGATAAATGCGATAACGAACTTGAAATTTCCGGCAGAAAGAATCTGGATGATTTAGGTATCGCTTATTTGCCTATTGATCTGGTTTCCGGAAAGGGTATGGATAAAATACCAAAATCACCTGATACGGTATTTCACCTCGCTTCAGTAACTATCACAGCTTCCAGAGACCATCGGGTGAATGACGTTGGCACCAGAAATTTAATAAATGCGATAAAACCAATTAAGCAGGAAATGAATTTTGTTTATACCAGCACCATTTGTGTAAATGATATGCGGAAAGATTTCATGTCTCCAGTTACAGAAGAGTTGGAACCACCTGCCCATCCGGCAAACTTATATGGGAGAAAAAAACTTATTGCCGAAAAATTCCTTAAACAGTCAGCCAAAGATTTTAATTTTTCGTTAAGTATTATCAGGGTGGTTGGTGTTTATGGGCCAAATGCCCGCAAAAGTGGACTCTTCGATAGCATTGATAAACTGGTAAAAAGCGGATCTATTCTTGCCAGAATGAATTGGCCGGGGAAAATCAGCATAATTAACGTTATTGATATGGCCAAATTCATTTATGGCGTATCAGAAAAACCACCAAAGCCTACAAATTGGGAAGTTTATATTCCCTCCATTGAGGCAATAACAATGGCTGAAATGAGCCAGATAATCCATAAAGAATATGGAATAAAATACCGGGAGTTTAAAGTACCTGGCTTCTTCTGGGCCTTCTGCCGCATTTTCGCCCGGAACAAAAACATAATCGAGTACGTTCTTCCACACAAAATTTATGACCGCTTCTGGCAGGCTTGTTTGCTTGTAAATAACGAATTTTGGAATGTATCAGGAAAAATTTACAATGTAATTCCCGACTGGAAGCCTATGAAATATGATCTTTATTACAAAGAGAAAATAAAAAAAGAAAACTCAAATGTTTAAAGAGCTCTTTGCTTTCATCAAAAGAAATGGTGTTAAAAGCATCTTCATACATATTTTTGAGTTGTATATCGGAGGGTTTCTGAAACTCCTTCCGGGTATTGGAGGCCTTATTTTCCGGGGGATCTTTTATAGAATGATTTTTGCATCCGCAGGAAAAAAACTAATTATTTATCCAAATGTTTATATTGTTTTTTCGCATAAAATTTCAGTCGGAAGAAGAGTAGCAATAAATGTCGGAACCTATATAGATGGCCGTGGTGGAATAACCATGGGAGATAATATCCTTATTGGGCCAAATTGCGTTATTTCAAGTACCGGGCACGGAACTGAATCTACTACCGTACCAATGTCGGAACAGGCAGTTCAATACGGGAAAATTACTATTGGGAATGATGTTTGGCTGGGTGCCAATGTTTTTGTAAGAATGGGCGTAACTATTGGAGATGGATGCATTTTAGCAGCAGGTTCTGTTGTTACAAGTGATGTGCCTCCCTATTCCGTGTATGGGGGCGTTCCAGCAAAATTAATTTCTAAAAGAAAAGATATTGAACCGGTAGAAGGTAGGTAATATGAAAAAAAACATAAATTTGATTTAATAAACTGATTTGTGGATAAAGATAAAATTATAGAACAGGATTGGGATGCTTATTGGGGTTCGAAGAACAAACGTACTTCAGCAACGTATGATTTTTTAGCTGGTATTTACCGCAGGCTGATTGTAAAGAATATTTTAAATCATTTTGTTTTTAAGTATTTCCCAAAAGGAGCAAAAGTGCTTCATGCGGGTTGCGGCAGCGGACAAGTGGACGTTGATATTGCGAAACATATAGACATTACAGCACTTGACATTTCAAATAATGCCTTGATTATTTATAAGCAAGTTCATGGTGACAAATGCAAGACCGTTCAGGGTAATATTTTCAGTCTACCATTCCCTGATGAATCATTTGACGGAGTGTATAACCTTGGAGTTCTTGAACATTTCACTCCTGATGAAATTCATAAAATACTTGTGGAAGCGAAACGTGTATTGAAGCCCGAGGGCCGGATTATTATCCTTTGGCCACCTACATTTGGCTTTACAGTGTTTGTACTTGACAGTGCACATTTTATTCTGAACAAAATTTTCAGGATGAACGTAAAACTTCATCCCGATGAAATTACCCGGTGCCGGGGAAAGCAATTTGCTACCGAAACATTTACCAATGGCGGATTCACTATGATAAAATATTACTTTGGAATGAGGGATATTTTCACACAGTCAGTTATTGTTGCAGAAAAATTATAGAACATGGCTAAATCCCAACATAAAAACATACAATCAAAGATACAGAAACCAGCAACGGTTAAAAAAACTGTTGCGGCTGAAACTCCAGATGCCAAGGCAACTTCAATGACTGAAAAGAATTTTATTCTTGTAACACTTTGTGCATTTATTGTAATTGGGTTTATAGGAGTATTTCATCACGAAATGTGGAGAGATGAGATGCAGATATGGTTGCTCGGGGCTTCCAATCATAGCTTTAGCGAGTTCATCCACAATATGAATGGGGAACCAACCCCGCTACTTTGGATACTTATTAATTTTGTCATAAGCCGTATTTCCGATGCCCCTATAATGACGCAGATTGCGCATTTAATAATCTCCGTTGGAAGTGTTTATCTCATATTAAAATACGCCCCATTTAATAGGGTGCAAAGGGTATTACTCTGTTTTAGTTATTACGTTTTATTTGAATACACATTAATTGCCAGGGGGTACGGCCTCACCGTTTTCTTCTTGTTTTTATTTTGTGCTTTATACCAATTCAAAACTAAAAACCGATACTTATTTTGCTCACTTGCATTAGTAGGGCTTGCAAATGGTGCAGGAGGTGAGGGCATTATTTTAACTATTTCCTTATTAGGGATGATGGTGATTGATTATTTATTCAGTGAAGATGTATCAATTAGGAGAAGTTACAAACCCATACAATTCCTTTTAGGGATTGGGATTGCGCTGTTAGGTATTTATATTGCTATGAAGTGGCTGACTCCTCCCGCAGGTAATACATATGGCAACAAATGGGTCACAAACTTTGACATGGAAAGGCTACAGCGAACAACACGAATATTCTGGATGAGTTTTTTACCTATTCCCAATCTCAATACAATTAACTTTTGGAATAGCAACCTTTTCTACTCATCAGATACGGGCTCATTTGCCTTTTCTATTTTGGCTATATTTTCTCTTACTATTTTCACATTCTGCATATTGCAATATTCCAAAAAGCTAAGTATTATCGCATTTTACCTCGCAGCCACAGGTTGCATCATGCTATTTTGTTACGCCAACAATGTTATTTTTACTTTGTTCGCCGTAAGGCACTATGGTTTTCTATTTATAGCTTTTATTGCAGCAGCATGGCTTGCTCCTGGTGTTAAAAAGACCACGTTTGGAATTCCAGGCTTAAACTCATTTCGCAATATGGTTAAAGTGGAAAAGAACTTTACTTACCTTTTAACATGTTTACTTTGCATAAGTGCACTCGGAGGTGCCATAGCATACGCTAAAGACTTTTCCCTAAGGTTTTCAAATATTAAATCTGTTGGGGAATATATAACGTCTCATAATCTTGATAAAATACCTGAAACAGGATTTATTGATTACTCTGTTTCTCCTATTGCTGCTTATACAAAGCAGCCCATTTATTTCCCTGACAGGGATACAAGTGCGACTTACACGACTTGGGATGAAAAAAAGTTTTCTTTTGATTTGAAAGTGCTACTTTCAAGATTAACCAATTTTATTTCAAAACAGAAAGATTCAGTATTATATATTTCTACGGGAGATTACTTTGGAATTGGTGAAGGGAAAGTAATTGGAAACATTCAATTTACACGCATTGCCTCCTTTTACGACTGTGTGGTTCCCGATGAAAATTATGTATTATACATTGCACGAAACTTTGATTTGAATAAAGATTTGCTGGACCCTAATGTGTTTAAAAACCCAACTGAAATTAACAATATACTAAGCTCGGCTAATCAATTACTGCAAAACGGAAAATTGGATGAAGCCGAAAAAATTCTGAATACAGTGAAGGAAAAAACCAATGGCGCAGCAGTTCCGCATCTTCATAATTATATCGGGATACTTAATACCAAGAAAAATATGACACATGAAGCAGAAGATGAATTTAATACTGAAATTAAATTGAACCTTGTAAAAGAGGAAGCTTACTTCAATCTGGGAATGCTTTATTATCAAAATAAAGATTACGCTAAAGCTATAACGGCTTTGGACAGCACGATAAGTATAGGCCCTAAGAATGCCGATGCATACAGTTACCTTGGGGTAATTTACGCGAATTTCAAAAAGGATTTTGGCAAAGGCAAGACCTACTTTGAAAAGGTAGTTGAATTAAACCCTAATTTCACAGAGGGTTACATGAATATACTGGTATGCGCCCAAAACAGCAATGATGAGCAATCACTGATTAAATACACCCGCATTTTATTAGATAAAGGCACTTCAATTGCCGATATCAGGGCCAAAGGAATTAATATTTCCGATGATATCCTGAAAAAAATAAATGCTCGATAATACTATTTATAGCTTTTTATTTTTGGATAATTAACTTTCCCTGACCAATTAGGCTTCCATCTTGTGTAAAAGCCCTGTAGATGTATATTCCGTTTGGCTGAGAACTTAAATCAATTGAAAGATCTGAATTAATAATTGAAAGTTGTGGTTGAACTTGTTCTCCAATTATATTATAAACCTGCATTTTCACATTTTCAGCTTTCAATTTCTCATTTTCAATTTTCAACGTAAAAACACCATTGGAAGGATTTGGATAAACTGCAATTTCGTTATTATTTGAAAGCTCATTGATTCCATCGGTACTATGGGGTACGGGAAACATGCGGACACGATTATTATTGTAGTCAACAATATATAAATTGTAATTATAATCTAACGAAACCCCACAGTCAAATTTAAGTTCTGCGGAGGTTGCCTGGCCACCATCTCCGCTATAGCCTGCAAACCCATTTCCGGCCAATAAAGATATTGTTCCTGAAGTATTTACTTCCCTTACTCTGTTATTATAAGTATCTCCAATATATATGTTCCCTGCCCTGTCAATTGATAACCCATACGCTTTATTTATTTCAGCTGAAGATGCAGGGCCTCCGTCCCCACTATAGCCGGCGATTCCATTTCCCGCTATAGTAGTAATAATTCCTGAACTGTTTATCATCCTTATGCGGCTATTAAAACTATCAGCTATATACATATTCCATGCCACATCAAATACAATTCTGAATGGCTTATTTAAATCAGCAAACTTGGCTTGTCCTCCATCACCGCTGTAACTTCCTATTCCAGTTCCGGCAACTAATGATATAATGCCTGAAGTATTTACCTTTCTAATGCGGTTATTCCACGAATCAGCTATATAAATGTTGCCGGTATCATCTGCAATTACGCAGCATGGACCGTATAATTCCGCAGCAATGGCAGGGCCTCCATCCCCACTATAGGAGGCCGTACCGTTTCCGGCAAAAGTACTTACGGTTCCTGATGTATTTATTTTCCGGATACGGTTGTTTCCGTAATCAACTACATACATATTATGACTCGAATCAAAAGTAATAACGGTTGGCTGGTTAAATTCAGCAGCCGTTGCAGGACCACCATCTCCGCTAAAACCGGATTGGCCATTTCCTGCAATGGTAGTAATTACACCCGATGAATTTACTTTTCGTATTCGTGAATTTGATTGATCATCAAAATAAAAACTACCAGAATGATCGAACAACACATTTCCTCCTGCTCCTGTCATTTCAGCAGCAGTGGCTTGTCCACCGTCACCGCTAAAACCACCGATGCCATTTCCCGAAACAGTTGTAATAATTTGCGCATGGTTCAGATTTGAAACCAAAGAGAAGCCTAATACTCCTAGTAAAATTATTTGTAGTTTTTTCATATTGTTTTGATTTTTAAGCAATACCTTATCACAAATATATAAAAAATAGGACATAATGTTCATGCTATTAAAACCGTAATTGGTTTATGTCTATTATCTTTCAAAGGATATGTCTATCCTAATTTATTTTAGTATTCTGAAATGCTGTATCTTTGTTTATTAGATTTTCTAATTACTATAGAATGTGTAAGCAACTACTTTTATTGTTTTTATTTGCTTTTGGATCCCTCGAAGCCCAAAACACCTGGCAAAAGAAGGCCAGTTTTGGCGGGGGCGATCGTGGTAATGCATGTGGATTTGCCATTGGCAATACCGGTTACATTCTTTCTGGTACCGATACAGGATTGTTCTTTACTGATATGTGGTCCTGGAATGCTGATTCAGATAGTTGGAAACAGGTAGCGTCTTATCCGGGGGGAAATCGGGTTGGATTGAACAGCGTAGTATGCAATGGCAGTGCTTATGTAATAGCAGGGGGTAAACCAAGTAATTGTTTTGGTAAAGTTGGTGGCGGTGTTTGCGGATTAGGTTTTTTTAAAGATATATGGATGTATAATCCTGAAGCACGTTTGTGGAGCTATATCGACTCAAGTTTTCCGGGCAAATCACGCGCCTATGCTGTTGCAGTTACTGACCCTGTGCATGAAGTAATTTATTTTGGAACCGGGGATGATAATGGCACATCTTATTTATCGGATTGGTGGGCTTTTAATACCAAAACCCGTACATGGAAAATTCGGACAAATTTTCCGGGCGGCCCACGCGATAATGCGGTTGGCTTTTACCTGAACGGTAAAATTTATGTTGGTACTGGTAATAATAACGATTCAGTAAACAATGCTTCCAATGATTTTTGGGAATACACTCCTTCAACTAACCGATGGAAAAGAATTGCGGATATACCCGGAATCCCTCTGCGGTGCGCATCGGCGTTTACAATTGGCAACTATGGATATGTTTGTCTTGGGATTGGCGATACATCCTATACTTCCGCTGGCTGGAGATACGATCCATCCACTAATTCCTGGTTAAAAATTGCCGATTATCCGCTTGGTGCAATTGCAAATGCGGTTGCCTTTACAATAGGTACAAACGCTTACATTGGAACGGGTTCTAATAATTCATATTATTTTCGTGATCTTTGGGCCTACACAGCAGATGATATGCTAGGGGTTACTATTCCGACACCTGCAATTGCTGTTAATATTTATCCTAACCCGTCTAAAACAACTGCAAGTTTTAAATTTTCAGGTATACCAGCACTACCGGCTCAATTAACTATTGTTGATTTATTAGGAAATATAGTTAGTTCAGCAAACTTAACCCAAGCGTCAGGACAATTTTCTCTTAATGTTTCTGAACTTAATTCCGGTATTTATTTTTACCGGATCTTCTCTGGCGAAAATCAATTAAAGTCAGGGAAGTTTTTAATTTCCCGTTAAGTGTTTAAACTGAAATAATTTTATTTTCAGACAAAAAATAACCCCGGCGGTGACCCTAAACCAAAGATTACGGTACCGCCGGGATCAAATATGCACTTTGGGTGCTCCTTTAACGATCTTGATTATTGTATTATAAACCTGCCATTGGCCAGCATTCCGCTGTTATCACTTACCACCTTGTAGAGATATACTCCCGATGGTTCACTGCCCAGGTTAATGGTGCTTTCTTTTGTATCAGTCTGTATATTTTCGGTATGTATCATCTGGCCTACCGTATTGTATACCTGTAATGTTACATTGTCTTTGGTCCTGACAGATGCCGTTTCCGTGTTATTCATTTCCAGGGTAAACTCTCCCTTATTCGGGTTTGGATACAGATTTACTGATCTGTTCTCTGCTACTTCATTGGTTGCAGTAACATTTGTATTTATTTCCATTAAATCTCCTTGTGGGTTCTTTGGTCCGTTACCATCAAATTGCAGTACATCGGTAAGATTGCCTCCTGCTATATTGTAACAGAATATGGCTCCTGCCTTGGCTACCAGGTTTCCTCCAGTAAAGGTCATTCCATATATCTTTCCATCGCTGGCAAGGGTTAAGCTTCCCATCGGGTAGGCTCCGTTCGTATCGTTGAAGTTGGTAAGTACAGATACTGTTCCTGAGTCATTGCAACGGAAAAGGGTTCCTACATAGGAGCTTCCTCCATAATAGGTGGTTCCGTATAAGTATCCGTCTTTGGCATTTAACAAACTTCCCATCGGGAACATACCAATGGTACTGTTAAAACTGGTGAGTGTGCGGTAATGGCCTGATGTGGTACAGAAGAACAACATTCCTCCGCTATAGGCTCCTCCTCCGTAGGTCATTCCATACATAATACTGTCTTTTACTATTGTTAAGCTTCCAAGTGGTTCTTCTCCGTCGGTTCCTGTAAAGCTGTGTAGTACTGTTAAGGTTCCCAATGGAGAACATTTAAATACTTCTCCCAGGTTCTTGGCTCCTCCAAATCGGGTCATACCATAAAAGTTGCCATCGGCTCCTTCACGTAAAGTTCCGCATGGGTTAGCTCCATTGCTTCCGCTGAAGTTTACCAGTGTGGTTAATACTCCCGTAGTGGTGCATTTGAATATGGTTCCAGATCCTCCCGTGCCTCCTGAATTGGTCATTCCATACAACGCTCCGTCGGTTCCCAGTATCAGGTTTCCCATCGGGCCATCGCCTATGGTATTACTAAAATCCACTACATCGGTTACTACCTTTGTATTCGGATTATAACGTACCAGCGTTCCCACTCCATTGCCTCCGCAACTGGCTGTGAAACCATACAGATTACCATCATTGGCAGTAACCATACTTCCCATAGGGGAACATCCGGCAACCCCGGAATTAAAATTATAAAGTGTGTCTAACGTTCCCGAATTGGTAACAGAAAAGAGGGTTCCGTGATTACCGAACCCTCCGTGTGATGACATGCCGACCATTGATATTTGCCCTTGGCAATACGACATGGCCGCGATTGAGATTGTAACGAGTAGTGTTTTCATTTGCTTCCTTTTGTTTTTTTAGTCCCTCCCATCCTAACGACAAGATGTAAGTTACTGTGGTTGATTTTTACATTCCGATTTAGTTTACAAGGTTGTCCAACGCATAAGTTTTTAAAAGAGTTACAAAACA
>CAIPDV010000121.1 GCA_903863935.1 uncultured Bacteroidota bacterium
AGTGTTTTCATTTGCTTCCTTTTGTTTTTTTAGTCCCTCCCATCCTAACGACAAGATGTAAGTTACTGTGGTTGATTTTTACATTCCGATTTAGTTTACAAGGTTGTCCAACGCATAAGTTTTTAAAAGAGTTACAAAACAGGGGGTTTTTCAAAAAAACAATCGCAAGTCAATAAAAATCCATTTTTATTTGATTTACTGTTGTTTACATTAAAATTTAGTAAAATCCACTGATTTGAATCAGGTTTTTGAAATTTGATTTTTTACATATTGATTTTCTGTAGTTTATGGCAATTATTTGAAAAAAATAAAAAATTTAGCGATTTTCATCACAAATGAAACCTCACAGGCTCATTATTCATGTATTCTCAATAAAAAATCGAAATATAATCTGGTTGATCTCTATTACCGCATTATCAGGCCACGAAGGCAAAAAATTAGAAACATAATCCGATTTAGTACCATCAAACTATTTATATATACCTGATAACCTATACATAACAAGGCATCTCGCCTAAGTTTACTATATTAGTACCCAACATTTACTTCCGGAGGCACGTTCTTAAGGTAAAGTGCACATTTATAGGGAACATAATTACATGAAGGTAGAAACGGAGATAATAACTGCATGCTTGCAGAGGGATGAAAGAGCCGAGTATGAGCTCTATCGCCTGACGCATAGTTATCTCATGACTATATGCCTTCGGTATTCAACCGACCGGGAAGAAGCCAGGGAGATGCTGAATTTAGGGTTCTTTAAAATATTGACCAACCTTAGGAAATATCAACTGGAAACCTCCTTCAAATCATGGATACATAAGGTAATGGTGAATACCTTAATAGATGAATACCGAAAGAAAAAAGTACACCATGAACATATGAAATATGTAGAGGACTATGAAGCCATAGAAGAGGATACGGAGGTAAACAGCGCAATTGTTAAAATGGATGTGGAACAGATACACGCGTTGATTGTGAAACTGCCACCGGTAAGCCGCAAAGTATTTAACATGTATGCTATTGATGGATTCTCTCATAAAGAAATTGCCAATTTGCTTGGGATAACAGAGGGAACCTCAAGATGGCACTTGAATTTTTCCAGGCAAAAATTGCAGGAAATGATATTACATATAAACCCGAACTTATATAAACTAGTAGCAGGATGAACACAGAAAAAAACTTTTACGAAATCCTACAATCTAAATTCAGCGAACAGGAGCAGCCTTTTGACGAGGCTAACTGGAAATCGATGAGGAAAATGATTGATGATTCAAGAGCAAAGAAAAAGCGTGCATTATGGTTGGCGTCTTCTCTTGTATTCCTTCTCTTGGCAGTAGGCACCTATAGTATTATTGAGTGGAAAGCAGGAAACGGAAAATCTTCAGTAATATCGTCTCAAAATACAGTTGTTAATAATCCCAAACAAATTTCCGCGACCAATACTAAGGCTCAACCTGGTGCAACAAATTCAAATAGTGGGAATCTGGTTGAAGCTTCTAATAATGCAGTTACAACAAACAATATTGGAAATAGAACAAATTCAAATACTGATCAATTCGTTACCAGTAAAAACCCAGTAGTTGCAAGTGCCCTAAACTCACCAAAACGGCATACAAAAACTTCAAAGCATAACTATTATTCATCGGGTGGACAGGTTGTTACAGGAAGTTTTAAAACAACACAAGCGAATAATGCAGAAGTTAAAGTTGCTAATCAAAATATAGCAGCCACCAAAATTAGCGGTAACATTTCAGGTGAACGAGAGTCTTCTACTCCAAACCCGAAGACAAATTCTACTCCACCTTTAACCCAGGCTAAACCACCTGTTAATGGCACAGCCCACAGACCAGATACTGCCATAGTTGGTCTGTCTCAACCTCTTCGTTTCTCAGAAGAACCTCGAGTTTTTAATGGAAAGGAACAAATGATTTCAATTGAAGCGGGAGTTTATGGAGGTTTTGGTTGGCAAATTGGGACAATAAATCAGGGAAGAGGAATAAACTATGTATTCGGACTTGGATACTCTCATTACTTAGCATCTAAATGGTTTCTTAAAACAGGTATTCAATTTAGCGAGTATGGCAACCTTGGGACACTGCCATATACCTATAGTACCTTGACCTTTCAAAATGCAAAGGTTGTTAATAATGACTCCTTAATTACAACTAAGCGTGTATACTACCTTAGCATTCCTATTCAGTTTGAACACTTCAATAGCTATAATGGAAAATTCAGTATTGGTTTTGGAGGAACAATTTCTTATTTACTAGGAAGCAAAGGTTCAGCTACTACTGAGCAAATAATTGATAACGGTTCTCCTGTAAATATACATAACTACTCGCAAAACATTCAGATAAATGGCTTTAATAAGCTGAATGGCTCAGTTTATTTATTAGCCAGATACGTTTTCTCGCATCATTTTTCTGCTTATTGCATGCCATATTACATGACTCCGGTTGAAAAGATGTCATTTTTCGGGAGTAATAAATACTTAGGCAATGGAGGGGTGAAAGTTTTATTATCATACGCATTATAATTTTTAATAAGCATTAATAAACCTTATTGTTCTGCATAGTCTAACTAGATATTGAATTCATATTAGCTCCTCAAAGGGGTTTGAGGTAGTTTTCATAGGTATATCTACATGCTAATTGAATTCAACAAGTCCCACAGAAAACCTGTGGGACTTTTTTATTATCAAAATTATTTACCTTGAAAATAAAAACTCTTCAACCCAACGTTTATAAAATACGATTCGTTTCTAGTAATGAAAGCAGTTAATAATTTTTAAACTATCACCCTATATGAGAAGATTTTTACCTTTCAAAAAAACATTCCTTTTATTCTTACCGGCGATTTTATGCGTTCCTGCACTTACCAAAGCTCAATGGTCTGCAAAAAAAACCATTTCACCCAAGGCTTTTTCCGCATTTTTAAATGAAAATATGGGCCCCTGTCTTGCTGTTAGCGGGGATAGTCTCTATGTAACATGGTCCGATAAAAGAACGACAGGATCCGGTATTTTTTGTACTCATTCCTATGATACAGGAGCAACCTGGAGCCCGGCAGTGCCACTAACTGATACCCTCAATGGAAAAACCACTTTCCCGGCTATCGCTGTTTCGGGCAGAAATGTACATGTTGTCTTTCTTGATACACTTGTAAACGGTGATACAGCCTCCTTTTATATGCATTCAACTGATGGAGGAAACACTTGGAGCACTCCCTACTGCCTAGACAGTAATACCAAATTCTGGCCCGGAGTAGCCGCGCATGGCGCACTGGTAGTTGTATCCCTTAATAAATCACTTGCATCTACAAATACGGAAGTGTTCTTCAGGCGTTCAACAGATAATGGAAATAACTGGGACCCTGAACAACAAATTTCAAATGCTCCCAACCGCTCGGAAGACCCTGCTATTAATACAGATGGTAAGAATGTATTTCTTTCATGGAATGATAAACGTAGTGGTCAAATGTTAATCTATTACCGTCGTTCAACAGATATGGGTTTAACCTGGGGACCTGAAACTGCAAGGAGCTACTATGATTCATATACTTCAATGGTTAGTCTCAATCATGCCAGTACAGATGTCCCTTACGGAAGCACACTAAGCGGTCATTTTGAAGTCTGGCTGAGACAGTCGCATGATTCCGGTACAACATTTGATTCTGCCCAACAACTTACAAATAACATTAATGGTGATGCATATCCTTATTTGGTTCGCGATAGCAGCAGCATGCACCTCGTTTATCTTCAGTTCGGAACCGGGGGTGGCCCATTGTATATTCATTCCGGTGATGGAGGAACCACATGGGATCCCGCAGTCTCATTTGGTTCAGGAGGACAACCTTTCATTGTTTATACTTCTTGCATGCTGCACGTTATTTTTCCCGACAGCGGAAAAATTTATTATACCCGTAACCCAACCGGAAATGGCGACTGCTCAACTTCTGCAATTGCTGCAGTTTCTTCCCCTATTTTAAAAACAAGCCTGTCTGCTAATCCTTCAATATTTAATAAGTCGACCAGTATTGAATACTCGCTTTCAGAAAATGGCAATGTGGACTTAGAAATATATGATATAAATGGGCGTATAGCTAAAACCCTTGTTAATGGCTACCATAATGCCGGAGAAGGCAATACGATATTGCTGGATAGTTCGAATCTTGCACCTGGTATGTATTTCTGCCGGCTTATCACAACAAGTTCTGAGGTTTCCCAAAAAATTATTATAACGCATTAAAGGAAGCTGTTTGTTCCATAGAATCCAACTGAAATAGGAGTGTTTTAGTTGGTTAAAGAGGGCCCCTCCGGCATAAGAAACCGGAGGGCTTTTATTTTCTGAGATTGATCAAATCCCCTTCTTGATTTTATAATAATTCGGAAAATTTTGTTTTATAAAAACCGAATCTTTTCTAATTTCATCCGGCAGATATAAGAAATGATTCACATATCTTTCCAGTACTTCGTCAAGCACTACATCAGGATGCTCCTGCATAATTAAATCAATACGAGGAGACTTTGCCCACACAAAAAATGAATGCCTGAATTGGGTAATAAAAAACATTTTAGGGGCACCCATATAGCTATCACGATCAACAAATAATTTCAGCGGGCATGCCGAAATATTACCTGTACTTGTTTTCGGATTTTCAAATATTTCCACGTGTGCATCCGGCCTGTCATACTTTGATGAATCTAATGTAATTGGTTGGGCATTATTCTTAGGTGTGAATTGGTAAAAATGCGAAGTAAATAAATCATCAAACCCAAGGTGGCGTTGCAAATCCCCACCGACGGAAATGGTGGAATCCATTTTATAATCTGAAAGTTCGGCCACATTTATTTGAGGAAAATCCTTTTTCATTCTTTGCGTTATTTTTTGATAAGCAAAGTATGCACCAAACATGTTCCAATGGCTATCAGTCTCCTGGTAGGTCAACCTTGTTTTCTTGTTATCAATTAACTCCTTTCTATAATCTATGAACCTGATAAGGGTGTCATTTTTAATATAATTATACAATTGATCGAGTTTTGAGAATTGGGTGCGGTATTGCAATCCTATAGACATTAATTCAGGGTAGATGCGATCCTTGCCCGGTGGAACTGTTATATAGTATTTAATCCCTTTACTATCGAACCATTTGGTCATAATCTCCATATTAGTCTTTAGTGTATCCAGTTGTGCCGAAGTAAAAGGTTCACTTATTTCATTCACATATTCAATGGTTGAATAAAAAAGCATATTGCCTTTACCAATCTCTACCAAGTTTGGCATGGGAGACTCATGGAACACTTCATATTTTAATTTCCCCAGAAATGAAATGGAGGTATTTCGATAGGCAAAACGGTCATTTATATAATCGGCCAACCCATATGTAAAACCCCATACATAATTAATATCAAACTTTGGAAATTCGCTAAGGGTACGCTTCTCGAGACTTGTAGTTTCTTTCTTCCCTAATAAAGGCACAAGTAAAACAAACAAGAAAACCGAGACCATTAATACAAAACTGAAATTATGGGTTTGAATTATTTTTCGTAAAACAAATAATAGAACTATCGACATAGTTAAACTAATACAACAAACTAATATTATATTTTGCAGAAATACCGAAAACGCCACATAGCCGAGCAATGAAGCAAGAATTCCGACAATGATATATTTAATAAAATGCCTCATCAGAACCGGAAATAAATAAAAGGGTTATAGGTGCCGTAAACAACATTTAACACAGTGTAAATAAATATAAGTGATAGTGAAACTGATTTAATATTCCTAAAGAATGCATTCAATATGTCAACCGATGCTATAGCCCGATAGGTCAGTCTGACAATTCCTTTTAAGATATAATTCACCCCATTTACCGCCAGAATTATGGCAATAATCAGAATTATCACATTTTCCTTAGTGATAAAGAAATTTACAGTGTAACCGCCGGTATTACCAATACCGAATAGGGTTTTAATAAATGAAAAAGCATCGGAAAAATTTTCAATCCGGAAGAATACCCATGCAATTATTACAACAAATAAAGTATAAATGTGTTGGACTACCCTACCCGATTTCTCAAGTACTTTATCAAAACCTAATCGTTCTATTACCATGAATAATCCATGCAACATGCCCCAGATAACAAAGTTCCAACTAGCCCCATGCCACAATCCAGTTAAGAAAAACACGATGAAGAGATTAAGATATACCCTCACATTTCCTACTCTGTTGCCGCCTAAGGGTATATATAAATAGTTACGAAACCAATTGGAAAGGGAAATATGCCATCTCCTCCAGAACTCGCGCACAGAGCTAGACAGATAAGGGAAATTAAAGTTCTCCATAAAATCAAAACCAAGCATTTTCGCCAAACCAATTGCCATATCGGAATAACCTGAAAAATCAAAATAAAGTTGGAGTGTGTAACAAATGATTGCAAACCAAGCCGAAGCCGCAGATAATTGAGATGGGTGAATACTGAATAATAGATCGGTGCTTATGCCCAGTGTATTCGCAATTATTACCTTTTTACCTAGGCCAATTATAAAACGCTCAATACCAATTTTAAACCGAATTGATGTTAGTATTCGTCCCGTAAATTGTGATGCTATATCTTTATACCGTATAATTGGTCCTGCTACTAATTGTGGGAAAAGCGTGATATATAAAGCAAGTTGGGTGAATGATTTTTGGGCTTTATTCTCCTTCCTGTATACATCCATCAAGTATGATATACTATGAAAAGTATAGAAGGAAATTCCCACAGGAAGTTTTACATTAATTACTTTCAGGGTATGCCAATGGAACAATTGTAGAATTACGTTGACATTTTCCGTTATAAAGCCTAAATATTTGTTAGCTGCAAGGAACAAGAGGTTTACCGTTATTCCGGCAACAATAGCAGTTTTGTTCCGGCATTTATCTACCCATTTACCAAGAAAATAATTTACAATTACAGAGCCCAAAAGCATTATTACAAAGTCAGCTTCACCAAAAATGTAGAATAGCAGGCTAAGTATTACTAAAACAATATTCCTGTATTTCGATTGTTTTGTAAAATATGCCAAGGCCAATGTCAATGGCAAAAAGAAGAACAGGAATATGGGTGACGGAAAAAGCACGTATTCTTACTTAAAGGCTGTAATAATAAGAAAATACCCTGAACATGATAGCTATTCTTATGAATAGGCTATCCTCTTTATGCTAATAATGACTATATTTGCACATAACTATTCTATAGGTTTTCCATGCTTAATCGATATTTCCTTTTTCTTTTAGTTTCCGTATTGTATTTTTCTTCGGTTGAAGCTCAGATGAGGTCGTCTTTCGGATCAAAAAAATCTAACTCCGGCTTCGGGAATAAAGGTGGATTCAATAGTTCTTTTAGAAAATCAGGAGCTTTCGGAGGGCATTCTAACAAATCTAAATCGGGTGCTTCCTCCAATAACAGCAATAAATCATCCTCATCAGGCAAGGCATCTTCTTCAAAGGCTACAAGTTCTTCGTCAGGTGCAAAAAGTAATTCATCAGGACAAACTTCTGGTGCGTCTGGTTCAGGGACAGGTTCTTCATCGGGCGGCAGTTCAGTAAAAGGCAGTGGCGGAGCCTCCCAATCACACCCCGGGATTTCAGGTTCCGGCGGTGCTTCTAAATACACCTATCCGGGTGTTGGAAAATCAAAATCCAGTTCGTCAAGCGGAGGTACAAAATATTCTTACCCGGGTGTTCATTCAAAATCGCCAAGCGCAAAATCTTCTGGAAGTAAAAAATAGTTGTACTACGCTTAAGCTTCTTTAAGTTTAGATTCAAACCTTTAAAATAATTTATTTTCCAATTCAGGATATCTAAGTTCTTCTATAATTTCAGGATAATTGGAGTCCTTCGCTGGATTTGAAATAACTTTTGAAATAGTATGAAATTTTAACCATTCAGAGGGTGCAGGTTTCATTAATTCTTTTATTTCCATAACACTTGAACTGTTATTAATCCATTTTCCCCAGCCTTCTTCATCCAATATGAGAGGCATTCGCTTCTTTTTATTATGAATTTCCGCCATAATTGAATTTGCCTCCGTAGTTACTATAGCAAAAGTATTTAGTATCTCGCCTGTTAACTTATCTGTCCAACTATCACTAATACACCCCAACGTAAAGACTTCATCATTTTCAGGGTAGATGAAATAAGGATATTTTACTTTATTAAACTCATGCCATTCATAAAAACCGTTAACAGGCAATATGCATCGCTTACAGGTAACCCCATCCCGGAACATAGGTTTCTCAAAAATAGTTTCAGCCTTCGCATTTAGAGCCATGTTTGAAAACTCATAGGCCTTTTCCTCATTTGGGCACCATGAAGGGATAAGCCCCCAGTGGAACAGATTAAATTCTTTTTTGTTTTCTTGCGTAAGTAAAGGAAGTTGCGGATGAGTAAAACCTGAAACATGATAGAACTTAATATTGTCAAGTGCCTTATCTGCCTCTGCTTTATACTTTTCACGCAGATACTTAGCCGTCAATTTATGGAAAATATGATAACACATACAATTATGAATTTATTCCCCAGCCTGTAATTTACCAAGCATTTGCCGCAATTCTGCTTTTAGTTCTATTGAGGTTATGACTGGCTTAACATGATGGGAATATCCGGTTTCCTTTTTCGCAATAATTTCTATTTGTAATAATGCGGAATTCCCGGCCACTTCGCCCATTACTGCAATTACGTTAGGACAATACTTTCTTTTTCTTTTTACAAGCAGTCCAAATTCAGTCAGGGCTGCCAGATCCCGTCTGGCGGTTTTAGCCCCCTTAGCATATGCTTTGGCAATTGAAGGTGTAAGAATTAGTATTTGCTCAAAAGTAAGCCCATTATCATTTAAAAGGGGTATTGCATGCATAAGTTCGGTTCTCCTTTGTGTTACTTTAGAGCCTGCGGTTTCATCCAATGAAAGCTGAATTTGGATGTGTTGTTGCCATGCCAGAATGAACAATTGGCTAAGTTTTGCAAGTATGATAGATTCAATTCCATCACAGATTCCAAGTAATGCATATTCCAAAAAAGAAGTTAAGTCTTCCCCATCTTTCAGAAATTCAATTTGTTTAGTGTGTTCTGCTTTAGTTTCATAATAAAATATCGGCAATACGTTTAAAGCCAAGTAAGGCATTCCTCCTTTTAAAAGTATGCTCGACTCCAATAAATGAGCCGTTTTATAATTTGAGGTTTCGAAAGGTTGCATCCATATAAAATATGCGTGAGCTATAATTGCGTTAACAATACTTGCCGTTTTTTCATCAACTCCCCAATTATGAAATTGCACGTTAAATAAACCATCTAAACCGCTCAAATAAAGACAAAATTCTTTTAGCCATTCATCCAATTCAACATCACTTCTATCTACTATATTATCCGATGATACGTGGTGCAGTTTTTTGATGTATTCAGGTGTAATTTCAGGTCTCTTATTTTCGATAATAATTTCATTAAATAATTCCTTGGAAATTTTACTTAATTCTTGCACTTCATCCTCCTGAAATTTCTTACCTTGAGACAAAGGTTTCCCAGATAGTATTTGTTTAATATTTTCTACAGGAATTATATCACCATCCCATGCCAAAACTGAATGTATGCCGAGTGCGGTTTGGTGTTGTAAAAATTCATTTCTAAAAGCAGGTAATGAAGGAATATTGTTCAAATCCTTTAAAAACACCTCTATCTTGCCTATTATAAAAGATAATTTTTCTATATTTAATTGTACATTTTCAAATTTAAGTATTTTATTATTCGCGTCCATATAATTGAATAGCAATATTTTTACATGATATTTTTTTGGACATTTTAAATGACAGTACTATGGACAAATAT
The DNA here is from genome assembly GCA_903863935.1 of uncultured Bacteroidota bacterium. Lineage (GTDB taxonomy): Bacteria > Bacteroidota > Bacteroidia > JABEUT01 > JABEUT01 > JABEUT01. The sequence goes on from CAIPDV010000121.1 coordinate 9,861, forward strand.
ATTTATATTTTGGACACAAAAAGCACTTAAAATAGGGAATTTGAGCCGAACGGGACCATAATTTTGAACTTAGGTCTCAAAAAACAGGTTCTAAATTGGGCAAATAATATTGGCATTTTTTACTCTATAAGAACCTTGGACACCTTCTGGAAATTCGCATTTCCGATTCGTACAAAATAGGCTCCTTTTGCAAGCCCGCTGATGTTAATTTTTATTTCAAATTTTGATGCGTTTGGAGTTACCCATTCAGAGGTTAATTGTTTCCCATTAATATCAAAAATATTTACAACAACTTTATCGTTATTTATCAGCCCGGTAGCAATAACATTTAAGAGGTCATTTGCCTGGTAAACTTTTAACTCAGTCATCGGCGATGGATTGTTTGGTAAACCGGTAAAAGTTGACGTTAATCGGTATGAAAATATTCTAACGTTGGCCACATTACCTGTTGGGTCAATAATATACTGATTGGTGTGCCAGAAAGTTAACCCGTCAGGGTCGAGCCAGGATTCTGAAATATCTCCCCACTGGGTAACAAAAGTGTTAGTTCCCTTCATCGCCGTTTGCTCTGAAAAGGTCATTTGGTTAAGCGGATCACTTACCAATCTGCCGGTATAACGGATGCCAGGATAAAGATTGGTAGAATTTGTAACATTATAAGCTATTGAAATATCACCATTCAAATCCATTGCAATACTACTGTTCCAACGGCTTACACTGTCATTCGGACCAAAGGTGCTTTGTTGATGAATACTCCATTTTTTGGTTGTATCGTTCTGTCTCAATTCATACCAGCGTATCCCTGCCACCGAATCTCCCAGGTTAACGGTACAAGATAAAACTACGGAACTATAGCCAGTAAACTTGATATATGGCGCATGATAACTAAAAGGTCCTTCAAGTGACCAGACACTTGCGCCACCCGGCTCTACAATATTACCTCCGAAGGCATAACCGGCAAAATAACCGTTATAGGGTGCAGTCGCCAGTGAATCAACAAATGTAAGTGCGCAAGTCTTTGCTGTAGTATCTGTTTTAAGCTGATAAATCATAATACTATTTGTAGGATCACCCATATTTACATTTGTATAGTACATTAAGTATTCAGGTGTGCCCCAAGGTGGCAGAACTCCGTCGCAGGTTAGCAATCTTGGGGAACCAGGCAACTGGCTTTCCCTATTCACAACTATGCTGCTTGGGAACCTTGAAATAATAAGCCCGGCATTCGGATCACCTTTCAACATTCTGTTTCGTTCAAGAACTGCAACTCCGGCTGTATCAAGATTTATATCTCTGTATGTTGCATAATAACCGTCTGTCCATACTGTGAATTTTGGGAAGTCCGGCATTACTGGAAAAGGATAAGTCCATACATCATAGGTACCTGTAGGATCGGATGTAGTAGAAACTGCAAAGGACAAGTTCATATAGTTATAGGTTACATCACAAACAACCCATCGGTCGGCATACTTATCATAAATTACTATGGAATCGTCTGTGCAGTCGCCGCCCAACGTTGACATATCAGTTGACAGAAGCAGGTTTCCTACCTTATCATAGATATTATAGTTACATAAATTAACCCCCTGAACATAATTATTCGGGCCTGCAGCTCCATTTGCATCTGGCCTGTAATTCCAGTTACCACCCTCAAAATTTACTATTGTAGTATCCAAATAAGTTGAACCAACTTTTTGCTGAACAACAGGGTCGGAAGGATAGGATTGTTTTCGAATAAAATTCGGAGCATTGCGCACAGCCTCACGCACGTCTCCGATGTCCGCTTTAAAAGGGCTTGTTTTCATAACACTGCTGGATAGCTCCCGCAATGGTTTTGTGACATGAAAACTGGTACAATGAATATATTGGGAGGAGCCTGCAGGCTTTCCGCTTTTATATCCCAATAAGTTATTTGTATTTTGTCCGTAGGCAAAAGTTATGGATGCGATTACGATTGGTAAGAACGTATATTTTCTCATGGTAAAGGAGAATTTGGTTAATCAAAGATAGGAAAATTAAATCGCAGGAAAGAAAATGATCAATTCCTATATCTTTGCAGGAAGTTAATTATTAGTGAGCTTTATTACACGAAAGGATTTACGCAAGTGAAACAGACTAAACAAAGCAACAAAAATCAGGTAAAACCTGCAAATAAAAACCAACACCCGGAATTGGTTGTTAATCGGTTTGCAAAGCTCGAAATATTCATTCCGATCGGTATTTGCCTTATAACTTTACTCTGCTTTTCTCACATTTTCAGCAACCAGTTTTTGTTCTGGGATGATAACCAATTTATCCTTAACAACATAAATATCCGCAGGTTTACTTGGGAAAATATGCGACAACTTATTTCCCATGAATACGGGGCAAACTGGCAACCCCTTACTATGCTTTCCTATTCCATTAACTACTATTTTTCAAAGTATTCTCCGTTTGGTTATTTTTTCACAAACGTTCTTTTCCATTTAGGTAGTACAGCAATGGTGTTTTTCATAATAAAAAAACTACTGATTTCTTTTTGGGGTAATGCAAAAATGAAACCAACACTGCTTATCGCCGGTATTGTTTCACTTTGGTTTGGCATTCATCCAATGCACGTAGAATCGGTTGGCTGGTTATTTGAGCGCAAAGATGTGCTTTATACTTTCTTTTATTTGTTGGGATTATTGTTCTACATAAAATATGTGAATGGGGAAAAGTCGAAAGGTATGTTCATCCTGAATATTCTTTTAACCATTCTAAGTTTATGGGCCCTGATAGGCCTATCAGGGCCAAGTTTCCATTTCATGGTGAAGTCATTTCACATTACCATTTGGCCGCCTGTTGTTTTGCTGCCTCTGGCAATATTCTTTGCAATTGCAGCCTTAGGCGAATTAAAATTCATAAAAGTAAAAGTGGAGCTTTTTTATGTTTTTGAGTTTTTCTTTTTTGCTTTGATCTCAAAGCCTATGGCGGTGGTATTTCCATTTTCCATTTTATTGATCGACTTTTTCCTGAACCGGAAATTCAAAAAAAATGTACTAATAGAGAAAATACCTTTCCTTGCTCTTTCATTCGTAATAGGTCTTCTAACGCTCCAAACTCAGGATGCCAATCATGCCCTCGATTCGGTATTTCCTTTATCGGATCGCTTCTTTATTGCATGTTATAGCTTCACTGAATACATTGTGAAATTATTTTTTCCTTTTCACCTTTCGGGTTTCTATCCTTACCCTGTAAACCCGGGTACCAGCCTGCCAACAGAATTTTATTTAAGGCCTCTTCTACTCATTTTAGTTACAGTAGTTCCTTTATATTTTACCTACAAAAAAAATAAAGCATGGTTTAAAGTTTTAGCCTTCGGACTTGGGTTTTACCTTGTAAATATTGCACTGGTACTGCAATTCTTCTCAGTTGGCAATGCCATTATCTCTGACCGATATTCCTACATGTCATACATTGGTTTGTTCTTCATAATTGCGTATTTCCTGAATGTTCTAATTGAAAAAAGTTCCGAGTCTGTCCGCTTTGCAATTATGACTGCGGGAGTATTATTCACAGCCATGCTGGGATATCTTTGTTTTGACAGAACGTATGCTTGGACCAACACTGAAACCATGCTGACAGATGTAATAAACCAGTATCCTGAAAAGGTACCACAGGCGTATAAATATCTTGGTATTTACTATGGAGAAACAGGCAGGCCAAAAGATGCTTTCAATTGTTATGATATAGTAATTAACAAAATGCATCTGATGGACCCACAAGCTTATTGCAACATGGGTATGGTTTACATAGCACTCAACAACCTTAAGGAAGCGGGTAAATACCTGCTAATGTCAATAAAACTGGATAGTAATTCCTTTATGTCGTATCGTAACCTTGGCCAGATATGCCTTGATACAGGCAACTATGCCGGGGCTTTCCATTATTTTGACAAGGCTAAAAGCATTTATGCGAATGATGAAGGGCTCTATTTCGAAATTAGCCTGGCTCATGTTGCAACCCAGCAATATGCCGAAGCTGTTAAAGATTACAACCTGTTGCTTCAAATGAATCCGGATAATGCTAAGTATTACTACAATCGTGGTATTGCAGAATACAGCTTAGGGCAAAAAGATGCTGCTACTGATGATTTCAAAAAGACTTTGAGTATGCCGGTCACACCTCAAAATGCGCCCTATCATATGGATGCAAACTCTGCTCACAATCTTTCCGTTCTGAGTAAAGAACGAGGTGATACAAAAGCTGCTGAACAATACGATGAAATGGCTAAAAAATTGGGTGCGCAGTAAGATTATTTCTCTTTAAACTTACTGCTGAAAATAATATCCCAAAGGATGGAACTAACACCATATCCACGATTGGGTTGTTGGTAGTGGTGTTTCATGTGGTTAACCTTTAGCTTAAGCCAGTACTGGCTTTTAAAGCCATAATGATGGATTGCATAATGAGTCATATCATACACCAAATATCCTACAACAATCCCTACAAAAAGTGGGGCTACATAAACATTTCCCAGCAGTAACCAGAATATGCCATAGACAATAAATGCCAATGGAATGCTAAGTGAGGGTACCATAACCAACCTGTGCGTGTCATTCGGGTAATCATGATGTACTCCATGCATGATAAAATGGATTCTCCTGCCAAGCTCACCGGGTAACGCAGTGTGGAAAACCCAACGGTGCAAAACATATTCTATTAAAGTCCACACAAAAAGCCCCCCAATAAAAAAGGCACAGATTATTAGTGCTCCCAAATGCAACATAAAAATAGAGCGATACAAAAAGAAAACTATAACCGGTACAAATATGTAAAGTGGAACAGACCAGTGTATCCGTGACAGTTTATCAAGCACAGGGCTTTTAAACATCACTATTGATTCATCCTTATTTGAAACAAAATTCTTTTCCATAATTTATAATAGCGGCGGCAAAGTTACGAAAAAAGCGAATAGCCATTAGCGGGTGGCAATTAGCCTTTATTTCAGGTTATCCTTGAAAAATTGGAGATATTCATCACTCTTTGCATGCTTTAAAAGTATACGGAAGTTTTTATCGGATATATAAAATCCGTGGTAAGAATCAGGCGGTAAGGCCTTCAGGATATCAGGGTTTGTATTAATATAATTGTAGTAGTCTTTTGCGGTTGTTGGTGATATGAATTTATGAACAACCAGCATTTGCTGTCCCTGATTAAGGAAGATATCATCCATTGTAAAGTTGTTCTGGCTATATATTTTGGTATTCATATCCGTTACGGCATTCCGGACAATATTTACCTTACCCGATTGTTTGTTATCAATAGCCAGAACATAATAATACGTTGAATCGGCATCTTTTGAATATACTACAGGGATTGTATCGTTACTTTTAACCTGCGGTTGTGTTTGTTGCTTAGGTTTTCTGTTCAGGTAATCAAGAATGGATTGGGCAACTACTTTAATCGTGTCTTTAGGATATTCAATTATTACTTTTTCCAACGCATTTTTATAAGCTTCAATGCCATTAGCATGTCCAATGGCAGCTGCTTCCATAAATGCAAATTTTGGCATTTCAGGGTTTTTCGGGTATAAAGAATCAACCTGAGCACAGTCATTCAGAACCTCTGCATAATTGGCTTCGTTATATGATTTCAAGGTTGCAGTATATATCTTCAGAATTTCTTCACGGCTGGCTTCCTGCTGCTGACGGTATTTGTCCGGATCCCTGATCAGCAAAGCATATTCTGTATCCGGGTATTTTGTTAAAAGGATATTCTTGTAATAATCTGCTCTTTCCTGATTACCCGTTTTGGTGTACATCAGGTATAAATCATAATACGCTATCAGCTTGTACTTGTTTTCCGGAAAACGCAATAGTAAATCTTCAAGATCAGCCTCCGATTTGCGGAAGTTTTTAATGTATTCTTTATATATAAAACCTACATTATAAAAGGCTTCAACAAGAGAGTCATTTGAAGCTTTCATTTGGGCATCACTGAAAGGAATATTTTTCATGTAAGCCGAACGGGCATCTTTCTTTTTGGTAGAATCTTTTCCGGCGGCTATACTTTTTTTATTGGTATCGCCTCCGGCATCGTTACCATTTGTCAATTGCAAAGCATCTGCAATTTTCTTACTACGCCTCCAGTTATCTTCCAAAGGCCGGTTTCCCCACCGCTGCACGAACTCGGTAATACCCTGGTTAACCGCACTTGGATTATAGAAATACCATTTACCATTCGAAATTCCAACATTCGGTAACTGTGGGTTCTGATTTGCCTCCTGATTCTGTGCTTCCTGTTCTTTCCTTTCTTCTTCTTTTCGTTTTTCGGCGGCCATCAAACTATCAATATACTTCTCAGCACCTTTTTGGCCGCGTCTGGCAATTCGCTGCAGACTATCCTCGCGGTCTATAATATTCAAATTCTTAACCAGCCTGTCCAGGTTTTCCTTTTTGGCCAGAATTGAATCACGTCCTCTGAATTTTTTAGGCAGGGTAATTATGGTGCTATCATATAATTTCTTGGCACCTCTGTAATCCTCATGATTGAAGGCAATATTACCTAGCGCCAAATAGGATATAGCCTTTTGTACTGTATTTGTAGTACTTGCCTTAATTGACTTATGAAGATCTTCAAGACCCAATTTTTCATCATTTTCTTTCAGGGCAATTTCACCAAGGGCATAATAGATCTGATCCCGGTCGTCAATATACTTGGTAGGTTTAAGCATCTTAACAAGATTCTCCTTGATCTGCTCATTTTCTTTAGCACCTCCCATGTAAAGCAAAGCCCTCTTGATTCGGGCTTCAAAATCCAATGCATTGTAAGGATGCAGAGTAAGGCATTTGGTATAATTATCGTAGGCCTTTTTATTATCACCTTCCCGTTCAGCAATCTGGGCTATTATGAAATAATAACGGGCTTTCGTTTTCTTGTCCTTCTCGTATTTTATTGCTTTCAGTAGCTGAGCTTCTACTTCCGGATATTGGCCTATCCTCATATTCCAGTCAGCTACTACTGCAAAAACCTGCGGTATTAATTTTTTGGGAACCTTTTTATCCAGGCTGCTCTTTAAAAGGTCAATAATTTCTTCAGCCTTACTTACCGACCCTAACTGGTCATACGTTCTGGCTTGCCAAATGAGGGCCTCATATTTAAAATCGGATTTGCGGTATTCCTTGGTTGCATACTCAAGGGCGTCACTTGCCTCTAGCAGATCATTCTTATATAAATGTGCCTGTGATAGCAGTAAATAACAGTACTTAATATAATGAACCGCATCCGGAATTTCGTGCTTGTTCTTATCTGTAATAGTATGCTTTTGAATCATTGTATCGGCCTTTTTAATGGCCCTGCTCATATTCGGATAAACGGTAGCAGCTTCAGTAGGATCCGGATAAACGTAAACCGGAATAATATCTGTATAATCATCCTTATGGGTCTGGTTCAATGTAGCAACACCTTCATCAAAGGCAAGCTTCCCCCAAAAGTATCCGTTATAATGTGCACACGTATTATGAAAAGTACGCGTTAGCCAAGTGTTCTTTTGGGTTGTACACGAAGTAACACCCCATAGCACTATAGCAATGGCAGCTAAACGGAATATATTTTGTTTGGTCAACGACTTAAAAAAAGGTATAGCTATAACCTATAATATGTGATTTTAGTGTGCAAAGATAATATCTAATGGCAAATTTTGAGTGTTGAATGCTAAATGTTTAATGCTCAATTAAGTTTTACACTCACCCCAAACCCTTAAAGGAGCTTTAAGTAGTGCTATTCAAAGCCCCTTTAGGCGTTTAGAGTGAACACCTAAAGGGGAATATTTCCATGTTTCTTTTTAGGCAATGTATCCACCTTGTTTTTCAGCATTTCAAAAGCTTTAATAAGTTTGATGCGGGTGTCTTCAGGCATAATAACCTCATCTACATAGCCCCTTTCAGCAGCCCTGTATGGGTTAGCAAAGTGCGAAATGTATTCCTCTTCCTTTTCTTTCAGTTTGGCAGCGGGGTCTTTGGCTTCGGAAATTTCTTTTTTAAAGATGATTTCAGTTGCTCCTTTGGCTCCCATAACGGCAATTTCAGCGGTTGGCCAGGCATAGTTCATATCGGCACCAATGTGCTTGGAATTCATAACATCATACGCCCCTCCATAAGCTTTGCGGGTGATGACAGTAATACGAGGTACTGTCGCTTCACAGAATGCATACAGAAGTTTAGCTCCGTTGGATATAATTCCGTTCCATTCCTGATCGGTGCCAGGCAAAAAGCCCGGAACATCTTCAAATACCAATAAAGGAATATTAAAGCTGTCGCAGAAACGTACGAAACGGGCAGCTTTTGCAGAGGACTTTATATCCAATACACCGGCAAGAAATGCAGGTTGGTTAGCCACAATACCAATACTTTTTCCGGCTAATCGCGCAAAACCTACAATTATGTTTTCAGCATAGTTTTTATGGACCTCAAAGAAACTTTCACTATCGGTCACTTCATTTATTACATCCCTTATATCATAAGGCTGGTTAGGGTTTTCAGGCACTAACATATTAAGTACCGGTCTACTTTCATTCGAAGGTTGATAAGGTATAGAAGGTGCATCTTCCTCACAGTTTTGAGGCATGTAACTAAGCAAGGTCTTCAGATTCTGAATACACTCTACCCCATTGGCACAGGAAAAATGAGCCACACCCGATTTAGCCGAATGAGTAGATGCTCCTCCCAATTCTTCAGAGGTTACCTGTTCATGCGTAACGGTTTTAACCACATTTGGTCCCGTAACAAACATATACGAAGTATGTTCCACCATTAAAATAAAGTCGGTGATAGCAGGAGAATATACAGCACCACCTGCACAAGGGCCCATAATGGCACTTAATTGCGGTATAACACCCGATGCCCGGGTATTCCTATAGAATATATCGGCATAACCACCGAGTGATACAACACCTTCCTGTATGCGGGCACCACCCGAGTCGTTCAGACCTATTACCGGAGCACCGTTCTTCATAGCCAGATCAAGTATCCTGCATATTTTTTCGGCATGCGCCTCAGATAGCGACCCGCCAAAGACAGTAAAATCCTGAGCAAATACATACACTAAACGACCGTTTACGGTTCCATAGCCTGTAATAACACCATCGCCTAAAAACTGTTCACGTTCGGTACCAAAGTTACTTTCCCTCGCAGTTACAAACATCCCAATCTCTTCAAAGCTACCTTCATCCATCAATAAGGCAACCCTTTCGCGAGCCGTAAGTTTGCCTTTTTTATGCTGAGATTTAATACGTTCTTCTCCTCCACCTAGTTTGGCTTCGGCTATTTTATCTTTAAGTTCTTTATGTTTCTTATCCATTAGCGAAAATTTATTGAGACCTGCAAAGGTAAAAGATAATAGATATGAGATATAAGAGATAAGATATACGCTTGTAAGATTTTTTTTGCTCATCTTTTATCTCTCATCTTTCATCATAATTTTGGGTTTTGTTTTACACTTTTATACACTTTTTAAGGTGCTTAGTGGTGTGTAAATGCAATAGAATATATTATTGATTATCAAACATTTGAATCATTATTTATTACAGACAGCTTTTACAAGAGGTGTAAAACAAAGTATTTATAAGCACAGGTAATCAGATACTTGAGATGATTTGACAATGTTTTTGTTTTACACCTAATTGAGGGATCAATAATACATTGTGTATAATGGTATCTATTTTTGCGTATAAATGATGATGTTTATTGCTATGCTTAGAATAGATGCAACCAAAAGAATGCGATTTAGTATCAGGAGCTTTTTCAATAAAATTACCTCTTTCCGTATTTCTTCGTTTGGTGAAATCTTAATGTGATAATTAATATCCTTCATATTAATCCTTCGTCCAGTCATGTCAAAAACTCTTTTGCGTCCAATAATTATAGACTGAATTCCCATAATTAAATAAGAAACAAAATATAATGCTATAATACTATTTAACAATATATTCATATTCAATTACTCGGCGCGTGCAGCGTCGAGAAACCTACAAGTTTATCGTAAAACAGCCCTATTTGCCGGTAATAGACATAGAAGAAATAGGTATTCGTAGTCTCAAAATGGTTACCCTCTATAAGTGTAACATCTGCTACCCCCGAACCATTTTTAAGGTAGGCATACTGGTATTCGTAATAGCCCTGTTTTAAATAGGCCGACCCGACATAGCCATGTCTCATTTTATTGTAATGCATTTCGAAATCAGACTGGCATTTCCAATCTGACAAAGCCCCGAAAATATAGAGTTTGCCGGTTGTAATTTCTGAATCAAGAGGCATATAAAAATCAATCCACACATATTGGGAATTGATGGGTGTGCTGTCATCATCCTTATCCTGAATAAGATATTGCCCACCTATATCGGCAAAGGTGTAATATTGTTGAGAGGTGCGCGGTTCATCGGGTTTCAGTTTTATCTCGTAAGTCTCTTTGTTATCTACAAAGGCATCCTCATTTTGGGTGAGGTATTTCAGGCTGGTCATGTCAAAGGAACGGAACTGGTTGCCTCCATCGAAACTGTTGTTATAGTCCAAATCATAAATAAGTGAATTACCCTGAACATTGTTGGGCTGAAAACCAGTCAATGCATTATCCCATCTGCCATTCTGGCTTACAAATATCTGCAGGGCATGGAATGGGTCGGTTATCTGCATCCGTAAAGTGTTGATGGTAAACATCACCTCCTGTTTGGTAAATAATCCACCGCCAATGCCACGCTTTTCGGTCCCAAGAACACTAACCCCATTCTCATATACATACACCTTACGGGTAAAAATAAGGCTATCCGGATTGTTGTCTTTAAATACTTTCAGGATATAATTCCCTGACAACAACAACTGCATATTCGCATTTGGCAATACTAACCTGTAGTGGGTATATTTCTGAAAAGTATTGAATGAATAATAGTATTCGTTAATTTGGTCGGTGCTGAATCCTTTCAGATAATCGAACGCAACAATATCAGAAGGAGACCAGTCGGCATCGCAATGAACGAGTGTATACGAATATTGTACAAAATCTCCGGCCAGGTCGTCAAAATCAAGTTGGAGCAGATCGCCGGAATTGAGCTGAACGATTGGCGGAGAGAACTTCCATCCTATCTGGTGTAATTGTAAGCTTTTTATATAATCCTTATAAATTGTATCGGTATATCTAATTTTGGGTTCGTCACTTTTTTGGGAAGCCTTAATCCCCGAGAATACAAAGCAAGACCATACAACTAAAAAAATCCGGCAGAAATTAAAGAGACTGCTTCGTTCCTCGCAGTGACGTGAATCCGTCATTGCGAGAATAGCGAAGCAATCTCTTTCTTTAACGCTGCGTTTACCAGATAAACCAACTTTCAACAGATGATACAAATCATCTGTTTTACGCCTGTTTAAAGGCTTTACGGTTATGTATAATGAATCTTTAATCTTACTTGAATTTAAAAGCATAAATTTGTAATCCCATGAATTCAGTTTTACAAAGATATGAATGTATATTTTGATAATGCAGCAACAACAGCATTAGATGCTGAAGTATTAAAAGAAATGGTAAAAGTGCTTGAAGGCAAGCATGGCAACCCATCTTCCATCCATTCCTTCGGGCGCGAAGCCAAGGCGATGGTGGAAAAAGCCCGGAAAACCATTGCCCACCACCTGAATGTTTCACCATCGGAAATTTTCTTCACATCCGGTGGGACGGAAGCTGACAACATGGCTATCCGTTGCGCGGTTGACGAATACAAGATAAAGCACATCATCAGCAGCCCGCTGGAACACCATGCCGTTCTTCATTCTATTGAAGATCTGGTGCATAAAGGCAAGGTTACTGTGGGCCATGTAAAGTTGAAAGAAAACGCCCGCCCGGATGAATCGTTCGGACGGGGGCATATTGATTTGCTGGATCTGGAAAAACAATTGCAGGAACATCCACATGCTTTAGTCTCTTTAATGCATGCCAATAACGAAATTGGAAACATTTTACCCATTGAGGAAGTAGGAGAATTGTGTAAAAAATACAATGCCGTTTTCCATTCTGACACCGTACAATCTATTTGTCATTATCCGATTGACCTGCAAAAAATACATGTTGATTTTATTGCTGCGGCTGCGCATAAATTCCATGGACCAAAAGGCTCCGGCTTTATTTATATCAAAGGCTCACGCAAGATAGCTCCGCTCATTCACGGTGGCGGACAGGAACGAAATATGCGTGGCGGAACTGAAAATGTAGCCGGGATTATTGGTTTAGCTAAAGCCTTTGAACTTGCGCATATCCACATGAAAGAACATGCTGACCATATTCAGCATTTAAAAACCCATCTGATCAACCGCCTTGAAGAAGAATTAAAGGGTGTTAAATTTAATGGAGATGCCAAAGGGAATTCGCTCTATACTGTGTTAAACGTAATGCTTCCGGAGACAGATGATTACGAAATGATGCTCATGAAACTCGATATGGATGGAATTGCCGCATCCGCCGGAAGTGCCTGTTCATCCGGTAGCAATGTGGGCTCTCATGTTATTGCTTCACTTGGTGTAAATATTGACCGCAGACCGGTAATCCGGTTCTCGTTTTCAAAGTACAATACCATTGCGGAAGTAGATTTCCTGGTGGAGACTCTTAAATCGTATTATCCGGCGGACATATTGAAAAAGTCTGCTGTTAGCAAGAACGCCGTTAATTAAGAAATGAACATAAATGACGTCACTGCGAGGAACGAAGCAGTCTCAACTACTAAAGAGATTGCTTCGCAAAGCCTCGCAATGACGAACAAATACAGATTTGCAATAGATAAATGCAGTTAACAGACACCCACACGCACTTATTTGCCGAAGAATTTAATGCCGACATGGCAGATATGATTCAGCGTGCGATTGATAAGGGTGTTACCAAATGTTTCCTTCCTAATATTGATGTTTCCAGCATCTCTGCCTTGCTGAAAGCTGCCGATGATTTTCCAGTAATATGCCTTCCTATGATGGGACTGCACCCCTGTTCGGTTGATACGAATTTTGAACAACAATTAGCAGAAATAAAGCCCTGGTTTGAGAAGAGAAAATTCTTTGGTGTTGGTGAAATCGGAATAGACCTTTTTCATGATGTTACTTTTGCAGAACAGCAAAAAACTGCTTTCAGAACCCAGATCAACTGGGCTAAAGAACTGAACTTACCAATTATTATTCATTGCCGGAATTCCTTCAAAGAAGTAATGGAAATTGTTGCGGAACTGCACGATTCAAGCTTAAAAGGAATCTTTCATTGCTTTACCGGAACTACAGAAGAAGCCCACCAGGTAATGGATTTAAAAACATTTAAAATGGGTATTGGCGGAGTTGTTACATACAAAAACAGCACATTACCACAAGTGCTCGCTGGCATACCATTATCCTACATTGTTTTAGAAACCGACTCTCCATATCTACCCCCGGTTCCCTTCAGAGGCAAGCGAAACGAGAGTTCTTATATTTATTACGTAGCCGACAAACTATCGGAAATATATCGCTTTCCAATTGAAAAAATTGCAGAAGCAACCACGCAAAATGCAATGGATGTTTTCGGACAGATCTGAGCAGAACCGTACACTAAGATTTATCGCCAATTTGGATTATTTAACAATATCCATCCCTTTTAAAAGTTATTTTTACACTTTATTTATTTCCATGAAAACTACACTGCTTCTAATTTCCTGCTCCTTGCCTGTAGTAGCATTTTCGCAAGCTAACGTTGATGTTACACCCAATGTAAAAAGTGCTACACTTTATCAAAATGGTGCATTGGTAACCCATGAGGGAGACGCTAACCTTGACGCGGGTAAAACAACCGTACTATTTCATGGACTGCCTTCCGGCATTGACAAGCAAAGTATACAACTGTCGTCAAATGGTGACATTGTAATTTTGTCTGTCACCTCTCATGACGATTATCTGAGCATAAACAGAAATAATTCGAAAGTAAAAATGTGGCAGGATTCTATCGGATCGCTTACTGAAGACTATCAATCCGTAAGAAATGAGATTTCTATTCTGGAAGACGCTAAAAAACTGCTTGATAATAACCGCAGTGTAGGCGGCACCTCAACAGGTACTACTGTTTTAGCTGTAAAATCGATGTATGAATATTATATAAAACAGGTAAATGAAATTGATGATTCGCTCCTGTTATTACATAAAAGAGAAAACAAATATTTAAGCAAGATCAGAAAAGTTTCTGATGAAATGGCCGAGTGGAAATCAAGGACTGATACGGTTGCTAATGATGTGGAAGCAACCATCTCCTCTGATAAAAGACAAAAAGTAAGTTTCCATCTTTCCTATCTTACCTACGATGCAAGCTGGTCGCCGGTCTATGATCTGCGCGCTCAGGACACCAAGCATTCATGCCAGTTTTCGTACAAAGCAAATATCTCACAGCATACCGGACAGGACTGGAACAACATTGACCTTACATTATCCTCTTCAAACCCTGAAGTTAGCCAAACTGCACCAACGCTGAACCCGTGGTATTTATCGTATGCCTATACACTTGCAGTTACGGATGCAAGTGGCGCAGCAACTGGTTGGAACTACAATGGTAATGGCAATACACTAGGTATAAGTAACGCTAGTAATTATTCGGTGATGAAGAGTACTAAGAATATCGATATTCAACAAAAGGAAAACCGTTACGAAACCAAAGGGATTGGTAATACAACTACAGAAAACCAATTATCGGTGGAGTTTCATATTGATGTGCCTTACACTCTTCCTTCTGATGACAAGCCGCATACGGTGGAAATAAAAAAATACGATTTGAATGCAATTTATCACTACCTCACTATTCCTAAATTACAAAAGGACGTATTTCTCTTAGCAGGAATAACACAATGGGAAGACCTGAATATTCTGGCCGGAGAAGTGAATATTTACTATGATGGGGCCTATGTTGGAAAATCATCGATTACCCCTGAGGCCACTTCAGACACACTGAATTTTTCACTCGGCATGGATAAAAAGATTGTAGTGAAAAGAACAAGGACAAAAGATTTCTCTTCCTCCAAATGGATCGGCAGTACAAGAACACAAACCTTTGGCTGGGTAATAACCCTTCATAATTCACAAAATGATTCGCTTACCATGGATGTATATGACCAGATACCAAAATCAACCGATAAAGACATAGTGGTAACAGAACAGGATCTTGGCGGAGCAAAAGAGAACGCAACAGGAAAACTAAGCTGGCGAGTATCGATGGCAGCAGGAGAAACAAAGAAACTCACATTCTCCTATTCTGTAAAATATCCCAAAGACAGAACCCTATCAAACCTCTGGCAATGATAACAACTAATTTTTTCAGGAGAATAATTCCGGTTGCAATAGCATGCACTATACCTGTGTTGGTATTTTCCCAGCCTTCGGTTGATATTACTCCAAAGGTTAAAAGTGTAACACTTTATCAAAATGGTGCATTGGTAACACATGAAGGAGAAGCAAGTATTGGCACGGGCAAAACTACTGTGGTGTTTCATGGCTTGCCATCAAGTATTGACAAGCAAAGTATACAGCTGTCATCCAATGGGGATATTGTGATACTGTCGGTAACTTCGCATGACGACTATCTGAGCATTAACCGAAACAATACGAAGGTGAAAAGGTGGCAGGATTCGCTGGAAGGCCTGACCGAGGAACTTCAAACAATAAACAACAGAATATCCATTCTTGTGGATGCAAAAAAATTACTAGACGACAACCTTAAAGTTGGTGGAACATCAACCGGAACCACAGTTGCAGCCGTTAAGTCAATGTATGCCTATTACGTAAAACAGGTGCATATACTTGACGATTCGCTTATGCTCCTCCATAAAAGACAATACCGCTATGAGAACCGAATGAAAAAAATTGGTAATGAAGTGGAAGAATGGAAAGCAAGAACAGATACGGTAGCAAGTGATGTGGAAGCATCCATCTCTTCCGATAAAAGACAGGCGGTAGGTTTTCATCTTTCTTACCTCACATATGATGCTGCCTGGGCTCCTGTATATGATCTGCGGGCACAAGACACGAAACAACCCTGCCAGTTTTCATATAAAGCCAACATCTCGCAGCACACCGGCCAGGATTGGAATAATATTGACCTTACATTATCCTCTTCAAACCCGGTGGTGAATCAAACCGCACCTACTTTATCCCCTTGGTTTTTAACCTTTCAGCAGGTTATGAACTCATTGAATGAAATTACAACCGTTAACGCAGGTACTAATGCAAGATACGCGGAGTCTACACCAAAGGCTGTTACTTTTTCCTCAGAACGTGCTGAAGATAAAGATGAGGAGAAAACAGATATATATACCACCCATGAAATTGGAAATACAACGAGTCAAAATCAACTATCAGTAGAATTCCATATTGACCAGCCATACACACTTCCTTCCGATGACAAACCTCATATGGTTGAAATTAAGAAATATGATTTGAAAGCCATTTATCATTACCAAACCATTCCCAAATTGCAGAGAGATGTGTTTTTGCTGGCAGGTATTACCCAATGGGAAGATCTGAACATTCTTCCGGGAGAAGTGAATATATATTATGCAGGAGGTTATGTAGGCAAATCATACATTAGCCCTGAGAATACTGCCGATACACTGAACTTCTCCCTAGGAATGGATAAAAAAATTGTTGTAAAAAGGACAAGAACAAAAGATTTTTCTTCAACCCAATGGATTGGAAGCAATAAAACACAGACCTTTGGCTGGGTTATTACACTTCATAACGCACAAAACGATTCCTTAACTATGGATGTGTTCGATCAGATACCACTTACAACAGATAAAGATATTATTGTTACCCCATTGGATCTGGGAGGAGCAAAAGAAAATGAGTCGGGCAAATTAACATGGCATGTATCCCTTGCTGCCGGCGAAACAAAGAAACTTATATTCTCTTATTCCGTTAAATATCCTAAAGATAAGACAATACCGAATTTGTGGCAGTAATCAGGCCGAACGATAACTTATGAAAATATACTTCACCAGGCACATTCGAATACGAAGGACGTTTTACTTTTTCCCTTTTCAGCTTATGCTGATGACAGTAAAAAAGAACTTCTATTACATACTTATCTGGCTTGTTTTTTTTGGGTTTATTACGCACAATATAGGTGCTAAATATGGTGTACCCTATCTGTTCCTTTACCCGGAATACCTTAATAAGGTTAATTTCCTTTCCTATCTGCTCCTTGGGTTTTCAACCGGAGGGTTGATTATGGCTTTCAATATTTCGAGCTACGTAATAAACAGTTTTCGCTTCCCATTCCTTGCAACCCTTGAAAGGCCATTTTTTGTTTACTTTCTGAATAACTTACCAATTCCTTTGGCTTTTATCATAACTTATATAGCTGCGGTCTTTCATTTTCGTATTAACGACAATGTTCCTACATCCCTTATCCTGCTTCACGTAACGGGTTTTTTAATAGGAGTTCTTAACTTCATGATCATAACTATTTTCTATTTTTATCTTTTCGATAAAAATGTGTTCAGGATGTTTGGAGTTGGGCCAATCAGGGCCTCTAAAATAAAGTATTCTAAAATAAAAAAGAACGAAGAAATTGATGCAATATGGAAGACAGAGGCTCATCTCCCATTGTCCTATTCCGACCGTTCATGGTTTGTGGAAACATATTTGGCAGGTGGCTTTAAAGTAAGGCTTGCACGCGGCATTAAGCATTATCACAACAATTTACTGGAAAGCATTTTCAAACATAACCACCAAATGGGTGCCATATTTGAAATTGTTGCCATTGTGAGCCTCCTTACAATGGGACTTTTCCGTCAAAACCCAATATTTATGGTACCTGCGGGAGCCAGCATCATGTTGCTTTTTACCGTATTCATTATGCTAATTAGCGCACTGCATACATGGTTCAGGGGATGGACCGGAACTATTGTAATACTGCTGTTTTTTTGTGTTGATTATTTTTCCCGTACACATTGGTCTTACTTTTCTGCCAAAGCATATGGAATGAATTATTCGGTTCCGGCTGCCGAATATTCTTATGATGCATTTGATAAGATGCGCAAGGATACAACAACACTCAGGGTAGATAAGAATAATGTTTTAAGCATTGTGGAGAAATGGAAAGAACGCAATTCCCTGGCAGATACGCTGGATAATAATAACCCCGACCTTGTAATTATCAATACCAGCGGCGGTGGCCTTCGTTCAACTTTATGGTCGTTCTTTTCATTGCAATATCTTGACAGTTTATCGAACGGAAACCTTTTTAAACACGCTGAGCTTATTACAGGTTCATCCGGTGGAGTTATCGGCGCAGCCTATTACCGGGAGCTTTATCTGGAAAAACTGCAAGGGAAGAATATTGATCTGAACAGCCGTTCTTATTTCGATAAAATAGGTCAGGATATGCTGAACCCAATTGTGTTCACTATTGCAACAAATGATGTGGCATTCCGCTTTCAGCACTTTAACGACGGACCGAATACTTATACTAAAGACAGAGCTTATGCCTTTGAAGAAAAATTGAATGCAAATACAGACAGTGTAATGGCAAAAAGGCTAAAGGACTATAAATTACCGGAAGCGCAAGGAATTATCCCAATGATGATTATAACACCATCCATTGTGAATGACGGACGCAAGATGCTTATTTCGCCACAGGGAATGTCGTTTATGACCGGCTACGATATTGACACCACTTTAACCTATCGCCCTATCACTCAATCCATAGAATTTTCGAGGCTTTTCAAAGAACAAAATGCACAAAATCTTTTCTTCACAAGCGCACTCCGCATGAACTCGACATTCCCATTCATCTCTCCGCTTACAGAGTTACCAAGTGACCCTGCAATTGAAGTAATGGATGCCGGAATGATTGATAATTTTGGTTTGGAAGAAGCTGTTAAATTCATTTATACATATCGAACATGGTTGCCTAAACATGTCCGCCGCATCATTATTATTCAAATCCGCGACCAGGTGAAAAAACAACGCATTTGGGGTAATTCACCTACCGATCTTCTTGGAAGCATAACCTTTCCCGTTACCCAATTTTACAACAGTTTGTTTCCAGTTGAAAACTTCAAAGAAGACCGCATGGTGGAATACATGAGCCAATGGTATAAAGGAAAAGTAAATGTGGTGTATTTCCAGCTTAACAATAATGGCAATGAAGACATTTCATTGAGTTGGAGACTTACCGATCGGGAAAAAGATACCGTCCTGAATTCCATGAAAACAATGGAAAATCAGGATGCAATTCAGCAACTGAAGAGGTTGATGAAGTAATTCGACTTATAAAAGTTATTCCTGTTTGCTAGCTTTACATTTTCGTATTCGTGTATGGCACCCACTTTTAAAAAGACATTTATTCTTTTAACAATTCTCCCGGTTTTATTAATCGGCAATAAAGTAAACATTGTAAATTTCGAACAACTGCAAACATACGCTGCGCATAAAACGAACGACACACTTTACGTGGTTAATTTTTGGGCTACATGGTGCGACCCTTGCGTGAAAGAATTACCTGCCTTTCAGGAGGTATATAAAAAGTATTCATCAAAAAAGGTGAAGATGATCTATGTCAGTATGAACTCAGCAAAAGAACTTAATAAAGTGGAGGATTTTGCGAATACCCATAAGATGGAACCATTGGTTTTATTGCTGAACGGCGGCAACCCCAATGATTGGATTGACAAGGTGGACAGTTCATGGAGTGGTGCAATTCCAGCTACTATTATGTATAAATCGGGGAAAAAGGTTTATTTTCGCGAAGGGGATTTTACCTCTGCATCCCTCGATAAAATAATTCAATCTAAAATTAAATAGCCATGAAAAAACTCGCATTCATTTCATTAGCGTTGCTTGCACTTTGCTCTTTTACAATTACAGGGTATAATGTTGGTGACAAAGCCACCGATTTCAAACTTAAAAATGTAGACGGGAAGATGGTTTCCCTGGCCGATTATAAAGATGCCAAAGGCTACATTGTTGTGTTTACCTGCAACCACTGCCCTTTTGCAAAAGCATATGAAGACCGTATAATTGGATTAAACACCAAGTATGCATCCAAAGGATATCCTGTTATTGCCATCAGTTCTAACGATCCTTCGCAGGTGGATGAAGACAGTTATGCAAACATGCAACAAAGAGCGAAAGCCAAAAACTATGCATTCCCTTATTTGTTTGATGAAAGCCAGTCTATCGCAAAATCCTATGGAGCCACCCGCACACCGCACGTATTTGTACTGGAAAAATCAGGCAACGATTATACGGTAAAATACATTGGTGCCATTGACGATAACAGCGATGACGCTACGGCAGTGAAAGAAAAATATGTAGAAAATGCAGTAGATAACCTGCTAGCAGGTAAGCCGGTTAATCCATCATCTACTAAAGCAATCGGCTGCGGTATCAAGTGGAAAAGCTAGGAGTAGGCCTCCAGGTTTATTTGCGGCATTTTACAAACTGCACACAGATCGCATTTGTTGTAGGTTAGCCAGTGGTCACGTTCATTGAACGGATACTTGTTCACATACGGCTTCAGCATTATTTTTTGTTTCAGCCAGAACGTAGTTATCTTTGGATTATGTGTATAGAAACGTAGCACCCTAAAGGGCTCTTTGGGCATTTCTTTCTTAGCAATAGGGTATCTCGTAATTAACCGGATGCAAACTATATCAAGGTTCTTTTCAAGTGTAAGTTGGTCATACACCTGCACTGTGAGGCCATAGCCAATAGTTAGTATATCGCCTCCCCAAACATGTTCGAGACAATAAAGGAGGTTCCTAACAGATGTTGTTATCAGCAGCCTCCTGTCATTAAGGGGTTCATTGGAACGAGCCACCCTAAAGTCATTCTCTTTATATATAATATTCAAATATGACTTACTGATTGCATCCTCCAACTTTATGGAGAACCTGGAATCATTCAAGATCACAGAATTATATAACACTTTATTATAATTCATCCAAACGATGAGCTTATTAACCAGTTTTACAATATCATTTTCGGAAGCATAATTTATAGTATCTGCATCCTGCATTTCCTTCTCATAATATTTATATGCCATTTCATACTGCTCCACTTCATTCATATTATGCAGTACTGACAACTTATTTATCCGGCCTCCTTTAATAATATCTCCCGGATAGGGGGTAAAGAATGTGGTTGAATCAGTATCTTTAAAATTGTCTTTGTAGTACTCTGCAAGCCTCGTTCTTGGAAATTTAACGTGATTTATCCATCGGTCGTTTTTCTTTAACAGCACAAATCCCGGAGGAATAGAGACAGCATTTACAGGTTGAAGGTAATTTGTGAACCTGAAAAAATTATTGGCAAAATATTGTTCCCGTAACTTTCCTATTTCAATATCATCCTTGCCCTGATACTTGACCTGGTTCGGAAAATAGCTGGCACCGCTCCAGCCCGAAATCAAATAATCAATTTTAGGCCATTTCGTTTTTATTTCCTTTAGTAATAAATTGGCAGCATTCTCATGATTTGAATTGAGGGCATCGTTAATATTTACAAGCACTTCATTGCCATATTCAATAACAATAACACTTTCCAGGGAATAGCCTAAATAAGTTATCTTAACGTTATTTATTGTGTATGTCCGCAAGGTTACGGCCTCTGTAACTTTTTTATACCCCAGATTATTTAAGTACCCTTTAATTCCTGCCTTCCATTGAAACGGGAAAAAAACATGCGCGCTTTTATCGAGTGACTTTAATGTTGCCGGATGCAAATGGTCTTCATGCCCATGTGATATGAGGATAACATCCGCCTTCAGTTTTTCGCACCCTTCAGGCGGAAGTGGCCATAGATACCATTGATCAAGGTAAGCAGAACCCATTAGCCAAGGGTCGAAAAGCAAGGTGGTCTTTCCGCAATTAACTAGGAATGATGAATGTGCCAGGTACTTTAATTGAATCATACATGAATTATTTTCGATCTGTACTTTATGTTAATGCGTTTTTAAGTAATAGTGCCCTTTTCTCTATTAAATGCCAGGAAAGTAAAGCAAAAGGTATGGTAACTATAACACCCCAAATTATTAAAGGAATAGTACTTAATTTAAAAAAATGTTCCAATGTTTGCTGAACAGGAAACGCATAGATATAAATGCCATAAGACAGATCCCCAATTCTGTTTTTTACTCCCGAAACAATACTGCCAATTGAGGAACCAATTGCTATTACAACAACTGGCAAAACCAGATATTGGGTCCATTTATAAAATTGAAAATAAACTGACCCGATCCATAAGAGTACCATAAGAACCACAATTAAACTTTTACGGCTAAAATTCTCCGCTTTAAAAAGTGCCAGCATAGCACCAGCTATAAATCCTCCGCTATAATCAACAGCCCGGTAAAGAAAAAACGGGTAATTGTGAGCAATAAGATATGGGTTAACAAATATTTTTAATAGTATGACAATACTAATCGCAATTGAAAGTGAAAGTTTCCTGACAGAATTTGATTTAAAAAAGAAAAGTGCAGCAAGAAGAAAATAAAACATCATTTCGTAAGGAAGCGTACATAGAGAGCCGTTAATAACGGATTTGAAAGGGTTGTCCTCAAAAATTCCATTTATTGAATACTGAAATTTGAAAAGTGATAGATTCAGTGGAATGTAGGTCCATGTTGATTTATTTTGGAAATATTCTGTAAAAGTCCCTTTGAACACGAAAACACCTAATAACACAGTAATAACCAAAACTCCCAACAGGGCAGGGTAAATTCTTAAAATACGTTTGAAAAAATATTCTTTTAACGATTTACTTCTAGTTAAACTTTGCATTACCAGGTAACCACTTATAGCAAAAAAGCCTGCCACGCCTATATAAGAAAAGGACATCTGGTTAAATGAAATTTGGGATATCCAGTCTGCCGATTGATTTCCTGAAAGCGGGTATGCATGCGTAATTATTACAAGTACCGCAAATACTATCCTTAAAAAATCGAAATTATTTTTTGGTGTCAATAGAAAAAGTAATGGTACGTGAGGTATTACTATCTATTCATTCTTCTTCTTTTGTGATTTTTTGCTGAACTACTACCAAAATATATCCTGAAAACGAGATGTTTCACATTTTATTGCATCCTCACACTTTATTTATTCTTTAAAGCTTACTTTTGCAAAAAAAATAATTTATGAAAAAATATTCCCCGCTCATTTTAGGTGCATTTTTCGCTTTTGCCGGCTTGTCCACCAAAGCCCAGGACACACTATCAGAAAAAAATTATCGTGTCTATTCGGTTAAAGAAGGAAAGGAAGTTTCCCTGAAAGACATTATTAACGATGCCAAAAACTACGATGTTGTTTTTTATGGAGAAGAACATAATGATTCGGTTACCCACTACCTTGAAAAGACCCTATTCATGGGGCTTTATGATAAGTACAACAGCAGTTTGACCCTTTCGATGGAAATGTTTGAAAGAGATATTCAAAATGTGATGAACGAGTATTTGATGGGTGCAATAAAAGAAAAGTATTTCAAAAAAGATGCCCGAGTCTGGAGTAATTATAAAGACTATCGCCCGATGGTGGAGTTTGCAAAAGCAAAACATCTGGA
Source organism: uncultured Bacteroidota bacterium (assembly GCA_903863935.1). Classification (GTDB taxonomy): domain Bacteria; phylum Bacteroidota; class Bacteroidia; order JABEUT01; family JABEUT01; genus JABEUT01. The sequence continues at coordinate 33,419 of CAIPDV010000121.1, forward strand.
TGTGGTTTGCGCCAATGCTCCCGGCCGTTACCCTTCTATTGCCGGAACCAAAGGAGAAAAAGCTTTGATGGCTCTTCCGGAAGAATCGAAAAGGAATTTCGCCCCGCTTCCTTATGATACTGCCACCGGAGAATACTATGAAAAACTACAGGAACAATCTGGCCACATGATGATGCCTGCAACGAAGAACGACACCTCAAAATCAAAAATGCCTGCCATGATGATGCCTTCGTTTGACCTTGTGGTGGCTCAATCACTCTGGGATGCAACTATGGCCTATTCCATTTCGGAATATTTGAAAACCCACAAAGACAAGAAGGTTATGCAGGTGAATGGACGATTCCATAGCGATCAGGGATTTGCCGTTGTAACTCAGTTAAAGAAATACAACCCTAAGGCAAAGATTCTAATTATTTCCAGCGGTTCTGATGATGCATTCCCAACTATTGATTGGAGCAAATTCAAACAGAATGGAGATTACATCATTGTAACAGATCCTAAAGTGCCAAGGACCTTCAAGGATTAGTTTCGAATCACATCCACTTTAGTAACGGTCCTTTGGCCATCGGGCGACAGGACTTCAAGAAAGTAGATTCCGGTAAGTAAATTATTTACCGGAATTTCCATTTTAGAATTGTTTGATGAACACTTCCCAACCCATATAATTTGCCCGGATAGGGTATATAATTTTACTGCCGATGACTGTTTTATTCCATTAATATAAAGCCTGTCAGATACTGGGTTTGGATAAATTTCAATTTGATTGGGCTGAGAAATATTGCTCACACTAGTAGAAATGCCTTTCACCTCTCTAATCCTATTATTATTAGCATCTGCAATGAAAAGATTACCAGATTTATCAACTGTTACACTATAGTCCCACCACAATTCAGCTAAAGTTGCAAGGCCACCATCACCGCTAAATCCTCCTGACAAATAGCCATTACCCGCAACAGTTGTAATTACTCCGGTTATGCCATCTATCTCCCGCACTTTCTGATTATGTTCATCTGCGATAAAAAGATCACCGCTCCCATCAAAGGCAACACCGGCAGGGTAATTCAATTCCGCTGTTGTTGCTTGTGTTCCATCGCCACTACTTCCGGGTGTTCCATTACCTGCAAACGTTGAAATTAACCCCGAAGAAATATCAACCATACGGACCCTTTGGTTTCCATAATCGGAGATGTAAACATTTCCGGTTGCATCTAGTGCTACACCCGTTGGGTAATTCAGTTCTGCGGCAGTTGCCTGTATTCCATCGTTGTTATAGCCCATAGTTCCATTACCGGCAAGTGTAGTTATAATACCAGTTGAATGTGTTACTTTCCTGATACGATAATTGTCTTCATCTGCAAAATAAATATTATGTGCAGCATCTACAGCTAATCCATACGGATAGAATATTTCAGCAGCAGTTGCCTGGCCTCCGTCGCCATTATAACCATAATTTCCTGATCCCGCAACAGTTGTGAGCACTCCGGTTTTCTTAACTACCATCCGAATTTTGTTATTTGCCGTTTCTGAAAAGTAAATGTTGCCTGAATCATCTACTGCTACAGCTAATGGCTGAATGATTGGTGAAGCAGTTGCCTGGCCTCCATCGGGGCTAATTCCACCAACACCTGTACCTGCAACAGTGGTAATAATGCCTGTTACATGGTCAACTTTCCTTACTGCATTATTATTATCGGCAATGTAAACGTTTCCCGAATCATCTACACAAACACCCTGTGGGTAATATAACTCAGCCGATGTTGCTTGTCCCCCATCACCCGAGAATACAGCCCCTCCATTACCTGCATAGGTGTATATGTTTTGTGCCGTAAGATTGTTTATGCCAAAGCAAACGACAAATAACATAAAACCAAGTATTGATTTTTTCATGATACAAATATTATTTTTCAAATATAGAAATTCCATGGCTCTTTAATTGTGATAACAAGAAAAACCCATCCGGATGTAGTCGGGATGGGTTATTAAATGGGTAGATAAATTTATTGGGCCATAGCTATTTCCCTGGCTTTTCGCATAGCAATAATGGTTTTATCAATATCAGTATCAGTATGTGCAGCTGACATAAATCCAACTTCATATTCCGATGGTCCCAGATAAACCCCCATTTCCAGCAAAGCCAAATGGAATTTTTTAAAGTTAACCATGCTCATGATATCAATATCCTTAGCTGCTCTAATCATTTCATTGTCGCTAAATACGCACCAGAAAATAGAACCAATATGATACATCCGAAACTGCACATCCAGTGTTAAACCTTCCATAACTCCTTTCACCAGTTTCTTAGTTTTTCTTTCCAGTTCTTCGTAGAACCAGGGTTTAAGACATTCGGTAAGTTGAGCAATACCGGCAGCCATAGCTACCGGATTACCCGACAATGTGCCTGCCTGGTAAACGTTACCATCCGGAGATATGGCTTTCATAATATCGGCACTGGCCGCATATGCACCAACGGGTAAACCACCACCAATTATCTTTCCAAAAGTCACAATATCGGGCGATACATTATAGTAACCCGAAGCACCGGAAAATCCAACTCGGAAGCCAGATATCACTTCATCAAATATCAATAATGAACCATGAACTGAACATATATCCGCCAAAAATTCAAGGAACTCTCTTTTTTGAATCAGCAGCCCGTTATTGGCCGGAATTGGTTCAATTATTATGGCTGCAATTTCCTTCTTATGATGTTCAAATGCATGCTTAACTGCATCGATATCATTCAATGGAAGTACAATTGTTTCCTTTGCGAAAGAATCCGGAACACCGGCAGAAGAAGATATGCCAAAAGTTGCCAAACCTGAACCGGCATTAACCAAAACAGAATCTGAATGTCCGTGGTAACATCCTTCAAACTTTATTATCTTGTTCCGTTTGGTATGGCCTCGTGCCAGCCTTATTGCCGACATACAGGCTTCGGTGCCGGAACTTACAAAGCGTATTTTTTCAATGTGCGGATGGTTCCGGATAATCAAATCTGCTAGCTCATTCTCAAGTCTGGTAGGTGCTCCGAAAGAAAGGCCTTTATCGGCTGTTGCTTTTACTTTTTCAAGCACTGAAGGGTTTGCATGTCCTAAAATCAAAGGCCCCCAGGAACAACAGTAATCTATAAATTCATTTCCGTCTTCATCCCAAATATGAGAGCCTTTGCCATGCTCTACAAATAAGGGAGTTCCCCCAACTGCTTTAAATGCTCGCACCGGCGAATTCACTCCGCCCGGAAAATGGGTTTTGGCTTCTTCAAAAAGCTTTTCTGATATTTCTCTTTTCAACATGGTAGTATCGTTTAGTTCACTAATTTCTATTATGTCTTTCATAATGGTTCAGGTTTACAAATATGCAACAAAATTGGACATAGCAGCATCCATTGTCAATGATGGATGTCATAGAATGAATGAAGAAGAGTATTATTAGTCGATTTTTTGTTGATTACTTTCACAAAGCCGCCTTTTAGTGTCTTAATGTTTCTATAATTTTGCCATTCAAAACATTAAAAAATGACTACACTCAAATCAACACAAACTATTGGTTCTACAGATAATCTGATTCTTATTGGCAATGCCAAAAGCGACTTTTCTAAACATGGGCTATCCAAAGCTGAAGCAGATTTTGTAACAAAACAAATCAAGGCTGAAGAGCATACTATCAATATAAATCAATACTCCCGCCGGATACTCATTTACATTGCAGAAGACAAGAAAAATGAGAACCTTTTACTGGAGGCATTCCGCAAAGCGGGAAGCAAAGCATGCGGAGTATTTAATGCTGCCAAAGCAGCTCAGGTTACACTTGTTGATTTGGCCGGAAACGGAGCCCACACACTTGCTTTTGCAGAGGGAATGGCTCTTGCCAACTACCAATTTATCCAATTAAAGAAAGATGCAAAAAAATTGGAGCATTCACTTAAAAATATCCTTATCCATTCGAAAAATATAAGCACCAAAGAAATTGGGAACTTACAAATTGTGGTGGATGCTACAGAAATGGCGAGAACTTTGGTGAATAAACCGCTCAACTATCTTAACGCCGTTCAACTTGCAAAGGAATTTGAAAAGATGGGTAAAGAAGCAGGTTTTAAAGTAGAGGTATTTAACAAAGCTAAAATTACAGCCCTTAAAATGGGAGGATTATTAGCCGTAAATATGGGTAGTATTGACCCACCAACTTTTACTGTTATGGAATACAAACCTAAGAATGCGGTAAATAAAAAGCCTTATATGTTGGTTGGGAAAGGAGTTGTATATGATACCGGAGGCCTCAGTATTAAGCCAACCGCCGGTATGGCAGATATGAAATGCGATATGGCCGGAGCGGCAGTTGTTGGAAGCACCATGTATGCTATTGCTAAGGCTGGATTGCCGGTATGGGTGGTAGGATTAACACCTGCAACAGACAACCGCCCCGGAGGAAATGCTTATACCAACGGTGATATACTTACCATGCATAGCGGTGCTACCGTTGAAATGCTGAATGCAGATGCGGAAGGCCGGTTGATATTGGCAGACGCATTGAGCTATGGTAAAAAATACAACCCTGAATTGGCGATTGACCTTGCAACCTTGACAGGCGCAGCAGCAGCCGCTATCGGTAAATATGGAATTGTTGCGATGGGTACTGCTGACAAAAAGCAATTCGATGCTCTTAAAGAGAGCGGTGAACATGTAAATGAAAGACTTGTAGAGTTCCCTATGTGGGAAGAATACGGCGACCTTTTGAAAACCGAAATAGCAGACATGAAAAACATTGGCGGACCTTATGCCGGAGCCATTACCGCAGGAAAGTTTTTGGAAAAGTTCACTTCTTACCCTTGGATACATTTGGATATTGCAGGACCTGCTTTCATTGAAGCTGCATGGGATTACAAACCTAAAGGCGGGACTGGTTATGGTGTAAGATTATTGTTTGACTTTTTGAGTAATGTGAAGAAATAGCACTTATATTAGGGGTATAAAAAATGAAATGCGAGTTTGCCTGATTCTGATTGCAATACTTTTTCTCTTCAAGCCAGGTGAAGCGCAAGTTTCTCCTAAAAAGATTGAGGCAAGATTAGCTAATCTGCTCAAACAACACTGTGACAATTATTGCCAAGATGAAGAATACCTGGATGCTTTTTCGAAAAAATTCATTTATTGCCTAAACAACTATAATTTCACTATAAAATATCCGTTTGAAAAATTAAAATCACTGGAATTTCAAACCCTGACTTCTCCCGACAGTCTGGTTCGGATTTATAGCTGGCCTGGTGTGCAGGGTGGCGATTCTTTCTGGACTGAAGATGCGATTCAATACTCTACGAATGATAAAGTCCATGCTTATATTACCGATTCCAATTCGAATGAAGCATACTTTACGTTTGATACTTTGAATGATTCCGGAAAAGTGTATTATATTCTGATAAAAGATGGAGGAGGCGCTTGTATGAGCACTGCTTCGGTGCGGATTTTTACAATAGAAAATGGAAAACTAAATACTCGTGCTAAAATAATTAAAACAAAGTCGGGATTAACCTCAAACATCATAGTCGATTACAATTATTGCGACACACCGGATTCAATACTGATATCTAAGCGAAATGAAAAAGTTGATTTTATAGAATATGATGTTAGTAAGCGTATTATTTATATTCCGATTGTTACTGAAAATATGGTTATGACTACAAATCATATGACTTATAAATTTGATACTATTGAACATTGCTTTAAACGAATATTTTAATGAGCATAATTGACAAACTTGCCTCCGCTGTCAGAGTGCGAAATACAGAGCCCACCAAGGATTTAGCACAACAAATAGTTGCTAAGAATGATAAATCTGCGATTAAGGAATTGGTGGCTAATCTCAGTAATAAAAACAAGAACTTGCAAAGCGATTGTATTAAGACCTTGTATGAAGTCGGAGAGCGCAAACCGGACCTAATTGCAGAATATGACAAGGAGTTTTTGGAGCTTCTAACCCATAAAAATAATCGCTTAGTTTGGGGTGCGATGACCGCCCTTGATTGCATTGCGAGTATCAACCCCAAAGGGATTTACAAGAATCTGTCTTTGATTTTGAAGATATCAGATACGGGTTCGGTTATTACCAAAGACCATTCAATTGGAATATTAACCAAAGTTGCTGCTGTTAAGGAATACAAAGACAATGCTTTAACACTTTTGTTGGACCAATTTAAAACTGCCGCCACTAATCAGTTGCCAAAATATGCTGAAGATGCAGTTTCGGTTATTGATAGTAAATACAAAAAAGATTTTATAAAAATCCTGTCTTCACGTTTGGGTGATATTGATAAAGACACCAAGCGCAACCGAGTTGAAAAGGTGATAAAGAAATTGAGTAAGTAATGAAAAGAACCATTTTGTTAAGTATTTTATTTTGCAGCATATTGTCGCTATTTGAACTTGGAGGCTGCAACCGGAGCAACCATACCAACAGTGGTTTGCAAAATCATGATTCTTTAAAAGTACAAAATCATGACTCCTTGCGAAAAACTATTACTCAAATTGCTCAAGACGCTAAGGGCACTGTTTGCGTATCCATCGAGAACTTAGAAATGGGTGATACCCTATCTTTCAATGGCAGTCATCATTCGCCAATGCAAAGTGTTTTTAAGTTTCCAATTGCATTGGCAATATTGAATATGGTTGATAAGGGCACCCTATCCCTTGAGCAAAAAATACATGTTACAAAGGAGGATTTATCGGATACTGAAACTATGAGCACAATGCGGGATAAGCTTTCAGGAAATGATACTAGCGTAACACTGCATGAATTACTCAATTATATGGTAACAGAAAGTGATAACATAGCCTGTGATATTTTATTGGAGAAAGCCGGCGGACCAAAACAAGTAGAAGATTTTATTCATGATTTGGGAGCCAAGCAAATTGCTATTGCCGCATCAGAAAAAGAAATGCACCATGACGATAAACTGCAATATCTCAGTTGGTGCGAAGCCAAAGAAATGACCCATTTATTAAAACTCTTTTATACCGGTAAATGCCTTTCGCCTTCGTCTACAGATTTCCTCCGAAAAATGATGGAAGGAACACAAACCAGCGCAAAACGTTTCAGGGCATTATTACCTAAAGGAACAGTAGTTGCTGACAAAACTGGCACTTCGGGTACTTTGCATGGCATAGCAGCTGCTACCAACGATGCAGGAATTATAACACTGCCTAATGGCAAACATTTAATTGTTACTGTTTTTGTAACCGATTCAAAAGCTGATTTTAATACCCGTGAAACTGTTATAGCAAGGATTGCAAAGGCCGCCTATGATGAGATGGGGAAATGAGATTATCCGTAATGTCTTGATTTGAATATAATGTTTTCTCCTTATAGATGAAAAAAAAATTGCTATCTTTGAATTAGATAATTGTAAGAAAGATTAATGCAACAAAAACAGTTAATTATTATGGAAACACCTGAAGAAAAATTACCTGAAAGTATTGAAGTTAACTTATTACAAGAAGGAAAAATTGAACCAGGAATACAAATTAACCGGTTTGTAAGTCTCCTTGCTAAAACAGGTTTAAGGCTTTTCCTAATCTCTGTTTTCGTATTTTTTTTCGTGCTAATATTTATGAGTCATACCTATAGTTACCATTTATAATAGAGTGAACCGATTCTAAGGAATAATAGGAAAAGTAATTAAACAATTTCGAAAGACCCGAGCAAGTCCGTATTATTGCAACGCCTGATATTGTTGCTTAAAATTATAAAGCGGAACCCCAATAGATTTCTTACTTCCATCCGGATAAATAACATTAAAGTGCACGTGGTCAAACTCCATAAACTTTTGGAAAATATCAATTTTTTCTTCCGTTCTTTCGTCCACTGCAAAACCACCTATTATCCGTGCAGTGCAAGTTTGTTTTTCCTGACTGCAACTAGCGAATGGAACCCTTAAGGGTTCATTTTTCTCCATATCTATTTGCCAATTGCCACTTCCATCTCTTCTGGTTTTTGAAAATTTAATTGAAACACCAAGTGCCTGTGTTACATTATTCGGAACGATGATTGAAATAAAGGCCGGCCGCTTGTTAACCTTGTCCTTTGCTACGGCCAGAGTAAGGTATTCCATCGAATCCTGACCTTCTCTTTTATAAGGAACATCCAGGAACATCATGGTCCCTTTCTCCATATTTTGTATATCCCATTTGAAAGACTGGTCTGCCCTATCCGCAATTGCTTTCACACTATCGGGATTATTTAAATAAGCTACCTGAATTCTGTTACCAAGCGCAGTTAAGGTATCTTGATTTTGACCGTAACTAGCGGTGCAAAGAAGCACTACTGGAATTAAACCAACCAGTTTTCTCATCAGAAACATCTATTATTTTTTTGGTTTATCATCCTTCTTTGGTGGCGGCGGATCTGACTTGGCAATCTCTGCTATGCCTTCCACAAGCCTGTCCAGCTCCCAAAGTGAATTATAGATATTCGGGGAAACCCTAACGCAGTTTAGCTTTTCATATACTATAGGGGTAACAAATATCTTTTTATTCTCGAATAATTTAGAACATATATCCCCACCATTCCAGCCTTCAATGGAGAAAGCAGCAATTGCGCAAGAATATTTGGCTAAACTTGAGGTGCTGAATGAAACCTTCGGAATATTCTTTGCTTTGTTCATCCAGTAATCTTTCAGGAAACGCAACCTGGCTTCTTTACGCTGTATTCCTATTCCCTCCATAAAATCCACGGCATTTCCTATTGCCATTTCACTGGCATTAGATCTTGTTCCTAGCCATTCAAACCTCTTTATATCGTCTCCTTCCGGATTATCATCACCCAGCAAAGGCCAGATATTTTTAATCTTATCCTTTTTGATGTAGAGCAAACCACTTCCAAACGGTGCCCCTAACCATTTATGCAGAGATGTAGCAAAATAATCGGCTCCCGTATCTGGTATTTTAAAATCAAAGTGATTGAAAGAGTGCGCCCCATCCACAACTACATCACATCCTTTGGCATGTGCCATATCGGCAATCTTTTTTGCCGGCATTATTTGTCCCACCCAGTTAATTACATGTGTAATATGAACAATCTTTGTTTTTGAGGTAATAGCATCTGCATACGCTTTCACAATTGCATCGTCATTTTCGAGCGGGAAATCCCAGTCAACCCAATTTAATTTAATGCCATCTCTTTTCTCCCGTTGCTTCCAAGCAGTCATCATGTGCGGGTAATCATACTTAGTAAGCACAACTTCATCGCCTGCTTTAAGGTGCAAGCCAAAGATAACAGTGTTCAAACCTTCGGTAGAATTGCGGTTTATGGCAATTTCCTCCGGAGAACATCCTGCAAGGTCGGCGAGTTTAGCACGTAAAGGCTCTCTGCCTTCTTCCAAAACCTTCCACATATAATAGGACGGCCCTTCATTACAATGCTTATAGTTTTCAATATGTGCATCCTGAACTACTTTAGGTTGAGCACTTACTCCACCTGCATTCAGGTTGACAACGTTAGGTGATAAAGTATAGCTTTCCCTAACCCAGGTCCAAAAATCTTCATCATTTGCTGTATCAAGCGGATTTCGCCTGCCAAGTTTGGTTACTTTGTTTTCAAGCGTTTCGGCAAAAGCCGGATTTGAAAACTTTAAGAATGATAAAGAACCAGCCAATAAGGCAGATTTACCAATGAAATCTCTGCGTGATACCATTTGAAAATGAAATTGATTGGTTCAAATGTAAAAATTATATCAACGGCAGCAACTTTTACCTAATATTGCCTTCCCTATAAAATTTAGGGGCAGATGAGTTGATATTTAAAAAAATATTACCTTTGCAGCCCTTAAAGAAAAAAGAACAGTTAAAAATCTGAGAATCATGTACGCAATTGTAGATATAGCAGGCCAACAGCACAAGGTCTCCAAGAAACAAAAAATCTATGTGCACCGCCTGAAAGCAGCTGAAGGAAGCCAGGTAGAATTCAATAAAGTTCTGCTGGTGGATAACGAAGGAGCTATCAGTGTTGGTATGCCATTTGTTGACGGAACCCGTGTTGCAGCCAAGGTTGTTGCCCATGTAAAAGACGACAAAGTATTGGTTTTTAAGAAAAAACGCAGAAAAGGTTACAAAAGACTGAATGGTCACCGCCAATATTTAACCCAATTGCTAATTCATGGCATTTTTGGTAAAGGCGAAGCTATTGAAGAAGTTGTAGAAGAAGTAAGGATTGTTAATCCGGTTGAAGAGGATGTAATAGATACAACCGACGAAAACATGGAAGAGCAAGAACAAGTGGAAGAAGCTCCTAAGAAAAAGAAGAAAGCAGCTGCCCCAAAAGCAAAGAAAGCTGAAGAACCGGTTGCAGAAAAGAAGAAGACAACTCGTAAAAAGTCAAAAGAATAATATTAACCATTAAAGACTAAACAGTCATGGCACACAAGAAAGGTGTTGGTAGTTCAAAGAACGGTAGAGAATCACACGGAAAACGCTTAGGCGTGAAAATATTTGGCGGACAGGAAGCAATTGCAGGTAACGTAATCATACGTCAGCGCGGCACTGCATTCCACCCGGGTAAGAATGTTGGTATTGGAAAAGACCATACCATTTTTGCTTTGGTTGATGGCACAGTTGTGTTCACTACAAAAAAACAAGACAGACGTTACGTTGCTGTTGTTCCAAAAGGAGAAACAGTTGTTGACTTAGCGGCTCAGCATGGTGTTAGAACCAAACCAGCCCGTAAGTCAGCTAAGCCTTCCGACGAAGCACAAGCTTAATTATACCCTATTATATATGAATCCTGCTTAAGAAATTAGGCAGGATTTTTTATTTGTATCAATAACCGTGAACTATATAAGTTAGTCTGGAAATTATGTAACACATACCCTGTTTAAGATACCCACCTTTGTAGTGTTCTAACCTATAGCAATTTCATGTAGGCAAAACCGGGTACATTATGAAAAAAAAGGAATTAAACATATTTATTGTAGACGAAAACTTAATGGCCAGTTTGGCTCTTGAAGACTACCTTATAAAGAGATTTGGAAATTGTATTCGGGTGTCCACTTTTAAAAATAATGAAAGCTGTTTGCAAGAAGTTGATAATAACACGCACGTAGTAATTGTCAATCATTCATTGGACCAAACTACAGGTCTGGATACATTGAAATCAATAAAGGAGATCAATTCGAATGCAGAAGTTATTATGCTATCGGATAAGGAAGACATAGCATTGGCAATTGCATCCTACAGATTGGGAGCAAAAGGCACAGTGATTAAAGGAACCGGTTCCAGGAAAAGAGTATCCATTGTAGTGAAGCGAATATTGATGGCTCCTATCAGGATAATTGTAAAAGAAGTAGGCTTATCGGAACGGCTAGCTATGTTCCTTACGTCATTTGTTACGGTTGGCGTAGTTGTTCTGTTCACCTTATTTATAACAAAACATTAAACTAACCAATATGGCATTCTGGAACTGGTGGGCACTTATAGCAGTAATGCTGGTGGTGGTGATTTTCGCCAAGCTGTTACATGGTTGGTATAAAAAATAACACAGTAATTGAACGCGATGAAAACAATGAGTTGCAAAGAGCTGGGCGGACCTTGTGATTCAAAAGTATCGGCTAATACCTGGCATGAAATGGTGCAGAAAATGACGAAGCACGTTATAACTAATCATCCTGCTACAGCCAAAGAAATGGAGAAAATGCATAATAAAGACCCAAAAAAATGGGGCAAGATCTATAAACCAAAATGGGATGCGGCCCCCGAAATTGAATAATTTTATAAGATCATGAGACAAATAGATGAATACTCTAATATCCTAACATGGTTCGAAATCCCCGTTACAGATACGATAAGGGCAAAGCAATTCTATGAAACCATATTAGACATTGAAATGAAAACACAGGTCATAGAGGAAACGAAAGAAGAAATGACATTTTTTCCTTCTGTAGAGGGAGTAACACAAGCAACGTCAGGAAGGGTTACCGGTGTATTACTTAAAAGCGAGCATGCCAAGCCTTCACGTGAAGGTATGCTTATTTACATTAACGCTAGCCCCGAGATACAAACCATTATTGATAAAATAAAGCCTGCAGGTGGAGATGTTATTCTTCCAAAAACCAAAATGATAGCCGGTTATATCGCCCAGTTTATTGATACCGAAGGCAACAGAGTGGCCTTGCATTCGGAAAACTAAAACTGCTTAGGTCTGCAAGACCCCCACATTATATGGCCTTGTTATTGGCGCGTGATTGGCCATTTCAATACCCAATGATATCCATTTGCGGGTATCTAATGGGTCAATGATATCATCTACCCATAGGCGTGATGCCGCATAGTAAGGCGACAACTGCTTCTTGTACCTGTCCATTATGGTATCCAATAGTTTCTTTTCATCTTCCGGAGTAATGACTTGCCCTTTTGCTTTTAGGGTGCTGACCTGAATCTGTAAGAGTGTTTTAGCAGCCTGCTCTCCTCCCATCACAGCAACTTGTGCAGTTGGCCAGGCTGCAATCAGTCGCGGGTCGTATGCTTTGCCACACATGGCATAGTTACCTGCACCGTATGAGTTACCAATTATGAAAGTAAACTTGGGCACCACACTATTCGCCATGGCATTTACAAGCTTTGCCCCATCCTTAATAATACCGCCATGTTCCGAGCGGGAACCAACCATAAAACCGGTTACATCTTGTAAAAAGACAAGCGGTATCTTCTTTTGGTTGCAGTTCATAACAAAGCGTGCAGCCTTATCGGCAGAGTCGGAATAGATAACACCGCCAATCTGCATTTCGCCTTTTTTGCTTTTCACAATTTTGCGCTGATTGGCTATTATACCCACTGCCCAGCCCTCTACCCGAGCTAAACCGCAGAGGATGGATTTACCATACTCCGCTTTATACTCTTCAAATTCGGAGTTGTCTACAAGCCTGTCTATTATATCATGCATATCATACGGCTTTTCCCTTGACTCAGGAATCAGACCATAAATTTCCTTAGGATCTTTTGCCGGAGCTTTCGCTTCTACCCTGTCAAATCCGGCAGCATCGTACTTACCTATCTTATCGAATATCTTCCGTATCCGGTCCAGGCAATCTTTATCATTAGCACATTTATAGTCGGTCACGCCCGATATTTCACATTGAGTAGTGGCACCGCCGAGGGTTTCATTGTCGATATCCTCGCCAATTGCAGCTTTCACAAGGTATGAACCCGCCAAAAAGATGGTCCCGGTTTTATCTACTATCATGGCTTCATCACTCATAATGGGAAGGTACGCTCCTCCTGCCACACAGCTACCCATAATGGCTGCAATTTGTATTATACCTAACGACGACATGTGCGCATTATTTCGGAATATCCTGCCAAAGTGTTCTTTGTCCGGGAAAACCTCATCCTGCAAAGGCAGGAACACCCCTGCACTGTCCACCAGGTAAATGATCGGCAACCGGTTTTCCATGGCTATTTCCTGGGCCCTTAAATTCTTTTTTGCCGTGATCGGGAACCATGCTCCGGCCTTTACGGTAGCATCGTTAGCAACCACAATACACTGCCGTCCGCTTACGTAACCAATAACAATAACGGTGCCTCCACTGGGGCAACCACCCACATCTTCATACATTTCATCGGCGGTAAAAGTGCCAATCTCTATACGTTGCGAATTGGGGTCAAGCAGGTAGTCTATGCGCTCACGGGCGGTTAGTTTGCCCTGGGCATGTTGCGCTTCTATCTTCTTTTTGCCGCCTCCCTCATATACCTTGGTTGTCTTCTGCTCAAGTTTCGACATGAGCATGCGCATTGTATCTTCCCGTTTATTGAATTCCATTTCGTTTGCCATAACTTTATTTATAAAGGCTGCAAATATACCAAGTTAAAAAGAACCGATTTTTGGGGCACTTTTTCTGAAGGCGATTTTCATTTATATGTCAGTAACTTTCATTTTTTTAAATACTGACATATACCTGTATAGCTTTGATAATTAAATGCTTAACCTCCATATTTTTATGTCAGTCGCGGAGGGGTACTGACATATAATTTTTTTGCAAGGCAAATGTGTGGCAAATGCCATATAAATCCAGTCAATGACTTTTTGAGAAGACAACATTTTTTTACAGGTAGAATCTCTTCACCACTAAGACACTAAGCGCACTTATAAACACTGAGAAATTCCGCATTACTTAGTGAAACTTAGTGTACTTAGTGTCTTAGTTAAACAACCTAAATAGTTTAATTGCATCTTTTTTATGTTCCCTATTTGGAAATATGTATCAGATGCTTCTTTTATATGGTTTTCTGCCGCTTCTTTTAGATGTACTTCCGCTTTATCATAATCCCCTAATTCTATTTCTTCTAGAGCCTTCTTTTTTAACTCACTTTTATCTTTATCTCCTTTAAAATGTTTCTCAAGTTCTTGCTTGTCCTTTTCAAGTTGCACTTTAATTTCATCGCTCTCTTGCAAGGATTTTCTAAGCGATGGAACTTCTGTTAAAAGTAATTCAAGTTGCTTTCGTTCTTCATAAGTCAATTGTGCTTTTGCCTCTAACTCAATAATTCGTGCGTCCTTTAGGGCAAGTGACTCCATTGCTTTTAAGGCTATTTGCGACAAATTTTGTGAAGTAATCGTATCACCATATTTGGTAACTACATTGCTTTGTCCAGAAACATTATCTCCAGTTGTTAAGTTGCCAATAGCACCACCTAAAGTTTCAATATTTAAACCATTTATTTCTACTGACGGGACATTTTGTTTTAATACTTCTATTAAACTTTTTATCACTTCCAAAAACTCAGAGTCCTTATCAGCTCCCACAGATTTGAGGGATTCTTCCAATTGCTTTTTATTTTCCTCTGATTCAGGGTTCCTTTCAATGGCCTCTAATGCGACTTTACCACCAAATCTTTTTGACAATAAGCTTTTAACTCCATTATAGGATTCTTTAACTGCAATACCTGCAGAACTTTTGACTGCCTCTTTTGCTGCAAGACTTAATGCTTTTGCAATTAATGTACTTATTACCATTTTAACGAAAATTAAGGCTGTTAAAATACAAAATAATTAAACTAAAAAGCAGATTAATCAGTAATTCCTTCTCAATTGCCGTCTGCTTTAGCTGACGGTAAAAAGCAACTGGAAACCCTTTGGCTTTAGCCTCAAATTTCAGGCTAAAGCCAACATTATTTATATTATTTAGTCCGTCAGCTAAAGCAGACGGCAATTAAACCCCACTTTAATTTCCTCCAAAAGCCCGTTGTATCTTTTTAAAGAAATTCAGATATGCATCCCTATCAAAAATAGCGGAATCGACGGAGGCTTTATAGGTAAGGAAAATAGCGACAGGTATAAGTACAAACGATGAAAGCCAGGAACCGAAAAATACGGTCATAGCCTCTTCCTTGGCCGATTTGAGGCCAATAATGGAAAGCACATAATAAATAACAAAAAACCCGGCGGCTACAACTACAGGCATTCCAAGTCCACCGCGTTTAATGATAGCTCCCAATGGCGCACCAATAAAGAATAGTAGCAAACAGGCAAAAGGGAAAGTGAATTTACGTTCCCACTCCAGGTTGCGCTGGATAACGCTTCCGTGCTCGCCGTCGAACTGGGTAGAGGTTTGCGAAATAGTCTCCTTGGCGTTACGGACTGTATTGGTTGCTGCATCTACAATAGCCATCCTGCTTTGCACGGGTTGAAACTTCTGGGGCCGGAAAAATTTCCTCGGATAGTTTTTCACACTCATAAAACCATCTGCCAATTGTTTTCCAAACTCGCTCTTACCTTTTTCCAGGCTTTTAGAAATGGAGTCGGCCGAATGGCTTAGCTGGCGCATGTTCATCATCTGGTAATCGCTCTTGAACAAGTCCTCTTTCGTGCGGCTGAAACGGAAACTCGACAGATCAAAATAAACGGTCTGCGATTTAAAATGATTTTCGAGCATGGGATGGGAAATAGATGGCTGATTGTTTTCCATCATTTCCTCATAGGAGTTTCCATCATTCATTTCGAGTATCATATAACGCGAATCGGTGGACATACTTATTTTTCCTGACTTGGCTAATTCAGTTTTTATATTCCCGAGGTTAGCTGTGTGGTCGTAAATGAGAATATTATGCAGGGTTGTTTGGTCAGGGTCCTTTGCGCCTATGCGGATACTATAGCCGTTAATACCATTATAAAACACATCAGGTTGCAGGTTTAAAGCAGGTTTGGTGTTTTGAATGTCCCATAAAAGTGAATTCATTTTGAGGTTCACGAGTGGAAGTCCATAATTCGCAAAAAGAAAAGCTCCTATGGAAATTGCAAAAACAAGAATTCCCAAGGGGGCAATAATTTTAGGTAAGGATAAACCGGAGGACTTTAAAGCCACCAACTCTGAATTTTCGGCCAGGTTGCCAAAGGTCATGATGGAGGCCAGCAAAATGGCCATAGGCAAAGCCAGCGGAATAAGATAGAGCGAAACCCAAAGCATGAACTTGGTAATTACAAACCAGCCAAGGCCTTTGCCCACAAGGTCGTCGATGTACTTCCAGAGGAACTGCATGAGCAGGATGAAAATGGCAATTACCAACGTAAGTGCCAAAGGCCCCACAAAAGACTTTATTATATAACGGAAAAGGACTTTCATTTCAGTTGATAGAGCATGCAGTTAAAGGTTCAAAAGTATGAAACCAGCCTGTATAAACTTTACAATCTTTATGAACTTTACGAACTATTATGAACTTTTAACAGTATTTATTACTTTTGCCTCCACAATCCACATGATAAACAATAAGAAATTAGTAATCGTTCTGCCGGCATATAATGCCGAGTTTACCCTCGAAAAGACCTATAACGAAATTCCATTCGACATAGTGGATGAGGTTGTGCTTGTGGATGATGCAAGTAAAGACAACACCATTGAGGAAGGTAAAAGGCTGGGCATAAAACACATTGTACGCCACGAGAAAAACCGTGGTTATGGAGGTAACCAAAAGACCTGTTATGATAAGGCACTTTCGCTTGGTGCTGACATCATTATCATGCTTCACCCCGATTATCAATACACCCCAAAGCTGATACACTCTATGGCTTATCTTATTGCAGATGAGGTATATCCCGTTGTTTTCGGATCAAGAATACTGGGCAAAGGTGCTTTGAATGGCGGAATGCCGATTTATAAATATATTTTCAACCGTTGTTTAACGCTTTCGCAGAACATACTCATTGGCCAGAAGTTATCGGAATATCACACAGGCTACAGGGCCTATACTAAGGAGGTACTCGAAACGATTCCTTATGAACTTTGTTCAGATGATTTTGTATTTGATAACCAAGTTATATCGCAAATATTTATGGCTGGTTTCGAAATCGCGGAGATAACCTGTCCTACTAAATATTTTCCGGAAGCGTCCTCCATCAACTTCAAACGTAGCATGAAATATGGCATGGGTGTTTTAGGCACTTCATTTGCCCATTTCTTCCACCGTATCGGGATGAATAATTCTCCTCTTTATAAGATGAGGAAGAAAAAGGAAAAGTAAGGTCTTCTTATGAATGACAAGTCAAAAAAACGGTTAAAGCGAATCCTTTGGCTTAATATTATTCCCGCAATTTGGTTTTCTAATTGGGTAGTTTATACCAGTACACCTGAAAAAACCCATGTAATGCGTTCAAGGCTTATTGGCTATGCCGTTTCTTTACCGCTAGGGTATATTGCATTGCTACTAATGGCTTTTCTACCTTCATTACTCATAGGTGTATTGATTAACGCCAATAACGGAAAAAGCCATTGGGATACGACTATTGGAGCAACTTATATTATGTGGCTTATTGTCGCTGCCGGCACCATAATTTCGGCGATTCAGGTTGTAGGGATATAACCCACAGCTTTTTCTTACCTTTGCAGCCCAAAATTATAGTCATTAATTTTTAATTATTCATTTATATGACCAACGCATTTTTTAAGGTTCCAACTGCTAAGAACGAACCCATATTAGGTTATAAGCCCGGAAGCCCAGAAAAAGATATTCTGAAAAGCACCATCCAAAAAATGATGGGCGAAAAGAAAGATATTCCCATGCATATTGGAGGAAAGAAAATACGCACTAAAAAGACCGTTACTTTATCTCCACCGCATAACCACAAACATATTATTGGCCAATACCACAAAGGTGATGCAAGCCATGTTAAAATGGCTATTGATGCCGCCATGAAAGCCAAGCACGATTGGGCCAACCTCCCATGGGAACAACGTGCTTCTGTATTTCTTCGTGCCGCCGATTTAATGGCTGGTCCATATAGAGCCGCAATGAATGCCGCTACTATGATTGGACAAAGCAAAAATGTATTTCAAGCGGAAATTGATTGTGTATGTGAACTGGCGGACTTCTACCGTTACAATGTGCAATTCATGACCGAGATTTACCACCAACAACCGGAATCAGCACCGTTGATTTGGAATAGAACAGAACATCGTCCGCTGGAAGGATTTGTATTTGCGCTTACGCCGTTTAATTTTACCTCCATTGCCGGTAACTTGCCAGCTGCTCCGGCACTCATGGGCAATACAGTAGTTTGGAAACCATCCCACGCACAGATATATTCGGCAAGTCTCATCATGGAAATATATGAAAAAGCGGGATTGCCACCCGGAGTTATCAATTTGATATTTACTTCAGGACCTGAAGCCGGAGAAGTTATTTTTAATCACCGTGATTTTGGCGGAATCCACTTTACAGGCTCTACAGACGTGTTTAACGGAATCTGGAAAACCATCGGAGATAATGTTTCTAAATACAAATCTTATCCAAGATTGGTTGGAGAAACAGGTGGAAAAGATTTTGTGGTAGCACATCCATCTTCAGATCCGAAAGCGGTTGCGACAGCCCTTTCCAGAGGTGCGTTTGAATACCAGGGACAGAAATGCTCGGCTGCTTCACGCGCTTATATTCCTCAATCAATGTGGAAAGAAGTGAAACAATTATTGCAGGAAGATATTGAATCTTTTAAAATGGGTGATGTGGATGATTTCAGTAATTTCATCAATGCAGTTATTGATGAAAAATCATTCGATAAAATTGCGGCTTACATCAATGGAGCGAAGAAAGATAAAAACGCACAAGTTATTATTGGCGGTAAGTGCGATAAATCAAAAGGATACTTCATTCAACCAACCGTTATACAAGCCCTCAAGCCCGATTACAAAACCATGTGCGAGGAGATTTTTGGGCCGGTGCTGAGCATCTATGTTTACGATGATAATAAGTTTGAAGAGATATTGGATATTGTAGATAAAACTTCCTCTTATGCTCTTACAGGAGCGGTTTTTGCAAACGACAGACAAGCCGTGCAATTGGCAACGACTAAACTCACACATGCTGCGGGTAATTTCTATATCAACGATAAACCAACCGGTGCAGTAGTAGGACAACAACCATTCGGCGGAGCCCGTAAATCGGGTACGAATGATAAAGCAGGTTCAATGTTTAACTTAATCAGATGGACCTCACAAAGAACCATCAAGGAAAACTTTGTACCACCGACTGATTATAGGTATCCGTTTATGGAGGAGAAGTAAGAACGAGCTAAGAGCTAAGAACTAAGAGCTAAGAGTATGGAATATCCTTTAAGGGAAAAGAGCTACAAATTTGCTTTGAGGATTATTAAACTCTATAAGTTTCTAGTTGCTGAGAATAAAGAATTTGTCTTAAGTAGACAGGTATTAAGAAGTGGAACTGCAATCGGTGCCTTAATAAGTGAGGCCAAGTTTGGCCAAAGCACAGCAGACTTTATTTCGAAAATGAATATTGCCCTAAAAGAGGCTAATGAAACAGATTATTGGCTCTCACTTTTAAGGGATTCCGATTATATAGATGAGAAACAATATAAGAGTCTTCACAAAGACATTAACGAATTAATTTCAATGCTTGTTTCAACTGTAAAAACCTTAAAAAGCAAGAAATAACTTGTCTTTTCACTCTTAGCTCTTAATTCTTACCTCTTAGCTTAGAGGTGCATGTCGTCTAGAATGATATGAAGAAGCATCGAGTGAAAATTCTCTACCACTCCGAAACTCTTAACGGGGATAATAATATTGGCATCGCCTAATTTGCCGAGAGAATTTTCTTTATTGAAACCGCTCAGGGTAATAATCTTCCCTCCTATTTCTTTAGCCTTGCGGGTAGCATTCAAAATGTTTTTTGACTCGCCGGAACTGCTGATAGCGACTAATAAATCACCAGGCAAAAACTGCGCAATAATCCATTCTTCCATAGCGCGTTCCCAACCGTAATCGTTGGCATAGCAGGTTATCATAGCAGCATCGGTAAACGACATGGTATGCCTCCGAGCCATCTTCATATAATCTTCCATCATGTGCGAACAGATGGAGTTGGAACCTCCGTTGCCAATAAAGAAAATACGTTGGTGAGCATTTAAAAGCTCTGCTGCTTTAGCAGAAGCACTTTTTACTTCCTCCGATGCGAAATACGTTGCAAAATCAGTTTGATATTGTGACCAGTGTTTAGACATATTCTAGGTTTTAAATTGGGTGCAAATATACGTATATATCCTTTTTAGCAATATAATCTTGGTTTAACTTTTCTTTTTGCTTTTCAAAATCGTCTTTTAGATTAGCAATACTTTGCTTTATCTCTTTTAATTCGATATTCTTTCTTAATAATGTACTGTCAACATCAATAATGTCTTTATATTGGCTTTTGAAACTTTCTAAATCCTTTTCATTCTGAGAAACTTCTCCTTTTAGATCCCATATTCTTTGAGTTCTTGTATAAATAATAACACATAACACAGCTACCAAAGCTCCTAAAATGATAATTGTTTCTGTCATTGCTTCTAAAATTTAATATTTGCTTTCTCAATACAAAAAGTAGTAAGAACAAATATAATTGTTTCTCCCAACTATTCGTATTTTCGCCTCTCGATGATTAAAGAACCCACACCGGTTTGGGATACTCCCCTTATGAAGCAGTACCAGGGCATTAAAGCCAAGTACCCTGATGCTATTTTGCTGTTCCGTATAGGCGATTTTTACGAGACTTTCGGCGAGGATGCCAAACAGGTTGCCAATATTCTGGGTATCGTGCTCACCAAAAAATCTATTGGCAATAATGCCACCACCGAACTGGCGGGCTTTCCTTACCACTCTATGGATAGTTACTTGCCTAAACTGGTCCGTGCGGGGCATCGGGTTGCTATCTGCGACCAGTTGGAGGATCCCAAGGTTGCCAAGAAATTAGTCAAGCGCGGAATTACCGAACTGGTAACTCCCGGCGTTTCCTATAACGATAAAATATTACAACATAACGCCAACAACTTTTTAGCCGGAGTGTATTGGCAAGGCAAATTGGCGGGAGTAGCTTTTCTGGATGTTTCTACAGGTGAGTTTTTAGTCGCGCAAGGTGATAGGGATTATATTGAAAAACTGTTGCAAAGCTTTCAACCCACAGAGGTCTTATATCCCAAAGACCGTAAAAAAGAATACGAAGAAATTTGGGGTGATAAGTATTATAGCTATGCCCTTGACGGATGGATATTCACGGAAGATTATGCAACTGAACTTTTACTGAAACGCTTCGATACCCTCTCGCTGAAAGGCTTTGGTATAGAGGGAATGAAAGAAGCGGTAATTGCCGCAGGAGCGGTATTAAAATATTTGGCAGATACCCAGCATGACAAGGTTGCCCACATCAATAAAATAGCCCGGATTGAGCGCGACCATTTTGTTTGGCTGGATGAATTTACCATACGAAATTTAGAGTTAGTGCAAACCATTCACGAAAAGGGCAAATCACTTTTGGAAGTGATGGACAAGACCTGCTCGCCTATGGGGGCAAGGCTTTTGAGGAGGTGGATAACTTTTCCGTTGAAAGATAAAGTACTGGTGGATGAACGCTTGGGCATGGTAGATTTTTTCCTGAACCACGAGGAGTTTATGGAGAAAGTCACTCAGCAATTAAAATCTATCGGCGATTTGGAGCGCATCATTTCAAGGGTGGCTGTGGGTAAAATAGCACCTCGGGAAGTAGTGCAATTAAAAAATGCTTTGCATGCTATTGAGATTTTACAAAAAGAATCTGCGGCAACAAACGAAGCACATTTTAAAAAAATATCAGAGCAGTTTAATCCTTGCAAAACCATATCGGAAAGGATAGCAAAAGAAATTGTGGCGGAGCCTCCTGCGCTTGTCAATAAGGGAAATGTGATAAGCAGCGGAGTAAATGCAGAATTGGATGAGTTGCGCAAAATTGCTTTTTCAGGCAAAGATTATTTAGTTCAGATTCAACAACGGGAAATTGAGCGCACAGGCATACCATCTTTGAAAGTTGGATTTAACAATGTGTTTGGGTATTTTTTAGAAGTAACCAATACACATAAAGATAAAGTCCCGCAGGAATGGATACGCAAGCAAACCCTTTCTAATTGCGAACGATACGTTACTGAAGAGCTTAAACAATACGAAGAAAAAATATTAGGAGCCGAAGAAAAGATATTGGTGCTGGAAGAAACGCTTTTTAATAATTTGGTGCTTTCATTGGCAGATTACGTAGCACCTATCCAACTGAATGCCGCTCTCTGCGCCCGTTTGGATTGCCTTTTATCTTTTGCAAAAATTGCGAAGGAATATAATTATGTCCGTCCGCATATTAACGAAGGTAAAAAAATTGATATTAAAAACGGAAGGCATCCTGTAATTGAACAACAGTTGCCTATTGGGGAAGCATATGTTGCGAATGATATTTTTCTGGATGACGAAACGCAACAAATTATTGTTGTCACCGGACCGAACATGTCAGGTAAATCAGCCTTACTTAGACAAGTTGCCTTGATTGTTATAATGGCCCAGATGGGAAGTTTCGTTCCTGCTCAAAATGCGGAGATTGGAATAGTGGATAAAGTATTTACAAGGGTTGGCGCATCCGATAACATTTCTTCGGGCGAATCAACCTTTATGGTTGAGATGAATGAAACCGCCAGCATCCTAAATAATATTTCGGAACGCAGTTTAATACTACTGGATGAAATAGGCCGCGGTACAAGTACATACGATGGTATCTCAATTGCATGGGCCATTGCTGAATATATTCATGAACACCCCGAAGCAAAAGCTAAAACATTATTTGCTACCCACTATCACGAGTTGAACGAAATGGAAAGTCAGTATAAGCGGATAAAGAATTTTAATGTATCAGTAAAAGAAGTAAAGAATAAAGTCATTTTTCTGCGCAAACTAACGCCCGGTGGCAGCGAACACAGCTTTGGTATTCATGTTGCAAGAATGGCGGGAATGCCTGTAAAAGTGGTACAACGAGCAAATGAAGTATTAGGCCAATTGGAAAACTCGCACAGTCCTGCATTAAATGCAAAAGCAATTAAACCTGCCGAAAAAGAAGATAACCTGCAATTAAGTTTCTTTCAATTGAATGACCCCGTGTTGGAACAAATTAAAGAGGATATTCAAAACATCGACATTGATAACCTAAGCCCTATTGAGGCTTTAGTGAAATTAAATCAGATAAAGAAACATTTGGGGAGTTAACGATGAACTATGAAGTATGAACTATGAACGAAATAATAACTATTGGTCATCGTTCATAGTTCATAGTTCATAGTTCATAGTTCATACTTCATAGTTATTTCATTGCTTTTCTGTCAGCAGCTTTTTTGCAGTCGTCGGCGTAAGATTGGGCATCATCACAGCCTAAGTCGGCTGCCTTTTGGAAGTAATCGCAGGCATCCTCACCCATTTTCTTTTTACGTAACCCCAGTTTGAACCAAGCAATACCTTCGCTCGGTTTCAGGTGAATGAGTTGTTGGTAGTCATACAATGCTGATTCAACCATCCCAAGGTTTTCACAATCTGCCGCCTGATGCAGATAAGCATCGGCAAATTTGGGATTTCTGACGATCACTTTTGTAAGGTCGTTCATCGCCTCCTTGTATTTTTGTTTTTGCTCATAGGTAAGGGCTCTGCGGTAATATCCCATATAATTCAGGGAATCCATTTTAATAGACAGGGTATAGTCATCTATTGCCGAGTCAAGCTTTCCAAGTCCTTCGTATGCAATGCCCCTATAGGTATAATAGTTAGCCGAATCATGACAATATAAAATAGCCTGATTCAGATTTTGTAAACCTTCCGCAAATTGCTTTAGATCTACTTCAGTTTTACCTTTTGCAAAATATTCAATGCCACACATCCAGCAGAAATTATCGCGGTAAGCCAATTTGGCGGCTTTCATGGTATCACTCAGCCGTCGTGCTTTACTGATATATCTGCAAGCTTCATTTTTACCTTTCCCTTTCATCATTATTCCCTTTTGGAGCAATGCTTCCGGGTATTGTGAATCAATTTGCACCGCTACATCAAAATCTTTTCCTGCCTGAACAAATTCGCTGTTATTCATATTGGCCATTCCAAGCTTATAATAACCAACCGCCCATTCGTGGTTAACCGAGAAGTTCGGATATAAACTTGATTTTTCGAAGGCAGTACATGTATCATAGCTGTATATCTTGCTCAAATACTCCGGCAACTTGGCCTCGAAAGTTTTTATGTAACGTGTATAATACTCTGCTGCCAGTTTAAAGCTGCCATTATTATAGGCCCGTTCACCGGCAAGGAAATTAACATCGTCCTGCGCCTTTAACGAGATTACTGAATTTAATAAAAATAACAGGAGGAATATTTTTTTCATGAACCTTTTTTATTGGGCTGCAAATCTATAAAAAAGAAAACAGTGGTCGGTAGTCACATATCAGTGAACAAAAAAGATAATATTAAACTAAAATAAACGCTATTACTAGCCGCGGATAACTGACCACTGATAATTAAATTAATTGCATATTTGCAGTCAACTAAACATCAATAGCTATGAAAGAAATAGATGCATATATCGCAAAGAACAAAGACCGTTTTACAAATGAGTTGCTGGATTTTCTCCGCATTCCATCTGTAAGTGCCGATTCCAAATTCAAAAAGGATATGGAGCGTGCGGCAGAATTTGTAAAAAAATCATTGCTTGCCGCCGGAGCAGATAAGGTTGAAATTCACCCTACCAAACTGCATCCCATAGTATATGGAGAAAAGATAGTAGATAAAAAACTTCCCACAATTCTGGCATACGGACACTATGATGTTCAACCGCCTGATCCACTAAACCTGTGGCATTCACCTCCATTTGAGCCTGTTATTAAAGACGGTAAAATTTATGCCCGCGGCTCATGCGATGATAAAGGACAAGTGTATATGCACATTAAGGCACTTGAAATGCTTTTGAAGATAGGCAAACTGCCTTGTAATGTTAAATTCCTGATTGAAGGGGAAGAGGAAGTTGGCTCTGTTTCGTTGGGAGATTTTGTAAAAAAGAACAAAAAGAAATTAGAATCGGATGTTATTGTAATTTCTGACACCGATATTATTGACAACAAAGTTCCGTCCATTAATGTGGGCTTGAGAGGAATAGCAGGGGTAGAAATTGAAGTTACAGGACCTAACCGCGATCTGCATTCAGGGGTATATGGTGGTGCCGTAGCCAATCCAATTACGGTGTTGTGCGAAATGATAGCCTCTTTGAAAGATAAGGACGGGCACATTACCATACCGGGTTTTTATAAAGATGTAAAAGTTCTTTCGGCGAAAGATAGAAAGGATTTGAATAGCGCGCCATTTAACTTGAACGCATATAAGAAAGACCTTGGAATTAAGGACGTAACAGGCGAAAAAGGATATACCACACTGGAACGGACTTCAATCCGCCCGACTGTAGAACTGAATGGTATATGGGGTGGGTACCAGGGAGAAGGCTCCAAAACTGTGATTGCATCGAAAGCTTTTGCAAAAATTACCATGCGTTTGGTGCCCAACCAAAGCCCTGAAACGATATTAGCACTTTTCAAGAAGCATGTTGAAAAGATTGCCCCTAAGTCAGTTACTGTTAAGGTTACGTTAGGCCATGGTGGCGATCCGGTATTGCTGGAAACAACCTCTCCGGGATACCAGGCAGCCAGCCGGGCCATGCAGGAGTCGTTTGGTAAAAAACCTATTCCAACCCGCAGCGGGGGAAGTATTCCGATAGTAGCCCTGTTTAAAAAAGAACTTGGCAGAGACTCCGTATTATTAGGGTTCGGTTTGAATTCGGATAACATTCACTCACCGAATGAGCATTATGGCATTTTCAACTACCTGAAAGGGATTGAAACAATTGGCCTTTTTCACTATCAATTTGCAGCAGTAAGGAAATAATTCCATATTTTACTTTATTGATTTACAAACCATTACATTCATTTGTAATGGTTTTGTAATTTTATTTGGCAATGCACCCAACCTTTCACAAAAACGGTGCGTACTAGTATACAGGTTTTAAACCCGGGGTGGCATTAACCCCGTCAATTAAAAAGATAAAATGAAAAACAGGAATATACATGTGACTTTATATTCCAAAAACAATATATTTGTAACCTTAATTTTATAAGCATGAATAGAAATATCCTGTCCTTATGTGTAGGTTTTGCTTTTGTTTCAACAACAATCCTGACTACAAATGTTTCAGCTCAGTCTACTACCAAAGGTGAAGAACTTGAGCAAATCAATTTTTCATGGAATACGGTTACCGATAACCTTTTAATAAAATTCCACCCCAGTGCCAATGAAATTAATACTTTTTACAGATTCGACCAGGAAAAAGTGACAGCCTTAAAGCTGGACTTTTTTGCGAAAATGCGTATGTCCAATTCTTCAAATACAGGCGGGCTTATAAAAGATGCTCAAACTAGTTTGTCTTCCTTATATGAAAAATTTATTGAAACCAAGAAAGCTTACCCATCTTCCGTTTCTGAATATTCAGGAAGAAGAGTATCTACAGTAAACCCTTGCGATTCTTCAGGATGTACTAATATGGATTTTCGTTCAGGCGACTTTACTTCATGGTACGGATACTATGCAAATCATGATTATAATTGCTCGGTCAGTACTTTAAGCAGTGTTACCGGAGGTTCTTTAGGTGCGGTTACCCTTGCCTGTAACGATCCAGCAACAGCAAGTTACAATAGGCTTATAAATGACTATCAGCTTTCAATTACCAGCAGTGGATATGACGCTATCATTCCGGCTATTTCCAGGGTTTCTCCCTGGGCAACCGGAGGTCACTCCGTTATGCTGGGCGACAGTACATGGGTAGGTTATGGGTCAGCTATTTTAGAAAAAACTTTCTATGTTTCCCCCGGAACAGCCAATCTTACATATCAATACGCAGTATTTTTAGAAAACCCGGCTTCCCACTGTAAAGGAACTCAACCCCTCTTTACCGTTGCTGCATTGGATGAAAATGGGGATACAATACCAAATTGCGGTGAATATAATGTTACCGCAGGATATGGTACCAATACTTTTGACAGCACAATATACAATGGTGTAAAGTTATTTTACAGAGACTGGACCATTGCCAACGTTCCTCTTAAGAATTATATTGGTCATTGTGTTACCATTGTTTTTGAAGTTAGGGACTGTGGACAAGGCGGACACTTCGGGTATGCATATGTTGATGCTTCGTGTTCACCACTTACTCCTATTTCTTCTTCGCCCGGTTTCTGCGGACAAGACTCCATTCAACTAATTGCTCCTCCCGGAGCTCAAACATACGAGTGGATCGGTCCATCCATTGGAAGTATACGGACAGACACCTCCAAACAAATTGTTTGGGTAGATAGCGTTGGTACCTATACCGTAGTTACTATTCCTGTTACAGGCGTTCAATGTGCTGATACACTTACTATTACTTTAGGTAAAGCCGCAGGCCCACCACCACATCCTAACTTTGCAGCAGATACAGTTTGTGCAGGCTCACCTACTAAGTTCACCAATATTTCTTTACCGTCAACCGGTAAATTCTGGTGGGATTTTTATAATATAGGAATTTACAACTTGAGTGATACCAATAATTTTAATCCGACCTGGACCTATGTTACCCCCGGAACATACCATGTCAAATTACATGAAGTATTTAACGGTTGTGGTACAGACACCGTATTAACCATAAAGGTAGATACAGTGCCATCAGCAGGATTTACGGCATCAGGCGGATGTATGAATACGCCAATAACTTTCTCCAACACGAGTGTTGGCGCAGGAAAGTATTATTGGAACTTTGGAGACCCTTCATCAGCCCCTAAAGATACTTCTACTGCTATATCTCCTACTCATACATTTACAACGGCAGCAACCTATACAGTTACACTTGTTGTTACCAATTCGGGCCATTGCAGTGATACCGTTAAACAAACCATTACAATCTATCCGATTCCTCATCCGGTTATAACTGGTGATACACTGATCTGTCCAGGTCAAAGAGACACCTTATCTGTTACAGGTGGAACAACCTATTTGTGGAGTAATGGAAAGACAACTTCTCAAATTGCACCTACTCCTTCATCAACAATTACATATACTGTAACTGCTTATAATGGTACTTGCACGCATGATACTACTTTCACTATCCACATGATTCCGGCCCCCAGCCCTACCATCACTGTTACGAAAGATAGTGTTTGTAAAGGAGATACAATTACACTTGAAGGTTCCGGAGCTACAACCTATAAATGGTTGCCAAGCAATAATACAACTACCAAAATACAGTTAACCGTCAACAAGATCGATACCATCAGATTAGTAGGATACGGTGGTGTTTGTGTTGATACTGCAACTGTAATTATTGGTGTTATTAAACAAATAACTGCTGCTTCAACAACCAGTGTAGATTCAATATGCCCTGGTCAGTCAGCAGTACTTACAACACAAGTTAGCGGTTCTTCGGGCACTTACTCCTGGAATACCGGGGAAACAACCTCATCTATTACAGTGAGTCCTGCTACAACCACTACGTATACATGTACCATTACAGGTAAGTGTAATACGATAACCAATACAGTGAAAGTTACTGTTGACCCGATACCTGTTGTTAAAATTAAAGGAACACCTTGGAAATGTCAGGGAATCCGTGACACTTTAACGGTAACAGGTGGGGTACATTATATTTGGAGTAATGGAAAAACTACTACCACGTATATCACAGGCCCTATTAATGGAGACTCCGTAATTTCAGTTGTGGCATACAACAACCTTGGGTGTTCAGATACAACCAAGTTCCTTGTAACCCTGCGTCCAAAACCGAATATCATTATTACCGCGCCAACAAAAGCCTGTGCGGGACAATCGGTTCTACTTACTGCTACAGGAAGCGGCGTTGGTCCGTTCACTTATTCATGGTCAGTTGGCGGAACTACAGTTACTATAATATCTAATTATGATACGGTTACTGTAAATCCTGATGTAACTACCATTTATACGGTTAAAGTATCAAATGGATGTCTCGCATCCAAATCAACCTCCGTGGTTCCGGATAACCCACCCATGCTGGTATGTTGCGACAAAGCTATTGTTAAGGGTGATGACACGATCCTTATAGCATCTAACAGCACGGGTAAGATATACAAATACAACTGGTACGATACCGCAGGAGTTGTTTGTTTAGATCCACCTAAGTGCGACTCAGTAAAAGTAAAACCATCAATAACTACTACCTATACTGTAATTGGAACAGATAGCCTCGGCTGTCAGATTGAAAGAGTTGTAACCATTGTTGTGGAAACACCTTGCTTTGATTTCAAAGTTCCTAACGTATTCACACCTAACTATCCGGGCCAAAGCGGATTGAATGCTGAATTCTACATTAAAACAGAGAATATTGATGGTTGGGCAATAACGATCTTCGACCGTTGGGGTAAAGAAATGTTCAAATCAAGTAACCCTTATGTATACTGGACCGGACTTACCGAAGGCGGTGCAAAAGCTCCGGATGGGGTTTACTACTATATAATTACAGGATCTTGTCAGAACAATACTTACAAGAGAGACGGATTCGTACAACTTATCCGGTAAATGAAAAGTGAAAAGCTAAAAATGAACAATTTTTAGTTTGATTATAAAACTCAAAAGCCCTGCAATATTGCGGGGCTTTTAGTTTTGAAATTATTAATAATTCTTCCCTATTAGTTCTTCACTATTCACTGCTTTTTAACCCCACACCTTGGTTCCTTCGGTGCAGTTTTTGCAGATGTCTATCTCTTTGCGTGATTGCAATAAGGAATGACGGAACCGGCGGTATTTTTCATTATTCCACAGTTCTTTAAATGAGCTGTCGCGTAGCGAACCCATCGGATGCGAAGCATCTTTATCAAAGCAGCAAGGAACAACATTGCCATCCCAGGTTATTACACAGGAATTCCACATGCGCCAGCAATGATTGAGAAGCTTATTTTTTATAGCGTATTTTCCATCGGCTCCCTTCTTATATCGTGAATATTCCTGCTGGTCGGGAATGAGTTCATTGCCGTTTTCGTAATCATAAATCTGCACTGTTTTCAATCTAACCTCATCAATACCTATTTCCTTAGCCAATGCTTTTACTTCCGGAATCTGGTGTTCGTTAGCCTTCACTACCAAAAACTGAAATATCAAGTACGGAGTTTTAGATTTCAATTGCTTTTTGCTTTCCGCTACATTTCTGGCTCCTTCCAAAACTTTATCAAGTTTTCCTCCTATTCTATAAGAAGAGTATGTTTCCTGAGTAGTTCCATCAATGGAAATAATAAGCCGATCTAATCCCGACTCCACCGTTTTTTTTGCAACTTCAGGAGTAAGGTAATGCGCATTGGTAGATGTGGCCGTATATATCTTTTTGGAATTTGCATACTTCACCATTTCCAAAAACTTTGGGTTAAGGTAGGGTTCACCCTGAAAATAAAAAGTCAGGTAAGCCAAATGGGGCGCAAATTCATCTATCACCCCTTTAAAAAAATCATCTTTTAACATTCCTGTATTACGGGTGAACTCCCGCAACCCGCTTGGGCATTGTGGGCACCTTAAATTGCATGAGGTGGTAGGCTCAAAAGATATACTGATAGGTAACCCCATGTGTGCCGGTTTCCCTGTTAAGCGCGATAACTGGTAACTGAAAAGCACCTTACCTCCATTCCATACTTTATAGGGCGTAAGTTTGGAAGCAATATTTAAACTGTCTGTAAGTTTTTTTAGCAAGATGGGGCAAAGATAGGCAAAGCAGCTATAGGATGGAAGCTATAAGATACGCTTGTTGACTTTAACTTACAACTTACGACTTTTAACTTACGACTAATATGTAACTTTGACCTGTTATGGTGTACGATGTTTTGCAAATAACAGATATTGTTCAGGGGGAATTGATAATCAACTCTTCGCTTAAAAGTTTGCATGTGAAACAGTTGTTAATTGACAGCCGCACACTTGCTGAACCCGATGGTGTATTATTTGTGGCACTTAAAACCACCGGTAACGACGGACATCGATTTATAAAAGAACTCTATGAAAAAGGGGTCCGGGTTTTCCTGGTAAATACCGATTATGATTATAACGAGAACTTTAATGAAGCAGCCTTTATTAAAGTAAGCAATACGCTGGAAGCATTACAAAACCTGGCCATTTGGCATCGTAAACAATTTTCAATTCCGGTGATTGCAATTACCGGAAGCAACGGAAAAACAATTGTTAAGGAGTGGTTGTACCAGTTGCTTTCACCAGATAGAAGGATTGTGAAAAGTCCGTTGAGTTATAATTCTCAGGTGGGTGTGCCTTTATCCGTTTGGCAAATGGATGCCACCCATGAGTTGGGCATTTTCGAAGCCGGAATTTCGCAACCGGGTGAAATGGAAAAGCTCGAATCTATTATTAAACCTGGCCTCGGAATATTCACCAATATTGGCGAAGCCCACGGAGCTAACTTTAAAAACACAAAAGAAAAGATTGAAGAGAAACTGAAACTCTTTAAAAATGTAAAGACCTTGATCTATTGCAGCGATCATATTGATATTGAAGTTGCCATAAAATCAAATCCTCATCTTTCGGGTGTTAAATTATTTGCATGGTCTGTTAATGCAGATGCAGCGTTGAAAATAAGAACCATTGCGCAAGGAATTGGCAACACAAAAATTACCGCATTATACCGGCAAAAAGAAATAAGCATATTCATTCCTTTTGTGGATGACGCCTCTATAGAAAATGCAATGGAATGCTGGGCATATATGCTGAATGCGGGTTACGAAAATACCGTTATTGCTGAGCGGATGAGCGAACTGCAGCCAGTGGCAATGCGGCTGGAAATGCTTAAAGGCATGAATAATTGCACGCTTATCAATGATTCTTATAATTCAGATATAAATTCACTTTCGGTAGCACTGAATTTTTTACACAGGCAGGAGCAGCATTCCAGAAAGACCATAATACTTTCTGATATTACCCAAAGCGGAAAGGAAGAAAAAGAGCTTTATTCGAAAATTGCCGGCATCCTAAAAGCTAAAGCTCCTGCAAGATTTATAGGTATCGGTGAGGCAATATCACGCAATGCGGACGTGTTTAAAATTGGCCAAAAAGATTCGCTCACAGAAAAGACCTTTTTTAATACGACTTCCGACTTTTTAAAATACCTGCACGAATTTAATTTTCGTGATGAAGCTATTTTATTGAAAGGAGCACGGAGTTTTGAGTTTGAAAAAATAAGCAGGGTGCTTCAGGAAAAAGCCCACGAAACCATTATGCTTATTAACCTTGCGGCCATTGGGCATAACATTGCCTATTATCGTTCACTTTTAAAACCTTCCACCAGAATAATGGCGATGGTTAAAGCGTTCTCGTATGGCAGCGGTAGTTTTGAAATTGCCAACATGCTTCAATTTCATCATGTAGATTACCTTGCTGTGGCCTACCCTGATGAAGGAGTGGAACTGAGGAATGCAGGTATTAACTTACCGATTATGGTAATGAATCCGGAACCCGGAAGCTATGACCTTTTTATTAAATACCGCATGGAGCCTGAAGTATACAGCTTCAGGACGCTGAAAATGGCGGCAGATGCTGTTATGCATAGTGGCAGCAACGACAAATTGCCAATCCATATTAAGTTAGATACCGGTATGCACAGGCTCGGTTTTGCTGAGCAAGATATTGATCAATTAATAGAACTAGTAGCCCAAACTCCTGCACTTAAAGTTAAATCAATATTCTCGCATCTTGCGGCAAGTGGTTCTGATAACCATACAGATTTTACACATTCTCAAATTGAAAAATTCAGACTATGGAGCGATAAATTAATAGCTTCACTACCCTACCCTGTTACAAGGCATATTCTGAATTCTGCAGGAATAGCAAGATACCCCGAAGCTCAATTTGATATGGTGAGGCTTGGAATTGGATTATATGGGATTGGTAACGACGAATTGGAAAACCGTAAATTGGAAAATGCAGCCACCCTGAAAAGTGTTATTTCACAGGTAATGCATCTAAAAAAGGGCGAAACTGTTGGATACAATCAACGTGGAGTGCTGGAAAAAGACAGCACCATTGCCACCGTTGCAATTGGATATGCGGATGGTATAAGCAGGGAGTTTGGCAATGGCAAAGGCAAAATGAAAGTACATGGAAAACCCGCACCTGTTGTTGGCGATGTGTGTATGGATATGTGCATGATAGATATATCGGGCATTGAAGCCAAAGAAGGGGATGAAGTGCTCATATTTGATGACATTGCGTCGCTCCTTCAAACTGCAAAAGACATGAACACTATACCATACGAAACCCTTACCAGCCTTTCAGGCCGGGTGAAAAGGGTTTATATTCACGAATAATACGGTAACCTATTCGGAGCAATAGAAAAAGAACTAAAGACTTTTGTTTTACACCCCCGACATTCGTACAACAATCCTACCTTGCTGATTACCTGATGCATCCTGGTTTTGTTTTACACCTTACTAAAATAGAAGTTTATTAAATAATTTAGTAAAATATTGATTATCAATATTTTAATTATTTTTTCACATGCCACTAAACATACGAAAAACTGTATAAAAGTGTAAAACAAAAGTAGAAGCCGACAAGCAATTATCGGAACTCATACCGTTTCTATTATCTATTCTTTACATTTGCGGCCTTAATATGGTAATAAAAAGCCTCGATACGATACGGCCTGTAATTGGAAGTGAGCTCGACGAATTTGAAGTCAGGTTCAGGGAGGCGATGAAAAGTACAGTACCTCTGCTTGACAAAATTACCTATTACCTGATAAAGCGGCGAGGTAAACAACTCAGGCCTATGCTGGTTTTTTTCTCGGCAGGTTTATCCGGAAAGATAAACGATTCAACTTACAGGGCAGCTGCATTAATAGAGCTTTTACATAACGCAAGCCTGGTGCACGATGATGTTGTTGATGATACCTATCGCCGCCGGGGAGCATTCTCTATAAATGCCCTGTGGAAGAATAAAGTTGCTGTTCTTGTTGGAGATTATTTGCTGTCCAGAGGCTTGTTACTTGCTGTGAACGACAAGGAATATCAGCTGCTTGAACTAGTTTCGATGGCCGTAAAAAAAATGAGTGAGGGGGAGTTGCTCCAAATAGAAAAAACACGTAAACTCAATATTACAGAATCAGAGTATTTTGAAATTATAAAAAACAAAACAGCATCGTTGGTCGCATCCTGTTGCGCTTCGGGTCTGGCATCAACCGGAGCCGGTGAAGAAGCAGTGAAACGCATGTGGACCATGGGCGAATTACTTGGAACAGCATTCCAGATAAAAGACGATCTGCTGGATTATGAAACCGGAATAGATATTGGAAAACCAACAGGCAATGATCTGAAAGAAAAAAAAATGAGCCTGCCCCTTATTTTTGCACTGGAACAGGCTTCGTATGCCGAAAAGAAAAAAATACTGGGCAGTATAAAAAACAAGGCCGCCGACAAAGAAACAATAGGGCAAGTCCTGAGGTTTGTGAATGAAAAGAAAGGGCTTGAATATGCCCGGGAAAAAATGTATGAATACCGCGAAAAATCGAAATTAATGCTGAATGACTTTCCGGATTCTGCTTATAAAACTGCATTCACACAACTTATAGAGTTTGTAACAGAGCGTGATAGATAGCAGGTAATTGATTTTTTTTAATTTTGTATTTGATAATCTATCCCATGAAAAAACTAATCTTCATACTTTCAGTTCCGGCTTTATTTTTGGTTGCCTGCAATCAGAAAAACAACTCAGCCGACAAGGCTAATATCCCTGTTACCGATACGTCAAAAATGCATGCGGTTAAACAGTCTGCCGATACTTCTATAAAAGATGGGCAGCATGTTGTTCGCTATCCGAATGGAGTGATCAAAGAAAAAAGCTACTACGCTGCCGGACGACGCCAGGGTGAATGCCAGAGTTTTTATCAAAGTGGTAAACTATGGAGTGATGATTTTTTTGATGCAGGTGTTTTAGATGGCATTGCCACGAGTTATTACGAAAACGGACAAAAAAAATATGATGGAAGCTATACAAAGGGTAAACCTTCGGGCATATGGAATTTTTACGATGAATCGGGTAAGTTAACTCATTCGAAAAACTACGGGAAAATAGACAAACAATCTATGTAGGGTTTGTTTATTTCAACGAAACGTCCACAATAAATTTATTTCTTAAAAGGCGGCTGCCTAATAACATGGGGTATTTCATATTTCCCCTATCAGTAAGGGTTATGGATGCTTTTATTCTTCTGTTATGAATGATTATACCGGTACGAATGAGGTAGCGCATTTCAGAATCGCCGAACGAATTTTTAATTTGCTTTTCCCTGAACCGTTTAAAACAAATCGTTCTGTCCTTATATTCCGGATGTGATGGATCAAGCAAATTAAAGTAAAGCACCTTTTTGCCATTTTCCTCCTTCACTTCAATCAAATGACAATGAAGAGAACAGTAATAAGCCCCGGTATCTGTTTTTGCAGGAATACCCGTAAATCCTAGCTTTGGCAGGTCAACAAAAACCGTGCGGCCTATAACTTCCTTATCTCTTTTTTCAACCATACTATTTGAATGAAGCAATTCAAAATTAATAGTATATCTGAATACTGGCTACATACGCCCAAAAAAACTAATTTTGTCGGAAAGGATTCCCTTTATAAAAACGCCGGCCTTTTGAACTTTTATTTATGATAACTTACTGCATACTTGGTTTCACAATTGTCTTTTCCTTTATTGGTTTCAGAGACCGTGCATTTTTTGTTAAGTTTTTATTCAATCCGTTCCGGTTGAATGCCAACAAAAATGATTGGTATACTATCTTCACGCACGCCTTTCTTCATGCAGACTATACCCACCTTTTCTTCAATATGTTTGCCCTTTACAGTTTCGGCCTTGCACTGGAACAGGATATCTTCCCTTACTTTTTTCATGAGAAAGCTAATTACTATTATCTCCTGTTATATTTTGGAGGCATTATCGTATCCTCCATTCCTGCGTATGAAAAACATAAACTTAATCCTGGTTATAGTGCAGTAGGGGCATCAGGTGCTATTTTTGCCGTATTGTTCTCCTATATACTTATTAACCCAACGGCCAGGCTCGAAATAATGTTTTTGCCCATACCAATTCCGGCATTTGTATTAGGAATATTGTACCTAGCCTATGAATATTACATGTCGAAAAAAGGCAGGACTAACATTGGGCACGATGCGCATTTATGGGGCGGGTTATATGGAATTGTTTTCACAATAATCCTTCATCATCAGTTTATACAGAGCTTTTTTGCACAAATAACCGAATTATTTAAATCATGAATAAAGCTGTTTTTTTAGACAGGGATGGGGTTCTGAATCGCGAACGGGGTGATTATACCTTTAAGATGGAAGATTTTGAAATTCTGCCTGATGTTGCAAAAGCCCTGAAATTGCTGCAAAAAGCAGGCTACCTCCTTATTATAATTTCCAACCAAAGCGGTATTGGCAGAGGATTATTTAAGATTGAAGATACCGAAAATCTACACAATTATTTGCTTGACACCTTAAAAAAGGACAACATAAAAATTGAAGAAATTTATTACTGTGTTCATCATCCTGAAACGGGCAGCTGCCTGTGTCGTAAACCCGATTCGTTGCACGTTGAAAAAGCCCTGGCGCGTTTCAATATAGATCCTCTTTTTTCATTCTTTATCGGAGATAAAGAACGTGATATAATAGCCGGAGAAAGGGTGGGTGTTAAAGGTATTCTTATAGAATCAAATGCATCACTTGTTGATGCCATACAACCCTGCATTAACCGATGAAAATAGCTGTAAATACCAGGTTGCTTCTCAAAAATAAAATGGAGGGGATTGGTGTGCATGCTCTTAATGTTTTAAAGCGGATTACTGTCAATCATCCCGAACATCAGTTCCTGTTCATGTTTGACCGTAAATACGATGAAGAATTTATTTTTTCGTCAAACATTACTCCGGTTGTGCTGTTTCCGCAGGCAAGGCATCCGTTGTTGTATTACTGGTGGTTTCAAAACTCTGTTGCCCGCACTTTAAACCAGGTTAAGCCCGATCTTTTTTATTCTCCCGATGGTTTTCTGAGTTTAAATACAGCGGTGCGGTCGGTCCCTGTTATCCATGATTTGAACTACGAACATTACCCGAAGGATCTTCCACGATGGACCAGCTGGCATTACCGCCATTTCTTCCCGAAGTTTGCCGATAAAGCCAGAAGAATAATTACTGTTTCTGAATTTTCGAAACAGGATATTGTTCAGCAATACGACATTCATGCCGATAAAATTGATGTAGTATTCAATGCAGCCGACCTCCATTATAAAAAGATGGAAGAAATTGAAAAGACCGAAGTCAGAAATAAATATTCATCAGGCGAAGAATACTTTTTGTATGTAAGTGCTTTGCATCCCCGAAAAAATGTTAAAAGGCTTCTGGAAGCTTTTGATATGGTAAAAGATACCTCCGGTTCGCCCATTAAACTGGTATTGGTAGGCCCTCATTATTTTAAGAATAGTGAAATGGAAAAGGTGTATCAACAGATGAAATATAAAAACGATGTAGTGTTCACAGGCAGGTTGAATGTAGAGGAATTAAGTAAAGTTATGGGTGCTGCATTTTGCCTGGTTTATGTATCCTATTTTGAAGGTTTTGGAATACCACTTGTGGAAGCAATGCAATGCGAAGTGCCTGTAATTGCTTCGGATGTAACATCCATACCCGAAGTTACCAGCGATGCAGCTTTGATGGTAAATCCATTGTCGGTTGATTCAATAGCCAATGGAATGCTGGAAGTTTTGAAAGACCCTGATTTAAGAAAAGACCTTATTCAAAAGGGCAAGGAAAGAAGTACTTTTTTTTCGTGGGACCGGACGGCTGAATTAACATGGGAATCTTTAGAAAAAGCTGTTATCTGATGTCATTGAAATCATACCTGAATATTGATCTTATTGAAGCCGGTTGCGATGAAGCAGGCAGAGGATGCCTGTCAGGGCCTGTGTTTGCAGCGGCTGTTATACTCCCGAAGGATTTTCATCATCCCTTACTCAACGACTCCAAACAAATATCGGAACCCATCCGGTACGAACTGAGAACATACGTAGAAAAAGAAGCTCTGGCATGGGCTGTAGCCGAGGCAAGCAATGAACAGATTGATGAAATAAATATTTTGAAAGCCTCGTTTCTCGCCATGCATAAGGCAATTGGCAAGCTGAAGATTAAGCCTGATTTTTTACTTATTGATGGGAACCGCTTCACACCTTATCCTGATATACAACATAAAAGTATTATCAAAGGGGATGCTAAATTTGCATCCATTGCAGCTGCATCCATACTTGCAAAAACCTATCGGGACGATTATATGAACAAATTACATCTGGAATATCCTTATTACGGGTGGAATCAGAATAAAGGGTATGGCACGGCATTGCACCGCGCAGCAATAGAGAAACATGGCATTACAGTGCATCACCGCAGGAGTTTTAAGTTAGTTGAATGGGATTTATTTCATCAGTCATAAAAAAAGAATGTTAAAAAAGATCATTGCCATAGTTGTAATTATTCTTGTTTTAGGCGGAGGAACCTATTTCTATTTTCACCTGAAAAAAAACGAAGTGCCTGCCAGCACTGCTATCAAAGCAATACCAATTGATGCATCATTTATTTTTGAAAGCCGTAAAACATTACCGCTCTGGAAGAATATATCGCAAAGCAGCGAGATATGGAAAGACCTTCAGGATATTCCGTATTTCACAGAATTAAATCATCAGTTAAAATTGCTTGATTCAATTGTTCGTGACAACCCGGAGCTTGGAAACATTCTGGAAAACCAATCGCTCTTTGTATCCGCTCATACCAATGGGATGAATCACTTCAACTACCTTTTTGTATGTTCATTACCTGCCGGAACTTCCCAGATCCCACTGTCTAATTTTCTTGATTCCTTAAAAGGTAACTCCCCGGTGAATGATCTGCACTATGAAGAAACAACCATCCATTGCCTGAAAATTGATGAAGAAAATAATTTTTACTACACCATCAGCAATGGCATGTTCATTGCTTCCTATGGTTCAGCTCTTATCAAGGAATCGCTTCGCCAGCTTGAATCGGGTATCTCCCTGTTGAATAATCCTTATTTTACTAAGGTACTCAATGCTTCCGGCGGACAACCGGCAGCTAATATTTACATCAACTTCCAAACATTTACCAATGTTGTTTCCCATCTTGCAAATCATAGTTTTCTATCCACTCTGAACTCCATACAAGATTTCGGACAATGGATGGAACTTGATGTTACAGTAAATCCCGATGAACTTATCATGACCGGATTTACTGCTTGTGATTCTACAGGTAACCAATTCCTGAACCTTTTCCAGCATCAGTCATCGGGGGAGATCAAAGCCGCTTCCATTGCACCTTCCAACACTGCGTATATGGTTTGCCATGAATTCAACAATTACGGCACATTTCATAAAGAATACCTGCAATATTTAGGCACTCATAACCGGAACAGAGACCGCTCGGAATGGGTTAGCCGTGTTCAGCGTTATTATGGAATGAACATTGAAAAATATTTTTACCCCTGGATCAATAATGAGGTGGCTGAAATAGTAACCGAGCCTACTGATAGCACATTGCAGGCCGACACCTATGTTTTAATTGAAGCAACCGACGTTAAAGAAGCTATTAATAAAATTACTGCTTACGCAGATACTATTGCTTCCAGAAAAGATTCGAAGGTTGTTGATTCGATTTATATGCAACACTCCATACGCAATTTAGATATGGATAACGTTATGGGAAATATATTGGGTAATTCGTTTGACGGAGTTACCAAATCATGGTACTCCTCCGTGGGAAATTATGTAGTATTTGCCAATTCTTTAAATTCTCTTAAAACCTTCATTTATGAATATGAAGGCGGAAGCACGCTTGAAAAAGACAGTTATTATAAGGATTATATTAAACAACATGTAGAGAGTGAATCGGGCATATATATATATAACAACATGGCACTCTCGCCTGTTGTATATGCAAAATACCTCGACAAAAATTATGCGGCCGATATGAAAAAATACCGAACGGCATTCAGTAAGTTTCATGCAGCTTCCATACAATTCAGCTATATGCAGGGCATGTTTTACACGAATATTTACCTGAAACGGAACCCAATGTTCCGCAAGGAAATATCACCGCTTTGGCAAGTTTCAGTCGATACTACCCTTGCTATTTCGCCATGTTGGGTAACAGAACATATTACACACGGGCAATATATTTTTACGGAAGATAAAAACGATAATATATACCTCATTAGCAATAATGGGCATATTGAATGGAAGAAAAAAATAGATGGCACTATAAAAAGCCCAATATTCCAGGTAGATGCTTTGAAGAATAAAAAGATACAATATTTGTTTAATACAGCAGGAAGCATTGATCTGTTAGACAGGAATGGCAATGAAGTGGATGGATTTCCTGTAAAACTTAAATACACTGGTTCGGCACCTATTAGTGTAGAGGATTTCGATAACAATAAAAACTATCGCTTGATTATTTCAGGGGATGATTTAAAGATCCATGAATATGACATTAACGGAAAACCGGTTACAGGATGGGCCATGCCTCAAACAAAATCGGAAGTGGTTTGTCCGGCAAGATATTGCAGCGTGGATAGCAAGGATTACCTGATTTTTGTGGATGACGGAGGTAAAGTGTATGCACTGGACAGGAAAGGAGAAGAAAAACTAAATCTTGACAACAGGTTGCCGGCGCATATTCGTAACTTCTATATTAAACCCGGGAAAACACTTTCCGATTCTTATATAGTGACTATAGATTCTGCCGGAACTGTTTTCCGCTTAAGCCTTTCAGGCGAGTTATCTCATATTCAGTATTTAAAAAGTGGATATATCCATCCTGATTTTGTGCCGGGCCCGCCGGACAGTGCCGGAAAACAAGAGATGATTTTTGCAGCAGGTAATGACGTGTTTGCATATAGTGAAGACAAGTCTGAAGTGTTCCGCTCCAGTGCTAAAGATGATCTGGATGAAAACCTTTTGCTTTTTGTGTACCCTGACCATTCCCTGCGAATTGGTGCTACAGATGAGAAAAATAGCCGGATATACTTATGGGATAATACAGGCAAAATATGCCCCGGTTTCCCATTGGTGGGAAATGGCAGCTTTGGAATTACCGACATGAAAAATGATGGAGCACTTTATTTAGTTACAGGTGCCGATAACAAAGTGTACGTTTATGGTTTGCAATAAACTGTTTACTTAACGTGCAATAGAAAGTTCTCCTTTCTTTACTTTTTTCCCGATAGATTCAATTGTATACTTGCCAAATGTCTTCATCATATTGGCTCTGATCTTCACCATTTGTTCATGCAATGGGCATGGGTTTTCCGGTTCGCAGTTTTCCATTCCCAAACCACAGCGGGTAAAATACTCAAGGCCATCAATGGCCTCAATAATATCCAGCAGGTTTTTTGTCTTCTCTTTCGATGTCATATAAAAACCGCCATTGGGTCCTTTTGTAGACCTTGCCAGTCCTCGCTTAACAAGTTGCTGCATTATTTTTGCCAGGTAAGGCTTTGGAATATCAAGATTTTCAGCAATCTCATTTAATTCTGTTTTGCTGCTCTTCTCGCTTTTCATTCCAATATACACTAAGGCTCTCACACCATATTGACACGACTTTGAAAGTATCATAAATCAGGGGGTTAATTAATACTTAACTATTTACACATTTACAAAAAAACACAAAATATTGAGATTAGCCCATGACAAGGGCTCTATTTTAGCGGTGATTTTTATCATGTGTTAGAAAGTATTGATTCATAGCAATAAAAGAATACATCCCGAAAAACTCAAAATCCTGCCATAATTGAATTTGGATTTTGCTTTAACCTTAGTTACTTTGCAGTCGAAAAGAATGAATTACACATGAAAAAACTTCCTTTGTCCGGTTGCCTTGCCGTTATATGTTGCTTTACAAGCCAGGCACAACAAACCTTTCCGGTTAATGGCACGCACGACTCAAGGCATAATTACTATGCTTTTGTGCATGCTCATATCTATGAAGATTATGCAACAAGTATGGATGATGCCACCCTTTTAATTAAGGACGGTAAAATAATTGACATCGGAACGGCTGTTACTATTCCCTCTGATGCAATTACCTATGATTGCCATGGGAAAACGATATACCCTTCCTTTATTGACCTTTATTCAGGCTATGGTATGCAACCTCTAAAACCATATCCAAGAACCGGTAATACGCAAATGATGTCAGCGGCTCCGGGTGCTTTCGGATGGAATCAGGCAGTTAAATCGCAGGTGGATGCAGACCAGCTTTTTCACTGCAACCCAACTGATGCTGCATCTTACAGGGCAATTGGTTTTGGGGTTACTTTATCTTCTCAGCACGACGGAATAGTTCAGGGCTCATACGCTTTGGTAACATTGGCAGATACAATGGATAATGCTGCTATACTTACAGGCAAGGCAGCTGCCGGGTATTCATTTAACAAAGGTTCTTCAACGCAAGATTATCCCAGTTCACTTATGGGTTCAATAGCCTTGATAAGGCAAACGTATCTTGATGCTGAATGGTACAAAAATGCCAAATACAAGACAGAAGTAAACCTTTCGCTCGAGGCTTTCAATGAACTACAGGCTCTTCCTCAAATATTTTTGGTGGATGACAAACTATCCGTTTTACGTGCCGACAAAATTGCGAGGGAGTTCGGAGTTAAATATATCATTAAAGGTTCCGGCGGTGAATACCAATTATTAGACGCAATAAAAAACACAGGACGTGATTTTATCATTCCGCTCAATTTTCCGGATAAACCCGATGTGCAGGACCCCTACGATGCACACATGGTTGACTTTTCAACGCTTTTAAATTGGGAAATGGCCCCTCTTAATCCGGGTGTTATGGAAAAAGATGGCATCAATTTTTCACTTACTATTGATGGATTAAAAGACAAAGGTGCCTTCCTCACCAATCTCCGTAAGGCTATAAAATACGGCCTCTCTCCTATCGGTGCATTAAAAGCCCTTACGTATACTCCGGCATACATGATGGGAATGCAGGACAAAATCGGTTCGTTGAAAAAAGGGATGATAGCGAATTTTATTGTTACCTCAGGCGATATTTTCAAACAAGGAACATGTATCTATTCAAACTGGGTTAAGGGCTATCCTTACCAAGTGAATGATACTACCAATATTGATTTAAGAGGAACTTATGCACTCATGGTTGACAATACGGCATATACATTATTAATTGGCGGTGATGCAAATACCCAAACAGCAACCGTTTTGGACGATAAGAAACATAATATCCCCGGATTTTTTCATCTTTTAAATCCTATTGTTTCCCTTTCATTCCGCCAGTTTGGTGATACAGTACACCCTATTCAGTTAAGCGGGTTGCTTTCTATAGACCATAAAACCATCAATGGAAATGGAACTATAGGAGTTAAAACAATTACATGGCAAGCTTCATTAACCAACCCGTTTATTGACACCACAGTGGATGCACCTGTTAAAATACCTTCTATTAATGAGGTCCGATATCCGTTCTCTGCCTATGGCAGAACTAAAAGTGAGTTAGACTCCATTCAGAAAATATCCAAAGAAGTTTTGAT
Organism: uncultured Bacteroidota bacterium; assembly: GCA_903863935.1. GTDB lineage: Bacteria > Bacteroidota > Bacteroidia > JABEUT01 > JABEUT01 > JABEUT01. The sequence continues at coordinate 77,411 of CAIPDV010000121.1, forward strand.
TCACAATGCTACAGTATGGACCGGAGAAAAGGATAGTGTCCTGAACAATACGGATGTACTAATCAAGGATGGAATAATTTCTGCTATCGGTAAAAATCTTTCAGGTTCTAAAGATGCAACCATAATTGACGGAACTGGTAAATACCTTACATCTGGAATTGTTGATGAACACTCGCATATTGCAGCCTCGGGCGGGGTTAACGAAGGTGCCGAAGCATGCAGTGCTGAAGTACGAATTGGTGATGTACTTAACTCTGAAGACATTTGTATTTATCGCAGCCTTGCAGGTGGCGTTGTGGCTTGCCAGGTGCTCCATGGCTCAGCAAACCCGATTGGCGGACAGAGTGGAATTATTAAACTCCGCTGGGGACAAACTCCGGAACAAATGAAAATTCAATATGCTGTTCCTTTTATAAAATTTGCTCTGGGCGAAAATGTGAAACAAGCTAACTGGGGTGATATCTTTACAGTACGTTATCCGCAAACCCGCATGGGTGTTGAACAATTTTTCTTCGATAATTTTACCCGTGCAAAAGAATACGAATCTGCATGGGATTCTTACAACAAACTTCCTAAAACAAAGTCAAAAGATGCACCTGATGCGCCGCGCAGTGATTTGCAGTTGGAAACTCTTACACAAATATTAGATGGCAAACGTTTTATTACTTCTCACTCTTATGTGCAGTCTGAAATAAATATGCTGATGCACGTGTGCGATTCGTTCCATTTTCACTTCAATACCTTCACGCATGGATTAGAAGCGTATAAGGTTGCTGATAAAATTGCGGCTCGTAACATAGGTGTATCATGCTTCTCCGATTGGTGGGCATATAAAATGGAAGTGATGGAAGCCATTCCATACAATGCTGCCATTTGTACTAAAATGGGAATCGTAACTGCTATCAATTCCGATGACGATGAAATGCAACGCAGGTTAAATCAGGAGGCAGCCAAATCAGTTAAGTATGGCGGACTAAGCGAACAACAATGCTGGAGAATGGTTACAATCAACCCTGCAAAACTATTGCACTTGGATGAGCATACAGGAAGTATTAAAGTCGGTAAGGATGCTGATATAGTTCTCTGGTCGGGCAATCCGCTATCCATTTATTCAAAAGCAGAAAAAACATTTGTTGATGGCGTTTGCCTCTACGATATTCAGAATGATGCAGCCATGCGAAATGAAATTGCACAAGAGCGGGCAAGAATCATTAACCAGTTAGTATCGGAAGTGAAGCCAACGGTTAAAAAAGTTAAAAAATAATATTCTCATAAAAGTTATAGACCATGAAAAGGTATTTAATATTAGTATCCACAATAATTACGATGCTTCCGGCAATTGCCCAGCAACCTGTTCCTGCATCTGCCAATAAAAAGAGTGTATTGTTGTTAAATGGAACTGTGCACACAGCAACAGGTAAAGTAATTGAGAAAGGTGCAGTCGGAATTAAAGATGGGAAAATCAGTTTGGTTTCGGATGCTTCCTCTGCACAATCAAACAGTAGTTCTTACGACACAGTAATCAATTGCACAGGCAAACAAATCTACCCGGGATTTATTGACCCGGATTGCACACTTGGTTTAGTTGAATCAGGGGCTGTGCGAGCAACAACGGATGTTGCTGACATTGGAGCATTGAATCCAGAACTTCGTGCATTAACAACGTATAATACTGATTCAAAAATAACTCCCGTTGTTAGATTGAATGGAGTTCTTACCGCCCAAATAACTCCGCAAGGCGGCCTTATTTCCGGCACCTCATCCATTATGAACCTGGATGGATGGAACTGGGAAGATGCCTGCTATAAAGCAGATGACGGTGTACATATGAATTGGCCTATTATGTATTCCAGGGTGTTTTTAAATCCTGATCAGATAGGAGGATTTGTTCAAAACAAAGCGTATGATAAGCAAATACAGCTTATTCAGAAATTCTTTTCGGATGCACAGGCTTATTCCAAACAAAAAACACACGAAGAAACGGATCTAAAACTGGAAGCCATGAAAGGCATTTTTGACGGAAGTAAAACAGTATACATCTATGCAAGTTTCGCCAAAGAAATAATGGCATCAATAACCCTTGCAAAGAGTTTTTCAATCCCTAAAATAGTTTTGGTTGGAGCACGTGATGCATGGATGGTAACCGACTTTCTCAAGCAAAATAATATTCCTGTAATAGTTACCAGAGTACACAGCCAGCCTGCCATGACTGATGATGATGTGGACCAACCTTACAAAACACCATACATCCTTCAACAAGCAGGAATTTTATATTGTCTGGAAAATGAAGGTGATCAGGAAGAGAACGCTTCACGTAACCTTCCATTTATGGCAGGAACTACGGTTGCGTATGGATTAACTCCGGAGCAAGCACTCGAAGCAATTACTTCCAATACGGCTAAAATTCTTGGAATTGATAATACCGCCGGTTCTATTGAAGTGGGAAAAGATGCTACACTTTTTGTGTCGGATGGAGACGCGTTGGATATGCGAACCAACAATGTAACCCTTGCTTTTATTAAAGGCAAAAAAATTCAACTCACCAGTATTCAGACAGAGCTTTACCAAAAGTATATGCAGAAATACGGATTAAAATAAAAATACATTGCCCACCTGCCCGACTGGTCATTCAGGCGGGGATTTCACAGATTCTATAACTTTATAATACTAAACCGCCAATTATGAAAACCCTTACACAAAAAGTAGTATTTAAAAATACCACTCCCGATGAACTTTATGAAATGTATATGGATTCCAAATTACATAGCATGCTTACTGGAGACGCTGCAAAAATCACAAAGAAAGAAGGTGCGAAATATACAACTTACGGTAATTTTATAACAGGCAAAAACCATCAGCTTGTGCCGGGCAAATTAATTGTTCAGTCATGGAGGGCAAGCGACTGGAAAAAATCCGATCTTGATTCTATTTTTATTTTGCAGTTTGAAAAGAAAGGGAATGATGCTGTTTTAAATATGGTTCATGCAAATATTCCGGACGATCAGGCTGATGGAATAAAAAGCGGCTGGAATGATTTTTACTGGACACCATGGAAAGCACACCTGGCTGGAAAAAGGACAACAAAGAAAAAATAAAATCGCTTCCGGTATAAATAAAAAAGGGAAAGCCAAACAAATGACTTTCCCTTTTTTTATTTGCCGCGTTTATTTAGCAACACCTATTTTTCCATTCTTCTTTAAATTTCGCTTTTTCTTCATCCGACATATTCATCCATTTTTCTTTCCATTCACGGCGTTGGCCCCAACGGCCGCCTTTTCCTCCGCATCTGCATCCGCAGCCACGTCCTTTAAATCCGCCAAATAATATTTTAGAAAGTATAAGAATACCTAAGGCTTGACAATATGTTATTTGCCCCAGGCTGAAAAGATGAGGCATTAATTCATTCCACAAATACATAACAATTAACCCAAACCCAAATATTCCTGCAATTACACATAATGGTATCAGCAGCCACCATTTGCGTCCGCCGCCTCTACAGTAATTTCCTCCCATTGTTTCTTTTTCTTCGTTCATGACTTAATAAATTAACGTGTTAATAATTCGTGGTACAGGGAATCTAGTTTCTTACGCAAGTGTAATACAGCATAACGCTTGCGTGATATTAAAGTTTTAATGCTTTCGCCGGATTTTTCAGCCATTTCACGGAAAGTTTTATCCTCCAATTCATTTTGAACGAATGCATCTTTCTGTTCAATTGGCAATTCATCCAGGGCTTTCATAAATTCATCCCAAAAAACTTTTTTCAACTCCTCATCTTCCGGATTTTTAAAATCTGAGAGGAGAATATCTTTATAGTTAACCTCTCCATCTTCATCTTCGTAAATAAAATCATCCAGCGAACTTGGTTTTTGTTTACGATACAAATCGGTGATCCGGTTACGCGCAACTGTATATAACCATGAGCCTAATTGTTCAATTGGTTCTCCATCGGTTGCATTACTAAGCCTGAACCAAACATCTTGTAAAACATCCTGTGCATCTTCATCACTCTTTACTCTGTTACGTATAAATGAGAAAAGACGATGACCATAATCCTGCACAGCTTGTATTATATCAACTTTAGCGGGCTGTCTGACATCTATTGCTACCATTCCTTTGTGTTTATTTCTAAGACGCTCCATATTTTATTTTGCTTTAAGCAGGGGGTATGATTACATTATTATGTATTCAAATAGTGTACCAAACAGATTTAGTGCCAAATGGGGTAAAATGGGTCAAAAACGTCACCAAGAACATACATAACACTGGTTATCTGCATAAATTCGATATAAATTTTGTCAGTTGTCAGGCTATATTACCAGCAATTACCCCTTCATTATTTACTAAATGTGTAATTTATGGATTACCTTTGCAGTATTAACCCAATAAAGACATCCTAAATATGTAAGCCATTGGTAAGCCGTGGATTTTTAGCGGCTGTATTTTCCATTGAAAACTACAGGTCTCAACCCCTCAAAAGACTTAGTTTTATTAACATACTGAAAGGTTTTTGAAATTTTATTTTCATAAATATCAAATCCTGTTTTAGTTAATATGTCTGTGAATTACTTGCTAAAGCCACCGGAAATCGCCTCACTTCAAACTACTAATATTGTAAATTATTTATTAATACAATTCTATGCCCGGAAAGAAAATTAAAGTTCACACAGCTACTCTGATTGTTATAGCAAGCATGATTGGAACTGGTGTATTTACAAGTCTGGGATTTCAATTGCTTGGCGTACATTCCGGTTTCGGCATTTTAATGCTTTGGTTGGTTGGAGGTGTTATTGCGCTTTGCGGGGCACTTTCATACGGTGAGCTTGCATCAGCCATGCCACGTTCAGGAGGAGAGTATCATTATCTTTCAAAAATATTTCATCCGTTTGCCGGGTTTTTGTCGGGCTGGGTTTCTGCCACAGTAGCTTTTGCCGCACCAACCGCCTTGGCTGCAATGGCATTGGGAACGTATGTAAATAAAGTTTTCCCCGCTACTAACCCTGTAATTCTTGCAGTTGCTGTAATAATCATAGTAACTTTCATACATTCATTTAACCTCCGCCAGAGTGCCAGGTTTCAGAATGTATTCACCATTCTTGAAATTGCATTAATCATATTTTTCATTATTGCCGGTTTTGTTCTTGAAATCCCAACAACTCTTTCGTTAATGCCCCAGCAAAGCACAGCCCTTAATGAAGGATGGCATTCTATTTTCTCATCTTCTTTTGCCGTATCTCTTATTTATGTTTCATATGCCTACTCTGGCTGGAACACGGCAACTTATATGGCAAGCGATATACAAAATCCACGGCGCAATGTTCCAAAGGCATTATTTTATGGAACTATTATTGTAATGGTTTTATATGTATTACTGAATTATATTTTCCTCTATTCAGCCCCGGTGAAGGAAATGCAGGGCCGGGTAGAAGTCGGGTTAATTTCAGCCATTCATATTTTCGGACTGAAAATCGGCAATATGATGGGAATGATGATAGCACTGTTATTGATTGCATCCATCAGTTCCTTTGTGCTTGCAGGCCCCAGAGTAGCCCAGGTAATGGGTGAAGATCTTCCACAACTTTCATTTCTTTCCATTAAAAACAAACACGGAGTGCCTTACGTTGCAAAAATTATCCAGGGAAGTATTTCATTAATACTTATCCTTACAGCATCCTTTGATAAAGTGTTGTTATATGTAGGTTTTACGCTTAGCCTGTCAACTTTTTTCACGGTGTTGGGTCTCTTTATTTTAAGAGCACGGAACAATGGAAAAGTGGAAGGCTACAAGACCTTCGGGTATCCAGTTACACCAATTATTTTTCTTGCATTAACTTCATGGATGTTATTCTTCACTATGAAAGAACATCCCAGGGAATCCCTTCTTGGCTTTGGAACTATCCTTGCCGGAAGTGTTGTATATTTTTTAAAAAAACCCACAACCTCTATTCATGAAAATCCGATCGTTCAAGAAAATAATTAGTTCATATTTCTTCCTTGTACTCGTTTCCGTTCTGCTTTATTCCTGTGATAATACAGTTAAAAAAGATGTTATTGCAACCAAACCCATTGTAAAGGATACGGCTTTAAATAAAGCTGCCGCTGATACTGTAAAAGCATGGCAGGATGAAGACTTTGGAAAAGTAACATTTGATAGGAAATATAATGATATTGCCCGCTTTATTGCCGGAATGAAAGCCTGGCCGGGAAGCCCTTATGCTAAACTTGAAAATGATTCGGTATGGCAAAGATTTCACCGGAATTTTGATTTTCAATGGAACCAGATAGCTCTTACCCGCCTTGAACCAATGACCCAGTGGGGCAATACAGAACTGGCTGATGAACGCAAATCTAAAATGGATATATTTTACCCGCTCAGCGGACCGGATATATTACACGTCAACTATTTTTTCCCTGATGCAAAAAATTATCACCTCTATGCACTTGAAATTAATGGTGCCTTGCCAGACCTAAAAAAAATGAATACGGAATCAACCGAGAATTATGTGAACGAAGTTTATAAATCACTGAGCGATATTTTTAAAAGAAGCTATTTCATCACCAGCCGGATGTCGACTACTTTGAATGCCCAGAATGTGAACGGCACTCTTCCGCTTCTATGCGTATTCCTGGTTCGCACAGGCCATGAAATAATCAATTTGCAGTACTTCCATCTGAATGATGATGGCACTGAAACGCCGATATCTAAGGATAGTTTGGGTACTCACTTTAACGATCTAGTCAAAATTTATTTTAAAAACAGCAAGAACAATTCCATTCAAATGGTAAGTTATATGAAATGTGATCTGTCGGATGGGGCTTATGCAAAAAATACAGGTTTAAAAACATTGTTCACAAAAATGAAACCATGTATAACCTACCTTAAATCGGCCTCGTACCTGCTTCATTATGGGTTCTTCTCATCTTTCCGAAATGTAATCATGTCTAAAACCAAAACACTTCTTGAAGATGATACCGGTGTTCCATACAAATATTTTTCGGGCGATAAATGGTATGTCTGTCTCTATGGAACCTATGTTAAACCGGTAAGCGATTTTTCCGGAGTTTTCCAGACAGATCTGGCACAGGCATATAATGATACTATACTAAGGAAGCCGAAAAAGCTTCCGTTTTCTCTCGGGTACCACTGGAATACTACCAAACAGAACCTGATTAAAGCCCAGCTAAGGGGTTAACGCAAATGAAAAAGACGGGAATTATATTCGTTGTATTTGCAGCGATGTATAGTTCGTGCTATGGGCAGAATATTCTTAAAGCTATTCTTCACAACGATTCTCTCGACACTAAATACAAGGAGGTACTTACTCACCCGGGAAAATACCATCTGCAGGTTATTTATACTCGTGTAATTCACGACAAAAACAAGCATACTATCCTGAAAAAATATTTCCTGGAGCCTCCCACAAAAAAATATTATTACCCAGCCAGCCTTGCCAAACTTCCACTTGCAGCATTAGCACTTGAAAAAATCAACAAATTAAAAATTGATAATCTTACAAAAGATACACGACTAAGCATTGATAGTTCGCATAGTTGCGAAACGAAAGAGCACTACGACACAACCGCTGCGAATGGATATCCTACCATTGCTCAATATATTAAACGAATGCTTTTGGTAAGTGACAATAATGCATATAACAGAACATACGAATTCCTTTCACCTGCATACATAAATAAGAGGCTGCATGAAATGGGGTATGGAAGTGCTACAATAAACCAACGTTTCTACGGAGGTTGTGACAGTACAGACAACCGGTATACAAATAAATTTACTTTTCTGGACAACACTTCCAATATTATATACAGTCAACCTGCGGATTATAATTCAGGAAATATTAAGAATCATGCCGTTCATACAATAATTGGAAAATCCTTTCAGGACGGGAACAGGCGACTTCCCGCCAAAAACTTTCGGTACAACAACTATATTCCTTTCGAGGACGAAAACTATATTCTTTTATCGCTCATTTATACAAAAGCAGTTAAGCCTTCCCGACGCTTCAATTTAACCAAAAATGACTATGCTTTTCTTAAAACCTATTTGGGAATGTTACCGCGGGAAAGTACTTATCCGAGATATGATTCAAAAGACTATCCTGACAATTATAAAAAATACATTTTCTTCGGAACTTCAGGAAACATTAGAGATACAAGTGTTCGTTCCTATAACATTGTCGGCAGAGCGTACGGTTTTTTAGCCGATTGCGCGTACATTAAAGATTCAAAAACAGGAGTTGAGTTTTTCCTTTCTATATTAATTTATGTGAATGAAAAAGATATTCTCAATACGGACGATTATCAATATGATTCAATTGGATTGCCCTTCATGTCCGACATAGGCCACGCAATCTATAATTACGAATTGAAAAAGAAGAAAAAGAAAAAGTAATTAATTTACTTTTCGCTTAACGCCTTCCAGTGTATTTTTCAAGAGAGAAGCAATCGTCATGGGCCCTACTCCACCTGGAACAGGTGTAATATAACTGCATTTGGGAGCTACTTCATCAAACTTTACATCTCCGGCTAGTCTGAACCCGCTTTTCTTGGTTGAATCGGGAACACGGGAAATACCGACATCAATTACTACCGCGCCTTCTTTTACCATATCGGCAGTTACGCTTTCTGTTTGCCCGGTAGCAACAATTAAAATATCAGCTTGAAGTGTATGTTTTTTTAAATCCCTTGTTTTGCTATGACAGATAGTAACGGTGCAGTTTCCCGGTTTAGAATTACGCACCATCAAGAGACTAACAGGCAAACCAACAATATGGCTTCTGCCAATTACTACGCAATGTTTTCCTGAAGTCGGAATGTTGTATCTATCTAGTAATGTTATAACGCCAAACGGTGTTGCGGGAAGAAACGCAGGCATATTGAGTGCAACACGACCCAGATTTTCGGGATGAAATCCATCCACATCTTTTGTGGGAGAAATTGCATTAATTACTTTATCGTCGGAGATATGTTTTGGTAATGGAGATTGCACAATAAATCCATCCAAATCGGGGTCATTATTTAACTCCTTTATTCTACTTAATAACTCTGACTCTTCAATAGTACTTGGAAAACGAATAAGCGTAGATTTGAATCCAACCCGCTCGCAGGTCTTTACTTTACTCCCCACGTATGTCTCACTGGCAGGGTCATTCCCGACTAAAATTACCGCTAGATGCGGAGCCTTTTTCCCTTCTGATTTAAGTTTCTCAACATCAACTTTAATCTCTTCCAAAAGTTGCTCTGATATTTTTTTGCCGTCTAAAAGAATCATTCTTCAATATCTATTATCTGCCATGTGGCATTTTACCCATCCGTTGCATCAATCCTGCCATAGCAGATTTATTGCTGAACATCTTCATCATCTTTTGCATATCTTCAAATTGTTTAATCAATCTGTTCACGTCCTGGATATTAGTACCGCTACCTGATGCAAGTCTCTTTCTGCGGCTACCATTAATGGTTTCAGGTTTTGCACGTTCTTCAGGAGTCATCGATTGTATGATGGCTTCGATTTGCTTAAATGATTTTTCATCAATATCTCCTTCCTTAATGGAATTGCCCATTCCTGGAAGCATTGAGGCTATATCTTTCACTCCGCCCATCTTTTTTATCTGCTGCAATTGTGCAAGAAAATCATTAAAATCAAATTGGTTTTTGGCGATTTTTTTTTGGAGTTTTTTGGCTTCTTCCACATCAAATTGCTCCTGAGCTTTCTCGACAAAAGAAACGATATCACCCATGCCAAGTATCCTGTCCGCCATACGTGCGGGATAGAACACATCCATAGCATCAGGCTTCTCACCGGTACCAACAAATTTGATAGGTTTGTTTACAACTGATTTTATCGAAAGAGCCGCACCACCGCGAGTATCACCATCCAATTTGGTAAGCACAACGCCGTTGAAATCTAATCTGTCATTAAATGCTTTTGCAGTATTTACAGCATCCTGTCCGGTCATACTATCCACCACAAAAAGTATCTCCTGCGGATTGATGACCTTTTTTAACTCCGCAATTTCATTCATCATCTGCTCGTCAACAGCCAAGCGGCCGGCAGTATCAATAATTACAACCGTATTTTCATTCAGCCTCGCTTGCTTTATGGCAGCTTGCGCAATCTTTACAGGGTTCTTTTCATTTTCATCGGAATAGACCTCTACATCCAATTGTCCGCCTAAGGTTTTCAATTGTTGAATAGCAGCCGGGCGGTAAACGTCACACGCAACAAGCAATGGCTTCTTACCCTTTTTATTTTTAAAGTAATTGGCAAGCTTTGCGGAGAAAGTCGTTTTACCAGAACCTTGCAATCCCGACATCAATATGATGGTTGGATTCGCAGTCAGAGCAACGGTACTTTCCTGATTACCCATTAGGTCGGCAAGTTCCTCGTGGCAAATCTTCACCATTAACTGACCTGGAGAAACAGCCGTTAGGACACTTCTTCCTATTGCTTTTTCCTTTACCCTTTCGGTAAATTCTTTGGCAATTTTATAGTTTACGTCAGCGTCGATTAAGGCGCGGCGTATTTCTTTCAGAGTTTCGGAAATATTAATTTCGGTAATCTTTCCCTGACCCTTGAGCATCTTAAACGCTCTTTCTAACTTTTCTGACAGACTATCGAACATAGTTTAAAAATAGAGGTGCAAATATAGTTATGAATTATGAGTTATGAGTTATAAGTTTCGGATAAAAGGAAAAATGACTAAATTTGTGTTTCATTCGATAATAATTTTAGATCATGACACTTCAATTTATCCACGATAATAAAGGCAATACCACAGGTGTATTTCTCCCTATTGAAGAATGGCAAACCTTGAAAACCAAATATTCTGAACTTCAAAAAGCGGAGGCTGAAAATCTGGTTGAATTAGCTCCCTGGCAAAAACAAATTTTAGATGAAAGACTCAATGAGTATTACAAAAACCCGACAAATGTTGAGGACTTTGATAAAACTATGGACGCCATCGAAAAAAGCCTATGAGTTATTCCTTTGTAAACAGTCCTACAGTTAAGGCTGATATTACAAATGCCGTTGATTATTACCGAAATATAAATCCAGAACTTGCCAAACAATTTTTGTTTCGTATTCGTGAAGCTAAAACTTATATAGCCCTTTATCCTCAGGGATTTCAAGTGAAATATAAAGAAGTAAGAACACTGCTTTTAAAACAATTTCCTTATCACATACATTACTTAATTGATGATGAAAGGAAACAAATTGTAATACTTGCAATCATTCACGCTTACAAGAACCCCAAAGATTATTCCGCAAGATAATCCCCTACTCCTGCGTCTTCGCGGCCAGCAAATAAAGCACCGCCATCCTTATGGCAACCCCATTCTCCACCTGGTCGAGGATGATAGATTGGTCGGAGTCAGCGACATCGCTGGTTATTTCCACCCCGCGGTTTATGGGGCCGGGGTGCATAATCAGGATTTTCTTTTTTAATGAGTCGAGGCGTTGCTTGTTTAGCCCATATTGCATCGAGTATTCTCGTGTAGAGGGAAAGTATTTTATATCCTGCCTCTCCAACTGTATGCGCAGCATATTCGCCACATCGCACCATTGAAGCGCTTTCATAAGGTCGTATTCCACTTTTACACCAAGAGCAGATATATATTTCGGTATCAATGTCGGCGGACCGCTTACCATTACCTCAGCACCCAGTTTTTGCAGACAAAGTATATTCGAAAGTGCCACCCTTGAGTGCATTATATCTCCAACTATCGCCACCTTTTTGCCTTTCACATTTCCTAAGTTTTCGCGTATCGAGAAGGCATCAAGCAAGGCTTGTGTAGGGTGTTCGTGGGTACCGTCGCCGGCGTTTACGACCACCGCATCAATATTATCGGCAAGGAATTTGCATGCTCCTGCGCTGGAGTGGCGCATAACCACCATATCCACCTTCATGGCAAGGATGTTCTTAACCGTATCTATCAGCGTTTCGCCCTTTTTTACCGACGATGCCGACGCGGAGAAGTTAAGCACATCGGCCGAGAGGCGGCGTTCAGCAAGCTCAAAGGAGATGCGGGTGCGGGTTGAGTTCTCGAAAAATATGTTGGCTATGGTTACATCGCGCAGCGATGGCACTTTTTTAATTGGTCTATTGATAACCGATTTGAAATTGTCGGCGGTAGCGAAAATAAGTTCAATATCGCTAAGCGTTAAGTCTTTAATTCCTACCAGATGCTTGACACTTAACGCTGTTTTCATGTTGTTACAAGTTTATAAAGTTTACCCCTTTCCTTACTTCCCCCAATATGGGGAAGCGCTTCAGTCTGCATGTTGTTACTTTTTCATCGTTCTTCACTATTCACTATACACTATTCACTCTTTATTTTTCACTCTCCGTCAGCCAAACGCCATCGCTCTTGTCCCCTGCTTCTTTCAAATCGGTTTTTACGTTTTGCGACACAATGGTATCTACCCGTTTGCCCACATAATCGGGCTGAATGGGCAGATGGCGGCTGAAACGCCTGTCTATAAGCACCAGCAGTTCCACCTTTTTGGGCCGTCCGAAATCGAGCAGGGCATCTAAACCTGCACGTATGGTACGCCCCGAAAACAGCACATCGTCTACCAGGATTACATTTTTATTTTCCACCGTTACATTGTCCATGTTCATGCTGCTGGGCGATATAGGATGCCCCTTGGTGCGGAAGTCGTCGCGGTAAAAAGTAGGGTCAATCTCCCCGTAAGCAATTTTTACGCCTTTTAGCAGCGCACTCAGCTTCTTTTGCATCCTGCGCGCCAAATAGATGCCACGGGGCTGCAGCCCAATAATTACGGTATCTTTAAAATTGTCGTGGTTTTCTATTAACTGGTGGCAAAGACGGTCGAGCGTGAGTTCGAGTTGCTTTTGTGAGAGTAGTACTTTGCGCTTCATCAAAGCCCAAAGATAGTGCTTTTTTTAATTAGTAATTAATAATTAGTAATTAGCAATCAAAAAAACCGTCATGGCGAGGCTCTGCGAAGCCATCTTACCCCTATCGCCACCTTTTCCCTTTCACCTTTCTACTTTTAACTGTTTTTGGGCGTGCCGGCTGATGCACAAGCCATCGGGCTATACGCTACAAGTCCGCACCGCCGTCATTGCGAACCCGACGCTTTGGGCGGGCGTGGCAATCTCATTTTTTATCGGCGGCTTACGGGCTTTCCACTGCCATCCCTCACGCGATTATGTCCAAGGCTTGGGTGCGGAAAATGGGGGTTAACCTATTTAACTAAATTTGTCCTCATGGACAAGTTGACCAAGGAGCAGAGAAGGAAAAATATGCAGGCTATTAGATCATCGGGCTCAAAAATTGAGGTTGCCTTGGCTAAAGCTTTATTTGCCAAAGGTTATAGGTACAGAAAAAATGATAAAACAGTTTTTGGTATACCGGAAATAACTATTTTTGAGTAAAAAATAAAAATTATGCCGATAGATAATTGGACAAGGGAACAAACTATTGTAGCACTAAGAACTTATTTCAGTATCCCATTCAATAAGGCCAATTCATCCAATCAAGAAATAATTCAAACCGCAAAAATTATTGGCAGAGGAGTAAACTCTGTGAAAATGAAGATTGGAAATTTTGGAAGTTTAGACCCCGAATTAGCAAAAAGAGGTATTGTTGGATTGAGTAGCGCATCAAATCTTGATAGAGAAATATGGAAAGAATATAGCAATGATAGAGAAAGGCTTGCTATTGATAGCACACTCTTGATTGCAAAATTTTCTAAAAAGAAAATCGAAGAGGTAATTGAATTAAATGAAGAAGAAATTCCCGAAGGAAAAGATAAGGAAAGATTAATAAAAGTGAGAGTTAACCAAAGTTTTTTCAGGGAAAGTATATTAGGAATTTACGACACTAAATGCTGCATTACTGGTTTACATATACCTCAACTTTTGAGAGCAAGTCACATAATCCCTTGGGCAAAAGACAAGAAAAACAGATTAAATCCTGAAAATGGTTTGTGCTTAAACGCAATTCATGATAGAGCATTCGATGAAGGCTTATTAACAGTTACTGCCGATTATAAAGTTAAACTTTCAAAGTCTATTGGGAATTTCCAAAAAGAAGAAATAATAAAAAGATTTTTTATTGATTTCGAGGGCAAGGAAATTTCAATGCCTGAAAGATATTATCCCAATAAAGATTTTTTGAATTACCACTTTAAAAACATTTTTATAAAATGAACAACAAGTTTTTTGCTACAATCTTATATAGTGAAGATGAAACAAAAAGGTTTTACAGGGGTGAAAATTTCACAAAAGAAGACCTGAAACTCCATACAAAATTCTATTCTTTTGAAACCAAAGAAGAATTAGATGCTTTTATCCTTGGGCTTGAAGAAGGTATTGGGTGGTATGATTTTGTTTGCCTTAAAAATCTAAAACTTGATTTTGAAACTGAATGTCAATCATCTTTCAGAGAGGAACAATTGGCGTTTACGAGCCTTAAATAAGAATAAAAGTACATAATGTTTCTAAAGCTCCATCGGAGCAACCTGTTTGTAGCACATTAGAAATAAATCCCTATTTTAGCTCCGTCAGGAGCGACCTGTTAATTATGCCAAACACTTATACTCAACTCTATATTCAAATTGTCTTTGCAGTTAAAGGGCGACCAAATTTGATTCCCAAACAGCATAGGGAAGAGCTACACAAATTTATTTCTGGCATTGTTCAAAAGCGTAAGCAGAAATTGTTATCAATCTTTTGTATGCCTGACCATACGCATATTTTAGTGGGATTAACGCCCGATATTTCAATATCTGATTTAGCAAGGGACATAAAGGCGGGTTCCTCCAAATTTATTAACGATAATAATTGGTTTCAAGGAAAGTTCAATTGGCAAGAAGGATTTGGAGCATTCTCTTATTCAAGAAGTCAAATTGATACAGTCATTAAATACATTTTAAATCAAGAGGAACATCATAAAAAGAAAACCTTCAAAGAAGAGTATTTAGATTTTCTAAAAAAGTTTGAAATAGAATATGACGAGAAATATTTATTCGAGTGGATTGAATAGAACAGGTGAGCTGGTAGGGTGTTGGCAAATTAGGTTTTCTAAAACAGGCCGCTCCTACGGAGCTAAAAATTCGTGGCGTTTCTATATTTCTACAAACAGGTGGCTCCTACGGAGCCCGATAGTGTGTATTAGCACAAGACCCTTGAGCATAGCCGCATGAGGGATAGCAGCGGAAAGCCCTGACGCGAAAGGTCAGGGTGTAACCCGCACCTGAAGCAAAGGCTTGCAGCGTATAGCCCGACCCCTTGCGCAGCTTGGGGGCACGCCCTAAATGAGTTAAAAGTTGAAAGTATAAAAGGAAAAGTGAGAACCGTGATTGGGTAAGATTATTCACGTCTCTATTTTTTAGGGGTGTTCATGAGCCCTTCGGGGTTGCTTCATTCTTCGCAATGACGGGAACCACCCACCCCTGCCCCTCCAAGTAGGGGAATAAAAAAAGGTGGATTCCATGCGGAACCCACCTTGTATTGATTAATCAGTTGCGATTACTCGCCAGCTGAATCTTCTGACTTTTCTGCAGATGCTTCGTCGTCGGCTGCTTTCTTGTCCGATGCCTTTTTATCGGCAGCTTTCTTGTCGGCGGCAGCTTCGTTCTTAGTCATCTCGTCTTTCAGGTTCGAGAGGCTGTCTAAGTCTCCGAGGGTAGTCTTCTGAATGTTGGTAGCTAATTTCTTCACCGCCTGGCGGGTGTCTTTAGCTTCAGCACGCTTCTCGTTGCTCTTATTTTCCTTTTCTTCAATTAAAGAATCTTCCTTAATGCGTGAGTGCGAAAGGATGATTTTCTTGGCTTCTTTATTGAATTCGATTACCTTAAAGTCTAACGCTTCTTCTACACGTGCAGGAACTCCGTTTTCCTTTATCAGATGCTTGCTTGGTGCAAAACCTTCTACTCCATAAGGGAGGTTAACGGTTGCGCCCTTGTCATTCATGCTGGTAATGGTTCCTTTGTGTATAGAATCGAGTGTGAAGATGGTTTCAAACGTATCCCATGGGTTTTCTTCGAGTTGTTTAACTCCAAGGCTCAACCTTCTGTTTTCGCTGTTCACTTCCAAAACGGTCACCTCCAGCTTATCACCTACCTTGGTGAATTCAGACGGATGCTTGATTTTCTTGGTCCATGACAGGTCGGAGATATGCACTAAACCGTCGATACCTTCTTCCAGTTCTACAAACACACCAAAGTTGGTGAAGTTGCGAACGGTGCCGGTATGCTTGGAACCTTTAGGATATTTATCCATAATCTGGCTCCATGGGTCAGGCGTAAGTTGCTTGATGCCTAAGGTCATCTTCCTTTCCTCGCGGCTAAGGGTGAGTACCGATGCTTCGGTTTCGTCGCCTACCTTGAAGAAATCGTGAGCGGTGCGCAGGTGCTGGCTCCAGCTCATTTCCGATACGTGGATAAGCCCTTCGATGCCCGGTGCTATTTCGATGAATGCTCCGTAATCGGCTACAACCACAATTTTGCCTTTCACCTTGTCACCAACTTTAAGGTCGGCGCTGAGAGAATCCCAAGGGTGAGCGCTCAATTGTTTTAAGCCAAGTTGAATCCGTTTCTTTTCATTATCAAAGTCGAGGATAACAACATGTATTTTTTGTCCGATTTGAACCACTTCTTCAGGGTGGGTAATGCGGAACCAGCTAAGGTCGGTGATGTGGATAAGTCCGTCAACACCGCCGAGGTCGATAAACACACCGTAAGAGGTGATGTTTTTAACGGTACCTTCCAGTACCTGGCCTTTTTCGAGCTTGGCAATGATTTCTTGTTTTTGCTGTTCAATTTCAGCTTCGATAAGCGCCTTGTGTGATACTACCACATTCTTGAACTCAGGATTGATTTTCACAACCTTGAACTCCATGGTTTTACCAACATAAATATCGTAATCGCGGACAGGC
Source organism: uncultured Bacteroidota bacterium (assembly GCA_903863935.1). Classification (GTDB taxonomy): domain Bacteria; phylum Bacteroidota; class Bacteroidia; order JABEUT01; family JABEUT01; genus JABEUT01. The sequence goes on from CAIPDV010000121.1 coordinate 94,337, forward strand.
TTAACGTCAATTTGTGAGCCCGGAAGGAAAGCTTCCATACCGAACACATCAACGATAAGACCGCCTTTGGTGCGGCATTTAACAAGGCCTTTAATAATTTCGGAAGTGGCAAGCGCGCTGTTAACACGTTCCCAGGCGCGTACAAAACGGGCCTTTTTGTGGGAAATGAGCAATGTGCCATTCTTGTCTTCTTGTTTTTCTACATATACTTCAACGGTGTCGCCGATTTTCAAATCAGGGTTATACCTGAATTCGGAAAGTGGCACTACGCCTTCTGATTTGTAGTTGATGTTGACAACCACATCTTTCGATGTCATTTCAACTACCTTGCCATCCAATACCTGATTTTCGGCAATAGAGGTTAAGGTTTTTTCATAAATTGCTGACAACCTGTCGCGTTCTGCGTAGTTGTAGTTGTCTTGCTTTTTACCAATGGTTTCCCAGTTAATCTCGGTAGATTCTGCCGGTGGAGCAATTGGCAAGTGTTCTGCTGTGTCTGTTGTCGTTTCTGACATTTTTTGTTTTTTGTATGAGAGCTGCGATTGCTAACTCCATACGTTGGTCCTGCATACGGCTTAGCAGGAAGGTTATTAATGTTGCTGCCGGGGCAACTTAGTTATCCAATTTAAAAGCCCGTTTTAAGGCAGGATTTTTCAAAAGGGCTGCAAAGGTAGGAAAAAATACAAAACAAAGGACAGTAGTGACTAGATTTTTGCTATTTCTTAAAAAACCTTATTTTTACAAAAAAATAAAAATGAAAAAAATATTACTGTTTTTGCTGCTGCTTTTCACTTCAAAAATCTATTCACAAAATGTTCGTTCTTATGTGCCAAAAAATGGATTAATTGCATGGTATCCATTCACTGGTAATGCAGATGATAGTAGTGGGAATGGCAATAATGGAACTGTTTTCGGTGCGACATTAACTATGGATAGGTTTAGTAATCCCAACAGTGCTTATACTTTTAATGGTACTAACACTTATATTATTTCACCAGGAGGAAATCAATATGTAAATTCAAAATTTTCCGTTTCTTACTGGATAAACTACGCCCCTAATACTTTTAGTTTTACTGGTTGTGTAGTAGCATTAGGAAGTTCCTCATCATGTCTATGGGGCACAGCATATATTAATTCAACCCCCGGTTTAAGTTTGGAAGCAGGTATCGGATGTGGTGGTTCGTCTAGCACAGTAGTTGAAAAAATAGATTCGAATACATGGTATAATATGACTTATGTTGTTTTTGATTCCCTTGTTACGGTTTACGTAAATGCTGCACCTATCGGAACTGAAATCATTAGTTTAGGTGGTGGGTGCTCTACAGCAAATTTATATTTCGGTGTAGATATATTTAGTTCCTCAGAATATTTGACTGGTCAAATGGATGATATAGGTATTTGGAATAGAGAACTCACCCAATGTGAAATCACTCAGCTTTACTTATCCCAGAAATTGGGAATCATTACCAACCCTGTTAACGATACTGTTTTTTCAAGTGGTACCGCTACGTATTCAATAAAAGATACAGGTTCTGCAACTTACCAATGGCAGCAGAATTCAGGAACTGGTTTTATGAATCTTTCAAACGCTGGGCCTTATAGCGGAGTAACCACAAAAACTTTAACAATAAACCCTGTAACTGGGGCAATGAATAATTACCTTTATCGCTGCATTAGAAGTGGAACTTGCCCTGATACTTCCTCTAATGCTGCCTTAGTAATAAATACTTCTGGAATAAATACAATTCAGACTGAAAAGAATAGTATTACTATTTACCCTAATCCTTCTAAAGATATTGTAACTATCGATGGTACAGAACCAATTAAAACTTTGGAGGTATTTGATATGCTTGGTAAAAGAGTAATTTCACAACTAACCAACTGCACCCAAGTAACTATTAGTTTAAGTAGTTTGGCAACTGGCATATACACCATTAGGATAAATGGTTTTATCGCGCACAAATTGATAAAGGAATAGTATTTTATTTTATGAAAGAATTGCTAAATAATTTAAATGTTGGTGATAAGCTTTATAAAACATCTAAAGGTACATATTATTTATTTCGTAAAAAAAGCCTTGATGGTGGTATTAGTTATTCAATAAATAAAGCACAAAAAACACTTCCTTTGGAAACAATTAATAAAGCTGTTAATGATAAAAATCTAAATAATATAGAGAAGAGAGGAGTACTTCGCACTTGGTATAAAGATTATAATCCGCGAGAATTAACTAATAACCCATGTAATGTATCTGTTCTGAAAAATCTCATTTTAAAGAGAGTGCCGCTAAAAAAGTAACCTCTAACTTCCCCCTCCCTCCTTGTATTAGCCTCCCGTCTGCCCCATTTCCCCGGCTGCCCTTTCTTCCCGATGATAAATATCGGGACAGGCTTCACTCTCTTATCCCGCAATACTGCGGGCGTTACTTGGCATAGAGTTAATAATTAACTCCCCGCTTTTTAAATTCCTTTCTCGTTTCTTTTGCTGTGAGCGATTTTGAGTTTATGGCTTCCTCCAATAATTCTGCTAATTTAGAATCTCTGGATTTTGTATCATTTAAGGGTAACTTACCATGATTTTTCTTCCACCAATTTTTTTTTATCTTCTCAACAAGTTTGTAAACATCAGCCTGCTTAGCCTTTGATTTGGCGGTTGCTTTTTTGTATTGCAAAAAATCGGTCACCACTTTATCAGGAGTCTTCTTCATAGAAACAAAATTACAAAATTTCTGTGAATCTACTGCTCCCATCTGCTCCAGCCCCCCTTTCTCTTCTCTTCCCCAAAGCAGGGAAGACGTTACTTTTTCCTATATGTTGAACTTTCTATGTAAACTAAGGATTATACTTTGCATACAAATTCGGCAACAAACTCTTCAGTTCTTCCTCTTTATCTTCATTCCATCTTTCTCCCGAGGGTTCCGTTTTCAAGCGCAAATCATCTGACTTAGGCAAATCATTTTCTGTTATATTTTTATAGGCTGTTGGAGCGCAATACTGCAAACCTTCCCAATCATTGGTCTCAATATCAATATTTGCCAATGAATCTGGGTCGTTAACTACCGTTTCATATACCATTTCACCCTGCCCTATCAACCAGCTTCTGAAATCATAAAAGGTATCATCTGAGCAGCCTCCATTTATAATATATGCTGCCGCCCACAATTTCCATGTATAGGATTTACCAAGCATAGTCCTGAATACATTGTTAAATTCAACAATAAATTCGGGGGTTTCACCTTCCAGCAATTTCTCCAGTTTCTCGCTTTGTATGGCATAATCACCTTTTGCCATGTTCCTTGACTTCTCAATCAATTTCCAGAACAGTTGTTCAGGTGTAAACTTTTCGTTTTCCGAAGGCTTGCCATCACGTTCGTTCATGAAGTGTCTTTTCACAAAATATAGCACCACTATCCCGAGAAAATAAACTACATATTGCAAATGCCTGGCATCTAAATCTTTGCTCCACATTATGCAAAAATAAAGATTTTGGCTAAACACAAACTACTTTGTGAACATTTGTGTGTATTTCCTTTGTGTACTTAGTGGTGAATGTATTTTCACCACTAAGTACACCAAGTTTTCACAAAGGACACAAAGTAAAAATATATTTCTCCGTGAAACTCCCTTTACTCTGCGCCCTCTGTGTTGAAAACTCCCTACCGCCTCCCCCTCAACCTACTCACCACACTCGCCTTTTTACTATTATCCCAAATATAATATATGTGGATTTTATTATCTACTTCCGCGTAAAAAATAATGTAATCGCGGAGTTTTTTGGCACGGGTATTTTTAATGTCGGTGGGTTTTCCAATAGTCGGGTATTTTGAAATAAGCGCTACCGCTTCCCTGAAAAGTTCGTCGAGCTTAATGCTATATGAGGTTGATTGATTCTTCAGCACCCAATACTTCAGAATACTTTTTCGGGAATTAATTGCCTGCTGCGACCAAACTATTTCTTTAGCCATTTGTCAATATCAGCGTCTATTTGCCGGTTGCTCATATATCGCCCGTTCCGTATATCCCACAGCCCTTTTATAGCGGAGTCTTTTATGTTGGGAGGCGTTTTCAATTCTTCAATATTTTGCGACTCCAAATTGAGCATACGGCTTAAATCTTCCAGCAGTTCGGGGTCTTTCACCTTCTTAATATCGGCAATAAGTTTCTTCTTTATTTCTTCGGGTGTCATATAGGACAAAGATACTCAAAAATAAATTTTCCATTTCCGGTCATTGACTTTTTCAGAAACCACTTTTTCATGCACTATTTTTGTCTTATGAAAAATTATACTATTCTGTATCGCCTGGAACTGATTTTCGAACAGTATTATCCGCAAAAAGTGTGTTTTATAGTATTTAACTATGGCCAATATTCACAACCAACTAAATTTCAATACGTTTAAAGATTTAATGATTATCAGTTTTATAGTTATTTCATAGTATTTCTATAGTATTTCTCATAGTTATTCATAGTTATTTTACATATAGTTTTTCACTGGTTCGCCCGGTTAAAATGTTTTTGTATCTTAGTCCTGTCAACGAAATTTATTCAAGTGGATAAAAACTATTATCAGTTATTCGGGGTAGAGCAGGATGCATCGGCAGAGGAGATTAAAAAGTCTCACGATTTTTTATTGAATAAGTACCACCCCGACCCTGAATTAGCCGAAGTGGATGACGATAACCTAGTAGTAAAAAACATCAATCACATTTACGAGGTACTATCAAATCCTGAAAAGAGAAAAGCCTACGACATCAAACTAAATAAAGAGGCGGAAGAGGAACAGACCGAAACACCTTCTTTTATTATAGACGAAAACGCACCCGGAGCATTTGTCCCCAGCAACCCATACAGCCCGATATTACGCTTAAGAAATGAACATCAGGTGGAAGAGGTAAGCGATGACCGTGTAAAATTCCCCGAAATGCTGAAATGGATATTGCGGATACTTGTCTTTGGTTCGGCCATGTATGGCATTATTCACCAATATGTGAACTAGCAAGCCTAATACTGCTTATTCATATCCCCATCGAAAATAATAACATCATTAAATGGGCGGGACTGTAGGTACGGATTGATATTAAATGGTCTGAATGGAACAGGAGGATCAAGAAAATATCCTTTTATTTGTAATGAATCCTCGTGAGAAAGAACATACTCATATTGCATAACCGCTTTAGAAGTTTGTTTCACGGAGGCTGTATTTACTTCTTTTTTATTCTGGGCTGAAAGTGCTGCAATTCCTATAACAAGAATAAAAATGGTGAGGATAGTTTTTTTCATAATCAACAATATACAGGCAAATATAGAAAAAAACTTCAAGAAACCCGCCTTTAGCTGACCTACCGAGAGGATTTCCCCGCTCAACTCATGTCACTTATAACTCATCTCTTTTTTCTTATCTTTGCGCCACAAAAACAATATTTACCGGTATGAAAGACCTATTTGACAAACTCCGTGAGCGCCGTGGCCCGCTTGGACAATACTCCAAACAAACACACGGTTATTTTATGTTCCCCAAACTGGAAGGTGAAGTATCGCCACGCATGAAATTCCGTGGAAAAGAGGTGCTCAACTGGAGCTTGAATAACTATTTAGGTTTAGCCAACCATCCCGAAGTTAGAAAGGTAGATGGTGAAGCTGCTACACAATATGGTATGGCAGTGCCAATGGGTGCACGTATGATGTCGGGCGACTCGAACCATCACCAGCAACTGGAAACTGAACTTGCTGCTTTTGTTCAAAAACAGGATGCAGTACTTGTTAACTTCGGTTACCAGGGTATGGTTTCTGCCATAGACTGCCTGGTTGATCGCCACGACATAATTGTATACGATGCCGAATCACACGCTTGTATTGTAGATGGGGTTCGCCTGCACATGGGTAAACGTTTTGCATACAACCATAACGATATGGCCAGCCTTGAAAAGTGCCTGCAACGTGCCGAAGCCAATGTAAAGGATACCGATGGTTCTATACTTGTTATCACCGAAGGGGTGTTTGGTATGTCGGGCGTAATGGGCAAATTGAAAGATATAGTAGCACTTAAAAAGCAATATAATTTCCGCCTTTTTGTAGATGATGCACATGGTATTGGAACCATGGGAGCTACCGGTGGTGGTACTGGCCAGGAACAAGGTTGCCAGGACGGTATTGATATATACTTCGGAACTTTTGCAAAATCATTCGCACTCATTGGCGGATTTTTAGCAGGAGATGAAAACATGGTTGAATACCTGCGCTACAATATGCGTTCGCAGATCTTTGCGAAGAGTATGCCTATGCCTATAGTTATTGGTGCTTTAAAACGTTTGGAATTGATGCGCAACCACCCGGAATATAAAGCCAAGCTCTGGGAAATTACCAATGCAATGCAAAGCGGCTTGAAAAAAGCAGGATTTGAAATCGGGGTTACTCAATCACCGGTTACTCCAATCTTTTTGAATGGTACTGTACCGGAAGCAACCAACGTTACTTTCGACCTGAGAGAGAACTATGGCATCTTCTGCTCTATAGTTGTATATCCAGTAGTTCCTAAAGGAATCATTTTACTCCGTATCATCCCAACAGCAATGCACACATTAGCTGATGTGGAATACTCAATTAAGGCATTCAGTGAAGTGAACAAAAAACTAAAAGCCGGAGAATATTCAAGAGAGAAAATGGCGGTAATCTAATAGTTTGCCCCAAACCCCTAAAGGGGCTTTAAGTGGCACTATTCAAAGCCCTTTAGGAGTTTGGGGCCGAAATCTAAAATGCAAAAGTCCCGCTAAATGCGGGACTTTCTTTTTTCACCATCAAACCTACACGTGGATGAATATTGGGGTTAGTACCAGTACCCATGTATCCAGGAATAGCGATGGCACCTCCAATCCCATCGCCAGTGTCCGGGAATCCAGGCACCACGACTCTCGTGTCGACACACAACAACTGAACGAGGGCCGCAGTGGTAATAACGAACATAACATCCGGCTTGTGATTTATCTGCCGTTAAAAACAGAAAACCTAAGGTGAAAATAACTACTAAGCGTTTCATGGCCTTTTATGTTGGTTTCGAAAGTAAGACGACCTTGTAAGTGGGAGGTTTAATTTTGATATTGTTAAGAGATGTTAATGAAAAAAGCCTCATCCAAACTCTAGTCTGGATGAGGCTTCTAATTAACCTCTACTAAAACACGTTCTTACTATTTCTGAATAGCTATCCGGGTATTATAGTTATTTCCCGCAGTAGTTATTTGCAAGAGATAGATACCATCAGTAGCATTTGGCAGATTGATATTGGCTGTTACCTGGCCATTTGCAATTGCCTCATTGTTTTGATACACCATTTGTCCCATCAGGTTGGTAATGCGGATCTGTGCATTTTTTGTATCGGTCAATCCTGTAATCGCAATTCGGAATGAACCATTATTCGGATTAGGGTACACATTATACACTGACGCATCAGTAATGGATTTAATTCCGGAAACTGTTGTTACATGAATTGTATCCGTAACAGACGATTCACTAAATCTGCCTGCTGAATGGGTACGTTTTATGGTTGGCAGAACTGTATACCAAATGGTGAGTGTAGCTGCATACGGGCCATTAATTGAATAGGTATGGGTATCGGATGATAAACCCAATCCTGAATCGGATGGTGTTGAATCACCCCAGGTCCACTTGTAATAGGTATCGCTATTGGTACCTTTCGAGCAACTTGCATTAAAGTCATACTGACCTGCATTCAAACTATCCGATATATAGGTGAAACATGCTTGCAAAGAATCCTTCTCGGTTACGGTTAAAGGCATTGAAGTGGAATCTTGACAACCTCCGCTGTTCACTACAACCAACGATGCCGTGTAATTACCATTGAATGGATAATAAAAGGTAATTGAACTGCCACCTAATACGGTTGGAGAGCCATCGCCGGGGGTCCAATAGTATTGGCTGCTTAAATTGGCTCCGTTGGTTGTACTGGTTAAAGTTACTTGGCCGTTATCTGTAAGGGTATCATAGGTAATAGTAAAACTTGCCTGCAAGTTACATGCATTGGTAATGGTTATCGGAACAATGATTGAATCATAGCATCCACCCATATTTGTATCATCGGTTACCCTTAGTTTAACATCATATGTACCATTATATAAATAGGTATGTGTAACAGGTCCTATTCCGTATGCATCTGAAGTGGTATCGCCAAAACCCCAGGTATAAGTATCACCTGGGTGGGTACCTGTTGAGGTATTTGTAAATGTAATTTGCCCATTAGAACCAGAAACATAGGTGAAACTGGCGTGGATATGGCAATATGCTGTATCAACCGTTGTTACATTTACCCAGTTCGGTATAGAGTCGGAACAGTATGCACTTCCGGTATCTATAACTTTTAGCCAAGCAAGATACATACCCGGATGGGCGTATTGGTGCGTAAATGTGGTAGTTCCCTGATAGGTTTGATTGCTGTCTCCGGGCGACCAGAAGTATTGAGTATAAGAAACCGTTCCCGTAGAAGTACTTGTGAAATCTACATATCCATAAGGCATTATTGTGTAAGTATAACTTGCTGATAATATACATGGTGAAGTTACATTCGACACAGTAATTACAACAGTTGCTGTGTCATAACACAAACTATCATTTGCAGCCAATTGCACAGTAAAAGTATTATTTGTAACATATAAATGCGTAAAATTGGGGCCGCCGTTTTGCCAGCCGCTTCCATCTCCGGCATTCCAGGAGTAGCGAAGCCCGGGGCCATATCCGGCGTATGTACCGGTAAATGAATAATGGCCATTTAGGCCGGCACTATAAGTGAAACTTGCAGTGCAAGCCGAGCTTTTATAGCTCGACAAAGCTATACTTCCTATAAGGAAGATAGAAGATATCAGCCTTTTGCTAATTGATTTAATGTTCTGAAAATTCATAGTTTTCATTTTGTTGTTTTTAGTTTATTGTGGTGTTCTTTAACAGGCGGTTTAAACCTTTTATATCGCACCAATACGAAGGTTCTCTTTTAAAGGTTGGGTAAGACTAAAATATTTCTTTAAATTCTTACTGGCCAAAAGTAGCATTTAATTGTATTTCAGTCAATAAATCCCTTCATTGAATAGTGGCTTAAGCCACACAATTATTTAAATCTCCTATAATTGGTTTAGTATCTTTTTATAATTACAAACAAACTTTTGTTTAAAATTCAAAAAACAATTCCTCCATTCCTTTATTAATAGGGATTTCCAGTCAATATCAATACCCGTGTTAAATTTTGATAATGTACTGAAAATACTCCGGTAATAGTACTGGCGGACCTTTGCGCCATGAAAAAGAGAATATCTGTTTCAAAGAAAATCCCAAAACGCTTATTAGCTTCTCATTTCAGAGTATGGGTGCAACCCTTTACTCTTTTTCATCATCTATCACAGTAAGCAACCAATAAATAAAATTGCAGGGCATGGAAATAAAACCGGAAAATCAATTCAAAACAAACCAAACTGCCCTCATCGAATTAAATAAAAGGTCGAGCCCCGGAAAGATCGACTCCGAAAGCCTTTCAGAACTTATAAATAGTTACGCAAGACAGAATTTTTCCACATCCTTCACAGTTGATTCTACAACTTATTTGCGCAATTTCATTAAAAGGTTTGTTCTTGCTCTTCTACTTATCACTCCATTTATCTCTTATGCACAATGCAACAATCAGCTAAAAGGTGGACAGGTTAAAATCATAACCTGGAATATTTACATGCTTCCACGTTTGTTTATTCATACAGGCCAACTTGAACGGGCAAAAGAAATCGCAAAGGTTCTTAAAGACCAGGATGCCGATATAATTGTGTTTGAAGAGGCTTTCGATACTAAAGCACGCACCATTATTCGCGACAGCCTTAAAGCCTATTTCCCTTATGAATCCGGCGATCCCGGGAAAAACTGCAAATGGAAAGCGAGTTGTGGAGTGTGGATAATAAGCAAAGTACCTATTGAGGTAGTGAAACAAATTTATTTTAAAGAAGCAATGGGATCTGATAAACTTGCAACCAAAGGAGCTATCCTGGTAGAAGGCCAAAAAGACGGCTTCTGTTTTCAGTTGGTCGGTACACATCTGCAGTCTGATTTAAACAGTGGCAAGAACGTACAACCTATACGAGATAAACAATATGCCGAAATTAAAAAACAATTGCTGATACCTTACTCCTATGAAAATGTTCCGCAGTTTATGGCAGGTGATTTCAATACCATCCACGATGATTCGGCCTGCTATGACCATATGGTTGGGACTCTAAAAATTACCCCGTGCCAATTGCAGGGCGACAAATGCTATTCGTATGATTACACACACAATGATTTAGTGATAGGGACCAACAATAAACCGCAGCTGATTGACTATTTACTATACTCCTCTGCCCAATTTCAGCAAATTAAGGGCAGTATGCAAATTGTTGTTTTCAGTAAGAAGTGGACCACCAATCATACAGCCCTCTCCGACCACTTTGCAGTAGAAGGTACGTTTATTTATTCCGAAACGAATTCCACTGCATTCGCCGGAACAAAATAGAGCAACATTTCAACATTCGCATCTTATGAACTCGTTGAAGAAGGATGATTTTATTCCTTCTGAATAGTTAATTTTGCATCATGGAAGTTCACCATGCAGCCGAAATTATTTTAAAAGCCGTTCACGACGACATTAACGGAAGAATTGTTTTTTCCGACTTTCTGAATAATCAGACGGAAGGATTGGACGCCCATACTTCGGTTGAATTGCAAGGCATTTACAATAAGGCCCTATTGGTTCTGATGGATGAAGGGCTTTGCCATAGAGGGGTGAATGCAGATATTATTGAATTAGGGCAAAAAGGCATTGAATATAAAGGCAACTACAAAAAGTACCTCAAGAAAAAGAAAACCACCTTGGGCCTCGAAAAAACAAGAAGGATATTACCCATCTTCACCTTTTTACTTGCTGTTATTGGATTTTATATAACCTACATGAAAACAACCAGCAATAGCCGCAAAGCTAAAGCCAAAATAATGCAGGCAAGAAAAGACAGCATACAACATGCTACTAGTTTGCAGCATAGTAAAGGTAAAAGATAGAACCCGGCATGAGGATCCATTTAATTCTATTTGCGTTAGTTACTTTACTATTCGCGAAAGCTGAAGCGCAACCATCAACCACATCTCCATTCATAAACCCTTCAGGGTACTATTCGCTTGATAATAAAACAAGGGTTGACAGTGGGGAAACCTACGGATACTTTGGCACAATAAAAGTTAAGCTGATTGACTCGTCAAGGATTTTTGTAGACTTCTATGTTTGTAAAGGCGCGCCAACTTATAATTCGGGATCATTTGAGGATACTTTATTTTATAGAAACGGAATTGCAGCATATTCTACAATTGATGACCCTAGTTGTGTAATTACTTTCAATTTTAATTCCGCCGAAGGAACTATGGTTGACGAAAAATCGAAAGATAAAAACAACGGATGTGGCTTTGGGAAAGGTGTCAATGCCACCGGATTTTACAAGAAAATTACGGGAGTTGATTCGAAAACTAAGAAACAGTGAGTAAATCCCATTACCTGTTAATTTATTTTTTTAGTAACTTGCAACCTATTAACCTATCATAAAAGCTATGATCAAACGCCCTTTCAATTTTAAAAAATGGATCGATGATAATCGACATTTATTAAAACCTCCGGTTGGAAATAAAGTAGTGTACGAAGACACTGAATTTATTGTGATGGTTGTTGGCGGACCTAATGCCCGTAAAGACTATCACTTTAATATGAGTGAAGAATTTTTCTATCAATTGGAGGGAAACATTACAGTCCGCATCCAGGAAGATGGTAAGGCTGTTGATTTACCATTGAACGAAGGCGATATTTTCCTTTTGCCACCACAAACTCCGCATTCTCCCGTTCGTGGAGCAAATACCATAGGTCTCGTAATGGAGCGCAAGCGGCATCCAGATGAAAACGACGGACTGATGTGGTTCTGCGAAAAATGCAACAACAAACTGTACGAGGAACATTTTTACCTTACAAGCATTGAGAAGGATTTTATTCCCGTTTTCAAACGGTTTTATAATTCGGAAGAATTGCGTACCTGCAAAAAATGCGGACATGTGATGGAAGCGGATAAACGTTTTGTAATGGAAGCGGCCACCTGATATCGTTCATGCTGACAATAGATATACACACGCACATTATTCCTGAACACTTACCCGACTTTTCGAAGAAGTTTGGTTACGATGATTTCATTCGGCTCGATCACCATAAGCCTTGCTGCGCAAGGATGATGAAAGGAGATAAATTCTTCCGGGAGATTACAGATAATTGCTGGAGCCCGGAAAAGAGGTTGGATGAATGCACCCACCACAAGGTGAACGTGCAGGTTTTATCAACAATCCCGGTATTGTTTTGTTACCGCGCGCAACCAAAGCATTGCCTTGAAGTATCGCAATTCCTGAATGATCATCTTGCAGAAATAATTAACAAGTACCCGAAAAAATTTCTTGGACTTGGAACGGTTCCTATGCAGGACCCTGATTTAGCAATAGCCGAAATTGAACGATGCAAAAAGATCGGATTAAGTGGTATTGAAATAGGTTCTCATGTAAATGAATGGAACCTGAATGCTCCTGAATTATTTCCAGTTTTTGAAGCCTGCTCAAAATTGAACATGTCCGTTTTTGTGCATCCATGGGAAATGATGGGGGAAGAAAAAATGCAAAAATATTGGCTGCCCTGGCTTGTGGGCATGCCTGCAGAAACTTCACTGGCAATATGTTCAATGATATTTGGCGGGATTTTTGAACGCTTGCCTAAACTGCGTGTAGCATTTGCGCATGGCGGAGGTTCGTTCCCATCAACAATAGGGCGAATTGAACATGGATTTATGCAACGCCCTGATCTGGTTGCAGTGGATAATAAAGTAAACCCGCGAGATTATCTTGGAAAGTTCTATTTGGATTCTCTGGTTCATGACAATAATATGCTTGATTATGTTGTGAACTTAATTGGTGCCGACCATGTGGCACTTGGCTCTGACTATCCATTCCCCCTTGGCGAATTATGGCCCGGCGACTTGATCCGTAAAATGAATTATAATCACGAAATAAAAGAAAAATTACTGTCGGGTGCAGCTTTAGGCTGGCTGAACAGAAAGAGGGAAGAGTTTATTTAAACTTTAGATGTCTTAAATCCCAAAGCCAGTCCCTTTATTCCCCTGATTATACTTCTTAATTTCCCCTTCAAAATATTTTATCTGCTGATTACACATAAAATCTCTGAAAATATCAAGGTCATTTTTTTCCCTCGTATCTAATAAAGCCTGAATATAGAATGCTTTATCTTCTATAAATATTAGTGATAGTGGCTGGTGATGATAAGCCTGAATAAAATTCATCAGAAGGCGTGAGGACCTTCCATTACCATCAAACCATTGATGAATTGTAACCAGATGAAAATGGGCGTCGAAAGAAAGCTGATAAATGCTCTCCACATCATCTTTCACCAAATCAACTTTATTTTGAAGATTTGAACATAAAGTATTAACCATTTGGGGTACTTTGTCATAGTTTACAAAGTATGTTGAACCAGCAGTAACATTTCCAAGCCTGAAATCACCTTTAGTATCATCGCAAACTCCTAATGCAGTCTGCCGGACTTGTCCGGTGTTTTTATTAACTATCGCACTTATTTGTTGGAGAAATTCAGGGGTAATAGCTGTTTTGTTTTTAGCGTTTTCCATTACAAACAGCAAGGCTGCATAGTGGTCTTTAACCATTTGATGGTCCGACATTGGTTTACCTTTAGCAGTAATATCTTCATTGATAAGCAAGGCTGTTTCCTGCAATGTAAGAGTACTTCCCTCCATTGCGCTGCTATGGTGTACAATTGCGATACGGTTAAAGAGGTCAAAATCCAAAACCTTATCAAGGCCTAGTCGGGTAAATTCATATAAAAGGTTATTTAGTTTTTCCCAATTCATAAAGACAAATATACAGTAAATGGCACTCTTTTGAATTATTTAAAATGCATAACCGGGATAATTTTTCTGACATTAATTTTATATTTGCCAATGAATTCTTTAACTCTAGGGTTATTCTACATTTTAAAACTTAACGATAATGAAAAAACTACTGCTCACATCCGGAATAATATTCTTACTGGTTGCATGTAACAATGAAAAGAAGCAAGCGGAAAAAATGGAGAACAGAATGGAAGCCAAAATTGTTGCGGCTTGCCAACCCACAGCAGACCAGCAGGCAAAAATAAAAGCAACCATAGAAGAATATGTTAATGCAAGACTCGCAAATAAACACAAGTATTCCAAGGATCAGGACTCACTGGATATGGAGAACAAACAGGCAAAAAATAAATACATCAATACCTTAAAAACTATTCTCACACCGGAACAGGTGGAGAAGGTTCAGAATGCCTTTAAGCAGGAAAAAGCAAAACAAACCGAAGGTACCAGCGACTAAAATCCTTACAGGTTATTTGTAATAAAGTCTGTTAATTGAGTGAACAAATAATGCCTGGTATTTCCTCCATATATTCCATGGTTTTTATCCGGATATATCATTAACGAAAAAGGTTTTTCTGCTTTTTCAAGAGCTTTAATAAATGCTATAGAATTCTGGAAATGTACGTTATCGTCACCTGTTCCGGCTACCAGCATATAATGCCCTTTTACGTCATCGGCATAGTTTACGGGTGAGCCATCCTTATACCCTTCCTCATTTTCATCCGGGGTTCTCATATAACGCTCGGTGTATATGCTATCGTAAAATTTCCAGTCGGTTACAGGTGCTACAGAAATTGCCGCTTTAAAATAATCTGCTCCTTTGGTAATGCAATTGGCAGCCATATAACCACCATAGCTCCATCCCCAAATACCCACCCTGGTTTTATCGGCATAGGTCTTCGACTGAAAGTATTTTGCAGTTTCAATCTGGTCTTCGGTTTCCAGTTTTCCCAGATGTAAATACGTACACTTTTTAAATTCGGAACCTCTTCCTCCTGTACCTCTATTATCAACCGATGCCACTATGTACCCCTTTTCTGCAAGCATCTGATACCACATTCCGTTGGTTCCATCCCAGGAATTATTTACAGTGTTTGCCCCCGGGCCTCCATACACATAAAGCAAAACAGGATATTTCTTGTTTGTGTCAAAATCAGGCGGGGTTAACATCCATCCATTCAAATTAGTGCCCTGCGAAGTTGTAAATGCAAAAAACTTCTTTTTGCCCAAATTGTATTTTGTAAGAGATTCTTTCAACGGTTTATTGGTTTCCAGAACACGCAGTTGTTTACCATCCGAGTTATGAAGTGTTATATAATCCGGTGTTTCTGCATTTGAAAAAGTATTGATATAATAATGGAAATTCGCGCTGAAATCTGCATTATTAAAACCGGTTTCCGTAGAAAGTTTTTTCTTTCCGGTGCCATCTAATTTAATACAGAAAAGGTCTCTGTCAATTGCAGAAGTTTCTGTTGAGCTGTAATATAGAATATGTGTCTTTTCATCTATTCCTTTAAAATCGGTAACGTCCCATTTTCCTTTTGTAACCTGGTTTATCAGCTTACCTGTAATTGAATAATGATACAATTGGTCGTACCCGTCAGCATCGCTTTGCCAGATAAATTCTTTGTTGTTATTTATAAATGTCAAAGCATCGTTTATGTCGATATAGGTTTTGCTTGTCTCGGTCAGTAAAGGCGTCGTTTTGCCGGTGACCGCATCAGCTAATACAAGCACCAAACTATCCTGGTGGCGGTTCATAAACTGAACAGATAACTCAGTAGCAGATTGCGTCCATTTAATCCTCGGAACATATTCAAAATGCCCCGGAGCTACAACATTTACAGTTGCGGTGTTTTGAATATTATAAATCTTTATACCTACAGTAGGATTCGGGGTACCAGCTTTTGGATAACGGAAACTATAAACACTCGGATACAATGAATCGTGGTATTCATTCATTGAAAAGACCGGAACCTTAGAATCATCAAATCTATAGAAAGCAATGGATTTGCTATCCGGCGACCAGAAGTAAGCTTGCGTAACCACAAATTCTTCTTCATAAACCCAATCACTCACTCCATTGAAAACATTGTCGGAACCGTCGTTTGTAATTTGAGTGAGTTTACCATTAATTAAATTCTGTATATATAGATTTCCTTTATAAATAAATGCTACTGAATTTCCATCCGGAGAGAATGTTGCGTATAAAAGTTTTTCCTCTCCCATAATTGGAGTTATGGTTTTAGCTTCTCGGTTCCAAACATAATATTTAGCTACGCTTGAATGCCTGTAAATTCGTTCAATGGCAGTAGAAAGTAAAATGTTTTTTTCTCCTTTACCTAAAGCGTAATCCACAATTTGAACACTGTTTCCTGCCTTTTCCAGCTGATCGCCTGTTAACAAAGTGCCTACTGAATCGCCCGTAGCAAAACTGTGCGCTATAATTGCCTGCGTTCCATTCACCATGGTTAGGGCAGTATACCGCTCTCCATCCGAAGTAGACCTCAATTCATCTATCCCTTGCGGATGAAATTTGTAATAGGTCCAGATATCATCAAGGGTTACATTCTGCTTTTGAGCGAAGATTGAAAGCGTAAGGAATAAACTTGCTACAAGCGTAATTTGCTTTTTCATCGGTTTTATTTTTGTTTTGCAGGTCTTAGAATGTCATTAAATGTATTTTCAATTCCATGGCTCGGGTCGTCTGCGGGTGACCGGAAGAATTTACCCTGCGGGGAAATAAGGAAGTATTCGGGCAATGTTTTAACATCGTATTGGTCCATTACTTTGTGCCGTTCATCGTATAAAAAGGTCCAGCCCAAATTTTTATTCTTCTTCAAAAAATCTATAAGGTCACTGTAATTATCATCCTCACAAATAAACACAAAGTTTATTTTCTTACCATATTGCTTATACAATGCAGGCATAATTTCCAACTGACTAATAGATGCTCCACTTGTAGTTTTAAAAAATGCAAGGTAGAGAAATTTGCCCCGGTAATCAAGTATACTGCTCACCTCTCCTTTCGAATCTTTCAACGCAAAATCAGGGGCATCTGCACCTCTTATCACACCGGAAAATGCAGCAAGAATATCCAATGCGATAACTTTATCCTCTTCAATTTTTGTATCCGTTGCTACTTGTTTCACGAGTATCTTAATACTCTCCGGATCAAATCCGCCACTGTAATACAATTCATAAAGCCCTTTCAATATTACAAGTTCACACAGTGAATCATTCCGCAAAAGGTGATTTATTTTCATTACCTCAACCAAGTCGGCATAATCTGATTTATCTATGAACTTAACTATATCGCCTCCTTCGCGGGTATACATGTCAGTGCGCATGTAATCTTTAAAATAATCATTAAAAAATTGCATGTACTGGTAGTTGTGATACAATATAGGTTTCCCCTTCAGATACTTTTCACCCAATGTTTTTTCTCCTTCCAATATGTTATTGCCAATCTCAGCCAATGTGTAGGTTACATACCCAATAAATTCAGGGTTATTGTATTTACTATAGCGGACCATCATTGCCTTGTAAAAACTATCGACATAATGAGGGGCCTGTTTCCTCAGAAAATACTGATAGTTTTTCACCCAAAACTTTTCGAACTGCCCGTTGAAATCCATTATAAGGTTATTGATCTCCGTAGTATCATCAATATATAAATCAAGGTCTGCTTTTTGCTGAACATATTGGTTGTGGTAGTGGTCACTGTCGGGAGCGGGAAATGCCACCCTGTAATAACCTCCAGGAACCACATATAAGTCTCCTTTATAATTATCAATATTCAATACAACATAGGTTGTATGGTTTAACCCTGATAGATCGAATTTAAATTTTCCGCTATCGGTAATCAGAGCGGTTGTAAGTTGCTCAGGGGTATTTGTTATAAAATCTTTAAATGTGGAAACATATACTGTTTTACCCCTGTATTCGGGGGCGTATCCCTCAACAGTTGCAGTTTGTGCATGTAATATTACTGGCAATAGAATTATGCCCGCAAGTATATATATCCTTGAAAAATTCATGGTTATTTTAGCTCAATACCCTTGGGAATAAATTGGCTTATATCGCCGTTATTCTTAATTATCTCACGGATTA
>CAIPDV010000122.1 GCA_903863935.1 uncultured Bacteroidota bacterium
ACACCACTACATTCTCTAATGGAAAATTTTTAGATATCGCACAACTGCCTACTATACCATTTTCGTAATATATTTTATCAACCCCATTAATATATTCACCATTATAACTGTAAGGGATTTCTTCCAGTAACCTCCCACTTTTATAATAAACTCTTACCATTCCAATATGTCGGCCAGCCTTGTAAATTGTTAAACTGTAATAAAGCAAATTAGTATCTTTTACTTTTGGCGTATTTTCATAGATAGGGAATATCGCTTCATATTCCAACCACTTCCCCTCTTTCACCCCATTCACCATTTTATTTTCTGCTTCGGCTTTATTGGTAAAACCTAAACTATCCTGCTGTGCAAATGCCAGAATGGAAAGGGAAAGCGATAGTATGAAAGCCAAAATAAATTTCATGGGTTATTTTTATCTTTTACAAATATAAATCAAAATAAATAGCTCCATACTGCCTTTTAACCTTAGTAGAAAAGCTATACCCTTAACACTGGCAACCTTATTAACATTTCTAATAAGGTTAAACACTAAGACGATTAATCTTCTACTAAGGTTTTTTATTACCTTCAACTAAATTTTAATCATAATTACCTCACCACCAATCAGTGTTTATAACTAGTCATTGACTTTTTTAAGAAATTATTTCTTGTGATTTAATTTTGTATTCAGAAAAAATAAAAATGGCTGCGATCTTTCAAATATGGTATCTTTTTATTCCAATTTTCAGTCCATGTTATTTTTTTTCAATAACAACGGCTAATTTTCAACAAACTAATTTTCAGGATATTACACAGATACACTTTACTGTTCCTCTTGTTATTTTGTTGTTATTTTCATTGATATTTCATTGTTATTCCGTTGTTATTTCATTGATATTTCATTGTTTTTTCGTTGTTAATTTTTAATATAAATAATCAATTATGAGTTTCAAAAAAGGACAAAGTGGTAATCCAAAAGGCAGACCAAAAGGAACCTATAAAGTAAGTTCCGAGCAGCGCGATTTTTTAAGGGAGTTTATTGTCGAAAATAAAAGTAAGTTTTTGTTACACATGAAAAAACTCGAACCTGATAAGTTCATTAAAATCTATATCCTGTTAATGCAGTACGTTATTTCAAAGCCTGCCACAGCAGAATTGTTTGAAGTACCTAAACTGGCTGAATTCATTGCCATGACCATTGAAGAACGTCGGAATATTATTGAGGAAGTAACGGCCACCCTGCCAAATGCTTAGATGAAATAATTCAAAATTGATAGAATTTGTGAAGCAATATCATCTAATTTAGAGATCCTTTTGGGTAGGATTGTTTCGCAAAGCCCCGCGTTCGGCAGAAAACAGGCATCCGTAATTTCTAATTATTACTTACTAAGTGCAGCAAGGTTTGCTATTTTGTAAAGCAGCCGTGCTCCTACGTTTGCGTCCCACTCATCTTCTCCTGGTGCAACTTCATTAATATCAAAAGAAACTATTTTCCTTCCGGATTCAACAACTTTTTCAATTAAGTAAACAGCCTGGTGGTATTCTAATCCGCCGGGCACAGGAGTGCCTGTGTTGTGGCAGAGTTTAGGGTCGAGGCCGTCAATATCAAAACTTACATACACATTTTGAGGAAGCGTATCAATAATGCTTTGGGTTATCTTTTTCCAGGTATCGCCCTCGTACATCCTTTCCTTCATGGCCTTGTCGGAGAAGAGGCGAACCCTCCCTTTTGAATCCTGAATAATTTTATTCTCTCCTTCCGAAAAGTCGCGTATACCAACCTGTACAAGCCTTTCAAGGTTCTTAATCTTTAATGCATTGAACATTATAGAGGCATGGGAATAGGTGAAACCTTCGTAGGCATTCCGTAAATCACAATGGGCATCAATATGTAATATCCCGAATAATTTATACCGCTCGGAAACCGCTTCCATCAAGCCTAGCGGGGTGCTATGGTCCCCTCCTATCAATGCTACTATCTTATCCTTTTTCAAAAATGAAAGTGATTTACTTTTCACATGTTTTCTCAGGTCATCGCACTTTCTGTTCACTTCATCCAATATTGCTTTCATGGCCTTGGTATCGGCTTTGCCGTCTACAAAAGCATTTATATAAGTCTCTGCTTTTTTGCGCAGCGAACCATTCAATTTTTCAAACTCTTTGGGAAATACATCCATAGCTATACCCATCTTCCATGCATTGGGAATGCTTTCATCAAACAGGTCGACCTGACAGGATGCATCCAGTATGGCTTTCGGACCTTTGGAAGCACCAGTTCTGTATGACACGGTTACATCCCATGGCACCGGGATTGCGACAACACGTGCATTTTCAACTGTGTACGGAAGTCCGTATAATGTACCTACTGCTGCCGGTGCATCCGGATCGAATTGTATGGAAGTTTTTTTGCTCATAGGTTTCAAAAATAAGAATTATAGAGATTGCTTCGTTCCTCGCAATGACGCTGTAACGCTATGTTCGTCATTGCGAGGAACGAAGCAATCTCTGTGACATACGGTAAACTTTACTCAGTAATAGAACTTTTATTCATTTCCCAAAAATAAAAAAGTCCCTCCGAAGAGAGACTCTTTTATTTTTTCAAAAAAAGTAAATTACTTTACTTTAGATGCTAACTCAGCGCCAGCTTTGAATTTTACAACTTTCTTTGCAGCGATCTTGATTGCTTTTCCGGTTTGTGGATTGCGTCCATTACGGGCAGCTCTCTTAGCTACTGAAAAGGAACCGAAACCTACAAGAGCGATTCTGTCGCCTTTCTTGAGAGCTTTGGTTGCTGAGGTGATGAATCCATCAACTGCACGTGCAGCATCAGCTTTGGTGATTTTCGCCTCACCAGAAATGGCATCGATTAATTCTGCTTTGTTCATTTTGTATAAATTTTATTGGTTAATACTGATGCGAATATATTATATAATCTCAATACACACGCATGTTCCCAAGCCAAAACACCCCAATATTGTTGATAAATGGGGTGTTTTGTTAATAACTCACCCCAAAAAGGGCATTATATAAGGGATTTTTACTGATGATTTTGCTCACATAGCAATATGCCAGCCGTCATCCTTCAGCCTGAAACCCCTCAGAAAATCCGCCACTGGCATGGTTTTACGGCCTTCCAGTTGCAATTCTAACACCTCTATAGCTGAATCACTGCATCCTATATATATATGTACTCCATCTATAACTTCTATTACTGAAGGAGCTACTTTAATATCTTTATTAATAGTAGAAGCATATATTTTCAATGTTAGTTTCTTTCCTTCTTTATTCTCCAGCACAGTCCATGCGGCCGGATATGGGCTTAACCCACGTATGAAGTTAAATACTTCACGTGCGGGTTTATTCCAATTAATAAGGCAATCTTGTTTGAAGATTTTTGGGGCGGGTTTTAAATGGGTAATTGGAATTTGATTTTGAGGAAATCCGTGATGATTTAAACCATTTGCAATTGCATCAATGCTTTCAACTAATACCTCAGCACCTTTTTTCATAAGTCTATCATGTAAAGAACCTGCTGTATCATTTTCCATTATGTCCTCATCTCTCTCCCTAATTAAGTCACCAGTGTCAATATGCTCATTTATATAGAATGTTGTAACTCCTGTTTTCTTTTCTCCATTAATGATTGCCCAATTTATAGGAGCGGCACCTCTATAATTAGGAAGTTGTGAAGCATGAAGGTTAATGGTTCCTTTTGCAGGCATTTCCCAGATCACCTTAGGCAGCATCCGAAAAGCCACTACTACAAAGAGGTCTGCCTTAAGTTCTTTAAGTTGATTTATAAAAGTTTCATCCTTTAGCTTTTCGGGTTGCAAAACGGGAATCTTTTTTTCATCGGCATATCTTTTCACATCTGATTGTTGCAACTTAAGTCCACGGCTGGCGGGCCTGTCAGGCGCAGTGACTACAGCCACAACTTTATGATTGCTATGTACCAATGCATCCAGGCTTGCGACTGCAAATTCGGGTGTACCCATAAATACTATACGAAGGCTGTTACTCATGCTACATTAAAATGCATTGAATTGTAGAGATTGCTTCGCAAAGCCTCGCAATGACGAATTACCGCTATGTTCGTCATTGCGAGAAACGAAGCAATCTCATTAAATACGGAAAATCCCTTTCTCATTTTTATTGTCTTTTTGTAGGTTCCCACACGCTGGATGATACACCTCCAATGGCTTTCAGCATACCAATAAACACAGCGAGGTTTGTGAAAAAGAAATACCGCAGGATATGTATTACCTTAAAATGGATTCCTATTATATAGAATAAGTAATCAATTGGGATAATGATAAGCATTAGTATTTCGATCCAGAAGATGTAGGCAAATAAAGGATATTCATAGGCCAGAACACAACTGGAGAAGAACATACAAAGGAAAAAGACCGGACCTAACCAACGTATTACCTTATGCGAGAAAAAGCTAAAGCCTATTGCCCCCGGACGAAACAAGAGCTTGAAAAACACAAACAGGTTCTGAAAACTGCCGGTCGCTATCCGTACCTTACGGTTGAATTCGACCTTGGGCTTGTGTGATACATCTTCGTAAACTTCTGCATTCAACTCACTGATGGCCTTACCTCCCATTTCGAGGGCTTTCATATTAATATAGAAATCATCCACCAAAAAATTGCCCGGAACATTATGAAAATACTCCTTTCTTACTGCATAGCATCCGCCAAATGGGCCCATCATAGTGCCCCATAAAACACCTTCATGGTTTTTGGTTTTCACCTCCTGCCGAACGTAAAAACTCTCTCCAGATGAGGCACCGGTCTTATGACTTCCCTTGTGCATCATATGCGAATCAACGAGGGCTATTTGCTTGTTGGCAAAGTGCTTTACAAGTTCATGCAACGTTTCTTCATTAAACATAACGTTAGCGTCCGTAATTACTATAATAGGATTAGTAGAGAGGCTTACCAGTTTATTAATGATATTTATTTTTCCAGTTCTTGATGTGAATTTCTCCAAATGCAGATTACCATATTCCTTACCAAGACTTTCAACAATTTCATCGGTCCTATCAATACTGGCATCAGAACCTACAAACACTTCCAGTTTATCATTTGAGTAATGGCTACCGAAAATGCTCCTTAATTTTTCTTCAATTACGTGTTCTTCATTATGGGCCGCTATAAGAATAGATAAAGGAGGCAGTTCTTCAAAAGAATAAACTGTTTTGTTCGATTCCTTATTTCGGGCTAGAAAATTAAGCAACACCGGATACACCAAATAGGAATAAAATAATGCAGCTAAGGGTATCCAGAAAATAAGTTGTGCGATTATCATTCTATGCGTTTGTTTGGCCTTTACTTTTTATTCTCTCCTCATAGAACTGCACTAACTTTTTCAATATTTTTCCAATATCATAATGCTCTTCAACCAACTTTCTTCCATTCTGTCCGAGTGATAAAGCAGCATTTGAATCCTGTATCAGACTGCAAACTGCTTCACCAAAATCCTTTGTGGAATCCTTTACAATAACCTCCTGCCCGAAAGAACATTCTATCCCTTCAATTCCTTTATCGGTTGTTATTATTGGTTTACCCATTGCCATCCCTTCTATTATTTTCACGCGCATTCCACCGCCTGCCAGCAAAGGTACAATCATGAGGTTATAATCCTGCATAAAAGTTTTTGCATCCTCAATCTCTCCATGAAATATTACTCCTTTATATCCGCTGTTTTTAAGGCTGTCGGGCATATTGCGCCCTGCAACATGAAATTGAGTTTGCGGGAACTTTGTATGAATATCATTCCATACGTTTTTCAAGAACCAATCCAACCCTTGTAAATTCGGTAGCCAGTCAAGTGCCCCAATAAAGAATAATGTGTTGGGGTATTTACATGCTGTTGGATTATACTTTGAAACATCTATTCCAAAAGGAATGTTCACCATAGGGACTTTACAACCTGCTTTCTTAAAATCATTCAAATCCACCTCCGTAATAGTAGCAATGCCATCAAAGTAATTGATCGCGTATTCTTCATAACGCCTGAGCTGTTTTGTCAACTTGTTCAAATACCATTTTTTAAATCCGGGCTTTTCCTCAGAAGCTAATTTCTTCCATATTTTCCACTCTACATTATGGGTTCGTAGTATAGTTGGAGCATCCGAATTCTCTCGGATGGTTTTTAAATATAATGCAACAAAAAGTCCGTCCAAATGGATTACATCAAACTTTTCCTTTTGCAGTATTTCAATTAATCTCTTCCTGAAATCTTCCGATTCGAACCTGGAAATATTATAGGATTTCCCAAGTAACATTGCCGTAAACGCATCGAGAGGTTTTACTGACGTATCAATTGGAACAGCCTCCAAGTGCCTTTCATTCCTGAACTTTTCAGGTATCGATGCAATATCAATAAAATGTTTTTTTGTATTCATGGCAAGCAACTTCACCTCGCATCCGCTCTGAATCAACCCATCGGTAATGGCATTGATAGCTATTGCGCCGCCGTCTTTTTCAGGGTATGGAATTTTATTGCTTATCTGTAATACCTTCATCAGTTCCGCCAAAGTAAAACTTTTTTCGAAAATCAAAATTAACGGAATTTCTGTCAGCGGAGAGGTGCTTTAGTTTTCAATCACCACACTTACCTCATCCACTTCTCCGCCAATAGGCGGATTCTTTTTAATTACCTCGACTGAAAGATGGGTGATTGAAGTGAATGCTTGCCTAAGATTATCGGAAATCCGCTTCGCAACATGTTCTATGAGTTTGGAACGAATTCCCATTTCATGTTTTACAATTTTATACACATCAACATAGTCGATGGTTTCCTCCAATATATCGTCAGAAGCAGCATTTGCAATGTCACCTTTTATAGAAATATTCACTATATAATCTCCGCCAACTAATGCTTCTTCTGGCAGGCAGCCATGATGAGCATAAATACGAATGTTCCTGATATTAATTGTATACACTAGTTTATTTTGAGACAAAACTAATTATTAAAAGAGTCAGGACCGCAGCATTTATTAGAATTGTAACTACGGATTTTAAAAACTTCCAGATCATTCCACAGTATATTAGAAGACTGAGAGTTGCAATGCCGGCAATAAGATAAGCCCAGTTTTCGTGTTTTTCCAACCCACTATATGAACAAACCTGGATTGCGCCGCAGGTTATCAGAACATGTCCGTCCATTAATAAGCGCAATAATTCACGGTCATACTTCTTTCCGTATTCGGAACGAAGCACAAAAATATCATGGAGTATTCCGTTAATTACGGACCACAACCCAGCTCCAATAAATACATATCCTAAATAGCTCACTTCACTATTTTAAAGTTGAATTGAGGCGATTGGAATTTCATCATTAAACGCACCCAGATTGGCAACAGCATTTCGGTGGCTCTTGCTCCGGTAATATCTCCCAGGTCGATAATGGAAGTCCATCCGAAAGATTTTAAAATATCGGTGACTGCAGCTTTTGCCGCTTCATCGTTACCGCAAATAAACTGATCGTGCTCGCCCGGAACCATTGTAGGATTTACCATTAAAATGCAATTCATAGTGTTAAGTGTCTTCACCACTTTTGCACCCGGCACTGTTTTCTGAATTTCTTCTCCCAATGAATTGGTATTGCTCAGGGCAGGATATAAGGAAGGTGGCATACCTTTTGAAAAGTCAAGCGGGTTTGATACATCCACAACAATTTTACCATTCAAGTTATCCGCTCCTGCTGCTTTAATGGCATCAATAGTTCCTTCGCCTTTAGTACAAACGAAAACTACTTCTCCATATGCAGCGGCATCAGAAAAAGTACCTTGTGAGGCACTTGCATCATTTTCACTTACCCATTTCATAGCCTTTTCATTATTTGCGGTGCGTGAGCCCATCTTAACCTGATGCCCCAATTGCAACAACTTATTACCAATTGTAGCACCAACCATACCTGTTCCTAATATTCCTATTTTCATAATTTTATTGTTGATTTAAGACAAAGATAAAAAATTTACGATTCCTACTTCCATTTCTACCTATCTTTATCCACCATAAAATTTACCCATGACATCCAGAAGAGACTTTATAAAAAAATCGGCATTTGCTTCGGCATTTGTTGTTAGTGGCTTACCTAAACTCGGAAAAGGCATGCCTCTGTCTAACCCGGCAGGCTCAACGAAACCAATTGTAATCTCTACCTGGAAACATGGTATACCAGCCAATGATGCTGCATGGAAGATATTATCGGCCGGAGGCAGGGCTTTGGATGCAGTTGAAAAAGGAGTAATGGTTCCGGAAGCGGATCCCAATAATACTAGTGTAGGCTTAGGTGGTAACCCTGATCGTGATGGACACGTGACGCTTGATGCCTCCATAATGGATGAAAAAGGAAATGCAGGGTCGGTTGCTTTTTTAGAGCATATCCTCCACCCTATTTCTGTTGCAAGAATGGTTATGGAAAAAACTCCGCATGTAATGTTGGTTGGTGAAGGTGCTTATCAGTTTGCCATTGATAATGGGTTTCCCCGTTCAGATCAAGGAATGACACCAGAAGTGAAAGAAGCATGGGAAAAATGGAAAGCCGAAAATAAGTACAATCCTAAAATTGATAAGAATAATCATGATACCATTGGGATGGTTGCCTTGGATGCTGCCGGTGATGTTTCCGGGGCTTGTACTACAAGTGGTTTAGGCATGAAAATGCACGGCCGCGTGGGCGACTCCCCAATTATAGGTGCCGGTATGTTTGCCGACAATGATATAGGTGCTGCTTGTGCAACCGGAGTTGGTGAGGCTGTTATAAAAATATGCGGGTCTCACCTTATTGTTGAATTAATGCGGCAGGGTAAAACCCCGCAACAAGCCTGTGAAGAAGCCGTTCATCGTATAGCTAAAAAGCAAAGCAATTATAAAGACATTCAAGTAGGTTTTTTAGCAGTGAACAAAGCGGGAGACGTTGGCGCATATTCAATAGTGAAAGGATTCAATTATGCCGTTGCATGCAATGGTCAGAACAGATTGTTTGATGCGGATTACTTTGTGAAAGAATAATGTATTTCTGCATTTATTCATTCAAATGCTAAAACAACGATTCTCTCAATTCTTTCTTCGCAATACTTCTGAATGGAAATTTTGGGTTCTGTTCGCATTAGTTTGCAAAGGACTTTTCTTTATTTTCCTTATCTCACGCCAATGGTGGGATAATCACTACCCCGGCTTTTGGGGAGTGGATGCAGGAGACACCGGAAGTTATACTGTTCCAATTCAAAACTTGATTGCCAATGGCAATTACTCACCCGATTTCCGTATGCCCGGCTATGGGGCTATCTATTTGCCATTCGCCTTATTTTTCAGTAATCCTGTTGCTTATAATTGCCTTATTGTATGTCAATTTATATTGGCATCGCTTACAGTTTATCCATTGGCTTTAATTGCCAAATATGTTTTCAAATCAACCTCCCTATTTTACCTCACGTTTTATTTATTTGCCTTCAATATCTACTCCAATTTATTTGACTCAACTTTACTTACAGAGAGCTTTGCCGTTTCATTTCTTATTCTATCCGTTTTTTTCCTTATTAAGGCCTTCGAAAATGAATCTAAAAGAAATATCAATTTGCTTTTATCCGGCCTTTTTCTTACCGAAGTAATTTTTCTAAGGCCTGTGTTTATCCCTTTGTTATTGCTGTTCTCCATTGTCTTGGTGGTTTATCTCTTCAAGAATAATTTGGGCAAACAATCCATAGCTAAAGTATTACTGTTCTTACTACCTTTTCTAATTATTGATGGTGCATGGGTCACACGGAACTTTATAAAATACAACCGGATTATTCCGGCTACCCCTGCTCTGTATTACCCATCGTTTGGCAATTCATATTATGTTCCACTTTATGAATTGGTGCGGAGTTGGGGTGGCAGCGATCAGCACTGGGACCCGGATGCAGAGATACGCTGGTTTGGAATGAACGACGGCCTTCAACCAGAACTTCACAATGTAAAAGTTTCATTACCCGAAAACATTTATACCTCTATATTCAACTATGATTCACTGGTGGTTTTAAAGCAACAACTTGCAGTATACATTGCCAATGAATCAGACTTTGTTAAGGTCCACTCATCTGAAATGAAAGCCTTGCTTGAAACAATAAGGAACAAATGTTTTCTGTATGCGAAGTCAGTAAGGCAAGAAAGACCATTCTTATTTTATTTGATTGCGCCCCTAAAACGAACCAAGGTCTTTCTTATTCACTCCGGAACCTATAATATGTTTACTACACTGACAAGTAAGCTCGACCCCATTTCCTATGGCACTAAAGTGTTCTTTTCATTATTGTACCTTTCAATGATTGGACTTGGGCTACTTGGGATAATTTTGCTCATCAAAAAAAGTATTTTGTTTTCTCCGCTTACCCTAATCACAGGAATTGTGTTTTATACCATCTTTATCCATCCCATATACTTTGGCATGTGCGAAAAAAGGTATTTCTTACCTGCCTATCCATTCCTATTAATATGCGCTGCTTATATAGTTAACAGCATTTGGACCAGTGTCTCTAAGCGGCTTTTTAGAACAGCATAAATTACTTATTCATTACTTTTCAACACAGCTACTAAAAAAGGTGCTGAAAGATTAAATTTGCAATCCTTAAAAAATTAAGGCGACCAACTGATCTATGCCAGACTTCACACACCTACACGTACATACTAAATATTCATTATTAGACGGGGCTTCACAGGTACCTGCCCTGATGAAAAAGGCCAAGGAAAATGGCATGAAAGCTATTGCCATTACTGACCATGGAAACATGTTGGGCGTGCCTGAGTTTTGTGCCGAAGCTGAGAAGATGGATTTGCTTCCAATAATTGGTTGCGAATTCTACATAGCACCCCGTAGTCGCTTCGAAAAATCGAAGGTAGAAGGTAGCGAAGAGAAGAATTACTATCACCAGTTATTGCTTGCAAAAAACCCTATCGGCTATAAAAATATCTCTAAACTCTGTTCATTCGGATTTATTGATGGGTACTACTACAAACCACGGATTGACCGTGAACTTATCAAGCAATATAAAGATGGACTTATTGCTACCACGTCATGTTTGGCCAGCGAGGTAAACCGTACCATTATTGACAAGGGTGAGGAAGCTGGAGAAAAAGTATTTCTGGAATGGAGGGAAATTTTCGGTGAAGATTATTACATCGAACTCCAACGCCATGGTATTAAAGAGCAGGATATTTGCAACGAGATTTTAAAGAAGTGGAGCAAGAAATACAACGTTAAAATCATTGCAACCAACGATGTGCACTACGTAGATTTGCAAGATGCCGAAGCACAGGATATTTTGTTGTGCATTCAAACCGGAAAAGATTTCAGCGACCCTAAACGGATGCGTTTCGATAACGACCAGTTCTTCTTCAAGACCAGAGAAGAGATGGGGTTGTTATTTGAAGACACCCCCGAAGCTATTGACAATACAGGCGAAATAGTATCTAAGATTGAGAAGATAAGTCTGAAACGCAGTTTACAATTGCCGGTCTACAATCTACCCGAAGGCTTCACTAATGCAGATGATTATTTAAAGCACCTGACGTATGAAGGTGCAAAACGTAAATATCAAAGCATTACCGAAGAAGTCCGCAACAGGATAGAGTTTGAGTTAAGCGAAATAAAGATTACCGGCTACGCAGGATACTTCCTGATTGTTCAGGATTTTATTGCCGCAGCCAAAAGGTTAGATGTTTGGGTTGGCCCGGGACGTGGTTCTGCGGCGAGTTCTATCGTGGCATATTGTACTGGAATCACCAACATCGACCCGGTTGGTTATAAATTGCTTTTCGAGCGTTTCCTAACATCGGAGCGGGTTTCCATGCCAGATATAGACATAGACTTTGACGATAAAGGCCGTGAGCGTGTAATTCAATATGTGGTTGAAAAGTATGGCAGGGAGCGGGTTGCACAGATTGTAACCATAGGAACCATGGCTGCTAAAAGTGCGGTGAAGGATGTGGCACGCACCTTGAAAGTCCCTCTCCAGGAGGCTAACCGCCTCACAAAAATGATTCCTTTTAATGCTAAAGACTTGGCAGATGCTATAGATAAATCGAAAGAGTTGCGAGATGTTCTTGCCCAACAAGATACTGACCTCGGAAAAACCTTAAGACTAGCAACGGTTTTAGACGGAACCGCCCGCCAAACAGGCATTCACGCAGCAGGTATTATTATTGCTCCTGATGATATAAAAGAATTTTTACCAGTCCTTACCAACAAAGATTCTGAACTCTATATTACACAATATGAAGGTCAGTTTGTTGAAAAGGTAGGCATGTTAAAAATGGACTTCCTCGGCCTGAAAACCCTTACCATCCTGAAGGAAGCTATTGCCCTTATCAAAAAGACAAGAGGAATAGAAATTGATATTGATAAAGTCCCGATCGATGACAAAAAGACCTACGAGCTTTTCCAGCGTGGTGAAATGGTTGGCATTTTCCAGTTTGAGTCGCCGGGAATGCAGGCTTACCTCAAGGATTTAAAGCCCACCAATATTGAGGATCTTATAGCTATGAACGCCCTTTATCGCCCAGGCCCAATGGATGATATTCCTGCTTATATCGCCCGAAAGAACGGTAAAGAAAAACCATATTATTTTGATCCGCTTGCGGAGGAAATTTTAAAACCAACCTTTGGTGTTATTGTATATCAGGAGCAAGTGATGCTTATCTCACAGGTGATGGCAAGTTTCACCCGCGGCCAGGCAGATATGCTCCGCAAGGCGATGGGTAAAAAAGACGTTGTTCTGCTGGCGCAACAAAAAGGTAAATTTATTGATGGTGCTATTGCCAAAGGGGTTTCAGAAAAAGTTGCAACTGAACTCTTCGACAAGATGGCCAAGTTCGGCGGCTATGGCTTCAACCGTGCACATGCTGCGGCGTATTCGGTTCTTGCGTATCAAACAGGTTATCTCAAAGCTAACTACCTGGCAGAGTATATGGCATCGGTACTAACTAACAGTATGGGTGACATTGAAAAACTCACATTCTTTATTGATGAGTGCCGCAAGATGGGCTTGCCTGTTCTCGGTCCTGATTTAAATAAGAGTGAACACGTATTTTCAGTTACAACCAAAGGAGAAATAAGTTTCGGACTTGGTGCCGTTAAAGGTGTTGGTGAAGCTGCTGTTGCAGCTATTGTACAGGAACGTGAAACCAACGGATTATTCAAAGATGTGTATGATTTGATGAGCCGCGTGAACCTGAGAAGCGCAAACAAAAAAACCTTTGAAAGCCTTATTATGGCGGGTGCTTTTGACTCGCTTGGTTCGGCTCACCGTGCACAATATTTTATGCAGGAAAATGGAAAGAACTCATTCCTTGAATCGTTAATTCGCTTTGGTAATGCGGTTCAGGATGCCAGCACCCAAGGGCAAAATTCCCTTTTTGGAGAAACAATTGATAGTTCAGTTTCAAAACCACAGCCTCTTCAAGCAGCTCCGTGGAGTAGAATTGAGTTGATCAATAAAGAAAAGGAAGTAGCAGGATTTTATATCTCAGGCCATCCTTTGGATGACTACAAATTTGATATTGAAAACTTCTGTACAGTAACGCTAAACGGCCTGGAAGACCTTACTCCTTATAAGGGGAAAGAGATATCCATTGCAGGAATTGTTACCGAAGCAGCCCACCGCCTTACTCAGGCTGGCAAACAGTTTGGCAGCTTTACACTGGAAGACTATCATGGAAAAGTATCGATGATGTTGTGGCAGGACGACTATCTTAAATTCAAGCATTACCTCGAGAATGGTCAGTTTCTTTTTATAAAAGCAAAAGTCAACAACCGTTTTAATACAGAGCAGTTGGAATTAAAGGTCACTCAGATATACTTACTTAATTCCATACGGGAAAAATA
This sequence comes from uncultured Bacteroidota bacterium, assembly GCA_903863935.1. Taxonomy (GTDB): domain Bacteria; phylum Bacteroidota; class Bacteroidia; order JABEUT01; family JABEUT01; genus JABEUT01. Next base: position 13,855 of record CAIPDV010000122.1, read on the forward strand.
TTCAAAGAGCCTTACGTTGCAAATTCCGTTGAAAGATGTTTCGGCTGATATGGCAAAGTACATCAATGAAATTACAAGTGGTTCTCCGGGTGCATGCAGCTTAAAAATATTACTGGTAGACCCTGAAGCTAACATGACCGTTGACCTGGTATCCAAAAAGATTCGCCTGAACCTTAGCAACGACCTGATTGGCCAGGTGCAAAAGATGCGTGGAGTGAGCATGAAACTGAATTAAGGTAAGATTCAAAGCTGCGTTTGCACTGTTCACCTCAGCTATTTACAACGGAAAATTGACTAATCTTGTATGTCATAAACCTATGAGATGATCAAAGCACCGGCTAAAAAGGAAATCGTATTCTTCGAGAACAATGATTCGTTCTCGTGGAATGTGATTGACGTGTTGCCTTTTTCACGCTCCGAAATAAAAATAGTAACCCATCAACTGAAAGCCGATTTCAGCAGTCATCTTGAAAATGCATCATGTGTGGTAATAGGCCCGGGGCCTATGGATCCAATACGGACAGGATTGACCGAACTGGTTTTAGCTTGCGCTGAAAAGGGTATCCCAACGCTTGGTATCTGTCTGGGTTTTCAGGCTATAGGGATAGCTTTCGGAGCAAAACTGATCCGTACAACGCCGGTACATGGCAAGCGAAGTGTAATTGAATTTTCTCAATCGCGTTTTTTTCCTGCATTCAATGGAGGTGTTGAGGTGATGCGTTATCACTCACTTGCATTGGAGCGCATGCGGGCTCCATTAAACATTATTGCAACTTCCAGCGATGGAATACCAATGGCTTTGGAACACGAAACCTTGCCCATAGCGGGTTTTCAGTTTCACCCGGATTCCTTTGCCACGTTTCGCGGACAGGAAATGATCAATTCTTTTTTTAAACATGCACTATGAATCTCTCGGAACTTGAATATATGGATTCCTTTGCATTGCTGTCTCCCGGCTTTGGTGACGGACATTATCTTTTATGTGAAAGCCTCCACCCTTCCGGATCGAACGGCAACATTGTAGTTCAGCCCTTTGAAGGGCCAGCCCAATGGTTCATTTCATCGGCACGCGAGGTTACCGTAAATATGGATGCTGCCAGATCAGATATTTCTTTTTCAGCAGATGAAGCAGGCTATTGTGAAGGGGTTGAAACTATTCGTGCAAAAATTGCCGCAGGTGATGTTTACCAGGTAAACCTTACAATGAGAGCAACTGTTAATGATGTTACCGGGGCAGAATTGTTTGCCGCTCTGTGCAAAACAGCCGTCCCCCGGTTTGCTGCATGGGTAAGGCTTCCGGATGGAAATGAGTTTATATCGGCATCACCGGAAATGTTCTTCGAAAAGACAGGCAACACACTACATTGCCAACCCATGAAAGGAACGGCACCGAAAGATAAAAAAGACTGGCTCGAAAAAAGTGAAAAAGATGCTGCTGAATTGGCAATGATAACTGACCTAATCAGAAACGATATGACCCCCCTTTGCAACCCGCGGAGTGTAAAGGTTACACATGAGCGGAGGTTCATTGAATTACCGTATGTGGTGCAGGCAGTAAGTGATGTGGAAGGAACCTTGTTACCTGATATTTCGACAGGAGAGATACTGCGTGCGCTGCACCCCTGTGGATCAGTTACCGGTGCACCAAAACAGGCTGCCCTGGAATTAATTCAATCGTTGGAAAGCACTAAACGAAAATATTATTGCGGCTCGCTAGGATTTATCAACGGGCATAATGCCATATTCAGCATACTTATTCGTACAGCGTATAAAACAACGAATGGCTGGATATATGGAACGGGCGGAGGTATCGTCTGGGACTCTGACCCGCAACTTGAACTGGAAGAAGCCCGCATGAAAATGGGAATTTTAAAATGAGTTTTACTACTCTAAAAATTAATGACAACGGTGTTCTGCTCTATTCCCAACATGAGCAACGCTTTCGCATCGCGGGAAATGATGCACTAAAAGCATACAGACAATTTGCGGCGGAAGCAGCGCAAGGGGTATATAACCTTGTTTGGGATGGGAAAAACGTATTGGTAAAAGTGCGTGATGAAAGCACCTTATTCGACGGAATGCCTGTCAGATACATGATTTCACCTATTGCCCATCTAAAAAACCGCATAGACAAACCAATGCCGCCGAGTATTTATTCAAGCTTTGTGGAACTTGCTATTTCAACGCTTCTCACCTCTAGTGACGGAAAAGAAATTTATGAAAGCTGCAGGGCATCTGTAATTGCATGGAATGGAAAAAATATAATACGCGTTCCGGATAACAGGCCTGCTGTGAAATCCACCATGGAGATGTTTTTAAAAGAAATGCCCAATGTAATTGAAGAACCTATCCTTAAAGATTCAGATTATCCAATTGCCTTGGTAAATGCAGTAAAATGTACTTGTACAATTTCAGTTGAAGGACGAAAAGAATTTCCTGCCAAACAACTTGAAAAAATAAAGGAGGCGTATTTGGCCAGTGCAAAAAGGTACTGAACTACCTCACAAAATCTGTTTCGTAAACGCTTGTATTGCCTACTTCGTCACTTGCAACAAGTTTTACATGATGGGTTCCTTTTCCTACTTTCTCATCAAACAAATAGTAAATCCAGTTGTTCTTAGGATTCAACTCCATCAAAACCCATTTCCCATCAATGGTTCCTCTGAAATATCCAACACCCGAAAGGTTATCAGTTACCTCAAAAGCCATAGCCGTATCGCGGCTCATATCCTTGTCTTTGTAAACATTCACAGGTTTAATAATAGGCCTATATAAGTCAATGGCAATTACATAACTGCCGAATACTTTAGGATGGGTAACCAGGTAGCCATTATCCCATTTACCACCAATGCTCACTTTGCGCTTTCCTTCCAAACGAACCACCACAGCTTTCTTCATAAGTGAATCGGGCAAATAAGGTTTTGGCTTCAGCATAAGGGTATAGTTGGCCGACAGCGGCACATTTTCATCCTGAATATGGTAAATAGATGATATTTCGGTATGCGTTCCCGCCGTATCCATGGTATACCGGAAATGCATGGTATTAAATAATGCACCCGCCGGTATTTGAATCCGCATCCCATTGCCGCTATAGTCAAACGGTTTATCGGTATATGCCGTGCTGATAAACTTAACCGTATCGTGATAAATTTTGCTTTTCTTTATTTCACCCTGAATGGTAAATGAAAGTGTAGAAGTATTTCCATTATAGTCGCTGATACAATATTCCAAGTTGTGGTTCTTTTTTGTGCGGCAATATATCCTTCCTTTATTAATAAGCTTTTTATAGATCTTCAACCTGTCATTTTCCTGAAGAAAACTGTATTCAAGCGTATCAATCCTGTTATGCATAGCTGAATAGTCTATATGTCCATTTACATAATGAATGGTTGCAAAATTCAGCACATTCATTTGCGTATAATAAATTGTATCACCATTATCCTTCAGCACTTTTACATAAGGACCATTGCGGTTTTCAATACTATCTGCCATGTCGTAGCAACTAATTCCAACGCCTATACTTCCATAGGCGTTTATATTACTATCCGATGCCAGCAGATACTTATTATTTACTTTTTCCGCTTTTATATACAGAATTTCATGCTTGTTATTGATTGTGCTGGAATCATTCAGCGGGTATAACGCAACTCCTTTTATTATAGGTTGCACCTTGTCAATAACTTTATATCCGGCAAGTAAAGGATTTATCGGGTCATCGTTCTTAGCGTTCCTTATTTCATAGTGCAAATGTGGGCCATCAGCTCCGCCTGTACTGCCACTGAAAGCTATCGTATCACCTTTATCCACCGTAAACTGGCCCGGCATAGGTGCTATGTCTTGCGTGTATTTTTCTTCAGTATATTGTTTGTTCTTTACAAATTTTGAAATTACTGAATTGAATTTACTAAGGTGTCCATATAATGAAATATAGCCATTAGGATGAGTTATATATAACGCATTCCCATAACCATAAGGAGAAACTACTATACGTGAGATATACCCTTTAGCCACAGCCCTTACTACAAGCCCGTCGTGTCCGTCAGTTCGAATGTCTATTCCTGTATGATAATGGTCGCTACGGATCTCGCCAAATGTACCAGCGAGTGTCATTGGAATATCAAGCGGATTGCCAAAATAGTTTTTGGGAAGGGAATCCTGTGCAAACAGATTCAATGAAAATAAAATAAAAGCTCCTAAACCCAGCCTTGTCTTGCTCTTGAAAGGATATAGCATTACCCACTTGCAATCTTTTTTTCTCTTTACTGAATACATCTCTTTGAAAATTGGTCAATTGATTTATTTTTGCACAAAATTATGAATGTGCCCTTCTTAAATCCCACTGAGTTATGAACATAAAAAAGACAATTACGCTTTCTCTCATTATTTGTATTTCAACAGCTGCTTTTTCTCAAGCACAAAAAAAAGACACGGTTAAGAAAGATACGGCATGGAATTTCGGAGGTATTGTTAATGTTGCATTTTCACAGGCAAGCTTTACAAATTGGGCCGCCGGTGGTCAAAACTCCATAGGCCTGGTTTCCCTTGTTTCCTTTCATGCTAATTATAAGAAAAATAAAATAAATTGGCTTAACAGTATTGATATGGGATATGGCTTTCAAAAACAAGGTGAGTTGCCTTTTCAGAAAACCACAGACAAAATAGAAGCTACCACTAACATCGGGTATACTGTATTCGATCACTGCATGGCGGGCTTGCTGGTTGATTTCAAATCGCAATTTGCCGCGGGATATCTTACAACCACTGATTCAGTTCTGCTTTCTAATTTTATGGCTCCTGGCTATCTCACAATTGCTGCAGGGCTTACCTACAATCCTAATAAAGCATTGAATGTATTTTTCTCTCCGGCTACACTTAAATATACTTTTGTTGGAAATCAGATGTTAGCCGATGCCGGCGATTTTGGTGTTACTCCGGCTGTTTATGATGCTAACGGAATTAAAACAACGAACGGGAAAGAAGTTTTATTACAGGCAGGTGCTTACTTTAAGGGCAACTATTCAGCAACGGTATGCAAAGGGATAACACTCACAACTAACCTCGAATTGTTCTCCAATTATCTTAAAAATCCACAGGATGTTGTGGTGGATTGGACCAACCTGATTCAATTAAAAGTCAACAAATGGATTTCGGTTACAATTAACACAGAGTTGATCTACGATCAAAATGTACTTGTACCGATTTACAACGATGAGAACCATGTACAGGTTCTAGTGGGTAAAGGCCCTCGCACCCAGTTTAAGGAAATTTCAGGTGTTGGTATTGCGTATAACCTCTAAAGACCAAACTCCCTGATTATTCCAAAGTGAACAATATAACTTCCTAGGTTGATCGCATCTTTCGGTACCGCATTGCCATTGTGGTCGTAAAGAGCGTATGAAACGGGAATGCTATGTATATAAAAATTTATTTTTTCATGATAGGAAAAAACATAGTTGTAATATATCCCCGCATAAAAATCCCAGCCGGATCCACGGTGCATGAATTCAACACCGGGGCTTGCCGTAAAAATGCTGTTCACATATTTCACATTTTTCACACTTGTGCCGACGTTAACCCCATCCACAACAAAACCAACCAATTTGGAATCATAATAATCACCTAATCCATAAGTAATATCCTGGAAATACACATTCAGGGTAGCATTCATCCGCCATGTTTGTTTTTTATTAAGGTCAATAAAATAACCAGCCCCTACTCCAACATTCCAGTTCAATACATTTGAGAGATACCCTATAGATGCATTAAAGAAATTCAGGACAAGATGCTTCCCAAGGTTTTCTTCCAATCCTAAACCAACATTGTAAAAACCATTTATACCCGAAATATTCATGTCGTGGTTGAAAATATAAACCGGCCCCAATGGATTAACTGACTTATATTTAAAACGCAAATCCTGGTTCAAACTCTTAACCCCATAATCGGCTAGGAAAAACTTGATGCCGACAAAATTTTTAAAAAGGGCACTATGGGTTGTATCATCCATGTAAGCATCCTGAGAGAAACCGGAATACGAAACTATCAGCAAGGAGAGGCACAAGGTCACCCTTTTAAACAAACTGTTCATTCTTTCAATTTTGAACTTCAAAACTATAAATCTTCCGCAAGATAGGCTTTTGCCCTGTCTCGTAAATTATAATCAAGTGACATACTTTCGGCATAAGCTCCTGTAGTTCGTATGACAATTAAATCTCCGCGCTTTGTTTCCGACATATCCACGGCTTTTCCAAAACAGTCGGAGGACTCACATATCGGACCTGTTACATCGTATTTACAGCTTTCCTTTCTTTTAGCACCTGTCAGGTTTTCGATTTTATGATAGGATTGATATAAAGCAGGTCGTATTAATTCCGTCATGCCTGCATCCAGAATAATAAAATTGGTCTGAACTCCTTTTTTCACAAAAAGTACTTTCGCAATAAGAGAGCCGCATTGGGCTACTATTGCTCTTCCGGGCTCCAAATGAAGCTTTTGACCGGGTTCTACCTTCAGGAATTTGCGAAACAGGCTGCAATAAGTTTCAAAGTCAGCAATTGGATTTTTGTCAGGATTATAATAATCTACACCCAAACCGCCTCCCAGATTGATGTTTTCAATAAAAATAGTACGGTTTGAAAACCATTCCATTATTTCATTCACCTTTATGCAAAGTGTTTTGAAAACTGTAAGATCTGTTATTTGTGAACCAACGTGAAAGTGCAAACCGATCAGTTTCAAATGACTTGATTTTTTTATAACACTAAGGGCAGACTCCAATTCCCATAAGTTGATACCGAACTTATTTTCTTCAAGACCAGTAGTGATGTATTTATGTGTATTGGCATTTACATTCGGATTTATCCTTAAGGCAATGCTTGCCGTTTTCTTTTCACTTTTAGCAATGTCATTAATTACTTTCAGTTCATCAATTGACTCGCAGTTAAAACAGAAAATGTTCTTCTTAATAGCGAAACGAATTTCCTCATCGGATTTACCAACGCCTGCAAATACAATTTTATCTGCCTTGAACCCGCACTCTAAAGCTCTTTTAACTTCATTGCCACTAACACAATCGGCACCGAAACCGGTGCCTTTAATAAGCTTTAATATCTTCTTATTCGAATTTGCTTTAAGTGCATAATGCAACTCTATTTCATATTTATCGGCACTTCGTTTTGCAGTTTTTAGGGTATTCAGCAAAAGCGGAGTATCGTAATAATAGAATGGCGTTTGAACACTCTGAAACTTTTTTAGCAATGATGGACTAAACATACATACTTATTTCTTTAAGTTAAAAAGTCCCTTATTCAAAGCAAGTAAAGCTTCTTTTTTATGTTCAGCACTTACCAGAATGGAAATATTGTTTTTACTTCCTCCGTATGATATCATACGAATTGGCACATCCTTTAGTGATTCAAATATTTTAACCGCATACCCATGTTTATCTGCCAGAAAGTCGCCAACAATGCAAATGATAACCTGGTTTATTTCCATTTCAACAGTGCCGTAGGTTTCCAGTTCTTTCAAAATTTCATCAATGTGTGAGTTATCATCAATGGTAAGCGAAACGGCAACCTCCGATGTCGTGATCATATCTATCGGTGTTTTGTACCTTTCAAACACTTCAAAAACACTGCGCAGAAAACCATAGGCCATTAACATTCGGGTGGACTTGATCTTGATAACGATAATATGGTCTTTAGCTGCTACTGCCTTTATTTCATCGCCCGATGCCTCTCGGCTTATGAGCGTTCCTTTTGCCTCTGGCTGCATTGTATTCAGCAAGCGTACTGGAACATTCCTTTTTTTAGCGGGTCGAATACAATATGGATGCAATATCTTTGCTCCGAAATAAGCCAACTCTGCCGCTTCGTCAAATGATAACTCCGCAATTGGGTATGTATTCGGAACATAGCGCGGATCGTTGTTATGCATCCCGTCAATATCTGTCCATATTTGTATTTCTTCGGCCGTAATGGCTGCGCCAATAAGCGAAGCAGTGTAGTCACTTCCACCTCTTTTTAAATTATCTATCTGGCCGAAAATATTGCGGCATATATAGCCCTGGGTTATAAATAACTGTTCGTGTGGATTTTTAAGCAATTCCCTTTTCAAATTTGATTCGATATATTGTAAATCAGGTTCACCGTTCTCATCAATGCGCATAAAGTTGAGAGCGGAAAGCAAGACAGATGGAACCTTTTGTTCTTCGAGGTAATAATGAAATAAAGCCGTAGAAAGAAGTTCGCCTTCGGCAAGAATTGTTTTTTCCTCATTGTGGGTGAACATATCAAGGGTAAAAGAACGCAACAAATTAAAGTGTTCCGTTATCAGATCATTTCCTTTCTTTTTAGCCTCGTCTGAATTGAAAAGTGCTTCAACAGTATTTCTGTATCGGGGCTCTAACTCATTTAACAAACCAGTAGCCTCGCCAATATTATGCTTGTACAGCGCATTTGTTAACTTAACCAAATGGTCAGTGGTGCCTGACATAGCTGAAAGAACCACAATTTTTTTACCAGGGCAGTTAACCAAACGGGCAACGTCTTTCATGCGTTCTGCTGAACCCACTGATGTTCCTCCGAATTTTAATACCTGCATGAAAGTTTATTTTGGAAACGCAAAAGTAAGAAAAGAGAAGTTCTAATACATTTGCAGCCTCATAAAAATACACCATGCTGCTGAACACTGCCATAGAAAGCTTTCATTCTCTCGGGGAAGATATCCGAAATTTCTTTGAGACAAAGGCTTTCCGCCAGGAAGAATGGGAACAAAAACTGCAAATAGCAGAACTGGAAAACCCTTGGTTTACCCAGGAAAATATAAGGCTGGCATTGCGTGGCATTTTAACATGGTTGGATAGAGACGCTTTGAATAAATGGCTCTCTGCCTACCCCGATCTTGAATTTGAAAGTATAAAGCTCTTAACAATCGGAGTAGTTATGGCAGGGAATATTCCATTAGTAGGCTTTCATGATTTTATGTGTGTCTTATTAAGTGGAAACGTTCTTCATGCCAAACTATCACAATCTGATAAGGTTTTGCTTCCATTCCTTGCCAATAAACTTATGGAGATTGAACCGGAGTGGAAAGAACGAATCCATTTTGTAGAGAAGCTTAACAATTCACCCGATGCCATTATTGCTACCGGCAGTAACAATACGGCAAAACATTTTGAATATTATTTTAAAAATGTTCCTAATATAATTCGCAGAAACCGCAATGGTATTGCCATTCTGGATGGTTCAGAAACCAGGGAAGAGCTATACAAAATGGGACAGGATATATTCAGTTATTTTGGATTAGGGTGCCGGAATGTTTCAAAGCTTTATGTTCCGCAAGGTTATATTTTCAACACTTTTTTTGAATCTGTTGAACCATACAAAACGGTTATCAATCATAATAAATACCATTCCAACTATGTGTACAACCGCACCATTTATTTAATGGATGGAAAAGTATTTACCGATAATGGTTTTTTAGCTGTGATTAATAATCCCCAACTTTCATCTCCTATCGCTGTATTAAATTTTGAGGAATATGAATCTGTTGAAACACTAAAAACTAAGTTGCCTGAATTAAAGGAACAGATTCAATGTATTGCAGTTTCAGATAAATTTAAAAATGAATTGAAGGATATTGAACTTCCGTTAGTGGGGTTTGGAGAAACCCAATCGCCCTCCCTCACCGATTATGCCGACGGAGTGGATGTAATGGAGTTCCTGCTCAAAAGAAATTAAACTTTTATAAAGGATTAACCCTTATTGCCTGCCTAAATCTTAGTATGATTCACATCCCCTATATTATCAAGATTACTTTGTATCTTCGTCCCTAACTAATTACTATTTACTTTAGGTGTGATAGGGGCAAAAAAGACATTCTATAAAATTTTTATTTCTTGTTTTTGTTTGTACTTCTGTGCATTACGTCCTTTAAAGGCAACGTCTTTGCTTTTCCCGGCGCATCCCATTATTGAAAATTATTCACCAGAACCACTTCCTGATAGACAACATACAGCAGCCTGTATGAATTTCGGCGATGAAAGTTATGGGCATATAACGTTAGGCATACGAACCGGGATTTGCACACTTTTTGATCCATTTCCGGCTATAGGTTTTGGTATTGGAGCAGACATGCGAATACGGCTTTCGAAACACTGGGAGCTTGAAATTTATACTGATTATTTTAAAACAAATATTTTAAATATCGGATATAGGTACGAGATCGATTTTGGAGCCAATCTTCTTTATAGCTGGGTTGACAGGCCCTGTTTACCGAAGCATTTCACACCTTTTGTATTTGCAGGGTTTAGTTATGATAATAATAACATTCGTTCTGCTGCCTACTATTCCGGCGATTACCAGAACTGGAGCCCCTGGTTTAATGTAGGGTATGGCGAGCATTATTTTTTCAACAAGAGATTTGATATTACTCTGGAGGCATTCTACTCATTGCCCATTGCTACCCATCCCGCTTCCTACATCACAGAAATCCCCAACCGGGAAATATTAAATGTTAAGTACTTAGGTGGTTTTCACCCCGGTGGTATTTTTGTAATTCTCAGCTTCAACTATACTTTCGGAGCAATATAGTATAACTGTCCGTAGCACTAAAACCTTCCCTTCTCTTAATTTTCCCCGGCTCATATTCATACCACTTTGATTTATATTTGAAAAAAAATTATCTTTACCAAGTTTTAAATAAAATTCAATTAACGAGAGATTTCAACTTTCAGATTTACCAATACCCCTCATGCTGAAATAGGATGAAGAAAAAAATACTTCTTTTTTTGTTTTATACAAGCATTATTCTACCAAACACCCATGTAGCTGCACAGCAATGGCTCTGGGCCAGACAGGGCTATACCGGAATTAAGGCCTATTGCAGTGCCCCTTCTATAGCTACTGATAATAGCGGCAATGTATGGCATACTGGATCTTTTTTAAGCATATTCAATATAGGGCCAGACACCTTAGTGTCCAATGGTATGGATGCATTTCTTATAACGTACAACAATTCGGGCAACCTGTTATGGGTTAAGCAGTCGGAATGCGCACCCAGAGCAATGTGCCAGTCTAACTATGTTGCAACCGATGATTCGGGCAATACCTATATCACCGGGTTTTATAAAGGAACTACAGTGAAATTCGGTTCAGTTACTTTAACCGGAATAGCTAATCAACGTTTTGTTTTCATTACCAAATATGATAAACTTGGTAATGTTATCTGGTCGAAACAATCTACCACTTCTGGTTCTGCTAATGCTTTTGGGCAATCTATTGCCTGCGATGGAAAAGGGTATGAATATGTTACCGGTTATTTTTCCGGCGGAAGTATTTCATTTGATACCTATACAGTCACCTCAACCCTGCCTGCATCATTCCTTGTAAAATACGATTACAATGGAAACGCACTCTGGGCTTCCCAATCCACAGGTACTGCCGATTCTGCCTATTCAAATTCGGTGACAGTTTCAAGAACGGGTGATGAATACATTACAGGTTATTTTAACGGGGCTGCAACCTTCGGATCGACAACCCTTACTACTCACTTATATGACATCTTTTTAGCCAAATACGATCCGAATGGTAATGTACTTTGGGCCGAACAATCACATGGCACAAATCCGCACCCTTCCACCAGTAGTTGTGATATTGGAATGAGTGTAGCTGCTGACATCAATGATAATGTTTATATGACCGGAAGTTTCGCGGATAACCTCTCTTTTGGTTCAGATACTATAAAACATATAGATTCCACCAATATTTTTTATGCCAAGTTCGGGCCAGGCGGAAATATAAAATGGTTAAAACAACCTACGCCTTTTAATGGGAAACACAACAGATGGTATGGAAATTCGGTTGCAACAGATGCAACCAATCATTTTTACCTTACAGGTGATGATTCACCGGGTATTGGTACTCCGGTAATAAATGGGGACATTTCTTTTTATCCTGATTCCTTATATGGCAGCATATTTCACCCGACTTTTGGAGGTGAAGGCCAATCCGTTCTAATTAAGTTCGACTCTTCCGGAATGGCTCTTTGCGGATCAATTTTTGATGATAATATTGAAACTGACTTTAGCTCATGCAAGGTGAATGCCGTAGCTTCCGATTCCACCGGAAATTATGTATTTATGGGCGGTGTTTTTGCTAACGCGAATGTTGTTTTAGGCGATACCCTCAACTTTTACAACGATGGGAATTTGCCCTATACTGCAAGGTGGACAGGTTGCACAAATATGAACTTCACCAGCACAGCTGCATCCACACCATCAACTCCATGTAATTATACTTGTAACGGAACTGCCACAGTAACCCCAATAGGCGGTACTGCGCCTTATACCTATTTTTGGAGTACCGGACAAACAAATCAAACAATAAGCAGCCTTTGCCAGGGTACTTATTCAGTAATCGTCACCGATGCTGCAGGATACAAATCAATACAAACAGTTACCGTAACCAGTCCGGCTATAAGTTTAATTATTAAACATAGTCCCGATAGTGTTTGTGCAGGAGGCAGTGTTAATTTTAATGCGTCAGGAATAACTACCTATACCTGGTTCCCCGCAACAGGACTTAGTTGCACTACCTGCCCCAACCCTACTGCCACACCCACAGCAACAACAACTTATTCAGTAACTGGCCAGGATACAAACCATTTTGGATGTATTGATACCGCCAGTATAACGGTGATGGTTACTCAAAAACCAAACATTATTATTACACAGTCTTCGAGTTCCTGCAGCGGAGAAATAGTATTGATGGCAACCGGTGCAACAACGTATGACTGGATGCCATCCACTTTTCTGAGTTGCTCAACCTGTGCAAATACCTTTTGCACTCCTACGGTTACCACAACATACACTGTTATTGGCAGCAATAATGGTTGCCCCGACACTACTACTGTTACAGTTATTCCGGTTACACCAGTTTCACTGAATTTGAAAGTTACTCCTGCAGGAGATACAATATGTCCAGGCGATACTGTACAACTTAACGCTACCGGAACAAAAGTTACAAAATGGGCCTGGACCCCGACACTTGGCTTGAGTTGCACTACTTGTCCCAATCCCGAAGCATCACCAACCGTAACCACAACGTATACTTTATTCGGGTACGATTCTGCAGGGTGCGATAGTACCGTAAGTATTACTATCCGGGTTGCGCATCATTTACCGGTAATTAAAGCCTTCCCCGACACGGTTTGTATAGGCGATAGTACGCGGCTAATAGCTACAGGGGATAATTCATATGTATGGAGCACCAGCCAAACGAATGACACGATTTGGGTAAAACCAAGCGTACCAACAACCTATTCGGTAACAGGAACCTTGCGCGGCTGTGTCAGTTCAGCCTCGTTATTAGTGAATGTTGCACCATTACCGGTTATTACGGTTTCAAAAAATGACACCATTTGCCAGGGTCATTCCATTTCTATTTCGGCTTCCGGGGCAAGCACTTACTCCTGGCTGCCCAATATCGGTTTAAGCTGTTATAATTGCCCCAACCCGACAGCCACACCAACCGCAACAACAACGTATAGTGTTGTTGGAATATCATCATCGGGTTGCATTGGGACAAATACAGTTACGCTCGTTGTAACCCAACCTCCCATTGCTACAATTGTATCTTCCAGAGATACTGTTTGCTCGGGTGATACGGTCAAATTAATTGGAGGTGGAGGCGGAACTTATCAATGGAACAACTCTGCAACAACCGATTCAATTTATGTAACCCCTGCAACGCTTACCACATATACTCTAACGGTTTTCAAAAATGGCTGCTCCGATACTATTACAAAAACCATTCAGGTCTTTTCAGCAAGCAGCGCAAGTATTTTTTTATCCAGGGATAGTATTTGCGCCGGTGATTCAACCCTAATAATAGCCAGTGGAGCAACTACTTTCCAATGGAGCACAGGTGCTACCACATCTTCCATAAAAATAGCTCCGGGAACTACGGCTACCTATACAGTGATTACACATAGCCAATGCGCTAATGATACACTTATAAAAACAGTTCACGTTATTCCATACCCTAAGCCATTGATACTTGGTAAAACCTCTATTTGTTCTGGAAAGAAGGACACTCTTGTAGCTTCCGGCGGCTCCACCTATAAATGGAGTACAGGCGCAACTTCTAAAACCATTTATCCTGTTATTTCCGGTACTACGACCATTACCCTTACAGCATTTAATGGAATATGTTCCAAGGATACCACCATCGTTATTACTATTCTTCCTTCACCGGTAGTTACTGTTAATTCACCAAATCCCGTTTGCCCGGGCGATAGTGTTACGCTTACTGCTTCCGGCGGCGGAACATATCATTGGAGTACCGGTTCTAATGACAGTATACTAGTGGTTGATCCATCTATTACCACCACCTACTCAGTTACTGTTACAAATTCTTTAGGGTGTAGCTCTGTCTCCAGTACAAAAGTCACCATTATTATCCCTACTATTTTTGCTTGTTGCGACAGTACAATATTGCTTGGGAATAGTACCATTCTATATGCAGATAGTTCATCCCATTATAAATGGTATCCATCCACCGGAATCAGTTGCGATACCTGTCCTGAGATAATCGTGAGCCCGACCATTACTACCACCTATACGGTAATTGGCACCGATAAATGGGGTTGCGAAGCTGCACGGATAATCACTGTAATTGTAGAGCCGCCTTGTGCTGATTTTATTGTTCCGAATGTTTTTTCACCTAACGGGGATAACATAAATGACCAGTTTGAGGTTAAAACCCGCAACTTAACCACCTATTCTATTATTATTTATGATCGCTGGGGAAAAGAAATGTATAAATCAACCAATCCGGATGTATATTGGAATGGCAACACAGAAGGTGGTGCGCCTTCTCCTACAGGCGTTTATTATTACATCATAAAGTCCACTTGTAAAGACAACAGCTACAACAAAGATGGATTTTTGCAATTGATAAGATAAGTATGCTAATGCCATTATCAATTTTAAACATTTAGTATGCACAATCTATCCGGAAGTAGAAAATTACTGCAGACTTTATTGTTTTTTTCACTTTTCATTTTCCATTTTACTTTTAGTTATTGTCAATCTTGGCAAACTTTACCTAATTCTCCGGCACAGGATTTCAGGCATGATGATGTTTGTTTTACGGATGTAAACATGGGTTGGGTTGTGAACATTAAAGGTGAGGTTTGGAAAACAATTGACGGAGGCAATATATGGCAAAAGATCTTCACTCAAAAAACAGCATTCAGGGATGTAGGTTTTATCGATTCACTTAATGGCTTCACCGGAAACCTTGGGCGCAGTGCATGGACAAGTTTCATAGATACTATTCCACTTTACAAAACCCATGATGGAGGCTATTCATGGATTCCGGTTACAAAATTTGAGGGACCAACACCCGAGGGTATTTGCGGGATGCAGGTAGTGGATAAAAATACTATTGTGGCAGTAGGCCGGGTAGACGGCCCTCCTTTCTTTGTAAGAAGTACCGATGGTGGCAACACCTGGCATTCTAAGGACATGCAACAATATGCTGGTATGCTTATTGATGTACTTTTCACTTCCCGGGATACAGGGTTTGTCATTGGAGGCACCGATGCATCGAGATTAAAAAGTGCGGCCATTGTGTTATATACAACCGATGGAGGTGAACACTGGAAAACTAAAATTAAAGATGCCGGAAAAAGCAACCATTGCTGGAAAATCTGCCATCCTACCAAAAACACTTTTTATGTTTCAATTGAAGAATTATATATGGGCAATGCGCTCAAGTATTTCAAATCGGTGGATGGCGGTAACACTTGGAAAGAAAATCAAATAAATAATGTGCCCTATGGAGTCAGTCAGGGAATCGGGTTTGTGAATGATACGGTTGGCTGGGTTGGTGGTGCCAAATATGCATTAAGCACAACAGATGGAGGCAAAACCTTCAAACAAATGCCATCCAATATATTTGTCAATTTAAACCGGATTCGCATGATTAACGATACGCTTGGTTATGCAACTGGGCAAAGGGTTTATAAATATTGCAAACCTATGGTAACTGCCACAGGGCATTAGATACTTTCAAACATATTCCATTTTTCGTAAGTTTGTAGCGAACCAATGGAAAAGACCCTAAAGCACATAGAATCTCAGGAAATCCAAAAGGCTAACATCTATAACCGGATGGCAAATTGCCATTTGATTATGGGTATTGTAAATATTACTCCCGATTCATTTTATGATGGTGGACGATATATTACTATAGACGATGCCATTAAGCAATGTGCAAAGCTCATTACAGAAGGAGTAGATATTATTGACCTCGGAGCTGCTTCAACCCGCCCGGGAGCTAATGAAATAAGTCCTGAAGAGGAATTAAAGAGGTTGCTTCCTGTACTGGCATACCTGGTTTCAAACCATCCGCAGATTCCGGTTTCAATTGATACTTTTCATTCCCACGTGGCAAAAGAAATGGCAGAAAAAGGGGCTTCCATCATAAATGATATTTCGGGTGGAAGTTTTGATAAAGAAATGTTCAGAACGGCTGCAAAACTTCACGTACCATACATATTGATGCACATTCAGGGAACCCCTAAAGACATGCAACTTGAGCCTCATTATATCAATGTTGTGGAGGAAGTTTACGCTTATTTTTCCCAACGAATAATGGAATTAAAAGCTGCTGGAGTAAATCAAATAATAATTGACCCTGGTTTTGGATTTGGTAAAACGGTTGAACACAACTACTCCCTTTTAAGAAACCTTAACAAATTTAAGAATTTTGGATTGCCTATTTTAGCGGGGCTTTCCCGAAAATCGATGATAAATAAAGTGCTAAAAATCAAACCCGAAAATGCCCTCAATGGAACTACTGCATTAAACGCCATTGCACTTTTGAATGGGGCTAATATACTAAGGGTTCATGATGTGAAAGAAGCCAGACAAGTGATTCAATTAATAGAACAATACAATAAAACTAAAGAATGCTGACCCTGTTTATTACATTCCGTTTTATTGATGCTATTGACATTTTGCTCGTAGCTGTTTTGTTATATGAGTTATACAACCTTGTAAAGGGGACTACAGCTATCAATATCCTAATGGGGATGGTTCTTTTATATGTTATCTGGTTAATTGTGAAAGCACTTAATATGACCTTGCTAAGCAGTATTCTTGGAGGATTTATTAATGCAGGTATAATAGCTATCATTATTGTGTTTCAGCAGGAGTTGCGCAGGTTTCTATTATTAATAGGTAAAACAGACTTTTTAAACAGGCGTAATTTTGCAAAGAACTTCCTTATGCTTCAAATGAGTGACAGAAGGCCGCTGGATGTTCATCCGCTAATTAAAGCCTGCCGCAATATGAGTGAGAAAAAAACCGGAGCTTTAATTGTAATTGCCCATGATACCGACCTTTCTTTCTTTTCACAAACCGGAGATATTGTAGACTCAAATATTACAGAATCTATCCTTGAAAGCATTTTCTATAAAAACAGCCCCTTGCATGACGGCGCAATAATCATTGAAAACAACAAAATTCATGCTGTACGCTGTGTTTTGCCAAGCACCGAGAAAACTGACTTTCCCGTTCATTTGGGTATGCGCCATAGAGCAGCTGTAGGAATTACAGAGAAAACAGACGCATTAGCCATAGTAGTTTCTGAGCAGACTGGCTCGATTTCCTTAGCCTCTAATGGTGAATTGGAATATGACCTTACCCCCGAACGACTCGCAAATCTTATCCAGGAAAAATCAGGATAAAAAGAATATTTACATTTGCACCCCGAATAGTTGAACTTTTAAATACTGAAACAACCAAATAAATCTGAAAAATGAAAAACCTTTCACTTGCACTTAATGGCGTATTATTCATATTTGTAATCGTTCTTTTCGTTATGGTTAACAACCTTAAGAAGAGCATTAATGGAGAAGAAGGAAGCGGTGGAAATGGTGCTAAAGTGGGCACAACAAAACCGCTTCGTGTTGCTTATATCAACGCTGATTCCATCACTTCGAATTACCTGGTTGAAAAAGATTTTAATGCTGAAATTCAAGCAAAGGAAAATGCATTCCAGGAAGAATACAACACTAAAATGAAGAAATTCCAGGACGAATACCAGGAATACATGCAGAAGAAACAAGCAGGAAACATTTCTGATATTGATGATGAAAGAGTAAAGAAAGATCTGCAGGCTAAACAGAATGAACTGGACGGTATGCAACAACAGAAGCAAGACCTGGTAAAATATGTTCAGGATAAGACATTAGCAGTTCGCAGCAAAATTGTAAAATACATCAATGCCTATAATAAAAAGGCCAATTTTGACTATGTGTTATACTATATCAATATTGATGGACAAGTGCTTTATGCCAACGACAGCCTTGATATTACAAAGCCGATTCTTGCAGGGCTAAATCAAATGTATAAGGATAGCGTTCAAAAGGCGGGGCCTACTCACTAGCCTTTCCGGAGAAAACATCGTACAACAATACGATACCTGAAATTATTAAAGCTATTGCCATAACAAAATGGATGAACACCATTAATTTATGGGTAAGCAGTTTTTTTAGCCTGTTTGCAGCCAGTGCTTTAAGCACGTCTAATACCAATATCATTCCCAATGTTCCGGCAAAAAATATAAGAATATCTTCTTTTGCTGTATAGTGGGTGCTGACATTTGCCATTACACCTATCCACATAAATAACACCATCGGGTTTAGAAGATTTAAAGCAAAACCTTTGGCAAGCATTAAAGGCAAACGCTTATTCTGATTCATCTTTGCAGCCATTTCCATGCCTTTCTGGGCATCCTTTTCGTCTTCATGTTTTTGAAATAGTGTGTATATCCCAAACGCAAATAATATCAAACTTCCTCCAATACCCTCATAAATTTTTACGTTCCGATTGCTTAAAAACTGCGAAGCACCCAGATAGGCCAGAAATACAAAGAATGCGTCACTTAAATTAATACCCAATGCCATAATGGCACCGGAACGAAATCCATTCTTAATACTGGTTTGAATAAGGGCAAACAAAGCAGGGCCGATAAATATTATCGACATGGTAAAACCAAGTATTATGCCTTTAAAAAATGTTTCAATCATGTAGCTTTGATTACCTCTTTGGGTTCTAAAAATACAAAATTTAATAACTTCGTACCTTTACCATCTCAATAAAACAATAAAATGACTTCAAAAAAGCAAACGAAATCCGCTTCACTCCAATTTGGCAAAGGTACTGGTGTGGCTATTGTTACTCCATTCAAAAAAGATGGAAGTGTCGATTTAAAAGCATTGGAAAATATTGTGAAGCACCTTATTAAAGGAAAAGTGGAATATATTGTAATAATGGGTACCACAGGTGAATCAGTAACACTTCGAAAAGATGAAAAGATTACTGTTACCAAACATATAATTGAAGTGGCCGATGGTAAAATTCCATTAGTACTTGGTATTGGTGGAAATAATACAGCAGAAATTGTTCATTCGCTGGACTCTACCGACCTTTCAGGCATTACCGCCATTCTTTCTGTTTGTCCTTATTACAATCGACCAAACCAGGAAGGGTTGTACCAACACTTTAAGGCTGTGGCAGAAGCATCCCCCCTTCCGGTGATATTATATAATGTACCGGGAAGGACAAGCTGCAACATGACAGATGAAACAACACTAAGGTTAGCAAATGATTTCAGTACTATTATAGGTGTTAAAGAAGCATCGGGAAATTTATTGCAGATAATGAACATAATAAAAAACAAGCCAAAAAATTTCATGGTAATTTCAGGTGATGATCAGATTACACTACCAATTATTGCAGCAGGTGGTGATGGTGTAATTTCTGTTGTAGCCAATGCCTACCCCAAAGATTTCTCAGAAATGACAAGACAGGCACTTGCAGGAAACTTTGAGGTTGCCCGTAAATTGCATTATAAACTTATTTCAATAACCAATTTGTTATTTGCTGATGGAAGCCCTGCTGGGATTAAGGCTGCACTTGAAATTATGGGGCTTTGCACGTCACATGTTCGGCTGCCTTTGGTTAATATTAACAGCAAAGTACAACTAGCTTTGGCTTCAGAAATGAAGAAATATAAATGATCTTCACACGATAGAGAAATGGGCCATAACCATGAACATAGCCACGATGGCCATCATCATCACAACCATACCGTACATGCCGAGGATGTAAATATGGCGTTTGTTATAGGCATTATTCTTAATTTTTCTTTTGTAATTATTGAGGTTATTGTTGGTATCGCCATTCATTCTCTTTCATTACTTTCAGATGCAGGGCACAACCTGGCAGATGTGGGTATGCTTGCCTTATCTCTTCTCGCATTCCGTATGATGAAAATAAAATCGAATGAACGTTATACCTACGGATATAAAAAGACCTCTGTATTTGTTGCACTCCTCAATTCAGTCATATTGCTCATTTCGATAGGAGCTATTGTTTATGAGGCTTTCCACAGGTTGTTCACCCCTGAACCTTTGCCTGGAAAAACCATTGCCATTGTAGCCGGAATTGGAATATTGGTAAATGGACTTTCAGCGATGCTGTTCATGAAAGGAAAAGACAAAGATCTGAATGTAAAGAGTGCGTACATCCATCTTTTATCCGATGCATTAGTTTCGCTAGGAATAGTAATTGGTGGTATCATTATAATTTATACTCAATGGTATATCCTCGACAGTATATTGAGTTTGATAATTGCAGGTGTTATTTTAATAAGTACATGGAATTTGTTGAGGGATAGTTTGAGGCTTACTCTGGATGCAGTACCAACCGGTATGAGCATTGAAAAGATCCGGAATGCAGCTTTGAAGATTAATGGAGTGAAAGATCTGCATCATATTCATGTATGGGCTATCAGTACGACAGAAAATGCTCTAACAGCTCACCTCGTATTACCTCTGGGCCTTACAAGCGTTGAAGAACAAACTATAAAACACAACCTGAAACACGAACTGGAGCACAACAACATTCACCACATCACACTCGAATCAGAACACGAGAATGAACCTTGTGAAGAAGAAAAGTGCTGATTCCGGAAATAAAAAAGTCCCCTGACCTTTGGGGCCAGGGGACTTACCAGATTCAACTCATTTATCCTTAAGCCGCAGTAAATTCTACGTTACATCTGATTTCAACATCATTGCTAAGTGCAATGGCAGGGAAATTGCCTCCAAAGTTGAAGTCAGAACGTTTTACTTCGCCGGTAATCTTAAATCCTGCAACGGTAGTAGCCGGGTTCATGGGATGTTGTACCACATTTCCTTTCACATCCATGTTAACGTTTTTAGTAACACCATTAAAGGTTAAATCACCATTCAGAACATATTTTTTATCGGCCACCTTTACAAATGACTTGCTTTTAAAAGTCAGTTGAGGGTTCTTCTCAGCATGGAAAAAATCTGCTTGTTTTAAATGGTTGTCGCGCATTTCATTAGCAGTATCAATGCTGTGAACGTCAGCGGTAACTTCTATTTCAGCACCGCTGAAATCTTCACTGGGTGCATTTAGCTTTACATCAAAGTTCTTAAAAGAACCTTCAATTTCAGATACAAGCATATGGGTAATGCCAAATCCGATTTTTGCATGAGCTTTGTCTAAAGTCCAAACTTTAGATGTTGTTGTTTTTTCTGTTGTGTCCATTTTTGTTTGTTGTTGTTGTTAAATTATTTAAATAAATTTTAAGTTATACAGGAGTCATTATGCAATAAATATCTACAGTGCAAAATTTGGAAAGAGACCTATTTAAAGCGTTACATATCGATAGAAAAATATTACATCCATTACACTAAATGGCTCTTTTTAATATCCGGTGTCCATTACATTACTTTCCTTTTGATGCATCTATACTAATAGGCCCTGCACCGAAATAAGTAATCATTAAAGCTCCACCTATCAAACCAATGTTTTTCATAAAAAACACCATTTGCATCTGGCTTTGCGTCGGGTCGGTTATACCCCAGAATTTATGCATGGTAAAAGTCACAGGAATAAGAAACAGTACAATTAACCAGGCACCTAATTTGGCTTTACATCCAAGAATGATGCTTAAAGCTCCTAAAAGAGCCACTATGCCCGATATTACAACCAGGGCCATTGGCGCAGGAAGTCCGGCTGAGGCGGCGTAGGCTGCTGTACCTGTTGCACCCACCATGTGTCCCATTATACCCGACATCAGGAAAATAAGAGAGAAAAGGGTTCTTCCGATTAAAGGAACGTATTTCATAATTATAGTTTTTTATTGATTTATGAGCGCAAAGATATGGCATAGTTAGTATACAAAAGTTACCACTATACTAAAAGATACCAGTATACTTCGGGATACTACCTATATTACTGGGAATTTTCCTACTTTTGCATGTTAGAATTAATACCCATGAATATGGCTACCACTATAGAAAAGGAAATTAAAAAGCGAAAAGCAAACGGAGAAACAGGTATTGAACAGCACAGCGAATGCAAAAAAAACCTGCTGCCGGTTAAAGATGCACTGGATATCCTGAGCGGTAAATGGAAGTTGCCAATCATTGTTGCCCTGACCTTTGGCAACAAGCGCTTTAAAGAAATGCAACGGGAAATTGAAGGTATCACCCCGAAGATGTTATCAAAGGAATTGAAAGAACTGGAGCTTAACCAGCTTGTGAAGCGGACCGTATATGATACGCTTCCGGTTACAGTTGAATATTCTCTTACTTCCTATGGCAAATCGTTGCATAAGGTAATTGAAGAATTACGAACCTGGGGTTTGCAACACAGAAAAAGATTACTTTCGAAAAACTAATTCTATTTATATGAAAGCTATTTACACTAAAAATTGTCCTGAACCTATTGGCCCATATAGCCAGGCGGTGCAGGCTGGCAACTTTGTATTTGTATCGGGACAAGTGGGAAAAGACCCTGTAAGCGGAGCCATGAAAACCGAAAACATTAAAGTAGAAGCCACACAGGTTATGAACAATATTAAAAACATATTGGAAACTGCCGGATTGAAAATGTCGAACATAGTAAAGACTACCATTTTCCTTAGCAGCATGGATGATTTTGCCCAGGTGAATGAAGTATATGGTTCTTATTTCACAGGTAATTTTCCTGCCCGTGAAACCGTTCAGGTATCGCGCTTGCCGCTCAATGCCAATATTGAGGTGTCGGTTACTGCGGTTATTGAATAGCCGGAGTTAATGACGATAAATGTCATGATGGTGACCGAAGCGTCATCCACCCCGATTGGAAGTGTCAAAGCCCGTTTAGTAGTTTGGGGAGCACTTTCAGAATTCTTGTCGGCTCCATGCTTTGTAAGCTGCTTTCTGCACGGGTGTAGCATCCTTTATCTTTACTACAAAGAAGGAAGGGAAGAACTCTTTTCCAGCTATAGGTTTTACGTTGGTGTATCTCCTGAAACTTTGAGATACGAGGCTTAACCTAACTTGCTCCTGTCCATAATAGCTGCACCAATCATGGAAGTTGCCTTTTAAGGAATGTCCGTTAATAAGATCTATTTCGTCATTCACACTTATACCCGCCTGTTCAGCCGGAGATGAGGGAACTACAGCAGTTACCTTGTATTTACCATCGTCCTCAACTACCTTCATTCCCCAAAAACGCTCACAATGTTTTTTAGAAGGGGCTGTTTGCATCATCAGACCGATATACTTCAATGCCTCCACCAGTGGCACATCAAGGTCTGCTGCTTTGTTTACATAATTATCAAAAATGTATTTACAGGATTGTCCTGCTGTTTTTTCAATAATGTTCCAATAATCGGACTCGCTGTAAGGCTTGCCCTGCTTGGCAAAATCGTGGTAAAGATTTCTCATCACGTCATCCAGAGACTTGGTATTGTTAGTATGACTGCGGATAAAGGTATCCACTATAAAAGCCAACAGTGCACCTTCAGTATAGATTGATACTTTGCGGTAAGGAGCACCTTGAATATAGCCATCTAACCAAGTGTCAAAAGATGAATCGGCAACACTAAGATTGAACCTGCCGTAATTATCAAAATGCTTTTGAATCTGTTGCTGCACGGCTTTCAGGTAGTCGAACTCACTAAATACTCCCGATCGTAATAAAAGATAATCACCATAATAATCGGTTACACCTTCATACACATAGCCAAGTCTTGAGTAGTTCTCCTTTGTATAATCATACGGGAACATTTCAACAGGTCGAATTGTCTTTATATTCCAGCAGTGGAAAAACTCATGACAGGATACACCCAGAAAACTATTGAACGGATCGTATTTCATCAGATTGTATGATGGGCCTATTGCAATAACAGTTGAGCCAAGATGTTCCACACCGTGATGAAACTTATATGGCAATGCCTGAAAAATAAAATGGTATTCATCTACGGGACAACCATCCATCATTTGTATTTGTTCGCCGATGAAAGTTTGAAAATCCTTTTTAAGCTTTATCCATTCCGGCTTTACCTCTCCCTGAAACCAGATATTCACTTTCAGTTTATCCACCTGAATTGTTTCCAATTGAAGTGCAGGACTGGCTATTAGTGGGCTGTCCGCAAGTTCATCGTAGTTGGCCGCAGTAAGCGTATGAAGATAATGTGTTTCTACTTTTATTGGTGTTCCCATTTTCATGGAACAGGCAATTCGATAGCCTTCAGGAAGCAGCATTTCCATGACTATAGGCTCGTTTCGGTATTCAGGTACATACATACAACAGTTAACTGGATTCATGTAAAGCTGGCGGTCATCGAGATACGTAGAACCCGCATTCAGATCGGATGCATAATATTTGTAGAACACATGCAACTCATTACAGTTGGCGGTTTCCACTTCCCATAAGTCCTTTGTCAACTTTTTGAAAGTAAGGGCTTCACCTTTTTCATTCAATGCCTTCCAACCCCTTACATTGCCTGCAAAGTTGCCCATTTCATAACGGCCGGGTCTCCACGCAGGGCACTGCACCTGTGTTTTGACGGCATTTACCTTTATTACAATTTCAATATCTATAAAATGCTGATGGTGGGGAGAATAGGAAACAATATACTTCATTAAACAGGAATTAGGAATTAAAAAATCAAAAGTAGAGTAAGAACACCTTGTACTTCGTATCATCAACTATAAACTATGAACATATTAATGTTGAATTATTAAATACCTTTAGGCTTTCAAGCAACCCCAATGAGACCATACCAAACCATACGTGTAATTGAACAAGCTACCGATCAAAACTTCAATGAAGAGACCTACAGAAAGGCAAATCCGGATGTTGCGGAAGCAATAAAAAATGGTTCTATACATTCGGGTCATGCGCATTTTTTATTTTATGGAAAACAGGAAGGAAGACAGCAATTCAATCCTTTACTGGCTGAGGCTAAGCGTGGCAAACAAACCCGCATACAGCGTTTGCTGAAGGAAGAAATACCCCATAAAAAGCTGGATGGAATGTATGACTTTCTTACCGATGATATACGCAAGACCTGGGGTATTATTGATGCTTACTTAGTCAGCAGCAATGGATACGACCAGTATGCAAAAAGCATTATCGAACGCAATGCCGATGATATGGTGCTCGATGCCGGTGCAGGCTATCGTGCAGACTATTACCCCAACGTTATAAATTTTGAGATTGAACCCTATGAATCGACCGACGTGCTCGGGGTGGGCGAAGAATTGCCATTTAAAGATAATAGTATAGATGCCGTTATCAGCAGTGCTGTACTTGAGCATGTAAAAGACCCCTTCCGTTGTGCAAAAGAAATAACCCGTGTGTTGAAGCCCGGTGGCGAATTATACTGCTGTGTGCCATTCTTGCAGCCTTACCATGGTTATCCTAACCATTATTATAATATGACCCATCAGGGTTTAAGTAACCTGTTTCAGGGACCTATGGTAGTAGACCATATTGAAGTGCTTGACAGCACCTCTCCTATCTGGACCCTCACATGGTTCCTGGATAGTTGGATAAAAGGGCTGCCTGAAGCTAACCGCGAAGAGTTTTTGAACATGAAAGTGAGTGATCTTTTGCCTCCTGTTGAGCAACACCTTACAAAGCCTTTTGTTACTGAACTTTCGCAGGCTGCTCAATTTGAACTTGCTTCTGCCTTTGTTTTGTTTGCCCATAAAAAGCACGCTTGATATTTTCAGAATAGCCTTGGAGGTATGAATTTGCAAATGAGACTTCTGAAAGGGAATAAAACTGTAAGGGTAATTCGGTGTAATTTTATTATTTTCGCCTTCCAATCCTTAAAACTTTACGAACTTTAAAACTTTTAACTGAGCAATGACATACGATTTAATAGTAATAGGCAGCGGTCCCGGTGGATATGTGGCTGCAATAAGGGCCTCCCAACTGGGCATGAAAGTGGCTATTGTAGAACGTTCGGAACTGGGTGGTATATGCCTCAACTGGGGCTGTATCCCAACCAAAGCTCTGCTTAAAAGCGCACAGGTGTTTGAATACCTTAAACATGCTGCCGACTACGGCATAAAGGTAAACGGCGGCGAAGCTGACTTTGGGGCTATTGTAAAACGCAGCCGTGGTGTGGCTGAAGGTATGAGCAAAGGTGTACAGTTTTTGATGCGTAAAAATAAAATTGAAGTAATAAAAGGCACCGGCAAACTGAAAGCAGGAAAAAAGGTGGCTGTAACTGCCGATGGTAAGACTACCGACTACGAAGCAAAAAACATAATAGTTGCTGTCGGAGCGCGTTCTCGTGAATTACCAAACTTGAAAATTGACGGTAAAAAAATCATTGGCTACCGTGAAGCTATGGTGTTACCATCCCTGCCAAAATCAATGGTGATAATAGGCTCCGGAGCTATCGGTTCAGAGTTTGCATATTTCTATGCAACTATGGGAACCAAAGTAACCCTTGTGGAAATGTTGCCAAACATTGTGCCTGTAGAGGATGAAGAAGTATCAAAGACCCTGGCTAAATCGTTTGCGAAATTGGGTATTGATGTGAAGCTTGAAGCCGCTGTACAAAGCGTTGACACAGCAGGCACAGGATGCAAAGTAAAGATTAAAGATGCCAAAGGAGAATCAGTTGTTGATTGCGATGTTGTGCTTTCGGCTGTGGGCATAGCTTCTAACCTTGAAAATATTGGACTGGAAGATCTGGGTGTTATTACCGATAAAGGAAAAATTGTTGTAAATGGATATTACCAAACCAACATACCGGGCGTTCATGCTATTGGTGATTGTGTTGGAGGACAAGCATTGGCCCACGTGGCAAGTGCTGAAGGAATTATTTGTGTAGAAAAAATGGCTGGACAAAATCCTGAACCGCTCAATTATAATAACATTCCGGGTTGTACTTATTGCCAGCCTGAAATTGCTTCGGTTGGATATACTGAAAAAGCGGCCAAAGCTGTGGGCTATGAATTAAAGATTGGCAAGTTTCCATTCTCAGCATCGGGTAAAGCAAGTGCCGCCGGCGCGAAAGACGGTTTTGTGAAACTCATCTTTGATGCAAAGTATGGTGAGCTTTTAGGCGCACACATGATAGGATATAACGTTACTGAAATGATAGCTGAAATTGTGGTTGCCCGCAAACTGGAAACAACCGGTCACGAATTGATCAAATCGGTACACCCGCACCCTACCATGAGTGAAGCCATTATGGAAGCTGCTGCGGCGGCTTACGGTGAGGTAATACATTTATAAAATGAAACTAAAGAATAAAATTGTTGTATTAGCAGGGTTTTTATTTTTGCTATTATCAGAAACCGGCTTTTCACAAAACTCTGCTCTTTTTACCAAGGCAGTTCAGTTGAGGAAACAAGGAAAGTTTCATGATGCATTAGCCATTTTCCGGTTGCTGTTGAGCAAGGACTCTAACAATACTGCTTACCTTGATTATGTTTCGGTGCTTACATGCAAAACACTTCACGATGAAACCAAGCCTGATAATCCCCCCATTGATGCATACAAACATTGTGAATATCTTGCAAAAAAATCATTGAAACTCGACTCTACCAATGGTGAATCGCACTATGCCTATGCTTTTGCCATTGGAGTGATAAGTGAATACGCTACACATAAGCAGCAGATATCAATTGCCGGCATAATGAAAACGGAACTGGATAAAACTATAAAAATAATACCACACCATGCGGGAGCCTACCATTTGCTGGGGCGGTGGTTTGATAAGCTGGCAAGTTTTAATTCTGTTGAAAAATTAGCCGTGCGGGTTTTATATGGCACTTCACTTCCCGAAGGAACCTATGCACAAGCCGCTGCTGCGTATGAAAAAGCAGTACTTTATGAACCTGACTATATTTTGCACCAATATGAATTGGCCGCTGTATACCATAAAATGGGTAAAGATGCCGATGCTAAGGTATGGCTGCAAAATGCTATTGGCGCACCCTATGCCGGCGACGATTCTCAACAAGTGAAAAACAGTTGTAAAAAACTGTTGGGAGATTTGAAATAAAACTTATCTGTTTTTCATTACCTCGCTGATATCCTGCATCAGTTTTTGGGCAAGATTATCGGCAGTAGTGCGTGAGGCACCTTCTGCAATAATGCGAATGATCGGCTCTGTATTGGAACGGCGCAAGTGAATCCAGTCTTTGTCAAATTCTAATTTAATTCCATCTCGTGTATCAACAATATACTTTTTATATTTGTCTTTAATGCCGGTAAGAACCTTGTCAACGTTAAGATCCGGTGACAGTTCAATCTTGTTTTTTGAAATATGGTAATTCGGATATTGTGAACGTAACATAGAACAACTTTTTCCAAACTTTGCAAGGTGAGTAAGGAATAAAGCAATCCCCACAAGCGCATCGCGGCCATAATGTAAATCAGGATAGATGATGCCACCATTACCCTCACCTCCTATTACAGCCTCATTCTTTTTCATGCATTCAACAACATTCACTTCGCCAACGGCAGAAGGAAAATAATTGCAACCTGCCTTTATTGTAATGTCTTTAAGTGCACGCGTGGATGAGAGGTTGGAAACGGTATTTCCTTTTTTATTTTTCAGAACATAATCTGCAACAGCTACAAGTGTATATTCTTCGCCGAACATTTCGCCATCTTCACAAACAAGTGCAAGCCTGTCAACATCCGGATCAACAGCTATACCCAGGTGGGCATTCTTCCGTTCTACGGTTTTCGATAACTCAGTCAGGTTTTCCGGTAATGGTTCGGCTTCATGCTTAAAGTCTCCCGTAGGCTCGCAGAAAATTGGAATAATTTCTTCCACTCCTAACTGTTTTAATAAAGTAGGAACAATAATTCCTCCAACAGAATTAACAGCATCCAGAACAACTTTAAATTTCTTTGCCTTTATAGCTTTAACATCTACTAAAGGAAGATTCAATATAAGGTCAATATGTTTTTGAAGATAGGTATCATCCAACTTTATTTCACCCAGAGAGTTAACATTAGCAAACTCAAACTGGCCAATCCTTGATATATTCAATACATCCTTTCCTTCAGCTTCTGAAATAAATTCTCCTTTGGAATTGAGCAATTTCATTGCATTCCAGTTTTTAGGATTATGGCTGGCAGTAATAATAATACCTCCATCTGCATTTTCTCCTGTTACGGCTAATTCAACTGTCGGAGTTGATGCCAGACCTAAATCAGTAACATCAATTCCAAGCCCCTGCAAGGTTCCGGCAATAATATTCCGGACAAACAAACCTGACATACGTGCATCACGTCCAATTACAACGCGGGGTTTCTTTTTGGTCTTGTCTTTCTGGTTGCGCTTCACCCAAGTGCCATATCCGGCAGTGAATTTCACAATTTCAGTAGGCGACAAACCACCATCCCCATTGCTGCCAATGGTTCCTCTGATGCCTGAAATAGATTTAATAAGTGTCACAGGTTTTTTTTAATTCGGGACGCAAATGTAAAATTTTTGGTCTGACTGAAACATGGCAAATTCCATACTGTGTAAATATTTATTTTTTTCAACAAGTTATTAGCATACAATTGCAGTTTTATTGCGATAAAGCGGTGAAAAATGGCTTTATTATCTTTAATGTAAATAATATCACTTCCATATATTATAAATATTTCATAGCTTCGAATTCTGAAACTATAAAACTGACCCTTTTACCGGCGCATGAGGAAAATTACTATTCTTACTTTTTTATTTTCTCCGCTGATATCCTTTGCACAGATTGACTTTGGCGGGCCTACCGCTACTGCCAGGGGGGGGTCGGTAACAGCTACTGCAAAAGATTGGGAGGCTATCAATATCAACCCGGCAAATCTGGGCTGGAGCGACAATCATGGTTTTTCGCTGAGTGTAGCTAATATCAGCCTTAATATTGAAGACCAAGCCTTGACAATTCATGAAGTAAAATCAGCACAATTTGATTCATTAACATCCCAGCAGAGGCAACAGGCTTACGAAGCCATGACAACTCCGGGCGGACTGAATGCTGCAGTTTCAGCCAATTTCTTCTCCTTTTCATTTCATTTTAAAAAACTGGGCGGATTTGCGATAAGCCTCACGGACCACGCTTATGCACATGCCTACTTCAGTCCTAATTCAGCCAAAATTATTACTGATCTGGTCGACATAAAAGATTCTGCCACACTCATTAAAGCCATCAGAAAAGATTCTGCATTGTTAACTAAAACCCCGGCTGAATTACTTGATGGAACAAATATGGGTGGTTACCATTACCGTGAACTTAATATTGATTATGGTCATAAACTTTTGACCATTAAAATTAAAAGTACAGGCAAAGGCGGAGCTTCTTTTCAAAATTCAGACTACCTCGATTATAAATCTAAAACCTCGGATACTGTTTCCAATCCGATAGAGATATTTGGAGGTTTTGGATTAAAGCCTATTTGGGGATTAGGACAATTCAGTTCTCAATTTATAGGGAATCAAAACATAGAAGAAGGAACCTATGTTTATGGGAACTCGAACTACACAAAAAATATACTGTCCAATATATTTACAGCCAATGGTCGGGGATTTGGAGTTGATCTTGGATTAAGTGCCAGCTATAAAAGATGGAAATTGGGCATGTCAGTAACCGACCTCGGAAAAATACACTGGCAGAATATAGATTTTATTCCTGCTACTTTAACCTTTCCAAATGCAGACAGTTTGCGAAAATATGTTCAAAACAGTGCCAAGATCCTGAATTACTTTTATACCCAAAAGCCCGGACCTGATTATACCACTCAATTACCTACTAAATTCAGGATAGGTGTTAGTTACCGCTTATCAAAAGGAATTCAACTGGCATCAGATTTTGTTTCTCCTTTGAATACGGTTCCCGGAAATCTTCTAAGCTCTTACTTTTCAGTTGGAGCACAAATCAATGTATTCCATTATATAGAATTAAACTTTGGAATTGCCACCGAAAAAGGATTTGGATATGTTGTTCCTTTGGGAGTATTTGTCAACTTTATCGGCGGACTTGATTTTTATGTTGGCACCAATGATATTACTGCGTATTTAAATAATGGCGGTGGGCATGTATTATCAGTTGCTGCAGGAATTAGATTATTAGGATTTTAAATGAAGAAAACGAATTATAAGGTTAATAAAGTTTGTAAAGTTCATAAAGTTGGAATGCCAATTTTAGCTTTATGCTTTATTGCTTTTACATTTATTTCATTATCTGCTGCAAACGCTCAAGCTCCTGCAAAAGGCAACGCTAAAACTCCTGCTAAAAAATCAAGCAGTAAGGATACAGTGAAAACAATTCAGGTTTCACCGGACCAAAATGCAAAAATGAGTTATAATAGCGGGTTGAGTGATTTTTCAAAAGGGAACTACCCTTCAGCTCTCACTAACTTCACGCAAGCTATAAATGGCAATCCAAAGTTTGAACAGGCGTATGTTGGACGAGCAAATACAAAATTCAGGCAAAAAGATTATCAGAATGCTGCTGACGATTATAAAAAAGCCCTGGGCCTTGATTCGAATGACGAAAAAGCATGGTATGGTTACGCACAGGTTCAAACAGTATTGGGTAATAATGATCAGGCCTTAATTGCATTTAAACGCATTGTAAAGAAAAACTCAAACAATGGCGATGTCTGGTTTTGCCTTGGGGAACTTTTGGCAAAATCTGGCCTGTATAAAGAAGCCTTGACCGATTTCACGCTCGCAATTTCTTCCAAATCGGGCTTTGCCGAAGCTTATAATGACAGAGGAGTATGCAATTACCAGCTTGGAAACTATAAAGCAGCAGTTGATGACTATCGTACTGCCCTTTCATTTTCTAAAAGTGCCGAAGCATACAATAACATGGGTAATTCAGAATTTAAAGACAGTGATTTTGATGGTGCAATTGGTGCCTTTGGTGAAGCCCTTGCCTTGAAACCAAACTTCCCCGATGCTTTCAACAACAGAGGTACTGTATATCTCGCTAAGAAAAAGTATTTGGATGCCATTAGCGATTTCAATAAGACCCTTTCGATGGATTCAACAAATGTTTATGCCTATTCCAACCGCGCAATGGCTGAATATAAAATGAATAACCTTGTAAAAGCCAAGGCTGATTGCGACCAGGCCATTAAATTGAAACCGGAATATGGCCCTGCCTATCTGAACCGCGGTATAATTGAAGAGTTGATGCGTAAACCAAAAGATGCCTGTGCCGATTGGCAGAAAGCAATTCAATATGGTATGGCTATTGCGAATGATTATATAACGGATTGCAAATGAGAGTGAGTAATAAAATACATAAAGCTTATAAAGTGCATAAAGTAACGAGGTTGCTTTTAACATTATGCTTTATGCATTTTTCACTTGTAGGGTTTAGCCAGAATTTAGATTTTGTAAAAAAGAACTTTAAAGATAATGTTAAGGGCTATAAAAAAGCAGTTGATTCCATAAAAAAAGGAAACTCGTATTACGATATGGGTGCGCATTACTATAGGTACGCTATCTCCTATTATTTGAGTGCCGAGAATTTCTATGCCGATAATGCAAAGCTTAATTTTAAAATAGGCAAATGCATGATATATTCATCGCAGAAGAATAATGCGGCAAAATATTTAATAAAAGCTATTAAACTTGACCCTACGGCTAATACTGAAGCACATTATTACCTTGGCAGGGCACTTCATTTAAATATGTATTGGGATAGTGCTATTCGTGAATATAACACTTACCTTCAAACCTTAACTCCGGATAAAACCATGGAGATTTCAGATGTGCGAAAGAAAATTGAAGAATGCAACAATGGTAAATTAATAAGTCAGGCTCCAACAAGGGTTTTTGTGGATAATCTTGGTACTACTATTAATACCAAATACCCTGAATACCGTCCGTTAATTAATGCCGACGAAACAGAACTTATTTATACCTCGCGTATGCCTGCCAGCTCCGGTGATAAAATAGATATTACGGACGGTGAAAGTTTTGAAGATGTTTTTGTTTCCCATAACAAGAATGGGGCCTGGAGTACCTCTGTTAGCCTTAGTGCACCGGTTGACACAAAATCGCACGATGCAACCGCCGGGCTTTCTCCTGACGGACACACATTGTACATATACAGAACCAACCAGAACGGGGATATTTACCAAACTCAATTCGCCAACAATTTGTGGTCGGCACCAAAAAGAGTTGATGATAAAATTAATTCGGGCGGAAAAGAATCATCGCTTGCAATTTCGGCTGACGGAAAAGTAATTTACTTTATAAGCGACAAAATTGGTGGCTACGGAATGGGGGATATTTATAAAACGGTATTGGATGGTAATGGAAAATGGACCGATGCCCAGAACCTCGGACCAACCATTAATACCCAATACGATGAACAAGGTGTATTTCTTTCTCCGGATGGGTTAACACTCTACTTCAGTTCGAACGGACACAACACCATGGGTGGTTATGACATTTTCAAATCGACTTACAACTCGGGCCAATGGTCGGTGCCTGAAAACCTGGGATACCCTATAAATACCCCCGGCGACGATGTGTTTTTTGTTGCTCCTGCCAATAAGAAACATGCTTACTATTCTTCCAACCAGGATGGTGGCAGTGGAGATATGGATATCTATATGATCACTTTCCTTGGCCCTGAAAAGCCATTGTATATAAGCAACTCCCCTAACCTGCTTGCCGGAACTTCCAATATTCCGGATGTGATGATGAATGGGGCCGTTACAGTTGCCGCTTCAAATAAAGCCCTTCTAAGAGGAACGGTTGTTGACTCCGAAACCCACAAACCGCTTTTTGCAACTATTAAACTTGTAGATAATAAGAAAAACAAAGCTATTGCTGAATTTACTACCGACAGTGCCACTGGAAAATATGTGGTTTCGCTTTCTTCCGGTATCAATTATGGTATTGCTGTAACAGCTGATAATTACCTCTTCTATTCAGCTAATATTGATTTAACCGACTCATCTCACTACCGTGAAATTGAAAAGGATGTTGCTCTTCAACCTTTGCAAGTGGGCAGCCATATTGCATTACGTAATATATTCTTCGATTTCAATAAATCTACCTTACGTAAGGAATCAAACCCTGAATTGCAACGCGTAATTGACCTGATGAAAAAATACCCGACTATTAAAATTGAATTATCGGGGTACACCGACAATAAGGGGACACAGGCCTACAACCTCAAACTATCTGCCGCCCGTGCAAAATCAGTTATGACATATCTTACAACTCATGGAATTTCTGCCAAACGCATGACCTCAAAAGGTTATGGGGCAGATGATCCGGTTGCCTCCAATACAACTGATGAAGGCAGGCAGATGAACCGCAGAACGGAGTTTAAGATTACTGAGAGATAATTACGAAATAAGGAGGTCTTATTTTAAATATTGCTTAACCTCTTTGTTATTATCATTACCAAAAAATGCATTCCGGTTGATCCTGATGAAAGTCATCAAGCAATTTGATTCCTGTCATTTAAGTAGATTAAAGCAGATGTACTTTTGCATTGTAAAAATGAAGTTACTATAATCAACCTTAAAATAGAAACTAAAACTTCTTAAATTTCTGCTTTTCTTTTTAACCTGCCCCTAAAGGATTAACAGACGTCCTTTAGGGCAGGTTTTTTTATAAATAATTAATACCCCATGACAAAAAACGTTAATTACATCTCGGCAACGGAAGCATTATCAATTCTTAAATCTGGTGATAATGTTTTTATTCAAACGGCAGCGGCAGCACCCCAGCAACTTATTCATGCAATGACAGAAAGAGGAAAATCATTGGAAAATGTTTCCGTTTATCATTTGCATACTGAAGGGGCAACACCCTATGCAACAGAAGAAATGCACCCCCATTTTAATGTTCATTGCTTTTTTATTGGCCCTAACATGCGTGCATCGGTAAACAAGGGCATATCCGATTATATTCCTGTTTTCATGAGTGAGGTTCCTTACCTGTTCAGAAGAGGAATCATCAAGATCAATGTGGCCTTGCTGCATGTATCTCCTCCTGATGAACACGGATATTGCAGCCTTGGGGTATCTGTTGATGCAGCATTGGCTGCAATTGAAAGTGCCCGGCATATTATAGCCCAGGTAAACCCGAATATGCCCCGAACCTTTGGCGGAAGCATTATTCATTCTTCCAGGTTTACAGCACTGGTAGAAGTTGATGAGCCTATTTTTGAAATTACTTCCGGAGAAGCTAATGAAACCGATTTAATGATAGCCCAAAATGTTGCGAGCCTTATAGAAGACGGTGCTACACTGCAAATGGGAATTGGAAAAATACCAAATGCTGTGCTTGCTAAACTACATAACCATAAGCAACTGGGTGTGCACACCGAAATGTTTTCGGATGGTATTATTGACCTAGTTGAAAATGGAGTGATAACAGGAGAACTGAAGAAAATAGATAAAGGCAAAATAGTTAGCGGGTTTGCAATGGGGACTCGTAAATTATATGATTACATCGACAATAATCCTTTATTCGAAATGCACGAATCATCGTATGTGAACGACACACAGAATATCAGGAAAAACCCTAAGGTTACTGCCATTAACAGTGCCATTGAGGTGGATATAACAGGGCAAGTGTGTGCCGATTCAATTGGCAGTTATTTGTACTCGGGTGTAGGAGGGCAAATGGATTTTATGAGAGGTGCTTCTTTATCGGAAGGTGGAAA
This sequence comes from uncultured Bacteroidota bacterium, assembly GCA_903863935.1. Classification (GTDB taxonomy): domain Bacteria; phylum Bacteroidota; class Bacteroidia; order JABEUT01; family JABEUT01; genus JABEUT01. The sequence continues at coordinate 49,903 of CAIPDV010000122.1, forward strand.
ACCCATCATAGCAATGCCATCAATTACAAATAAAGGAGCTTCTAAAATTGTGGGGACACTTAAATTAGGTTCCGGAGTTGTTACAACACGCGCACACGTACACTATATTGTTACTGAATATGGAGTTGCTGACCTTTATGGAAAAAACATTAAACAACGAGTAAAGGAATTTATAAAAATAGCTCATCCGGCCCATCGTGATAACCTGGCCAAAGAAGCTTTTGAAACATTTAAGATATTGTTTTAGCAACCAGGAGAAGTTCATTATTTCTTTCTTGCATTTTTTATATTTTTTAATTAAGATATTTTCCACATGATTCAACGCGGATGATGGCAATCAGCCAATCGGATTGATATTGATCACCTGCACTCATTAATTATTCATATTTTAACTTTATTTGATTACATATTTAACCAAGAGTACATGATTTAAATTAGGTACTACCTGTGATAATTGTCATGTTTGCATTACTCATTTCAATATCTCTTTGTAATCAAATTATTCGGTTAAATTCTGGAGATGAATAAATTGCTAGTTATTACGGGAAATGTATCAGCCGGAGAAGGGGTAAAGAAACTCCCCCAACTGTCAGGATACGAAACTCATTTTGCCACATCGGGAATGCAGGGTATTGAATTGGCAAAAACTGAGAACCCCACTTTTATTATTTGCGATACGATCCTCCCCGATATTGACGGATACTGTGTTTCAACCATGCTTTCTAAAAACGGGCCAACCGAAAATATTCCGGTTTTACTATTGAAACTTTCCGGTGGTGCCGCAAGTTCCGGTATAACGAAGGATGTATTGGAGGTACTGATTCCTGTTGCTAATAGCATGCCATCTATCCATTCCCTAACTAAGACTGCCAATCTTCAAAACAATACTGCCCCTCCGGAATATTCCCCAAGCATGAACAATCTGCTTCAACTTTTAAGCAGCCCAAACCCGGAAAAAATATCCAACGATAGTTTAACAGGTTACAGAACACGAAGCTTTAATAAACGTGAAAATATTTACTACGAAGGAGATGAACCGAATATGGTTTATCTTGTTAAAAAAGGGAAAATCAAGACTGTAAAACTTGGCCCGGAAGGAAAAGAATTTATTATTGATATTCACGAAAAAGGAGAATTTTTTGGCTATATAGCCGTGCTTGAGAATAGCACTTATCCTGATACGGCTGTTGCCGCAGAAGAATCTGAAGTATTGTTAATTCCAAAGGATGATTTCCTTTTGCTTATTAATTCAGACCAGCAATTGGGTCGGCATTTTATTAAACTCCTGGCTAACGACATCAGCGATATTGAGGAACGACTGATGACGCTAGCATTTAATTCCGTTCGTGCCCGCGTGGCAGGCGCGCTATTACAATTAAAGAAAAAACATCACAACAAAAAAGAGTATACTACTTATACACTTCATGTTTCCCGCGATGATCTGGCAGGATTAATCGGTACAACAACAGAATCACTCATCAGAACACTTACCGATTTTAAACATGAAAATATTGTAGATACAGACATTGGAGAGATAAAGATCCTCGACATTAAAGCCCTCGAAAAAATCAGGCGATTATCATAAACTAAAACATATTCATTCATGAAAAACAAAACAGTTACAATACCTATCCGGCAAAAACGGTCGTGGGCCGAACCTTACAAAATTAAGATGGTTGAACCCATTCATATGACAACTGAAAAAGAAAGGGCAAAATGCCTTGCGGATGCAGGGTATAATACATTTCTTTTACGCTCCAAAGACGTATATATTGATTTATTAACCGATAGCGGAACATCTGCCATGAGCGACCGTCAGTGGGCCGCCTTAATGTTAGGTGATGAAGCGTATGCAGGTAGCAGCAATTTTTATAACCTGGAAGCGGCCGTAACAAAATATTACGGCTATAAATACACCATACCTACGCACCAGGGAAGAGGTGCCGAGCATATTATATCTCAAATTCTTATCAAGAAAGGGGATATAATACCTGGCAACATGTATTTCACCACAACACGACTTCACCAGGAAATTGCAGGAGGAACTTTTATTGATGTTATTATTGATGAAGCTCACGATCCGGACAGCACTCATCCTTTTAAAGGCAATGTAGATATTGGCAAAATGGAGGATGTAATTAAGAAATACGGAGCTTCAAAAATACCATATATATGCGTTGCTACTTCTGTAAATATGGCTGGTGGGCAACCTATATCAATCGCCAATTTGAAAGAGCTGAGAAAACTTACCCAGAAGCATGGTATAAGGATTGTCCATGATATGACACGAGTAGCAGAAAATGCTTTTTTCATTCAACAAAGAGAGGCCGGATATAAATCAAAATCCATAGCACAAATCGTTCTTGAAATTTGCAGGCTTACGGATATCGCTACCATGAGTGCAAAAAAAGACGCACTGGTAAACATAGGTGGAATACTTGCAATGAATGATGAAAAACTTTTATCGGAAGCACAGAACCTGGCAGTGGTTTACGAAGGGCTGCATACGTACGGTGGCCTTGCGGGTCGCGACATGGAAGCGATGTCGGTAGGTATTTCAGAATCCGTGCAGGATGACCATATTCGAGCCAGAATAGGACAAGTTGAATATTTGGGAAACCACATTCAGGCAAGTGGCGTTCCTGTGGTTCTTCCTTTTGGAGGCCATGGTATTTTTTTAAATGCCAAGAAAATACTGGAACATGTACCGCAAGATAATTTTCCTGCCCAGGCTTTGACAGCAGAGATATACAGGGACTCAGGTGTTAGAAGCATGGAACGAGGAATAGTTTCATCGGGCCGTGATAAAAAAACAGGAAAAAACATTTACCCTAAACTCGAATTAGTAAGACTGACAATTCCTCGCCGGGTATATACTCAGGCGCACATGGATGTTGTTGCTGAATCGGTTGAAAGGGTTTATCAGGAGCGAAAAAAAATCAAAGGTCTTAAAATGGTTTACGAGCCTGAATATCTTCGTTTCTTTCAAGCAAAATTTAAAAAACTTTAAACATGGTGGAATTTAAAACCATTATTGAGCCCTTTAAAATAAAGGTGATCGAGCCAATCCGGATTACAACTGAAGAGGAACGCAAACAATACCTGAAAGAAGCAAATTACAATCTTTTCAGTTTGAAATCTGATCAGGTAATTATTGATTTCCTTACTGACAGCGGTACATCTGCCATGAGCGATAACCAATGGGCCGGATTGATGCTGGGTGATGAATCGTATGCGGGTTCAAAAAGCTGGGATAGGATGAGGGAATCTATTCACTCTCTCACGGGTTATCCATACATCTTCCCAACCCACCAGGGTAGGGCTGCAGAACGCATTGTTTATGGCAAACTTGGAGGACCAGGTAAGGTTTTTATAAGCAACACACACTTCGACACAACACGTGCCAATATAGAGGTAACAGGTGCAGAAGCTATTGATATACCAATTGCAGAAGCTAAGGAAAGGAATGTTCTTCATCCATTTAAAGGAAACATGAATATTGAAAAACTGGAAACATTGGTGGCTCAATATGGAAAAGAAAAAATAGGGGCCGTTATATTAACAGTTACTAACAACAGCAGCGGTGGCCAACCTGTGAGCATGGAAAATGCAATTCAGATAAGCAACATTTGCCGTGATCATGAGTTACTTTTTATTCTCGATTGTTGCCGAATTGCCGAAAACGCCTACTTTATTAAACATCGGGAAGAAGGTTTTGAAAACACAAGTTATTTCGATATAGCCCGAAAAATGTTCGCTCTGGCAGATGGCTGCATTATGAGTGCAAAAAAAGATGCCATTGTAAACATGGGCGGATTTTTCGCTTTAAAGGATAAAGATTTTGCAGACAAATGCCGCGAAACTCTTATTATAACTGAAGGATACATTACCTACGGTGGTTTATCAGGCAGAGATATGGAGACTATTGCTACCGGCCTTCAGGAAGTTTTTGACCCCGATTATCTTCACTACCGAATTAGCAGCACTGGTTACCTTGGAAAAAAACTGCATGAAATGGGGGTGCCGGTTATGTTGCCAATTGGCGGCCATGCCGTTTATGTGGATGCAAAAGAACTTTATTCCCATATTCCACCGGAAAGTTATCCGGGTCAGGCATTAGCTTGCGAACTCTATATTAAAGGCGGAATCCGTTCTTGTGAAATTGGCTCTGTTATGTCAGGCCATGAGGATGTAGATGGAAAATTTATATGCGCACCTATGGAACTTGTGCGGCTAGCTATTCCACGAAGGGTTTATACGCAAAGCCATATCGAATATGTTATTGAAGTTTTTGAAAAAATATTGGAAGATAAGGAGAAAATAAAAGGCTATAAAATTATTGAAGCCCCTCATTTTTTAAGACATTTTACGGCCAAGTTTCAACAATTAGTTTAATGTATGGCTCCCCTGCCCCCAACAGAAAACAACACAGGTTTTTCGAACACTTTTAAAATAGCTGCGATATCCATTATTCTAACGCTTTTTGCCGGATACACAATTTGGGTTGATACAGGAAATATCGGTCTTCAGAAACCACACATTGCAACAGGTATCGCAGCGGATGGAAAATTATTATTCCAAAAATACAATTGCCAGGCTTGCCACCAGATCTATGGCCTCGGCGGGTATATGGGGCCAGATTTGACCAATGTTTATTCCACTCCGAATAAAGGCTCGTTATACATTAATGCATTTTTACAAAATGGCACAAACCGGATGCCAAATTTTCATTTAAGCCAACAGGAAATTTCCTCACTCACTGCCTATTTAGCAACTGTTGACTCAACCGGAAATTCACCTATTCTGAAACATAAAACATCCTGGTATGGATCCATTGAATTCAGCTACAAAAGTCAATAAAACTGCTCTTTGCTTCATTCTGCTTAGCCTCATTTGCTTGCTGGGAGGAGCCTTGTTTGGCTGCATTGCTGCTTTACAATTTGTATATCCTGATTTTCTTCGCACTCTGCCATTCTTTAAAAACCGTCCGTTGCATGTTTCACTCGTTATTTCCTGGATATTCCTTAGTGCAACAGGCGGCATATACTACTACCTTCCTATTATTGGTAAAGGGTTCTGGCAAACTTTCAAAATGCAAAAACTCCATCTTATTTTATTTATTGTAACAGGTATTTGCATTTTGTCTTGCTATGTGCTGGGTATATTCGGCGGGCGGGAATATTGGGAATATCCTCCTGTGTTTTCAATCTGTATTATTATCACATGGATAATTTTCGCATTCAATTTTTTCCTATCCATTACCGGGTTTAAAGGCAAATGGCCGGTCTATATCTGGATGTGGGCAACCGGGGTAATATTTTTCTTCCTCACTTTCAGTGAATCGTATTTATGGCTGCTGCCTGCTATTCGCAATGATCCGCTGCGCGATGTTACTATCCAATGGAAAGCTTATGGTTCGCTTGTTGGCTCATGGAATATGCTCGTATACGGAACAGGTATCTTTCTCATGGAAAAGATCTCCGGAAACCCGGAAGTATCCAGATCAAAAACAGCATTTCTTTTGTATATGCTGGGGTTTATAAATTTAATGTTCGGCTGGGCGCATCACATCTATGTAGTGCCTATCAGTCCGTGGATTAGGAATATTTCTTATGTCGTAAGCATGAGTGAGTGGATCTTGCTTTTCCGTATGATTTACAGCTGGCGAAAAACAGTCACAAAAGCACAGGAACACCTTTGGTCGTTTTCATTCCGGTTCTTACTAACTTCCGATATCTGGATCTTTCTCAATATTATTCTTGCGTTATTGATTTCTATTCCTGCAATTAATGCATATACGCATGGCACTCATATTACAGTGGCCCACGCAATGGGAAGCACCATTGGAATTAACACAATGATCTTACTGGCCTCCTGTTTTTTTATTGCTAACGACGCTTCAAATGGAAGGGCAAAAACAGGCCAGGATAAATTGCAGCTATGGGGATGGGCTATTTTAAATCTTTCGCTTTTGTTTTTTTGGATAATGTTGATTATAGCCGGACTCAGGAAAGGGTTGATGGTTGTGCAAGGAATATCATTTTCGGAAATAATGATTGCAATAACACCTTACCTAAAACTTTTTGCATTTTCAGGACTGGGGATTTTTACCGGGCTATCATTACTTATTACCCCTTTGAGTATTAAGCTTTGTAAAACCATTCTCTCTTCCCGGAACAGCATTATTAAAACTACTATAAGCTGATTTCAATCATCCTATTTAGAAGAGTAATATCATCTTTAATTTTTGGGATTCAAAATAAATTTGCCGATTAATTATTTACCCATAAAAAGTGGAACAACTTGAGATAACATCCATTAAGAAAGAAATACAGCGGCTTAAAAAAGAAAAAAATGCTGTTGTGCTTTCACATTATTATATGACGCCTGAATTGCAGACTCTGGCAGGTAAAGGGGGCGTTGCTGATTTTGTAGGAGATTCGCTGGGTTTAAGTATTGAGGCCACGAGAGTTACCCAACAGAATATTATTTTTTGCGGAGTAAGGTTTATGGCGGAGACCGCCAAAATTCTGAATCCTTCAAAAAACGTTTTCATCCCTGATAAAGATGCAGGGTGTTCGTTAGCTTCCAGTATTACTGCGGCTGATGTAATAAAACTAAGACAGCAACATCCGGGAATACCTGTGATTGCATATATTAATACCTATGCCGCAACCAAAGCCGAATGCGACATTTGCTGCACTTCGCGAAATGCATTAAACATAGCGAAGTCATTTGATTCCGGTACATTAATTTTTGTTCCGGATGTGCACATGGGTCACAACCTTCAAAAGAAAATTGCAGAAGAAACAGGGAAAAAATTAATTCTTTGGAATGGAATTTGTGATGTGCACGAACAATTTTCCGGTTCATCTTTAAAGGCATTAAAAGAAATATACCCCCGTGCAGAGTTTCTTCTCCACTGGGAGGTTCCGGAAGATGCCGTTGCGGTATCTTTAAACAACAGAAAAGGAGTTCTTGGAAGTACAAATGATATTCTCAGGTATGCAGGGGAAAGTGCTTCAAAGCAATTTATACTTGCTTCGGAATGTGACCTGGGTGCAACCCTAAAAGGTATGTATCCCGAAAAGGAATTCATTACCCCGTGCATCCGTTGCCCGAACATAAAAAAGATAAATCTGAATAATTTGCTGAAAACATTGGAGGCAATTGATACTTCCGAATCAGGAAGATTTGAAATAACTCTCGATCAGGAATTAATCCGGAGGGCCTATATTCCTATTAAAAGGATGCTTCAATTCGCGTGAAAAAGATCAGTGCTGATATAGTTGTTATTGGCAGCGGTATTGCAGGCTTATTCTATGCTTTGAAATGCGCTGCTTTTTCCAAGGTCCTCATTATTACAAAAGGTAAAATCGGCGAATCGAACACCATGTTTGCGCAAGGCGGAATTGCCGCAGTTTTCGGAACGGATGATTCAACCGTCTCACATAAACTGGATACAATGGTTACAGGTGATGGGTTAAGTGACGAAACTGTTACAGACTTTGTTGTTTCCAATGCTCGAAAATGTATTCTTGAACTGGAGAGGCTTCGAGTCCATTTTGATAAAAATGATTCAGGAGGGTTTGACTTACACAAAGAAGGTGGTCACTCCCACGCCAGAGTTGTTCATACTGTGGATGCAACAGGACGGGAAGTAGAAAACTCACTTGTGAAAGCAGTACTTAGTAATAACAATATCTCTGTAAAAGAAAACTGTTTTGTGGTTGATTTAATTATAGAAGAAGATTGCTGCAAGGGTATTATTGCACTTGAAAAAGAAGATAGTCAATTACTGGAAATCAACTCAAAAATTGTTATGCTTGCCACAGGCGGAGCAGGACAGATTTATGCTTTGAATACAAATCCAACTATAGCAACCGGAGATGGATATGCTATAGCTTATAGGGCTGGTGCAGAACTAAAAAACATGGAATTTGTTCAGTTTCACCCTACGGTTCTCTACTCACCCGGCAAGGACACCTTCCTTATTACCGAAGCTTTGCGTGGCTTTGGTGCAGAATTAAAAGACAGTAAGGAAAAAACCTTCATGGAAAAATATCACCCCATGAAATCACTTGCTCCAAGAGACATTGTTTCCCGCGCGATTTTCAATGAACTACGGCGCAGTAATGATAATTGCGTTTTTCTTGATGCTAAAGGCATTGATGCAACTGAGCTAAAAAACCATTTCCCGACTATATTCAATACATTAAAAGAACAGGGGATTAATTGCACAAAAGAAATGATCCCGGTTGTTCCTGCCGCTCATTATATGTGCGGTGGGGTTGCAGTTAATTTGAATTCCGAAACAACCATTAAAAACCTTTTTGCCTGCGGCGAAGTTGCATGCACGGGGCTACATGGTGCAAACAGACTGGCCAGTAATTCCTTGCTGGAAGGCCTTGTATTTGCCGAACAGGCTGCTATTACAACTGAAAGAAGAATGAGTAAAACTGTTCACATAGGTGAGATTTCAATTACAAAAAACTTGAAGCTAGATTTGAAAGAGGATAGCACAATTCGGCAGGTAAAAGAAAAGGTTCAGAAGACTATGTGGAAATATGCAGGTATTGTGAGAAGCGCAGAGGGCTTACTTGCTTGCATTAAAACCTTACAAGACTTACATAGAGTAATCCGGCTTAAAATTGATTCGAATGGAATTAACGTTGCAACACTCGAACTTTTGAACCTGATCGAAACTTCTTTGATGGTTGTAACATCGGCACTGCAACGTATAGAAAGCCGAGGTTGCCATTTCCGGGAAGATTTTCCATTCAAATCACATATATCGGCGATCCCAGAACAGATTAACTTGAAGCTTGTATCACAAACACGCTAATTCATAGCAATTTACCAACTCATTTTATAAGCCATTCCATGTTATTTAAAATTATCCTATTTTTACAGGATAATAATATCCCGTTTCAATGAAAAAGAATTTACTTATCACTTTTTCCCTGTTTGTTTCAATTGGAGTAATGAATGCAAAACCGATTCCGGTATCGGTGGCGCAAAGAGTTGCTTCAAACTTTTATGCGCAAAATTCCAAAACCGCTGTTAGCGGAATTACATTGGCATATACCGAAACCACTAATACAATTGGTACGCTTTACTATGCCTTCAATGTAAATTCTGGTTTTGTAATAATTGCTGCCGATGATGCCATCAGCCCAGTGCTTGGATATTCTACCGAAGGTAATTATGTAGTTCCGCAACCCGGAACCAATGCCTATTTCTGGATGCAAAATGAGGCGAGTCATATAACTTACATTAAACAACAAAACTTTAAGGCTTCAACTCAAGTTTCGGAAGAATGGAATGCACTTCAAAATAATACAAGGCTTTCTCATAGGGCTTTGCATGCTCCTATTTCGGTTGCACCTTTATGTGCCACTACCTGGGATCAGCCTTATCCTTATAATACTATGTGTCCAGGAGGGTCTGTTACCGGTTGCGTGGCAACCTGCATGGCTCAGGTTATGAAATATTGGAATTACCCTGCTCACGGAATTGGCTCGAGTTTTTATTATGAAACCAGCCCTGAAAATTATGGTCTGTTGCAAGCGAACTATGACACTTCTGCCTATGTATGGACTGCCATGCCTAATAAGGTTTCAACAGTTAATAAACAAGTTTCAAAATTAATGATGGACTGCGGTGTAAGCGTTGATATGTCATACTCACCAAGCGAAAGCGGTGCTTGGGTGGTAGCTTCCGATAATAAAATTTGCGCTCAGAATTCGTATGTTCAATATTTCGGATACAATGCTAAAACGATTCAGGGAATACTCCGGAAAAACTATTCCGATTCAGCATGGATTGCAGTAATTGATAGTGAACTTACCAGTAAACGTGTTATGGAATATGCAGGTTGGGATTCCGTTTATGGAGGACACACATGGGTTTGCGATGGCTTTGATTCCACCAACATGTTGCACATGAACTGGGGCTGGAGTGGTTCTGACAATGGCTTTTTTAAACTCGATACATTAAATCCAAGACCCTATTTCTGGTCGAAAAAAGAAGAACTTGTAATAGGAATTGAACCTCCGGTATTGGCTGCCGCATTTGACGCTGCACCGACAAATGGTTGTGTTGGAACCATTGTAAACTTTACTGACAGAAGCCTTGTTTCAGATCCTACAAAACCAATTACTAACTGGCAATGGAGTTTCCCGGGTGGATATCCAAATTCAGCCAATTCGCCTAATGCTACTGTAACTTATAGTTCAGCAGGAACATATCCGGTAACCCTTACGGTCAGCAGCATTAACGGAACCGATTCTGTTACTAAGAAAACATTTATTACTGTTGAAGGCCCCAACCCACTTCCTTTTGTCCAAAACTTCGAAACAATTTTCCCTCCTGCGCAATGGGCTATATACAATCCATATTTACACCCAGCTTCGTGGAGTCAATACAACGGAACAGGTGGTTTTGGAAACAGTAGCCACTGTATGTATTTCAACAACTGTCAATATGGAAATAAAGGAACCCGCGACAGGATAAATACACCCGTTTATGACCTTTCAACAGTTACAAACCCATTTATCTATTTTGATGTGGCCTACACACCTTACAATACAATATATAGCGATAGTCTTGCGGTTTACTACTCTCTTGATTGTGGAAATACTTTTACCAGAGTTTATTTAAAAGGCGGAATGAATTTATGCACCACCGGAGGAATAACAGTTATTCAGGGAGCAAATTCCGATATGAATGGTTGCTTTCTTCCACTAAGTAATAACTGGAGAACAGATACAGTAATGATTCCAGCAATAGCAGGGCAATCGAATGTTATGTTTGCCTTTGAGAACAGGTCAGGTAATGGTTCGAATATTTTCCTCGACAATATTAATATTCCAATACCAACGGGAATTGATAACCTGGATGAAAGCACTTCATTGAATGTTTATCCAAATCCGAATGACGGCAGTTTCTCCATTACATTCAATACACTTTCCGGCATTAATTATGAAGTGTCGGTATACAATGTATTAGGTCAGCAAATCATGAGTAAAACTATTCAAAATGGCAGTGGAAAATATGTATATCCTGTAAATCTCTCACAGTATGGTAAAGGAGTTTACTCCATAGTATTAAGGAATGGAGAGAAACAATCCATTCAAAAAGTTTCGGTTTACTAAGTAGTATTAACCTCATTTTATTCTAAACCTCTTGAGAAAAAGATTCTTTTATTTTTCGCTTTTCATCCTCTGCTTTTCGCTCTCCAATGCTCAAAATGGCATTATTACTACTGTGGCTGGCGGAAACCTTGGAAACAATGTAACCGGGGTAGATTTTGGAATCAATCCATATGCTGTTGTTCCAGATAATATGGGTAACGTATACATAGCCGACGCTTCCAATCACATAATACACAAGCTAAATATAACAACCGGAAAATTAACAGTAGCTGCCGGAAACGGGAGTTATGGCTACACTGGTGATGGCGGACAGGCAACCGATGCACAGTTCAATTACCCGGTAGCAGTCGCATTAGATAAAGCAAATAACCTTTACATGGTTGATGAATCCGATCAATGTGTTAGGGAAATAAATGCTACAACCGGAATCATAACAACAGTAGCAGGTAATGGCAGTTGGGGGTTCAGCGGCGACAATGGCCCTGCAACCAATGCACAATTCAATAATCCGCTTGCAATTGCAATTGACACAAACAATAATTTATATATCTCAGATTACAGTAATAACAGGATTCGCAAGGTAACTGCATCAACCGGAGTTATTACAACCATTGCAGGTAATGATTCTACGGGATATAACAGGGACAGTATACCTGCTGATTCTGCCTGGCTGCATAGCCCTGCCGGAATTGCACTTGACAAAGCGGGCAACATTTACTTTGTGGATCATGACAACTGTCGCATTAGGATGATCAAAGCTTCGAATGATACTATTTACACCCTCTCCGGCGGAAAAGCAGGTTTTTCAGGTGACGGCGGGCCTGCCATCAAGGCTCAGTTTTGGTATCCACTTGGAATAACTGTCGATGCAGCAGGTAATGTATATATCGGTGACACCTATGATAACCGCATCCGCGAAATAACAGTTGGAAATGATACCATCCGCACAATTAGCGGAACAGGCAGCAGCAGTTTTTCAGGAGACGGCGGGCCTGCTTCTGCGGCGGCTGTTTTCCAGCCTCACTATTTATCATTTGATGCAGCAGGTAATTTGTTCGTAGCCGATATGGGAAATAATCGTATCAGGGAAATAACAGTTTCCAATGGAAATATAACTACCCTTGCGGGTGACGGTGATCCGGGTTATAATGGAAATAATATTTCAGCTGTTAGTGCACAATTATCCTACCCATTGGATATAGCGGCAGATGATTCAGGGAATGTGTATTTCTCGGAAGGAGGCAATAATATGGTTCGCGAAATAAATTCAAGGACTGGCAATGTTTTAAAAATTGCGGGCAATGGTACAGGTGGTTTTTCAGGTGATGGCGGCCCGGCCGGAAAAGCACAATTCAATGGCCCCACAGGAATTGCTGTAAATGATACAGGAAATATATTTATATCAGATGAGTACAATAATCGTATCAGGGAAGTAAACGCACTGACCAACACCGTTACAACAATAGCGGGAAATGGCAAAGGAGGTTTTTCCGGAGATGGTGGCCGTGCAGTTACGGCTGAATTGTATTACCCTGTGGATGTTGCTATTGCCAAAAACGGTGACATTTATGTTGCAGATATGATAAATGACCGAATCCGTAAAATTAGTGCTGGTAACGGGCACATCCGTACTATTGCGGGTAATGGATTCAACTCAACCAACTGGGGTGGCGGATTCAGTGGGGATGGTGGCCCTGCTACTCTGGCAGAATTAAACCAACCTCAGGGTATAGCTTTAGATGGTTCTGATTCTAATTTATATATAGCTGATACATGGAACTTGAGAATACGCAAGGTAGATCTTACCAAAGGAATCATCACAACCATTGCCGGTAATGGCAACTGGGGTTACTCCGGCGATGCAGGCCCTGCATCGGCCGCCACAATGACTGCCCCAACTTCCGTAAGGCTTGATGCATTCGGCAACATCTATTTTGCTGATTTTTATAATAACTCTGTACGGCAGATAAATGTTTGGGATAGTACAATAACAACTGTTGCAGGAACAGGATATCAATCTTATAGCGGAGATGGAGGTTATGCTTCGTCTGCTGAACTTGATCTGGCCCACGGACTTGGTTTTGACAACGCAGGCAGTCTTTATATTGCAGATTATGGTAATAACCGTATCCGTAAAATAAATACTCCGGTTGGAATAAACTCCATTGGTGAGAAAGGAAGCATTTTTGTATATCCTAATCCTGCAACAAGTGAAATCTTTATTCATGTGAATGGATTTGATGCTGATCATGCAACACTTGAACTGCTAGACCTTACCGGAAGAATAGTTCTTGAAAAGGAGTTAAACAATTTATTTTCAGCTTCACCACTTACTCTAAATATTTCAGGTTTATCTGCCGGAATGTATTTTGTTCAGATAAAAAGCGGTACTCATAAATTGACATCAAAGATCATAAAGGAATAGTAGACTTCGGAAATTTTATTTGACATTATTCCATGACTCTTTATTCAGGGTATTTTTCAGAATTTATTAACAAAATTTAATGTGGCGAACCATTGCCTGCATACAAACCTTTGAGTACTAATACAATCATAAAAATAATAGTTTGAACTATGCTTTAAACCACCTTACTATTTTGTTTGACACTTGACACTTCGCCAGGCAAAAAATAGACACTTCAAAAGCACATAAATTATTGATTATTAGTAAATTATATTATTTATTTACACTCAACCTTAAACATGAAAAAGTGTAAAAAAGTGTAAAACAAAACATCCGCATATTAAGAATCCTGTCCAAGAATTTGTTTCAGGTAACAGAACAGGCTAATTTTTATCTTAGAATATTATCTTTGGCCCGCACAACAAAAAACTATAATCAGCGTTCCTAAGATGACAACATATAAAATACCGACTTTAACGCCTATAAATATCCACTCTTCAATTAAAAAGTTCTACTTAACAGTTTTAGCATTTTTGTTTTTAGGATTCGGAGCACTTCAAGCTCAAAACACTGTGACATTCAATTATACAGGAGCACTTCAAACTTGGGTTGTACCATCGTGTGTTACCCAAATTACCGTAACCCTTGATGCAGGTGGTGGCGGTTCCGGAGGCGAAACCAGTAATAGTTCACAAGACATAGGTGGCTTAGGAGGTGAAGTGATAGGTGTTTTACCCGTAGTTCCCGGAACTACATTAGATATTAACGTAGGTGGACAAGGTGCTATTGGCACAAATGCCGGAGGCGGTGTTGGCGGATGGAATGGCGGCGGTAGTGCGCAGGCAGGTTACTCTGGCCCTCCTTGGGCTTACTTTGGCGGCGGTGGCGGCGGAGCTTCCGATATCCGAATTGGCGGAAATGCTTTAGCTAACCGTGTGGTTGTGGCAGGCGGCGGCGGCGGCGCCGGATTCAATTACTTTGCATGTTGCAACTATGATCAGGGTGGTCTTGGAGGCGGCGCAACCGGAGGTTGTGGCTGGTCAGGTAATGTTATTTGTAGCGGAGGTTTTGGCTCAGGAGGAACTCAGGTAGGAGGAGGAATTGGCGGTACATGGGCCGGATATTGCACAGCACCTAATGGAACTTTAGGAATTGGAAGTACCGATTGTATATCGGCCATTGGAAATTCCGGTGGCGGTGGTGGTGGTGGCTACTATGGCGGCGGTGCCGGATGCTGGTCTGGCGGTGGCGGCGGAAGCAGCTATGTTGGCGGTTTAACTACTGTTATTGCCAATACCGTGGGTATAATCCCGGGTAATGGCTTAATTACAATTAAATATAATGGTGGAGGATTTCCACTTACCGTAACAAATGTGGCAGTTAATCCTACCTGCGGATTAAACAATGGTAGTGATACTGTTCATGCTACAGGTGGTTCACACCCATATACATATTTATGGACTCCTTCAGGAGGTACCGATTCTATTGCTTCCGGGCTAAGTGCAGGAACTTATACTTGTATGGTAACTGATCAATGCGGTGATACTGTTTATTCTACTGTAACTCTTACCGTGACAACTTTAGGTGTTACTGCCAATATTGTAAATAATGTTTTATGTAATGGAGGCTGCACCGGAAGTGCAAATGCGACTATTATCGGTGGTGTTGCACCCTATACTTATGCATGGACTCCAACAGGCGGTACCAATTCTGCCGCAACCGGGCTATGTGCGGGGACATATACAATAACGGCAACGGATGCCAATGGATGTAATGGAACATCTTCCGTATCAATTACACAACCAGCCTTACTTACCGCAACAGCAACTCCTATAGGTGCTTCTTGTTTTGGTGTAGGCAACGGAAGTGCCACAGCAACAGGTGCCGGCGGAACTCCAACATACACCTATTCATGGTCCAATGGAGCTACAACAGCAATTGCATCAGGATTATCAGCGGGTACATTTACTGTAACTGTTACCGATGCCAATGGATGTAATGCGACGGCAACAGCTACAATTACACAACCAACCCAAATAACTGTAACCGTAACGGGCCCACAGGCCGACTGTTCAGGGGCGGCGATTAATCTTACTGCCAATCCGGTTGGTGGAACTGGTCCATATACTTATAGTTGGGCACCAGCAGGAGGTAATGCCAATATTGGAACTGTAAGTCCGGTTATTACTACCAATTATACAGTTACTGTTACGGATAATAATGGATGTGTAAGCACAGGCCAATTTACCCTTATTGTAGAACCACCTTTAAGTGTAACAGTTTCCGGAAAAACTACCGTTTGCCCGGGCGGAACAATAAGTTTAACAGCCAGAGCTCTGGGTGGTGATGGGAACTATAAATATGTATGGTCACCTCAGAATACAACTGGTAGTGCAATTACCATTTATCCAACTTCCAGCACAACAGAAACAATTCAGGTAACGGATGGTTGCAATTCCGCTCCGGCTATCCTAATCATACCCATATTGGTAAACCCTCAACCCAATGTATCATTCAGTGCAGATGTGGTTAGCGGATGCACACCATTATGTATGCAATTCAGAGACCTTACTACCATTTCATCCGGAGGATTAAGTCAATGGAACTGGGCTTATGGAAATGGTGATACCAACGACTTGCATAGTCCAATTTATTGCTATAAAGATACAGGAAAGTTCAGTGTTACCTTAACTGTTACTTCCGACAGTGGTTGCAGCAGTACACTCAAAGAGATCAACTATGTAACTGTATATCCGGATCCAAAAGCAGGGTTCACCTACACACCTCAGTCAGTAGATGTTTTACACCCAACAGTACAATTCACATCTACCAGTAATGGGCAATATCCAATCGTTTATTCCACCTGGTATTTTGGTGATGGTGCAGATTCTACCAGCAGCCTGGTTAACCCTAGCCATACATACGCAGATACCGGAACATATTGTGCTATGCTAACAATTGTTGACCAGCATGGATGTGTTGACAGTGCAACAAACTGTATCGTAGTTAACCCAAACTTTACATTCTATATTCCGGATGCCTTCTCACCAAATGCGGATGGAATTAATGATATTTTCATGGCAAAAGGGAGTTATGTAAAGAATTTTGAAATGTACATTTTCGATCGTTGGGGTATGAAGCTATTTTACTCGAATGATATGAATAATGGATGGAATGGAACCGTAAACAATAAAAACCAGATTTGCCAACAGGATACATATGTATATCTGATTAATGCAGTTGATTCGAAGGGTAATAAACATTCCTACACAGGCAAAGTAAACTTGATTAAGTAATTAGAGGGTAACAGACTTCCCTATCAAGGCAGAAAAGAGACGAAAAGTTTTCTTTTCTGCCTTTTTTATTATTACCAATTAGCATCATCGAAGATTAATGAGCTAATTATGAGCACATAGCACGTAGCTCAACATCTCCCATGCTACTTTTTCTCAACTTTTTTAGGCATGGTATTGTTTTTTCAATAGTTTTGCCAAGACAATAACGCTCAACTCCCCAAAAATTATTCACACCGCTCTGTTAATTATAGAAATACTTCTTATTAAAATTTCTTTGCAATGAAAAAACTTTTACTATTATCTTTTACCGCATTATTACTGGGAAACTCTTCCATAAAAGCCCAATGTTACGGTAATGTTAACCTGGATCAATCTTCGAATGGAAACGGAGCAAGTTCGTTTGATATTTCAACAACATTTTCAAACGAACTTATCATGATATCCGTTGACGGCTATCCCGGCCCATTTTTTGGGAGTGTTAATGTGGATGGTAATCCCGCGACTTTAATTAGTTCGGCCAGTGGGTTTGGAACAGGCGGTTCTTCAGTATGGGCTTATATGGCTCCGGCATCGGGTCTTCACCCGATAGCTATTCAGGAAGCAGGTTATTGGACTTTCTATGATTTAAATGCAGCTGCATCCTTTTATGCTACGGGAAGTTGTAACCCTTTAAGTTTATCAAGCATAAGCGGTTCTGTAAAAAATATTGTTGGAACAAGCAGCTTTACCAATTCTGCAACAATAACAACTACGGCTCCAAATGCAATTGTGTATTCTAATGTAGAATTTAATACAGGTAGCTTTAACCCTTTTAATACATCTTTAATTGGTGCGACTGAACTAACTACTTATCATGAAAATGATGGTATTGATGTTACAGAAGCTTATACAGCTGCAAGCACAGCGGGTGGCTATACTGTTACAGCATTTAATAACAATACAAGTAGTTATGGTGGAACTATGATTTTAGTAGCTATTGAACCACCGGCCTGCGGAATATCAGTTACTACAACACCTACTAATCCGACTTGCGCAAATAATGACGGTTCAATAATTGCAAATGTAACCGGAGGTACGGCACCATTTACTTATGCCTGGACTCCTTCCGGAGGAACTAATTCAACCGCCAGCGGGTTAAGTGCAGGTACCTATACTATTACTGTCAAAGATATTAACGGGTGTACCGGAACTGCAACTGCAACTCTAACTTTAACAAATACACTTACGGCAACCATTAGCGGAAGCACAGCTGTTACGTGTAGCGGAAACAATGACGGTAGTGCAAGCGTAACTGCAAGCGGCGGTGCTACTCCATATACATATTTGTGGAATCCGGGCGGCAATACCAATGCTAATGCAACCGGGCTCTCGGCTGGATCATATACAGTTACTGTTACTGACCTCGGAGGTTGTACTGCTACTGCAAGTGTAACTATTACACAATCACCTGCGGTAACGGCAACTATAACAGGTAGTACAGGTGTAAGTTGTAATGCTGGAAGCAATGGAACAGCAGCCGTTACGGTCGGAGGTGGAACATCTCCATTCACTTATTCATGGAGCCCTTCTGGTGGTACCAATGCGACAGGTACTGGCATGTCTGCCGGAAATTATACTGTAACAGTGACCGATAGTAAAGCATGTACCGCTACAGCAACAGTTACAATAACTGAGCCATCTTTATTAACCTCGTCCGCCACCGTCAACTCCAATGCTACCGCCTGTGCCAATACGGGAAGTGCAACGGTAAGTGCGGGTGGAGGAACAACGCCCTATACCTATTCCTGGAGTCCTTCGGGAGGCACCAATGCTAATGCTACAGGCCTCTCTGCAGGGTCGTAT
>CAIPDV010000123.1 GCA_903863935.1 uncultured Bacteroidota bacterium
AGTGTTTTCATTTGCTTCCTTTTGTTTTTTTAGTCCCTCCCATCCTAACGACAAGATGTAAGTTACTGTGGTTGATTTTTACATTCCGATTTAGTTTACAAGGTTGTCCAACGCATAAGTTTTTAAAAGAGTTACAAAACACCCTTTTTCCCAGGTTTTTTCAAATTTTAACTATATCTACCCGCTTTCTATTGATTTTATTAGGGTTTAGCAACACCAGACCCGCAAAAAGATGATTCAAATCAGGTTTTTAAAATTTAAATTATATTTCACTGATTTTATATCAGTTACCGCGTAATTTTAAGTTTTTTAGAATTTTTTAGATGATTTTCATCAAAACCAGATAAAACAGGATAGCTGTATCCTTTATAAAGAGAAATAAAAGTTGAAATAAAAAATATAAAACATGGATACTTCTGGAAGATCTCCTTTCGTGAACATTTCCAAGTAATAAAATAGAATGCTTCTTTTCCCTAATTTTACGGTGTACTTTTCGAAACCGGAATTATTTTTCCGTTGAAAAAATTTGCACCCACAAGTGCAAAATCGCGAATGTAGGCTGCCATTAAAAGTGGCGTCATTTCAGTCTTTTCGCCGGGGAAAGCTTCTTCAAACATTTCTGTTTGAACTGCACCAAGCATAAGACAGTTCACTGCTATGTTCCGATCTCTGAATTCTTCGGCAAGGCATTCAGTAAGGGTTGCAAGTGCAGCTTTGCTGGAACTATAGGCACTTAATCCCGGGAACTTCATACTGCCCTGAACACCACCCATACTCCCTATATTTACAATGTGTGTCGGCAATTGTCCTTTGCCCATATAAGGCAATAACGCCTGCAAAAATTCAAATTGAGAAATCACATTCACCCGGAACATATTCTCAACATCAGTTGTGGTAAGATCTTCCAGAGGTTTGTTCACTAAGGCACCTGCATTATTAACCACTATATCAACCGTACTTAGCTTTGACAATACCTGTAAAGTGATGTCCTTCTTAAAATCTTTATCACTAAAATCTACAACAGCGGGATGCACCACAGAACCTTTATACGTAGCTGCACACTCTCTTTTTAATTGTTCAAGTTTTACACGATTGCGGGAGATAGCCACCACTTTATTCTTCGGGTCAGATGCAAAAAGTTTTGTCAGTTCATACCCGATACCACGGCTTGCTCCGGTTACTATTATGTTCATTCTGTTTTATAAAGTTCGTAAAGTTAATAAAGTTGAAAGTTCTATACCTTTATGAACTTTTTACTCCATGAACTTTCCACATTCGCCCGGTTTTGGTTACCTGATTGCTTTCCTGGCAATGATTGTGGGAACCCTTTCCACAATTCCATTTACCGATGCTGCAAGGAAATGGGGACCAGTAGCCATTAATCATTTCAGGCTATTGGTAGGTTTTATTGTTCTTAGTCTACTGGTAATGATCCTGGAGAAACTGTCTCCAATCGCACTATTCAGCATACCTTCAGCAACGGAGTATGCTTACCTCTGCACCTCTGGAATAATAGGGCTTGTAATTGGCGATTACTTCGGATTTCATTGCCTGGCTATTCTTGGAGCCAAGCGTTTCAGCATCTTCAATACCATATCTCCGGGTGCCGCGCTGGCCTTCGGTTTCCTGTTAGTAGGCGAAAGTATTGATATTATTGGCATTTTGGGTATGGCCATCAGCATCGGTGGTATGATATGGTTCATTCAGGCCAGCGATACCAAAGAGATAGATGCCCACCTTGTTCATGAGTATGGTAAAAAAAGCAAAGGTGTTTTATTTGGTGTGCTGTCCGCCTTGTTCCAGGGATTTCACATGGCATTGGCCAAGAAAGCACTTACGGAGGAATCGATACCCATCTCGCCCATTCATGCCACATGGATACGGGTTTTGGGCGCCATGATCGCCTATTTTATTTTCACTTTTGCAACCGGAAAATTCAAATCAAATGTTTTAAATCCTATCCGTGCCGAAAGATCAACCATCCTGAAAGCCACACTGGCAAGCATTTTCGGGCTAGTATTATCGATAGTACTTGTAATGTGGAGTTTGTCGCTTTGCAAAGTGGCAGTAGCACAAACCATCATATCGTTATCTCCCATATTAATTCTTCCTGTGGCATATCTATTATATAAGGAGAAGATTACCTGGAAAACCTTTTTCGCAGGATTGGTATCTATCTTTGGCGTGTACGTTTTAATTTGGAGAGACGACATTGCCACTATTTTTGGCCTGCATTTACATTAATACTTAATTTTACATTCAAAATACAATTCCGCCATGCCATTAAATAGAGATCTGCTCAAGGAAAGATTACTGGACCCAAAGGCTTACAACACAGTATACATCAGCCTTGCTGATGAGAACAAAGCCAAAAAGGAACAGATGGACATCATCATTGAATTGATTTGTGATGACCGCCACAAGCAAGACCGGTTGCAGGTTTTAGCTTTTATCAAGAAAGAACCTAAAGCAGCGGAATTACTGATGACCGCTATAAATGAAGCCGGACCGATTGACAGAAAAAAACTTCTTACGGCCTGCTGGGAAGCTGATCTGGATTGCACTCCTCACCTGGATATGTTTGCCGATATAGTTATGAAAGATGAATTCCCAATTGCAATGGAAGCCCTCACATCCATTGAAAATATGCATGGTGTAATTTCTACCCAGCAAGCCGAAGCAATACTTAACCGCATTATGGAAATATACCCGCCTATTGCGGACACTCCTAAAGGCCACCTTATGGCTGACCTAATTGAACTACTCCGCAAATGGCAATAAACAACAGAACTTACAAGGCATATCTTCCCATTTTATTCGCGGCATTTTTGCTTGCCATAAATTCCTGCAATATAATTAAGAGAAAAGATGACCCGGGTAAAAAGCGCGTGGCCCGTGTATTTGACACATACCTTTACCAAACCGATATTGAAGGCGTTGTGCCTAAAGGAACTAAACAGGCCGACAGCATTAAGATAATGAATGACTACCTTACCCGCTGGATGCAGCAACAGGTAATTGTTCACCAGGCCACAAATAACCTCGACCCTAAACAGATTGATTTCACAAGGCAAATTGAGGATTACAAGAACTCACTCATTATTTATGAATATGAAAAAGAACTGGTGAAAGAGAAACTGGACACCAATATTGCTGAAACAGAAATTAATGATTATTACGATAAAAACAAAAAAGATTTTCAGTTGAAAGATGATATTGTGAAGATCATTTATGTGAAAGTTCCCAAGAAAGTTACCGGCCAGGAAAAACTAAGAAGCTGGATAAACTCCAATGATATCAAGGATCGTGAGAAGCTTGCAACCTTCTGCAACCAGAATGCCACCAACTACTTTTTGAATGACAATGTATGGCTTATGTTTGATGATGTGCTGAAAGAAGTGCCAATTGAAACCGCCAACCAGGACATCTTTCTGCAGAATAACAACAACCGAATTGTGCAGATAGCCGATACAGATAACACCTATTACCTGGGCATTAAAGGCTATATGGTGAAGAATAGCATCTCGCCTATTTCATTTGAAAAAGATAATATTAAAAAGATATTACTTAACAAACGCAAAATGGACCTGGTGGAAAAAATGAAACTTAACTCCTTCGAAGAAGCCCAGGTTCATAATAATGTGGAGTTGTATAAATAATTTGATGTTTTCGTTTTTATTTTTGCTATAAATTTAATTTTACCGGTTAACAGCAAATAACAGAGAAATAACAAGGAATTTACAGGCAAAATAACAAGGGAAACAGAAAGCCTGAAAAATACTTTTCGACTGATAACCAAACTGTTAATTTTCAAATTCCTTGTTAATAACAACGGAAAGTAGCTATTTATATCAAAAATATGTGGATGTTTTTTCATTTTTGATATACTATTTGTTTGTAGCTGTAACATTATTTCGAGGTATTGTTAATACAAATTTACAACACCAAAAAGTGTTTCTTTAAAAAGTCAATGACCTGGATTTAACTTGATGAAAGAGTGTCTCGCAAAGGCAGCTTCTCGCAAAGGCGCAAAGAACGCAAAGTAAAAATATGTATTTCTCATAGCGGCTTTGTAAGAACCCCGGTTCGTTTCAATTGCCGTCTGCTTTAGCTGGGTTTTGCAGGGTATTCCCGGTTCGTTTCAATTGCCGTCTGCTTTAGCTGGGTTTTGCAGGATATTCC
>CAIPDV010000124.1 GCA_903863935.1 uncultured Bacteroidota bacterium
ATAACCAGCACTCCGGTAGAAAAAAATCCAAATCCGGTAAATATTTTGCCTTTTCTGGAGATTGGCAATTTACAAAAGTGCTTTTTTTCCGGACAAATCACATTAGAGGAATATCAGAAAAGGAAAAGAATATTGAAAATTAGTAATGCCTTTATACGCTGTTCCGCTGCAAGGTTATAGCACATATCCTTTTCAGATTAATCTACCATTATTTCATCCATTGACACTTCAACCTCATTCCCTTTGGCATCATATACAGCGCAACTATTCCCCAAAGGGTAACTATATCTATATACTATTTCACCGTTGTATTTGAGATAACCCTTTCTCTGTTCCCCTGTAATATTACGTCTCCATCTTTTCAAATATCTGTTTGAACGAAAAATAAGGCAACACGGGTATTTTCCCGTTTCCATTGTTTGAATTATCCCGCCCGCCATTAAAGTAACGCTAATAAAGTCTTTTTCTTTCTCCATACTCAAACCTGAATCGTAAGTAAATCACTCCATCGTGTAGTATAGCAAGGGGATTTTTTTTCTTGTCTCAACTTCCAGGTTCGGTCAAACCCCATAGCTGTAAGACGCACTTTATCTCTGCCCATTATCTTGTTTATCCTGTCCACCGATTGCATAACACTTTTGTTCTTGGCGAACTTAGGGTGTTCAAACATACTAAGTTGCACGGATTGTTCAGGAGTAATACCTGTTACCATAACACCTGTCTTCTTGTAGTTATATCCTTTGCGATAAATCATTTTAAGACCTGTTATAGCTGCTTTCGCCATATCATAGCTGACGTTGGTCGGAGTTGATAGTATTACGCTCTTAGAATTGAAGTATTGCGGGTCTTGCTCCCTAAATGGGTTGGTGTGGACGAATACCTGTAACATAGCTGCCACAGAATGTTGTTTTCTTAGCTTTTCGGAACAGCGGCTTGCAAATGTCGCAACTGATTCCTGTAAAGTGGTATAGTCGGTTACAAGAGTCCCAAATGAGCGGGATGTGCAAATACCTTGTTTTGCGGGCGGTACTTGCTCCAATGAATAACAAGGCACACCTCTAAGCTCTAAAAGCGTTTTAAGCCCTGTTACGTGAATATTCTTCCTAACCCATTCCTCTTGAAGTAAAGTGAATTCAAAGGCAGTTCTAATGCCTGTGCCTTTTAATAACTTTGCATATTGCCCACCGACACCCCATACATCTTCAATATCAGTAGCGGTGAGAGCATGGTTAATTTCTTCTTGTAAGTTTAGAATATGAACGCCAATCTCCCTTTTCCGTTTTTTCGCATACCTGTTGGCTACCTTCGCCAATGTTTTGGTTGCCGCTGCACCGATAGAAACTGGAATACCTGTTTCCTGAATTACAGTTCTACGAATGTTCGCACAATACTTCTCCAAATCGTGATATGGAAAGTTGGACAAATCCAGAAACGCCTCATCAATACTGTACATCTCAATATTCGGTGTGAACCTTGAAAGCACTTTCATAACCCTATCACTCAAATCACCATAAAGTGCGTAATTGGAAGAAAACACCTGTACATTATTCTGTTCAAACATCTTCTCATATTCAAATGCAGGCGCACCCATCGGTACACCCATTTCCTTCGCTTCGTTACTTCGCGCAATTACGCAGCCATCATTGTTTGACAGCACTACAACGGGTTTACCCTCCATCTTTGGATTAAACACCCTTTCGCATGAGGCATAAAAGTTATTGCAATCTACAAGGGCATACATAGCTTATCACTTTTAAAAGATACTATTTTTCCCAATAAATTATAACACCTTCAGTAAATGAAGCCCCATATCCCCAACCATAACCATAACCCCAAGCTCCCCCATATCCCCCATATGATGCAGGTTCATATTTAGTTTCGAATGCACGGTCGTATATCCCTGTTTCTATTGACTGTATAGATTTAACTGACCATCCCTTCTCATTCATTTCTTCAATATGTTTATTAAGCCTTTCTATTTCTTCGGGTGGGATTCTTGGGGGTAAATGCTCCTTGTAATTAGGATACCTTTTCTTCTCATTTTCTTCAGCAACGTCTTTTGCTCTGCGAATAGGTGCATCATGCAAACCTTCATTTAGAAGAAGTTGCCTTTTTTCTATTTTAAATGAAAAGAATGAAATAGTGTTTTTCATAAGTGAAAATTTAGAAACCTGTCAGTATTTACATTAACTCTCATTATCAATAACCAATCCAACAATGTCCATTTTGGAGTTGAATTTTTGCTTGTAATCGGTTGTGATTTTTTTTATATATTCTTCAATTCTTTTATCAGCTTTAGCAATATCACTTACTGTAAGCTATCGGACACAAAATTTGGGCAAATAGTATAATTGAAAGTTTAAAGTGAACAACAATAATGAAACTGTAGATAATAAAAGCAAATTTTTAAGCTCGGCTGAACAAATGAAGGAAGATTTAGGTCCAGCATTGTG
>CAIPDV010000125.1 GCA_903863935.1 uncultured Bacteroidota bacterium
ACACTTGAAGGGGCATTGAAATACTTAAAAGAAAACCGTAAAGAGGCATTCGAAAAGGATGCTCTTTATTCCTCGCTTCTCAAAATAAAAGAGCAATTACTTGCCTTGAAAAAAATGCAAACAGAAGGTTAAATTTTTGTTGTTGCCTTTAAAGTTTCTGCCTTTCTTACCTTTCCTGAAGCGGTTTCTAAGAATTCATTAATGTAATAATACTCCTTTGGAATCTCGTACTTAGATAATACTCCTGCTATTCTTTTTTGAATATTTTTCAAATCAAAACCTGCGGAGCTTTCTATTACCATCACAACTTTTTGTCCTAATTTTTCATCGGGCAATGCTGCCATAAAAAACCGTTGACCAGGAAAAATTGAACTTAATTTATGCTCTAAAATTTCAGGATGAATCTTTATACCACCGCTATTGATAACATGGTCATATCGTCCCATCCATTTGAAATGGGCCGAATCGAATAACTCTATTACGTCATTTGTAACCACAGGTTTCTCATTAACGGCTGGAGCATTTACTACCAAGCAATCTCTTTCGTCTTTATTAAAAACCACACCCGGAAGAGCAAAATAAATTTCGCTTCCGTCTTTACCATTCAGCCTCCGCAATGCAACATGGCTAAGCGTCTCAGTCATTGAAAAAGTAGAATAAATATTATTGGGGAAATCAACCAATTCCTTTTCAAGTCTAATAGGGATGCCGGCCCCGCCAATAATTACATTCTTTATACTTTGAAATTTTTTCCGGCTAAGTTCATCATCATTAATATTCTGAATCTGCAACGGAACAAAAGCCGCAAAATCAATTTTACCAATACCCCCTAAAAGCGGCTTATTGGAAGGCTCAGCTGTTATTAAATCCATACCGCTTACAAAAGCGCGAACTACCATCATCTTTCCCGCGATATAGTCGGGAGAAAGGCAAAGCAACCCTTTCGAAATCTTAGTCAAGCCAAAATATGAGCAGGTCATCCGGGCACTATTAATGAACTGTTCTTTCCGAAAGACAATATCTTTGGGAGTACCCGTGGTTCCTGAAGTTTTGACAATAATCGTCTCAGCATCTGAAATCCACTCACCTATAAAACCGTACAATGATTTCTTAAAATCGGAGAGATTTTCACCGGCTTTTTTCTTAACAAGATTTACAAGCTCATCTTTGTAATAAGTCTGCCCGTTCAATGTAATTTCATCATAATTACTCATCAGGCTTCTTCTATTCTTTCCAAATTCCAACCCCTACCTAAATACCAAAGTTTGGTATCCTCAATCAATAATGGAGACGCAATATTATTGGTGTATAACTGCCCTGTTCCCAACCCTTGCGGTAATTTACTGTTCAAGGTATATGCCCATTGCGCAATTGCATTAAGCCCGACATTTGACTCCAACGCAGAGGTTATCCACCAACCCATTTTGTATTTATTCGCAATCTCTATCCATTCCTCACAATGTTTGAATCCACCAAGAAGTGAAGGTTTCAAAATCAGGTATTGTGGTTTAATACTTGAAACAAGTTTTTCTTTCTCTTCAATAGTATCTATTCCAATTAATTCCTCGTCAAG
Source organism: uncultured Bacteroidota bacterium (assembly GCA_903863935.1). Lineage (GTDB taxonomy): Bacteria > Bacteroidota > Bacteroidia > JABEUT01 > JABEUT01 > JABEUT01. The sequence goes on from CAIPDV010000125.1 coordinate 1,574, forward strand.
CGCAATTGGAATAGGCGAATCTTTGCACAGTTGAGCCATTTCCGAACGGTTACCTTGCTTTATAGGCTGCTCAATTGAATGTATTTTATATTTGGATAATCGCCTTAATTTTTCTCTTACCTCATCCAGACTAAATGCCCCATTTGCATCCAATCGTATCTCAAAATA
>CAIPDV010000126.1 GCA_903863935.1 uncultured Bacteroidota bacterium
AGAAAGGAGGTTGTATTATCAAAATTTAAAATTGAGCCAGAATAAAAAATTTAACCTACATTTGAATTAACAAGAAACACTATCTAAGCATAAGTACAATTTAGTTTGAAGACATACATTCGCGGGTACGGGAGTAAGGTAGGTTATTGTCTTAAATTCCTATATTCATTTATTAGAAAGTTGAGAACATAAAGTCTACAGTCTTTATGGAATCCTTTATTGGAATTATTTTCTTTAATCCAATCATCATTAATTTCTCTATTAGCCTCCCATGCAGCGGTAATTATATTTCGAGGAATTGCTTTAGGGTCGTTGTTTATAGTTTTAAACCTAAATGAAAACGTTCCATTTTTTGGTTTGTAAAGCCAATCATAAAAGGTAAAATTACCATAGAGTTGTTGTCCGCAGTTACTATATTTTGCTCTTAAAGTTTCATAAAATTCTATTCCATTCATATTTTGTAATTATTTGTAATTCATAGAGAGTAATTAATATGAACTATATTTTAAGTTTCGCCTTTTTAATTTCATTTTGAATATTAGTTAAGGTTTCTGTTGCTCCGAATATTTTATATTTTTCTTTATGACTCTTAATACGAAATGTCATACTGATATTATTAAGCGGAAGCCTCACTTCAAAATCTTTATTGCTTTTAATGACTTTTGGAATCGAAAGAAAACTACCTACCCCAATAACAAAACCAGCTATTGTATAGAAAATATTCGCATCTTCATTTGGCACATCCATATCTAATGCAATAGATGGCTTTACAAATCCTACAAAATTTGCATATGCACAAATCATTAGCCCTATTATTCCAATAATTACTAGTACAGGTATCGGTAATTTAGATTCAATAGTTCCATTATTTTTTAAATTTCCTAGAGAAACACTTATTAATTCTTTCTCATCTTTTTCTTTTAGTGTCAAAATATTATCTTTTATACTAATTAGTTGTCCTTGTTCAGTTTTTAATTCCATTTTTTGATATTTGAGTTATTTGTTAATTGAATTATTCTGCACATCAACCTCATCTACGCCTCCTTCCTCGCCACAATCGTCAATATTGTAGCTAGCGCAACCGTTTCTCCGGTTTCATCATGTACATCTACTTGCCATTTTACTATGCCCTGGGGGCGTTCGCCTTCTTTGTTTTCTTTGGCTGTTTTTTCCTTTACGGTGAGGCGTACCCCTAGTGTGGCTCCTACATAAACGGGTTTCACAAAGCGGCATTCATCCAGCCCGTAGTTGGCAAGTACGGGGCCTTTGCGCGGGTCAACAAATAATCCTGCTGCCATGGAGAGTACAAAATAACCATGCGCCACGCGGCTTGTAAACATAGTGCCTTCGAGGGATGTAACATCCATGTGGGCATAAAAATTATCTCCGCTAATGTTGGCAAAATTCACAATGTCGGCCTCGGTAACGGTGCGTTTGTGGGTTACTTCCGTTTCGCCAATCTGCAACTCATCAAAATATTTCCGGAAAGGGTGGGTGAGGGTGTGTATTTGTTCCGCTTTGGGTTGGTAAACATCGGTAATGTGCATAATCGTAGTCGGGTGGCCTTGTATAGCGGTGCGCTGCATATAGTGGAAAATGCCACGCATACCGCCCATTTCTTCGCCGCCACCTGCACGTCCTGGCCCGCCATGCACCAGATGGGGCAGTGGAGAGCCATGCCCTGTGCTTTCTCCAGCAGACTTGGAATTAATTACAACCATACGTCCATGATAGGCGGCAGTTCCCAACACCATTTGGCGGGCAAAGGAATCATCTTCGGTAAATATCGAACCCACCAAACTACCCTTGCCAAGCTTAGCAATAGCAATAGCATCGGCGGCGGTTTTGTAAGGCATAACGGTACTAACAGGCCCGAAAGCCTCCAGTTCATGCGGAGCCATATTGTGGAGCGGGTCTTTGCTATATAGCAACATAGATGGGAAGAAGGAGCCTTTCTTTTTATCGGCTGCCATCACTTCGAAGTCATCGTAATTTCCAAAGACTGTTTCACAAGTTTTCTGCAACATTTTTACTTTTTCCATCACTTCTTTCACCTGTTCTTTTCCTGCGAGGGAGCCCATACGCACGCCTTCTTTTTGTGGGTCGCCCATAGCAATGGTTGCTAAGCGTTTCTTGAGTGCATCAATAACGGGTTCTGTAAGGTTATCGGGGACAATGGTACGTCGGATAGCGGTACATTTTTGTCCCGCTTTGGTGGTCATTTCCCTTGCGACTTCTTTTATAAAGAGGTTGAATATTTCACTTCCGGGGGTTGCATCAGGCCCAAGGATACAGCAGTTCAGGGAATCCGCTTCCATAGTAAAGCGGACCGAGTTATCTAAAATAGAAGCGTGAGATTTTAATTTTTTGCCTGTGGATGCGCTGCCGGTAAAGGTCACTACATCCTGGCAAGTAAGGTGGTCGAGCAAATCTCCTGTGCTGCCACAAAGCAGTTGTAATGCGCCTTCGGGCAATATACCCGATGCAATAATTTCCTGCACCATAATTTGGGTTAGGTATGATGTAATGGTAGCAGGCTTTACAATTGCAGGCATACCTGCCAATAGGTTCACAGCAATCTTTTCCAGCATTCCCCAGCATGGAAAGTTGAATGCATTAATATGTACTGCCGTACCTTCCAACGGCACACAAATATGGTGCCCGATGAATGTCCCGTTTTTAGAAACTATTTCCGGTTTACCATCCACAAAAAATGGTTCGTTTGGCAGTTCTCTTCTTCCTTTGCTTGCATAAACAAACAGGTTACCTATTCCACCCTCAATATCCACCCATGAATCAACCTTGGTAGCACCTGTTGCGTATGATAGTTTATAGAACATATCTTTTTTAGCGGTCAGGTGCAACGCCAGTTTTTTCAGCATTAATGCCCTTTCATGGAATGTCATTTTGCGGAGAAGAGGGCTTCCAACCATTCTTGCATAATCAAGCATGGCGGCATAGTCAATCCCCTTGGTGGTGGCTTCGGCAATCAGTTCTCCGTTTATAGCATTAAATAGCGGAACACCTTCTCCGGCGCCTTCCACCCATTTGCCTTGTACATAGTTAGCGAGTTTCATATTTTATTATTTAGTGAATAGTTGATAATGAATAGTGAATAGTATAGCAGAGCAAATGTAAGGGAATTATGCCACTAAAACACTAAAACACTAAAACACTAAAAAAATACCCACCAACTATTTTGTGGGCTTTAGTGATTCTGTGTTTTAGTAGCAAACATGGAAAGAGATGTTTTGTACATTTACACTTTCAACTGACAATTCTTAACGCCTAATCTTTAAATCATGTACGATCTATTTTTACGAAAACTCAAAACCATTATAGGGTTAGTAGGGTTCTTTTACTTTGCTGCCCCTATTTTATTCCGATTCCTTATAGGAAAAACCGATCCGGGAAAAGTTCCTACTATAGTCGAGCGTTTTTTTGCATTGGGTATTTTTCACCCTATTATGGAGCAGTATGATATTGCATTGCACAAAAACAGTGCTATGTACTGGCTTGCCTTTTACGTAACGCTTACCCTTATATATATGGGATCATGCGTACTTGTTTTTTTTGTACTGAAAATGATCTACCTCCTCTATAAAAAAGTGACCGGAAAGGTTTAAAAGTAATAGGTGAAGGAGTGGACCTATTTTAATCCATCATTGCCATAATCTCCCAGTTTTTTCTTGGCAAGGTTAAGTTCAATAATATAAAAAGGAACAACTGTTGCAGAATCAATTTGCAGCATACCCTTAATATTAACGTATTTGCAATCCTCGGGGAAGGTTCCATTTAAGGAAAAAGAAACCTTATCGTTAAGTTTTTCCTTTTCTTCATAATCGTAATTTGACGAGGTGAGATATGCCGAAATATAATCATGATTGGTAAGGCTGTCTGTCACATCCATTCCTTTATCCGTAACTATAGAATTTATTTTAACCGACGACATATAACTGTCGGAAATAGCAGGGTGCCCAAGTTCTCCGGTAAAAGAAAAATACCCTCTGTAATACTGAGTTGCCGTTAGTGTTTTGAAGTACATTTTGCCATTGGCTGAATCACCAGTCGTTAAAATCAAGGTGCCTTCTTCTCTTTTCTTTTCCTTTTCTTCCAACTCTTTTTTAGCGATAGCAATTGAATCAAAAGCATCTAACCCCGATTTTCTCCGGAAGTTGGCATAGTAAGTTTTTGCCTCCTGAACTTCTTTAGCATAGTCAAACAATGGCTTGTTGCCCGTTTCATAAACAACCTTAACCGGTGCTGCTTTACCAAACAGGAATTTATAGGTGGCATAATTTTTATCGGAAGGAAGTGAACCAAGGCCAGAAGAGCCCGGATACATTTTTGATAGCAGATCTATATTCTGCATTAAGGTATCAAGGTTATGAATCATTTTTTTACCATTTATAGCAAGCATTACAGTATTGTCGTTCTTTTTTTCAAAGTTAGAAACCGATACAATTTTTCCTGGCAACTGGTAACTTACACTTACATAATAATCGCGGAGAAGCGAAGCCATATAGTAGTGCATCATGCTATAATAGACTCCTCCTTTGAAAGGATTTTTTTTAAACAAAGAAGAATAATCTTTTTTCAATGTATCTTTCACAGGGACATTCATTTCAATTACGGTTTGCCCTAAATCGTTCTTATAAATGTGGATATTCGAATCAATGGATGCCATGCCACCGGTTGATAAATTTTTAAAGTAAGCCGTGCCTTTAAAATAAACAGTATCTTCTCCAATCAGGTGAAAATCCACGTCCTTCCATGCTTCTACAGATTTGTTCGATAAAATTTTACTTGCAAAGCCCAGCATAATATCATGGGGTGAAGGCATAACCGTATCCTCCGAACCAAATATGGAAGATAGTCCGCTCATGCTTTTGCTGTTATAGTTTCCGCCATAGGCCGTGGTTATCATTGCCACATCAAGACCTACTTTTTCTTCGAACACACATTTACCCGACAGGTCAGGATTAACAATGTAGGCAGTGCGGCTATTAATTCCGCATCCCGAGAAAAATAGTACACTTGCAGCCAATATGGAATAAAAAGATGCTTTATTAGTTAAGAAAATATTTTTCATTTTGTTTTATTTTTTATCCACCCATTCTTTGGCCTTTGCAATAGCGTTAGTTATACCTTGAACATTCGTTCCACCGGCACTTGCATAAAATGGTTGTCCTCCACCGCCACCCTGTATTTCCTTGCTGAATTCGCGAATAAGTGTTGAGGCATTCCATGCTTTTTCCTTTATCAAATTGTCTGACAATGCAAGGAATAAGTTAGCTTTTCCGTTTACTTCGGCACCGAGAATTAAAAAGAGATTAGGTATTTCGCTCTTCAGTTGGAAGCAAATATCTTTTGCAACATCGGCAGAGGTGATTTCAATTTTTTCTCCAATGAAAGTTACAGTTCCGAGTTCTTGTTTTTTATTCAGTAAAGCTGCTTTGATTCCTGCACCCTGTTCTTTAGAAAGCTTTTCTATTTGTTTGCCAAGATCAGCCGCTTGCAGTTGCATATCCTGGATAGCTTTTACAATATTTTTAGGGTTCTTCAGCGCAAGCGATGCCTGTTTCAATGTCTCAATTTGCTCCTGAATGTAGTTTTCAGCACCAAGTGCGGTAACCGCTTCTATTCTTCGTATGCCCGCCGAAAGCGCACTTTCCGATAATATTTTAAAGTAACCAATCTGTCCTGTAGCTTTTACATGGGTGCCACCGCAAAGTTCGATAGAGTAGTTTTTATCCATTGTAACCACACGAACCGTATCGCCGTATTTTTCCCCGAAAAGAGCCATAGCACCCAATTTTTTGGCTTCTTCAATGGGTAGTACCTGAGTGTTGCATGGGATATTCTCACGTATCTTTTGGTTTACTATACTTTCAATTTCATGCAATTCTTCATCGCTCACTTTGGAGAAATGGGAGAAATCGAAACGCAAATAATCGGGGCTCACAAGTGAACCTCTTTGTTCCACATGTTTGCCAAGTACCTTACGCAGTGCTGCATGGAGTAGGTGAGTGGCAGAGTGGTTATCAGCAGTATGTATCCGCCTTTGTGGATCAACGATTGCTGTGAATGTATCATTTACATTTTCCGGAAGTGAATCCGAAAAATGAATGATCAGGTTATTTTCTTTTTGGGTGTTTGTTATTTTTATGCGTTTATTATTTGATTCAAGAAAACCTGTATCGCCCACCTGTCCGCCACTTTCCGCATAAAAAGGAGTTTTATCCAAAACAATTTGATATTGGTCCTTTCCTTTAGCGGTGGTTTTGCGGTATTTTACAATCTTAGCCTGTTCGATCAAACTTTCGTACCCAGTATATTCGGTTTGTGATTGAGGAATAAGTTCAACCCAATCTTCAGTGGAAGTAGCTGTGGCCTTACGGGAACGGGTCTTTTGCTCCTCAAGGGCTTTATCAAAGCCTGCTTCGTCAATACTTAAATCATATCCTTTTGCTATTAGGGCTGTTAAGTCAGCAGGGAAACCGAAGGTATCGTGCAGTTCAAAAACGCGCTCCCCATCCAGTATTTTTTTCTTTTCTGCTATTAATTCGTTGCAATACACTTCAATTCTTTTCAAGCCCTGTTCAAGGGTGCGCATAAATGCCTGTTCCTCTTCCTGAATTACTTTTTTAATAAGCTTATTTTGTTTTATCAATTCAGGGAATACTTCACCCATTTGTTTGGTGAGTATATCCACTAATTCATAAAGAAAGGGTTCTTTAAAACCTAATGTTTGGTATCCATATCTTACGGCCCTTCTTAAAATTCTTCTGATTACGTAACCAGCTCCATTATTGGAGGGAATTTGCCCGTCGGCTATGCAGAAGGATATTGCCCTTATATGGTCGGCTATTACCCGCATTGCGATATTAACTTGTTCCTGATATATACTTCTCGATGGAATCTTTTCCGCATCTATTATTGAAGATGTGTCGGGAATATATTTTTTACCTGATAGTTTTTCAAGTTCCTTAATAATCGGCTGAAAAATATCCGTATCATATGTTGACTGCTTGCCTTGCAAAACCATAGAAAGCCTTTCAAAGCCCATTCCCGTATCTACATGCTGGGCAGGCAGTTTTTCAAGTTTGCCGTCTGCCTTGCGGTTGAACTCCATAAACACCAGGTTCCAGATTTCAATTACCTGTGGATTTCCGGTGTTAACTAAGGTTTTGCCATCAATTTTTTTGCGGTCTTCTTCCGAGCGCATATCCACATGAACTTCCGAGCAAGGACCGCAAGGCCCGGTTTCCCCCATCTCCCAAAAATTATCCTTTTTATTTCCGTTAATTATACGCTCTTCATTCAGGTATTTAAGCCAGTAACTTTTAGCTTCGCTGTCAAATGCCAGATTCTCATTTTTATCCCCTTCAAAAACAGTAACATAAAGGCGGTTTTTATCAATTTTATATACTTCCGTAAGCAGTTCCCATGCCCAATCAATGGCATCCTTTTTAAAGTAATCGCCGAAAGACCAGTTGCCCAGCATTTCGAACATGGTATGGTGGTAGGTATCTACACCAACCTCCTCTAAATCATTATGCTTGCCTGATACCCGCAGGCATTTTTGGGTGTCTGCAATACGTGGGCTTTGAGGCTTGCCATGCCCCAGAAACACATCCTTAAACTGGTTCATACCTGCATTGGTGAACATCAGGGTAGGATCATCCTTCAAAACAATTGGTGCAGAAGGCACTATCAGGTGCTGTTTTGATTCAAAAAATGAGAGAAAAAGAGAGCGTATTTCTGCCGACTTCATAAATTATTCTAATTTCCGGATATGTTTTTTTATATTTGCACTCCTTACAAAAAAAGAGTTGCTCAAAAGTAAGGCAATTTTGCAGACAGATGGCTAAAATTAAATACATATTTAACCACAAGACTCTTAGCTATGAAAAGGTGCATCACCGTTTCAGAGATAAGATGCGCAAGGTTTTGTCGTATGTATTAACCAGCGTTTTCTTTTCGTTTATAGTATTGGCTATTGGATTCAGCGTAATTGATTCACCTAAAGAGAAGAAACTGAAACGGGAAATAGCCCAGTTGAATTTGCAGTATGACCTGTTAAATAACCGTATGAGTGAAGTAAACCAAGTAGTTCAGGATATGGCTTCGCGGGATAATAATATTTACCGGGTAGTTCTGGATGCTGACCCAATACCAAGCAGCATACGTTCGGCAGGTTATGGAGGGGCGGACCGCTATAAAGACTTACAGGGCTACACAAGTTCGGATATTATGACTGAAACTTCCCGGAAAATGGATCAGCTTGTAAGGCAGATTTATGTTCAGTCAAGGTCGTATGATGAAATTGAAAAGCTGGCTAAGAACAAAGAGAAAATGCTTGCCTGCATTCCTGCCATTCAGCCTATTGATAATAAACAGTTAAAAGGAATCCTTTCCGGTTTCGGAATGCGTATTCATCCTATTTTTAAGGTGGAAAAAATGCATACAGGAATTGATTTTGCCGCTGTATTGGGCACTCCGATTTACGCCACCGGCGACGGAGTTGTTGAAACTGCTGATAATTTAGAAAGAGGATATGGTAACCATGTGGTTATTAACCATGGTTTCGGTTATCAAACGTTATACGGACACATGAGCAGAATGGCAGTAACGGCCGGCCAAAAGGTGAAACGCGGCCAGTTAATAGGATACGTTGGTTCAACCGGTGAATCTACCGGTGATCACTTGCATTATGAGGTAATTAAAAATGGGGTAAAGATCAATCCGATCAATTACTTTTATAATGACTTAACTCCGGATGAGTTTAAACAAATTATAAGTATTGCGTCACAACCTACCCAATCTCTCGATTAATTGTATCTGTGTGATGAATATTTATAACGGAGAATTATTACCATATCTGAACAATTGATTTAAATATTTGAAAGATAATGCGCCTGTAAAAGGTGCTGGATAAAATATATAGAAAACAAAAGAATAAAAAAACGAACTGTAAAAACGAATGGAAAACCGTAATAGTGGCGCAATATTTGATTCGAATGATTTAAAGTCCTTCTTCCGTTTAGCTAAAAAAAATTGGTGGATATTGGTAGGCTTGATAGGCCTTTCTGCAGGAATTGCAGTTTATTACGGGCAAACACTGCCCGATGTTTATGCTATTGTAACAGAATTGTTACTGAAATCGGAAGATGAATCGAATAGTACATTAGACGCACTATCCAACGGATCAGGCTCTTCAGCCAGTGGTATTTTTGGGAATTCACAGGTTCAGAATTACAACGAAATTCAAGTGATTGAATCCTATGACCTGTTAAGAAAAGTTGTTGAGAAACTGGATTGTGGTGTTTCGTATTATATCGAAGGTAGACTAAATGACAGGGAAGTTTTCAATAATATTCCTTTTAAAATAAATGTGCTTAACATTAATAAGGCATTGTATGAAAAAAGTATAAAATTCAATTATATAGATAAATATCACTATAAGATCAGCTATATAAAGGATAAAAAGCCTATAATAGTGAACGGAACATTTGGGGATTATATCATTAACAACGATATCAAGCTGGAGGCTTTAAACTTAAGGCCAAATGAAATAGCCACTTCCAATTACTACATTAAGGTACATAACCTGAATGAAATGGTTGATCAGATTCAAAAGCATTTATTAGATATAGAAGTCCCGGATAAAACAAACGTTTTACAGATAACTCTTAAAGACCCAAATCCGCAAAGAGGAGTTGCATTTTTGGATACGCTGATAAATATGTATGTGAAAAACGTAGTAGATCACGAAATGAAGGTTAATACACGTACTATAGAGTTTGTAGATAAGCTGATTGCAGATGAATTGGGAGTTTTGGATACGATAAGCCTATCCATGCAGAACTATGAGGCTAAAAAGAACATATTGGACCTAGGCCGTGAAGAAGATGAATATTTTGGTCAGTACAGCACTCTTGATGCAAACAGAAGCACCCTTGAGGCACAAGTTAGCGCATTGAATGACCTGGAAAAATATATTATTGAAGACAAAGACCCTTCCTTCTTTCCGCCATCTGTATATATTAATAGTGATGACGGTTTTTTAAAATCGGCTACCGATGAGTTGTATGCATTGCAAATAAGCAAGATAGATGAACTTTCCAAAGGAACAAGGGAGGGCATTATTTTGGCCAGTATGGACTCTAAAATTGATTCATTGAAGAGGAAAGTTTTAGATTATATTTCAAAAGACAGAACAGCAACAAATAATTTAATTAAAGATAATGGTGTACAGTTAAATCAATATGTACAACAAATTAAAACAATACCTGATAAACAGAGAGGCTTAACCAACATTAGCACTCAGCAGGATGTAAATGAACAGCTATATTCATTCCTGCTTCAGGAAAAAGCAACTACACTTATTCAACGTGCAACAATAATTCCCAAAACACAGATAATAGAAAATCCAAGATCGAAAGGGGTGGTGGAACCTAACCGTAATAAAATGCTCCTGATATTTATTTTTGGAGGAGCTTTATTAGCATTACTAATTATATTTATAAGAGTAACATTCTACGAACGTGTTGAAAATATTGCGGAATTAAAACAGAAAACCACGTTGCCTGTAGTTGGTGAAATTTTAAGTGCTCCCAACCTGGCAAATTTATCAGTTGCAATTGAAAATAACCCCAAATCTCCTTTAACAGAGTCATTCCGGGTGTTACGGACCAATTTGCAGTACATGTCAACGGAAGCTAAAACCAAGGTGCTCTTATTTACTTCCAATGGTCCGGGTGAAGGAAAAACATTCTGTTCAATTAACCTGGGGGCTATATTAGCAAAAGCAGAAAAGAAGGTTCTTTTGCTTGAGTTTGACTTACATAAACCTCGGATTCACAAAGCATTGAATATTAAAGCCGATATTGGTTTAAGCACAATTTTAATTGGTAAATCGGAAATAGGGGAGTGTATAATGGAAACACCTGTACCGGGTATGGATATTATCCTATGCGGACCTATCCCGCCAAACTCTTCTGAGCTTGTATTATCGCCAAGGGTTAAGGATATCCTGGATTATGGCAGGCTGCATTATGACTATGTAATTGTGGATACACCACCAATCGGTTTGATATCGGATGCATTCGTTCTAATGAACCTAACCGATATAAACTTGTTTGTATTAAATACTAAATATGCATACCGTGATGCAATTTCAAATGTACAGGAAACGGTATTGATGAATAAGATCAAGAATTTTGGATTTGTGCTTAACAACGTTAAAAGAAGAAGGTCGAAATACTATTATAACAGATATAGTTATGGTTACTATGGCGGTTACGGAGGCTATGGTGGCTATGGCGGTTACGGAGGTTATGGCGGTTACGGAGGCGGTTATGGAAGCTAAAAAAATAATTTTTGTATTGCCGTTCCTAATAATTAGTACATTTGCAAACCTTTTTGGGAGCTTAGCTCAGCTGGTTCAGAGCATCTGCCTTACAAGCAGAGGGTCATCGGTTCGAACCCGGTAGCTCCCACCAAAACAGGAAAACACTTATAGGATAAAACTTATAGGTGTTTTTTTATGTCGGAATGAAATTCACAGTTTACATAATATATTCGAACACCCTTAACAGGTATTATGTTGGATATACCGCAGGGTTTACGGAGCGATTGCGAAGACAAATTCAAATCACAAAGGATTTACCGGTGGAAGAACCTGATGAGAGCTACCTTAAATAGATATTATTTTGAATTTAAATATATGTTTGTCAGTTCTTTGTAGTGTGATTCGATTGAAAATTTTTCGATTATTTTAAACCTATTTGCAGGAATTCGTTTCCAATGGAGGATATCTAGCATGCGTTTAGCATAAGCCTCAACATTCCGTTCTTCAATGAGGTATCCATTAACTCCGTCTTCAACTAACTCGGGTATGCCCGCATGCCAGGTAGAAATAACCGGCAATTCCATAGCCATAGCTTCCATTATAGCATTCGGAATCCCTTCTTTCATTCCTGTAGCAGATGTTATGCTATGATGCACAAAAACATCAGCTTGCTTGAGTAAAGGGTAGGTTTCCTTGTAAGTAATAACACCTGTAAATTCAACAAAATTGGAAAGTTCAAGTCTATTTGTTTCATTTTTTGTTTGTTCAAGTGTTTGGCCCCCTCCTGCTAGAATAAGCTTGTAATGGGTTTTGTCTTCTACCAAGTTCAAAAATTTTCGAAAAGCCTGCAAAGTATAAGTATGACCTTTCTTTTCGTTGAAGGAACTTATTTGAAGAAATGTGAATTTTTTGTGTTGCTCAGGGTTTTCCTCAGGTTTAAAATAATCCGTATTTGTGCCATAGTAAAGTAGTCTGGCTTTCTTCAAATTAAGTCCCGCATTTTCCATATCCTTACGCATGTAATTAGATACATAAATAGGCGTAATATTAAAACGGTTGAAATAATAGTTCAGTTTTTTAACATAACATTTGCGTAGTAGCATTTCACTTGCATCATACCCGTGGAAAGAAACAACAATTGGGCACGGTGGGCTATCTATATTCTCCAAGAGTATCAAAGATTCATAACCAAAATGCCCATGAATTATATCGGGCTTAAAAGTTGTTATTACCTCATTCAATTTATGCTTGAAAGCATGATTCTTTCTGTTCAGAAGAATATCGTTCTTTTCTAAGAGCCAATTAATTTTTCTCGTAACCCTGTTTTGTGTGAAAGGTATAATTGTGAGTTTTTCGAACGGGAAATCTTTTTCACTTCCTTTAATTCTGTTTGTAGTTACCAATAAAACATCATTTGTTTTAGCAAGTTCCATTATTTCATTGTAGATGAATAATAGCGTAGGCCCCATGAAATTTTCTACAAACACAAGTATTTTCATTTTCCGAAATCTTTCGTTAAGGAATCTACCAAAGCAGGAACCCAAACCATTTTGCCAGGTATATTCATTTCTTCCTGTTCACCAACTCTAACAAGCTTTATCCAGTAACGAAACTCATCAATATCAATAATATGCCGGTAAGTTTCAATAACTTTAAGTGGTAAATCATTCTTGATGCAAAAAGTAAAATAATTCAATAAGGTTTTGGGGTTGTTACCCCAACTTATATTTCCTATTCTAACAATTGTGTATGATTTAAAACTACTCTTAACGAATGCCTCCATTTTCTTTTTATGTAATAAATAGGGGGTTGATTCAGTGCTATAATAAAGCGATAGGGAAGACATATATACAAGATGAGTATCTTTTGGTTGCTTTTTCAATAATTCTTCTTCCCTTTTAAAGTTATCGGTATTTGTTTCCTTGCTGTCACTTACGCCCGAAGCGAAGAATGTAACATCATTCCGGTCCAGGTCTGCAATTGCTTTTGCAATATCCCCACTTCCTATTATCATAAATGGTTTTATTTTTTTATTCCCTTGTAGTAGAATTTCAACTTTTCAACAAAACTAATATTATTTAGTCCAAAATGCTTTTTAAATAACCGGACTGCATTAATACCACATTGTTGGGTTGAAAAATAACTTGCTTCAAAAAGCCTGCGGCTGATTTGGAGATTAATAATGTGCGGTGAGTACTCTTTTGTAAAGTTGTTTTTAGATATAAAGTCAGTATAGATTTCAAATAAGCGTTTTAATTCGGATATGGAAAACCCGTATTCAAATGTTATAAATCTCCTAAGGATGGCAAAATCACTTTCACTTATGTTGACCCCTGTTATACTCAATTGCCCAATGATGATTTCAGTTTTATTTTCATCCATTAATTTTTTTCGTGCAATAGTGGCTTGATCCTTATGAACCCTATACTTCAATAATACTTCAGGTAAATTAGCCAGTTTAGAGACCCTGCCAAGGTTTACCCATAACTTAAAATCGGCAGTATCGTGGTAATGTTCCTCGTAGCGGATATTGTTTTTTATGAGAATATCCTTTCTTACAATTGCAGTTGGGTGAATTAGTGAGGAGCCCCACATTAAATGACATTTAATTTCATTGTGTGAAACATCGTATTTCCATATTCCGGTTCTTTCCCCAATATACTCCGCAAAAGTTCCACTAACACCAATATCCAAATGTAGTTCCATGAAATCAAATTGCCTTTCGAGTCGCGATGGTAAGGCAATATCATCGGCATCCATGCGCACAATATACCTTCCTTTGCTTTCATCAATGCCTCGGTTTAGTGAATAGACCATTCCCTTATTTCCATCGTTTTCGAAGTATCTGATACGGGAATCTTCATAGGATTTAATTATAGTTCCGGAATTGTCTTTCGATCCATCATTAATAATAAGCAACTCAAAATTTCGGTACGATTGATTTAAAATACTTGCAATGGCTTCAGAAATATATTCTGCAGAATTATATACCGGTATTATTACAGATAATTCAGGAGTCATGCATTAAGAAATTAATCTGTGTAACCTGGTAATAACCCTTGATGCATTTTTACCAAGTTTGGCCCTTGAAATCAATTCAACAGAAATTGATTTAACCGATTTATCCAATGGTAAATTAGGATAAACATCTAAAATTATTTTTCGTAATTCATCCTCGGTATATCCTGCAGCAGCGGCCCAGTATATAAAAGTTCTCAACGTTTCCCATTCATATAATGGGTATTTGCTTTTATCAATTTCTTTAGCGGCAATAGGTAATTTACTTTTCCATTTTCTATTTAAAAGCAATGTGTTTTCAAACCAGGTTTTATTGAACGTACCTTGCTGAAAGTGTTCAATTAAAATATCAAATACCACGCAAACACGCAAGTGTTGTTTTACCTGTATAGAAATATCACTGTCATATGAATGAAAACCTTTGAAAGTATCGGAATCAAATTTTATTTTTTGCTGTGTAAATAATTCCTTTCGAATGCAAAACCATAAGCCGTCTAAAACTACGGCATCAACCACGTTTTGTTTTGTCGGGTTGTTGTATTGACGTGTAACAGTCTCATCCGCACTTTCCGATAACTTTTCCTGATACGATTGATATGAAACTTTCCGGCTCCAATGCTGAATATTATTTATAAGATGATCGTTAACCAATTGGTTACTCCACCATGGGGCGGGGCTTTTAGGAAGAACATTCCCGCCAATTACCCCAATCATTCCAATGCTGGTATCATTAAAATGTGCTACAACTTTCTCTCCCCAGTTTTCGGTATGAAATACAATATCCTCATGGGTAAAACATAGTATAGGAAACGTGCTTTTTTGAGCTCCTTCATTATATGCCTCGAAAATTGAATATTGATTAGATGTATTATCAATAACTATCAATTCATAGTGAATGCCAATGGTCTTTTGGATGCTTTCTTTTATTTTCTGCAAATAAACCTCGCTCCTATGACAAATTACAATGGAAATCATTTAGGCAAGCTTAATAAAATATTTTCCCAGTTAATAACTTGTTTAGAAACATCAAAGTCACCCGCCCTTTCTTTCGCTTTTTCAGAACTAAAGCCTATTTTATTCGAGGATACCTCATTCATTGTATTCGCCAGATCTGATACATTCCATGAATTGACAATTTTTCCTGTACCCTGAGTTACTATTTCTGAAACGCCTCCTGCATTAAAACTCACCACTGGTTTTCCCAAAGCCAATGCTTCTACAACTACCATTCCAAAAGGCTCTTCGCGCGAAGTAAGCACAAAACCATCCATGATATTCATGTAATCGTAATAGTCTTTTGTCTTTTTACCAAGAAAAAACAAATTGTTGATTTTGTTGTATTCAATTTCCTTTTCAATCATCAGGTCCATCCCGGTATTGGAATTATTTCCCAGCCATACCAAAGCAGCATTTTGTTCTTTCAATTGGGTTGCTATTGCTGGTGCCATGTCAATCCCTTTCCTGGTAGATGAAGTGCCCGACATAAGCCAGATAAAATCAAACCTTGATAATCCCAACTCTTCTTTTATTTTTTGTGAATTGGAATTGTCAGCCTTTATTTTTGAGGTGTCTATACACTCATACTGAAGCATAACATTTTTTGCACCCATAATTTTGAGTGCATCATACACAGCCTTACTGTCCGCAATAATAAGTGTTGCATAGTCAATGGCCTCTTGCAGTTGCTTTTTGCTTACAAGTGCATAATCCGACTTTAATTCATGAATATGAAGGATGACCGCTATGTTATTTTTTTTTGCAAGTGATACTTTATCGGTCATTAATACCGTATTCAAATACCAATAATGAGGGTTGACCTTTTTATGAATATCCAAAAGATGTTTCTCATATAAATTCTGTCCAACTTTTCTAGCAATAATTTGCTTAATGCGTGTTTTGGTATTTGGATATTTTAACGTAACAAAGGTCTTGATATACGGTGGCATCATCCCAAGTAATTCTCCTTCGCACTCACTTACAAGGCTTGCTTCAATGATGTTTTTATTGATATGTTCAAACATGTACCATAAAAACATTTCAGATCCGGTGCGACCTGCATATGGAGTGAAAAACAAGAGATTTAATTTAGATTTTCTTTCCATTAAATTTATATCCCTGCATTTTGTTGCTTGAAAAATCAAATTTGTTAAAAAACTAAAACCGGATTTTAGTTACGACCAGTTAAACTTTTTGCCAATATGCGAAAAAAATGCTTCGTTATGCGGTTTGTAAAGTTCACTTAACATGTTGAAGGTGGATTTACTCATTGGTTCTTTATAGTCTATTACATGGTATTTGCTATTTACCGATTCAATATTCCACTCCATTTGCGGCACTCCAACAAAACTACATATCTCATTTAAAACACGTGATCTTTCCTGGTCAAGTTCAATGTTTTCAAAAAGTATAAACCTGTCTTTTGGGAAATAGTTATAGAAATTTTCCAGCTGATCCTGGTAAAAGCCACGCCTGATAAAGGAAGGTTCAGGTAATTGTTTAGCATCCGACATTATTTTCATTTCTTCTTCCAGAAAGTTTTCGAATGGCGGACACCCTTCCGGCGTGAAAAAAAGTTTCTGGAAAAAATTCTCAATATCCGGATTACGATTCTTATAAGACCATTCAATGGTTCTTTCCCGAAGTTCTGGTGTAAGCGTATTTTGCTTAAACATATTATAAGCGGAATAAGCCCTGATAACTGGATCCCTTACAAGGCAAATAAATTTCATTTCAGGGTTGTACTTTGCAATTCTTTCGGGTGTATGTGGAGAATACCAGTACTGTGGCGAAGCTTCATAATAAAGTATATCTTTTTTTCCAAAATCTTTCCAGCGCGAGTGATACCATTTTTCCCCCATTTTATAATTCGAATGGAGATGGAAGTAATCCAATTCCTTCCCCAATGATCCCTGGAGCGATGGATGGGCTTTAAGATATTGAAACAGTGAGGTTGTACCACATTTTTGGGCTCCTATTATTACAAAATCAACCTTTTTTTTCTTGTTCCTGAATAGCATAAGATGTTCTCAAATATTGTAAGAACAATTTTTGATAGTGAAAGTATATAAGATATGCAAATGTAAGATTGGGGATGATAATCGAATGAAACATTTTAGAATAAACTGCATAATGGCCCTTAAAAAAGTAATCATGCCGTTTTGTAGAGCAACGATTTGATAAATGTTTTTATGTTTCTCTTTACCTTAGACGAGAATTCAATCGCAGATATTCGAATGGAATAGAATTTATTTTCAATTGGACCTAAACCCCATTTGGTGTCTTTTTCATATCCTTCTTCAATTAAATCCTTACCCAAAATCTTCGTTGCAATATGGATCTGCATTTTCGAAAGACGCTTTTTCCACAAAGGCGTTTTAGAAACCCTGTCAGAATAGGATGTATTACTGTCCGGATTACTAACCATGCTTTTCTCGCCGGTGGTTTCTGCCACTATGGAATTAATCAGTTCCTCGGATGCGTTAATGTTGCAGAACTTAAAAATTGCTGAAAGTTGAGTTATTGGATGAAGCACCAGATCCTCATAATGAAGCTCGTAATAGTTTCCGGTAAACTGTTTGGCTTTTTTGGCTGCATTTTTTGCATCAACCCAGTTTTTGCAAGCAGCTGCGAAGTCTGCATTCCAGAAAAAGATCTTGTTCCATGAAAATGCAACGTCTTTTCCGTCTCTTATTATATGGATGAATTTTGCATTCGGGATGTAATAATGTATTAAATCCACATAACGTGAATTCAGGGGGTGCTTTTCAAGTATCAGTTTGGAGTCGGGCTTCTCTTTAAGTGATGAATAAAAATTCTCTATAAATGAAAATATGAATTCATCAAATTGCCCCTTGTTCCAAACGTGGGGCAATCCATATTTAATATTTTTCAGCTTGTTATGCTCAAGTTCTTTATCGAAATTATTTGAAAGTGGCGCAATGTAATTGTTAAAAAGAGATACTTCGTTGCCAAGGGCTACTGTATCAGGGTGCGATAATATGACTTTATAAAGCCATGTTGTTCCACTTCTTGGGGCACCAATAATAAAAACAAATTGTTTATCTCTAAGCCACTCCGGTAAAATCTATAATCCTTTTGGGGATTGTAAATGTATATAAAATATTACATATTAATAGAAGACTTCCATTCAAAGGAAGGTTTTAAAAATCCGGGAGGCCTGTTTCTTATTGCAGCACCGGAATCTATAAGCACTACTTTAACAATATCATTATCCTTATAAACTACTGTCCTTCTATTTTCAACGAATGCAAAATTTAAATAAATGATTCCTGTGTTGAAGAAGTTGGCTGGAATAAAGCAGGTTACAGTTTGACGACCCCTTTTTAACACAGGGTTTTCAAATTCACCCGTCCTTGTAATAAACTGAACAACACCTTCATCGTCTTTTATATGCAAGCCAATATCATATCTGTTGTTTAATTCGTTTTCATTTATTTCCAGATCAATTTTTATTTCAATTGCGGAGTTAATTGGTATTGATTCACCCGCCGGTTTGCCAGGCTCGCTTACTGAAAATGAATAAATACGGTTGTTGGAGGGTAGCTGAATAGGAGGGTCAAAAATTTTGACACTGCTATAGGTTCCACTGTCTGAAGTCATGTACTTTGTAATTACCATATCAGTTGGACCACTTAACTTTACAGTTCCGTTTTGCATTAAAATGGCATTACTGCATAAACTGCGAACAGCCGGCATGCTATGACTTACAAAAATTACGGTTTTACCTATCGTAGTAACGTCTTTCATTTTGCCCAGGCATTTTTTCTGGAATTCTACATCACCTACTGCCAATACTTCATCAGCGATAAGAATTTCTGAATCAAGGTGAGCTGCTACTGCGAATGCAAGCCTTACATACATTCCTGATGAATAACGTTTTGCGGGTGTATCAATATATCTTTCAATGCCCGAGAAGGCTACAATTTCATCGAATTTATTTTTTATTTCATGCTTGGTCATGCCTAAAATTGCACCATTCATGTAAATATTCTCTCTTCCTGTTAATTCAGGATGGAATCCTGTTCCCACTTCCAGCAAACTGGCAATTCTGCCTTTTACTTTAAAACTGCCTGTGGTAGGCCCAGTTACCCGCGATAATATTTTCAGTAAGGTCGATTTGCCTGCTCCGTTATTGCCAATAATTCCCAGGCTTTCCCCTTTTCCAACATTAAAATTTATATCCCTTAAAGCCCATACATATTTACTGTCGCTTTTTTTGTCTCGTTCATTAGTTTCACCAATTTTTAAATAGGGATCTTCTTTCCCTCTTATTTTATACCACCATTTGTTTAAATCGTGTGATATAGTTCCTGTACCAATTTGGCCCAAACGGTATTGCTTGCTTAAGTTTTCTATTTTAATTACTGTTTCTGTCATGCCGTTCTGCAGTTAAACAGTATCCATAAAATTACGTTCGATCTTATTGAACAGAAGAGCACCGAAAAATAATGTAATTACCATAAAAACACTACTATAGGCTAAGTGATGCCAATTAAAATCACCTTGTGGGAAAAATGCATAACGGAATGTATCTATTACTGAAGACATCGGATTAGCCTCAATGAAAATTGCTCTTTTTCCTGTCATTAATGAGGGCGGAAAAATTACGGGGGTTAGATACATGAGAAGTTGAACACCAAAGGTAACCAGATAGCTTAAGTCGCGATATTTGGTTGTTAAAGAAGATATTATTATTCCTGCACCAAGGCCCAATCCTGCCATTACTATCATTGAATAAGGAATAAGTAACAGATAAACGGTGAAATGGAATTGGTATCCTTTGAAGATTATATAATAAAGAAGGAAGCCTAAAAACAGCGTGAACTGAGCAAGGAAGATGAATAAGCCGCTTACAGTTTTTGATATGGGTGTTACCAGTCTTGGAAAATAGACCTTGCCAAAAATATTGGTGTTTTGCACAAAAGTATTGGCAGTTGATGTAAAACTTGTAGTGAAGTAATTCCAGATTGTTAGACCCGACAAATAAAACAGCATCCCAGGAATAGGGTCTGTTTTAATTCTGGCAATGCCACCAAAAACAAACAGGAACAAAAATGCTGTAAGTAAAGGCTGAATTAAAAACCAAAGAGGGCCTAATATTGTTTGATTATAAACAGTTGCAATGTCACGTTTAGCAAACTGCATTATTAAATCACGATACGTCCAGAGTTCTTTTAAGTTTAAAGAAACCCGATGCTTTTTAGCGTCAATTACTATATCCCAATGTTCTTTTGGGGGAGTATCATGCATAAATACCTTTAATTAAAGTAGTGTGAGAATTAGTTTACAAAGCTAACTCAAATGTTGCAATAAACAATTACCTAAGAATAAGCCCTTATTGGTATTACTCTGGAAATCCAATTTATTATTGGATTGTAGTGTATTGAAAATCAGCAATAAGTGAAGAATATGGAACGGTAAACAAGCAGAACTTTATACCTCGATTTCTAATTGTTTTCTAATATCTTGGTGGAGCGATATAATATTATTTCAGCCCTTTCAATCGTAACAAGCCCACCCGAGTCTGCTCTTTCAAATAAAGCATTTAAGGCAGGAATAAAAGCCTTTATTTTTTCTTCTGTATCTATGATTTCTATCACTACAGGAAGATCTGGGCTTATTTCGAAAATTTTTGCTGTATTAACTCTGCTTTTTGTTCCGTAGGATAAAATGCCTTTAAAGCCAGTAGCTCCGGCAAGACCTGCTGCTTTGGCTTTAAAAACAATTGCCTCATATAAAGGTTGATTGCCAATTTTATCAACTTCGCCAACAAATATCCGCAAGAGTCTTGCATTTTTAATTGTTTCCATTCATTTATAATTTTTCGATTAGCATAACAGGAATAAAGGTAGCCAGAACACCAAGTACCACACTGGCCCCCATATAAGCACAAGCATACAAGAGATGGCCTTCTCTCAATAATGAAAAGCTCTCCATTGAAAAGGTAGAGAATGTGGTAAACCCTCCACAAACACCTACTGCAAGGAAAAAACGTAAGTCGGGGCCAATTTTATTTCCTTCTGCAAGTGCATAAATAACACCTATTAAAAAACACCCTGTTATGTTAACCGTAAGTGTGCCGAACGGAAATGTGGAAAGGAATTTATTATTGACGAATGTAGCAGTCAGGTATCTGAGTATACTGCCTATTGCCCCACCAATGCCCACCAATGTAATTGTCTTTAACATAGATTAAGTTTTAAGGTAGGAGTTATCAGACATCGGGCATAAATGCGAGAGACGGTTAAGGGCAAACTCCATTGCCACAGGGTACAAAGGTAAAGAAAATTGGGCAGTTGCTGATTTCTTATTCTATATTTGTCAGAAATTATTGATTTTATACAAGATTATATGAAGAAGATTATCCTTTTAGGAACCGTTTTATTTGTGCTGAATGGCTTTGTGAATGCGCAAGATGCCGTTAAAGTCGTTACTGTCGGTAAACAAATATGGACTGTCGAGAATTTAAATACGTCTACCTTCCGTAATGGAGACAGCATTCCTCAGGCGTTATCAGATTCTGATTGGGCCAAGGCTGCACGCAACCATAAACCTGCCTGGTGCTATTATATGGGTAATCCTGTTAATGGTAAAATCTATGGCCGCTTATATAATTGGTATGCCGTTAATGATAAAAGAGGGCTAGCTCCAAAAGGCTGGCACGTTCCAACTGATATGGAATGGAATAAATTAGTTGAATTTTTAGGCGGGTACAAAACCGCAGATATTAAGTTAAAAAGCAAGGTTTCGTGGGATGGAGATGGTAATGGTGACAACAGCACGGGCTTTGCCGGAATCCCTTCAGGGCAACGTATTGTTCGATTAGGGTTCATGGGGCTGGGAAATATTGCATGTTTTTGGGCTGCCAATAAAAAGGATAACGATGAAGCCTACTATTTTCCTCTGACCAAACACGGAGATACAGCAAACCCAAGTTATTCCAAAAGTGCAGGGTTTGCAGTTCGGTTGATTAAGAACTGATTTTCTTTAACCATTCATCAACCACTTTCTTGTAGTTTTCTTTTTCAAAAGCAGGTTCAACAGGATTAAGTTCATTGGCTTTTTCCAATGCATCTTTCAATGAAAGCCCTTTTTGGGTAAAGGTTATAGCCATTCCTCTTTTCTCGAATTGTTTAGCAAGATATTCCTGTTCAGTTTGGCCCGGAGTTGGAATAAAAATCGATTTTTTCCAACCAATTGTATGTAAATCCATAATTGTAGAATAGCCTCCACGGCTTAATATGACCTCACTGTTGTTAACCGCATCCTGAAAATCTGTATCACCCAAATGTGGAATAATTTGCACATTTCTCCCCTCTCTACTTGGTAGGGATTGGGCCAGGGGGTAAGTACTTCCAGGCAAACCTTGAATTATCAAAGCTTTGGTTTTTGGCAAGTCTTTTAATTGATTTAAAATAATTTCCTCCAGTTTGCTACGCTGCGGTTCTGGCCCTGAAAGAATAACAAGCAAATCATATTTCTTGTTTTGGTTAAACCCCAAACCCCTAAAGGGGCTTTGAGCAGCACTATTCAAGGCCCCTTTAGGGGTTTGGGGCTGAACAACTAAGGTGTCAAACCGTGAAAGTGGTCCAACATACTTTCCATTCAAGCCTTTTGGAATAGGGTGGGAAAGAGTACCTGATAAATTAACATCTCCGGAATAATCTGGAATCCAGCATTCATCAAAGTTTTTAATGTAATTGTAAGCAGTCTTGCTCAAAAAAGTATTGGCTGCCGGAGCTTGAATATTTAACTGGTGGGTTATAATGATTGATGGGATTTTTTTGTTCCATAAACCGTAACGGTTGTCGGAAATAGCTGCATCAATATTTTTATCTTTAATAATAGTTTCCAGTAGTTCATGTTCTTTTTTGATAGCAGCAACCATTTGTGGCAACTGGAATAAAACCTTAACACCAACTGGAAGTGCGGTGGAATACTTAATCCTATAACCCGGAAAATCCACAAAGTCAACGTTGAGAAAATGTTCTTTTAAAAATAAAAGATGTGGACCTTCTGCCCCAATTACAACCTCAATTTTCTTTTCCAGCAGATGGTGTATTATCGGTATGCATCTCGATGCATGGCCCAAACCCCAGTCTAAAGGAGAAATAAATATGCGCAAAATCTCTTATTTATAAAATAGCCATTTGCCAAGTTCCTTGTAGGTCACTTTTTTGCCATACATAAGTAAGCCTACCCTGTAAATCCTTCCGGCTAACCATACCGTACCAAATATAGTACCAATCAATATGGACATGGAAAGGGCAAGTTGCCATACGGGAATACCGAAAGGTATGCGGGCCATCATGGCAATAGGTGATGTTAGCGGAATTATGGAAAACCAAACTGCAATGGTACTGTGTGGGTTTGTAATAATACTCTGCATAACAACAATTGATAGTATCAGCGGAGCTGTGACCGGAAGCATGAATTGCTGCGTCTCGGTCTCCTGGTCTACTGCTGAGCCCACCGCGGCAAACAAGGCACTGTAGAGAATATATCCACCAAGAAAATAAAATAAAAAGCCGCCTATAACCAGTACCCAGTTTGTTGAACGTAGCATATTGTCAACATTATCCATAGCTCCGGTAATATCTTTATTCTGTGGATTCATGTGGCTTAAATTAGTAGCATCAACTGGAGCACCTTTCTTTAAGGTCTGCTCTGTTGCAGCTCTTTGAGGGTTCACCATTTCTCCTTGCAAGTAGGCTGTTCCCACATGATAAGCCCCAAAACCAAGAATGACCCATATAAGGAATTGAGTGAGCCCTACCAGGCCAACTCCAATTACTTTACCCATCATGAGTTGAAACGGACGGACAGAAGAAATGATAACCTCCACAATTCGGTTTATCTTTTCTTCCATAACACCCCGCATTACCTGAACCGAATAAAGGAAAATGAAAATATAAATGAGAAAGGAGGCTGCATACCCTAATACGGCATTATAGCCCGTATTGGTGACTTTGTTGTTTACATTATCCTCTACTTTTACACTTGATTTAACCTTATCTATCATTGCCTGATCAAGGTTTTCAGCTTTCATTTTAGCCCTTTCAAGCGTATTGTTCAATTGGTATTCAATAGACGAAACAACATCATTGCCCGGGTCATCTTTCGAGAAGAGCTGTACCTGCACCATTTGTTCACTCTTGGGAATATAAAGCACAGAAACATGGGCTGAATCGGCAAATATTTTTTTAACGGAAGCAACTTCTATATTGCAATAACCATAGTCATAATGAACCGTAGAATTGTTTTGCAATACCCCGCAAATGGTTTTTGTTTCGTCTACTACAACGATACGTTGGTTCTCATTTTTGGTATTCGAAATTAAAATAGGCGCAAAAATCAATCCCGCAAATACCAGTGGCCCTAGTATTGAAATCACCAGGAATGATTTTTTTCTTACACGGGTAGTATATTCTCTTTGTATTATTAGTCCTATTTTACTCATGCTTGTGGTATTGGTTGATTACGCTTTACGGCCGAAATAAAGATCTCACTCATGGATGGCAGTATCTCCGAAAAGCCAAGTATGGTGCAGGATGGGAGCAAGGTCTGAATTAAGGTATTGGAATTAAGAGCATCCGGTATTTTAATTTTCGCCACCGTTAAACTAATCTCAGGCACCATTTCAATCAACTCAAATTTTCCATTCAGTGCGCTCCTGACTGCATCTTCAGAACCCTGAAATTTAACCTCCCAGGTATGTGCCTTAAAGCTATGTCTTAATTCGGTTACATTCCCTTCCAGTACTGCTTTCGACTGATTTATCAAGGTGATATTGTTGCAAAGTTCTTCAACTGACGCCATATTATGTGTAGATAAAATGATGGTTGCACCATCTTTTCTCAGGCGCAGTAATTCGCCTTTTATTAACTCCACATTTATCGGGTCAAATCCGCTGAAAGGTTCATCCAGTATTAGTAATTTGGGCTCGTGCAGTACGGTAACAATAAATTGCACTTTCTGTTGCATGCCTTTCGATAAGTCCTCTACTTTTTTATCCCACCAGGTCTGCATTTCAAACTTTATGAACCAGGCTTTCAGTTTAGCTTCAGCATCGGCCTTGTTCATACCTTTCAGTCGAGCAAGATAAAGTGCCTGCTCGCCAACTTTCATCTTTTTATAAAGCCCTCTTTCCTCCGGCAAATAGCCAATCGATTTGGTATGATCGGCAGAAAGTTTTTCATTGTTGAAAAGCACTTCGCCGCTATCCGGTGCCGTTATCTGGTTTATGATACGGATCATGGATGTTTTGCCGGCTCCATTGGGGCCGAGCAGTCCATAAATAACCCCTTCGGGCACTGTAAAACTAACATCGTTAAGCGCAACGTGTTTGGAATACCGCTTAACAATATTTTTTGCTGTAATAATATTACCCATTTCTTTTATCTGAATATAGGCACGAAAATAGGAAAACTACTGGAATACTTACTGTGTTATTGCAATTGACTGATTTATTGAATTACTATTTTCCTATACTAAGTTCCCAAATTGCTCTCTATCTTAAATATATATATTCCATTCGGTATCCCTTCAACATTAATTGAGGCACTGTAATCGGTTGGTATTGTTCCGGCATCTTTATTTATAATAAGCCGACCATCTATACTGTATAAAGAATACTTCAATTCAGATAGCCCTGTTAAATGCATTGTGATACGTGTATGGGCAGGGTTTGGGAATAGTTCAATGTTTTTATAAGTTGCAATTGCGGTTCCAATGCCCGATAATGTGGTATAGTACACATTCACCTCAAGTGCATTTACCAACATGTGATGGTAGCCTGTGTCTCCATGCGCTTGTGTATTCACTTCAATTCCGTTAATAGTAGAACCCGCCGGTATTGAAAAATTAAAATCACGATATCCCTGGCTTATGCTCAATCCCGGATTCGTAATTTTAAGACGGAAATTTTTATTCGAAAATTCTGAATCAACCCATGCGGTGCGTCCCCACAAATTGGCCGGGCCTCCTGCCAGTCTCCAGGAATCATTTGTATCGTACGGGCCAATTAACATGGATGACGTGTATGTAAGGCCACCATCCCATGACAGATATAGCCAGGGGCAATTGCAGCCGGCACCATGTGTTACCGTTGTCCATTGTCCGTCACTAACCATGCCGTTTAACGGATTGGTCCAGCCATGCGGCAAGGCAGTATCCGAAGGGTTCATAAAGCCTGTAGATTGGGCCGATGCAATGCCTCCAACAAACAGTATTGACGTAATAACGAGGAAAAATTGACGTGTGATAATTTTTTTCATGGATATTTTTTTATGCAAATATAAAAATAGAATAATTGTAAGAAGTAGTTAAACAACTAGATTTGAACAACCCCTGACTTTTCCTACTTTTACAGCCTCAAATAAAGAAACCATGAAAAAGATACTTCTATTGCTATTGTGCTCCATACTCATTATTTCATGCGTAGATGCTCAAAATAAATATTTCAGAAAGTCAGACCCCTTAGATACCTCTACCATAGCACCTTTTGGAGATTATAATAAAGCAATTTCGCTTGATACAAATAATGCATTGGCGTACAAGAACAGGGCCAGAGAAAAGTACCACCTAATGGATTATGATGGAGCCATAAATGATTATACTAAAGCTTTAAAAATTAACCCGGATGATGCTTACGGCTGGGATGGACGGGGTGCCGCATTTATAAGGATAAAGGATTATGAAGCTGCCCTTAGTGACTTTAATAAGGCCATCGCCCTGAACAATAAATTGCCTAATGCTTACTATAACAGGGGCCTGGCAAAAGTTAAATTAAAGATGTATGAAAGTGCGTTGGATGATATGAATAATGCCGTCGAGTTAGGGTCGACCGATGCTGATACGTATAGTGAAAAGGGGTATATAGAATATCATTTGGATATGTACACAAAGGCAGATGAAGACTGTTCGAAAGCGATTGCTCAAGATACAGTAACTGAAGCTAACTATATTAACAGGGGAGGAGCCAGGTATATGCTGCATGAATATAAGGGTGCTTTGAATGATTACAACAAAGCTATTTCCATAAACCCGAAAAATTCCGATGCATATACGGGGCGAGGTATGGTTCTGTCAAAAATGAAAAAAGACTAAGGTCTTCCGTTTTTATTCAAACATTTCGTGGATCCGCTGAAAGAAGCTTTTGTTTTTCTTTCCTGGTTGTGGGTTGAAATTGGGTGATTTGCGCAGTGTTTCTAAAAGTTTCTTCTCTTCACTGGTAAGGCTTTGAGGGGTCCAGACACATACGTTCACTAAAATGTCTCCTTTGCCATATTGATTCAACCTTGGCAGCCCTTTACCTTTTAATCGCAATATATTTCCGCTTTGAGTGCCCGCATCAATTTTCACACTCACTTTACTATCAATGGAAGGTACTTCAACGGATGTGCCCATGGCAGCATCAGCCATGTTAATATAGAGGTCGTAGTATAAATTTACGCCATTGCGTTTGAGGTGTTCGTGTTCTATTTCTTCAATAAGCACAATCAGGTCACCCGGTACTCCGCCTCGCTGGGCTGCATTTCCCTGGCCTGAAACCGAGAGTTGCATATTATTTTCAACCCCTGCCGGGATTTTTACACTTATGATTTCTTCACCATCGGTTATTCCATGGCCATGGCAAACTTTACATTTTTTAGTGATTATCTTTCCCTCGCCATTACAGGTAGGGCAGGGGGTTGTTGTTTGTATTTGACCTATGAATGTACGTTGAATACGGCTCACATATCCTGACCCATGGCAAGTATTACATGTATTAAAGCCCGAACCTTTCTCGGCACCGGAACCACTACACTCTTTGCATGAAACTTGTTTGTTTACTTTAATTTTTTTCTCAACCCCGTTGGCGATTTCCTGCAAGGTTAATTTCAGCTTTACGCGAAGGTTCGACCCTCTGTTAACTTGCCTGCCGCCTTGCTGAAAGCCACCTCCGCCGAATCCAAATTCACTTCCGAAAATATCGCCGAAACGGCTGAAAATATCATCCATATTACCAAAGCCTCCTCCAAAACCTTGCCCATCAGATGCGGCACTACTGCCCACGCCTGCATGGCCAAAACGATCGTATCGTGCTTTCTTATCGCCATCACTAAGCACTTCGTATGCTTCAGCAGCTTCTTTGAACCGATCTTCTGATTCTTTATCACCCGGATTACGGTCAGGGTGGTGTTGCAAAGCCTTCTGGCGGTATGCCTTTTTTATCTCATCAGCCGTTGCATTTTTGTTAACGCCCAGCACTTCATAAAAATCTCTTTTAGCCATGTCTTTTAGTTATGAGTTATGAGTTATAAGTGAAAAACATTCGTAACCAAATTCGCAAAATAACTTATAACTCATAACTATTTTAATTTGCTACTACCACTTTAGCGTGGCGAATTACTTTTCCGTTCAGCAGGTATCCTTTTTCAACTACTTCAGCCACTTTTCCTTTCATATCCTCTGATGTTGCCGGGAAATTAGTTATTGCATCATGAAATTCAGGATCAAAAACTTCACCTTTGGGCTCCATAGTAGTAATACCTTTGGCTGTAAGGGTTGATTTCAATTTTTGATAGATCAGGTCAAGTCCTTCATGAAGTGAGGTGTGTTTGTCTGAACCTTTATGGGCAGAGTCTTTAGCATCTTTATGATGAGCCAAAGCTCTTTCCATATCATCCATAATTGGCAGGATACTAAGTATAATTTCTTCCCCCCCATATTTTATCAGATCAGCTTTTTCCTTTTGGGTTCTGCGGCGGAAATTGTCAAATTCGGCATAAAGGCGCAAATATTTTTCGTTTAACTCCTTTACTAAGGCTTCAAACTTAGCAACCACATCGGCTGCATCCATACTCTCAGTCCCCTCAGCATTTTGTTCTGTGGCTTCAATATTTTCTTGTGTTTCTTCCGGTTTTTCGTGTTCTTTCTTTCCCATAATTTATCTTATTGAAGTAAGTACTATATTGATAATCAATAATTCCTAATTCCTAATTATTAATTCCTAATTTAATAGGCCCGCAAATATATCCTCAAAAACCTTGCCAAAGGGTATGAAGTGGAAATAATGGCAGAATAGTATGCGGTTTATTCTTCTTCCCCAAACAAACTCAAATTACCGCTTTCAAAATCCAGCAGCCAGCGTTTGCGCTTAAGTCCGCCGCCATAGCCAGTCAGGTTTCCATCTTCGCCAATAACGCGGTGGCAGGGCACAATAATGGATATTCTGTTAGCACCGTTGGCAGTTCCAACTGCCCTTATGGCACCTAAATTCCCTAAAGCAATAGATTGTTGTTTGTAGGAACGGGTTTCCCCATAGGGTATGTCCAATAATTTTTTCCAAACCGCATTTTGGAAGTCGGTTCCTGAAGTTATTAATGCTACATCAAATTTCTTTCGCTTCTTTTCAAAATATTCGTTCAGTTCTTTTTCTACTTGTTTTAAATGCTTATTTGTACCGGGTTCAATGGTTGCGCGAAGCATCCGTTTTAAATCTTTTAGTTCGGTTACAAAAGCCCGCCTGTCAATAAATTCAAGCATACAAATGCCATCTTTGGTGGCGCAGGCAAGCATCTTTCCTAAAGGTGTGTCAAGAATTTCGAAGTTAATGATAGTATTTCCATCGGTAAATAAAGCTTTGTCATCTATTACCAATTTAGCATCTTGCCTTAATTCATCAAAGGAATCAGCCTTCTTTACTTTTGCTCCCATTGTGTTTTTTATAAATTGGGTAATAATGATAGCATTTCGTCGGTGCATTTCTCCAATTCTTCAAGCTGAGCTTGATTGATAACATAAGGAGGAATAAAGTAAAGTATGTTGCCCAATGGGCGGACAATAATTCCTTTTTTGAGAAAGAAAGATGAGATCTTTCTACCCACTTGATTAAGGTAGTGCGTCCTTTCTTCTGTTTTTAATTCCATAGCGAATATTGCCCCTCTGTTTCTGCAATCAATAATAGCAGGATGGTTCTGATATTTCTTTTTCATTCTTTCGAAGAAAGAAGCGATAAACTGTACATGCTCAAACAATTCATGTTTTTCAAGTAAATCGAGGCTGGCATTAGCTGCCGCACAGGCAAGAGGATTGGCAGTATAGGAGTGTCCATGATAAAAGGTTTTGGTTTTATCGTCCGACACAAATGCATCATAAATAAATCCAGCGCAACTGGTAATGCCTAGGGGCATAAATCCCCCGGTAATACCTTTGGAAAGACATATTATATCGGGCTTTGTGTTCATATAATTGGATGCCCAGAATTTACCTGTCCGTCCAAAACCTGTCATAACCTCATCGGCTATTGTAATACATTTATGGGCTTTGCAGAGTTTTAATATTTTTTCCAAAGTCTCTGGTTCATACATCACCATTCCACCCGCACCCTGAATAAGTGGTTCATATATAAATGCGCAAACATCTTCGCTTTTTAACGCATGGTCGAATTGCCCCAAACTCGTTTTCTCCATTCCTTTTATTGGAGCAGGAATTAGCTGCACTTCAAATAAAAACGGGGCAAAAGGATTGTTGAATACATTTCGTTCAGCAACCGACATAGAACCGAAAGTATCGCCATGATATCCGTTTTCAAAAGCAATGATTTTCTTTTTAGGAGTTCCTATATTATGCTGATACTGAATAGCCATTTTCAATGCAACTTCAACAGATGTAGAGCCATTATCGGAATAAAATATGCGTGATTGATTGGTCGGCAAGTGGGAGAGGAGGCGCTCTGCCAGCATGACAGCGGGAGCGTGTGTGAAGTCAGAAAAGGCTACCTGTTCAAGAGTTTTGGCCTGTTCATATATTTTCTCAGCTATATACGGATTGGCGTGTCCGTGTAAATTCACCCACCAGGAAGAAAAGGCATCAATATATTTGTTGCCACTCTCATCAAACAGGTAAACGCCCTCGCCTTTTACAATATTAAGAGGATAAGCAGCCTCTTTTTGGTGCGTAAAAGGATGCCAGGTTACTTTGCGGTCGCGTTCTGAAATGTCTGAATTTCCCATTAAATGCAAAACTACGTTTTACTTAGTAGATAAGAATGCTAAAAAGTTATCTACTTACAGTACTTAGGTAAGTAACCACTTTTTTTTCTTTTTTGGAATATGCTATGTAATAAAGATTTTCAACCCCAAAGGCGTATGAAAATCCTACAGCCGAAGTGTCTGCTTTTATATCTTCATACGACTCGCCTTCTCCAAACTCTTCCATAAAAACTGTGTCAGCATCTGTGGCTGCTGGACGCATGAAGTTAACATCGTTAAAAAATAATGATATGGCTTTCTTAATTGTGTCTTCCTTTTGCTTTAATGTAAATTTTGGATCCTTCATATCATCAACCATATCATACCCAGAAAAAGAATCCACAAAAATTTTGTTTTTATTCTTGGTAAATATTTCGAACACAATTCGTCCCGATAAGATGGAATCGCCTGTTAGGGTTAATTTAAAAAGGTCTTTAGTTTTTGAATTTGAAAAATAATGTTCGGTGGAATATGCAAGCAATACATTGGATTGATGCTTTTTATTAAGGCAACTAAAAAAGCCAAGAGATGAAATGGCTGCAAATAACAAAAAGACAACTGCTTTTATGGACTGATTCATATTTAACAAGATACAAATAAAGCTATTTTTCGAGTGTAAAATAAAAATCTTTTTAACGCATTGTAAAGTAGCTAAACAAATGTTTGTGTTTTGATAATCAACATGTTATTGTTTTTGTGTTGATAGTCAGTAATTTATGTCTGTTCCGCCTTTTCAATTCAAGTAATGATCATAATAGCTTCAATTTATAAGGTGTCTGTATAACAAAAATAGCATGTTGTAATTGTAATAGCAATATAATCAATATATTACATTAACATGTGTACAGTCTGGAAAACACGTAAAACTGTATAAAAGTGTAAAACAAAACTAAAAAGCAGGATATAAAATTAAGGTTGGGATAAAATCATTTTGTCATGTTTCCGGTTATGTGCAATACCATATTCTTACATAAAAAAACAGATTTGGAAAATGGCAAGCAATAAATTTCTATCTTTGCGCCCCTATAAATAAAAAAAATGCAAAATAAAGGTGTTATTCGGTTGTTTGCTATACTCTTAGCCTTAGCCTGTGTCTATTATTTCTCGTTCACATATTTCTCTACTAAAACAGAAAAAGCAGCCAAAGAAAATGCTGCTGATTATATTTCAACTAAAGCCGTGGTTGATTCAGCTAAAAAGGCTGCAAAAGGCGATACAGCCAAAACAAGGTTTTACCTTGATTCACTGGAGCTTGTTACAACGGATAACTACCTGAAGCGTATTAAAGACAGCAACGTTTATCCGTTGTTTGGTTTCACTTACGAAGAATGCAAAGAAAAGAGTATCAACCTTGGTCTCGACTTGAAAGGTGGTATGAACGTTACCCTTGAAATATCGGAAGCTGATATTATCAGGAGAATGTCGAATAATAATAAGGATGTAATATTTAATCAGGCCATCAGTCAGGCAGAAGACCAACATCAGAAATCTACCAAGCCATTTCTTGACCTGTTTGCTGAAAACTACGCTCAGTTAAATCCAAATGGCAAACTGGCTTCCTATTTTCAAACCATGGAACTCAGGGATGCTATTCCTTATTCTAAAACAAATGATGAAGTATTGGTTATTCTTAAGGAACGTATTACCGATGCTATTAGCACAGCTCAGTTAACTCTCCGCGCCCGTATCGACAAATTCGGTGTTGCTCAGCCAAACATACAGGTTCTTCCTGGTTCCGGCCGCATTCTTATTGGCTTACCTGGTGTGAGTGATAAAGAACGTGTACGTAAATTATTACAGGGAAGTGCCAACCTCGAATTCTGGCAAACCTATCCGAATGAAAAGATGTATCCATTATTGGTTGCAGCGGATGCTCGTTTGGCCAGCATATTACACTTAACACAAGACACTACCAAGAAACCTGCCGATACCGGTAAAAATGGTGTAACTGCTATAGATACATCTAACCATAAAGCTGACACTGGTAAAAAAGCTGTTGCGGCTAATAAGCCTGTAAATTCAAAAGACACCGGCAGAGCAGCTTTTGCAAAGAAATCACCGCTGTTCAATATCTTGCAACCAATCTATTCTTACGACCAACAAAACCATCCTATTGCTCCAAAAGGTCCAAATGCAGAGGTTGGTATTGCAAAAATCTCTGATACTGCCAAGATAAGTGCCTATTTACGTTTACCTCAAATTGCCGCAATCTTCCCATCAGATTTGAAATTTTTATGGGAAAAACCAAAAGACAAGAGTTCTAGTACATTGGAACTTGTAGCTATCAGAACACTCAAAGGTGGAGCTTGTCCGCTTTCAGGCGATATTATTGCTGATGCAAAAAAACAATTTGACCAACAGAATGGTGGCAGCCCAAGTATCGAAATGACCATGACTCCTGCAGCGGGTCAGGTTTGGAGAAGACTTACCAAAGAAAACAAAGACTATTGTATAGCAATCGTACTTGATAATATTGTTTACTCTGCACCTCGGGTTGAAAACGAAATCCCAAACGGTATCTCCACCATTACTGGAACCTATAAACCTGAAGAAGCAGATGACTTAGTGAACATTCTTAAAGCAGGTAGATTGCCTGCACCTGCACATATTGTAGAGGAAAGCGTGGTAGGTCCTACACTTGGTAAAGAGTCTATCAATTCAGGACTGGTTTCCTTTATGGTTGCACTCTTATTAGTATTGGTATTTATGGCTCTCTATTATAACCAAGCCGGTAGAATTGCTGATGCTGCCATGTTAATTAACGTATTCTTTGTATTAGGTATCCTTGCCTCTTTGGGTGCGGTTCTCACATTGCCTGGTATTGCAGGTATAGTGCTGACAGTAGCAATGTCGGTGGATGCAAACATATTGATATTTGAGCGTATCCGTGAGGAAATGGCACATGGTGGTAAAACCCTTGCCAATGCTGTAAAGGATGGTTTCAAAAATGCACGTTCCTCTGTACTCGATTCAAACATCACTACCTTTATTTTGGGTATCATATTATATGTATATGGAACAGGTCCTATCCAGGGATTTGCCACTACACTGATCATAGGTATCCCTTCATCTTTATTCTGTGCAATGTTCCTGACACGCTTAATGTTTGAACGTTCCTTATCTAAAAACAAGGATATCAAGTTTGATACGGTTATTACCCGTAATGCATTCAAAAACATCAATATCAATTTCGTAAAACGCAGACATTGGTATTATGTAATTTCAGGTACTATACTTGTAGCAGGGCTTGTATCTTATATCCATAGTGGATTCAATCTTGGTGTGGATTTTAAGGGTGGTAGGAATTATGTAGTTCGTTTCAACTCAGTTCCTAATATTGAGAATTTAAGAAAGACCTTAAAGGTATCTTTCGCAGGAAAGGAACCTGAAATTCAAACCTATGGTGAATCAACCCAAATAAAAGTAACAACCGATTACATGGTTGACAACCAATCGAAGAATGCACAAAGTCTGGCAGATACCGCACTTGCAAAAGGTCTATTGCCGCTGAAAAATGACAACAGTCATAAGGATTATGTGGTAATGAGTTCTCAATTGGTAGGCGAATCAGTTTCTCATGATATTAAATCGAAAGCGATATGGTCGGTATTATTAGGCTGTTTGCTGATGTTTATTTTCATATTTATCCGGTTCAGGGGATGGCAATATGGCTTGGGAGCAGTTGTTGCACTCTTCCACGATGCTCTTATGATTATGGCTGTGTTTACCTTGTTCAAAGATGTTGTACCATTCTCCCTCGAAGTAAATCAGGACTTTATCGCAGCAATTCTTACCGTAATGAGTTACTCGATGACGGATACCGTTGTGGTATTTGATAGGATTCGCGAATACCTCAGCAAAAAGAAGAAACGCGATTCGGATAAGCCCGAAGACAAAACTGAAATTATCAACACAGCTCTGAATGCCACATTGAGTCGTACCATCAATACGTCAATGAGTATCTTCTTCGTATTGCTTGCCATATTCATATTTGGCGGAACAACCATCAAAGGATTTGCTTTTGCATTGTTAGTTGGTATTGTGGTGGGTACTTATTCTTCAATATGTATTGCAACGCCTATCGTTATTGACTTCGACAGAAAGAAGAAGGACGTTCCGGCGAAGTAAACTAAACCTTTAAGTGAAAGTGAAGAATCATGAATATAACATTCATCATTCTTCACTTTCTTTTTTGCACTAACTTTGCCACATCATGTTACTCACAACACTTCTGTTTCTAGATTTCAGTGGAGGCGAATTTCTCCTCATTGCGGTTGTTTTCCTAATGTTTTTTGGTTCAAAAAGCATTCCCGGAATGGCAAAAGCTCTTGGAAAAGGTATGCGGGAGTTCAGAGAGGCAGCCGGAAATGTTCAACGTGAAATAAGTGATAGTATAAAAGTGGAAGAAGTAAATGAAACAATAAGGTCGGCCACTAAAAGTATTACCGAAGAAGCAACTCCCACTCCTCCTCAAAAAATTTCTGAAGCGACTACTATCATGCCTCAATCTGGAGATAAAGAGGTAAAATGATTTCTTTAAATAGAAAGAAAAGTTTTAATCTGTTATGCATTTTCTATTTAGTTACTATAGCATACACTATCCTTCTCATTGGTTGGATAAATCATAAAATTGGTGGTGGGCCTTGCAACGGAGGAATTGTATTACTATTCATTGTTTTTCCTTTCCTGTTTTTTATTGTGGCAATGTTCTTTATGAATTGAATAAGTGTGTATATTTTATTGAAGAAAAATGAGCCCTATTCAGGGAGAGTAGTAGCCATATTATTGCCAGCAATTTTGTGGGCCGGTGCCGGCATAATAACCGCTCAGGATGCCGGAATGCTTAATACATTGGTTTACTTTACTCCACTTTTGGCATATTCCTTCTTTCTTGGAAGGTTTATGTATTCCTTGAAGAATAGTGCCGTTTGAAATTCATAGTTCATAATTCATCATTCTTTTGTAGTATCTTTGTAAAGTCTTTTACGTTATGGGGCCGACAGGTTTTGACAGCAGGCCGAAGTAGCGGATAAGCATGCCGAGCATTGGGAAAGTGGCTCGCAAATCTCAATTCTCAACAACTCAGACGGCGAATCAAATTACGCCTTAGCTGCTTAATCACTAGGTGATTTAAGTGCTATGTTTCCCGGGAAGCCCTTCTTGTCGGCGTTCCGGACCAAGCATCGTAAATGACAGGATAGCTGTGGTATTGTTCCGGTACTGTGGTGAAACTAAAGGAACTAAGGTGGCAATAGCCTTGATTTACGACGGTTGCCGCACCAAAATTAAGTAACTCTAAGCATGTAGAAGGTTCGTTGTTTCCTTGTTTGGACGAGGGTTCGAATCCCTCCGGCTCCACGGTAAGAATAATCCCGGTAAATAATTTTATTTACCGGGATTTATTTTTTACCTAGTCTTATTACTCATACCCACGATAGTTCCGTTAACGCCTTTAGCATTTAGTTCTTTGAGACCTTCGGCAGCGGCTGCTGAGGAAGCATAGGAACCGTAGTAGTAGCAGAAGTAGCCATTTTCGTAGCGTATGTGATAGACCCCTGATACCCCTTTAAACTGGGGAGCATCATCTTTGAGTTCGGTCATTACGGCAGTTATCTGTATGGCATAGCTGGCGGGAGCAAAGGCAGCCGCTTTAGGGGTGGGAGCCGTCATATTTTGGGAGTTGAACTCCATCATCTGGAACTGAACGCGGCGGTTCACTTCCTGTTTCACCCGGTCATAGACTCCTTCTGTAAGCAGAGGAGGGTGAGGACCAAAGCCCACGGTTTTCACCCGGTCCTTATCGATCCCTTTGCTGATGATATACTGTGCAGCTGCATTGGCACGCTGAGTAGACAGTATCTGGTTGTATTCTTCCTGGCCGCTGATATCGGTATACCCATTTACCTGAACCATCTGGTCCCTGTTTTTCTGCAGGAAGTCAACGATCTCGTTCAGTTTAGCAATAGCATCCGGCCTTAGCACTGCTTTATCCACATCAAAGTTGATATGCAGATCAGGCGGCGGAGGAGGAGGAGGAGGGATTACTTTTTTCTCTTCCACCGGAGCCACCACTACAGGAGGAGGAACCGGTTTTTTGTAGCCTATCACATAAATACTTGCAACAAGGTCTTTATCATCGCCCATATCAAAGTAATAGATATCGTCGCTGCCCTTTCCACCGCTGCGGTTGGAAGAGAAGTACCCGGTTTTACCGTCTTTAAGGAACACCATGGCAAAGTCATCAGCTGCCGAGTTGATGGGAGCTTTCATGGGGATAGCCTGGGTATACTGCCCGTTCCAGAGCTTGGATACACAGATATCAAGTCCGCCAAAACCTGCAAAACCATCCGAAGAGAAGTAAAGATCATCCGCCGAGTCGAGAGCAGGATAGCTTTCTGTTCCGGCTGTATTGATCATAGGCCCTGCATTCACGGGAGGCCCCCAACCTGCGCCGCTGCGCAGACAGTAATAGATATCGGAACCCCCAAAACCGTTCTTCATATCGGAAGCAAAGTAAAGACGGCTTCCATCATGAGAAAGACAGGGATGAGCTACGGAGAAGCTGTCGCTGTTGAGGAAGAAAGCAGCCACATTCGACCACTTGCCGTTTTTCATTACGGCATAATATATTTTACTTCGTTCAATGCCCAGTGTTTTTTTAGCGGTGCCTTTCAGTGTTTTGTCAACCCTGGAGAAGTACATGGTATCAAAGTTTTTGGAGAAGCTGGCGGGTCCGTCGTGGTACTTGATGTTGATGGTGGCATCAAAGGCGGAAGCCTTTCCGAAGCTGGTATCGCTGCCATCGGCACTGAAGAGCTGGAGATAATGGTCACCGTTCCATTCATCGGTCTTGGTATGGCCGGTGCTTTCGCGGTCCGAAGTAAAAACAATACCCCCTTTATAAAGAACAGGAGCGAAGTCTGCATCTTTGGTATTTAAGGAAGTTACATTCTGAACCTTTAAAGGCAGATCCCCTTTGTGGTCATTGACTACCAGGTCGCAGGAGTTGAGGTACATTTTACCCCTTGGGTCGGCGGGTTCTTGTTGGATGTATTTTTGGAAAGCCGCTTTGGCTTCATCATAGCGTTCGCTGGTTTTAAGCATCCATCCATAGTAAAGGTAGAAGGAAGGATTTTTGTACTCGCCCAAAGAGTTTACTTTATCGTAAGCCTTCAATGCTTCGGGATACCTGCTCATGTTGCGGTAACATTCACCCAGTTTGAAGTATAGGTCCTGGGAAGGATGGGTAGCTGATTCTTTCTGGTAAAGCTGAGCGGCGCCATAATAATCCCAGTTGTTGTAAAGCTTATCGGCTTTCGGGGTCTGAGCACAGGCGATGAGGCCGGAGCATACCGTAACGAGCGTAAGTAGTGTTTTTTTCATTTCCATTCAAAAATACATTTATACTAAAAATAACGGGGATTAACCATACGTGTTTTGCTTGCAGGGCTTAAGTCCCAGCCCAGCATGATCTCATGGGTTCCGGTAGAGTAGCTGCCTGCATTGCTTAAGAAGATATCGTAGGAGTAACCGATGCGGAACTTGTTGCCCAGGTCATATTCAATGCTTGGGACAAGGATATTGTCGCTGCCCGATATACCGCTGCGGAAGCTGTTGCGGATACCGAGGCCAACGAAGAGGCGTTCTTTATAGATTATAGAAGCATCCAGTTCTTCAAGAGCGGGAGCAGCCTGTACATATTGTATGAGGGCCGAAGGACGCAGTGCGAAGTTGTCGCTTAACTTAGCCACATAGCCGGCAGTAATATAATACTGGCGGTAGAACATGGCAGTAGGAACGGCCGTTATGGGAGCATTCTGGAGCTTCCATTTTGTCTGGATCAGATGGTTGGCCGATAATCCCACATAGAAGTTCTCCTTGTAGAGGTACATTCCGAAGTTGGCATCGGGAACCAGCGAAGACATATTACCGGTAGGGAAAGCCGGATCATTGGGCATATCCACATTGATCTGGCTGAAGTTGATAGCCACATTGTTGAATGATCCTGCCAGGCCGAAGGCCAGCTTGGTCTCAGAGGTGATATGGATGCTGTAGGTAAAGATAGCGGAAGCCGAAGTGACATGCAACGGTCCGGCAGCATCATTGGATACCTGGAGGCCTACGCCGATCTTATCGCCGATAGGCATGTGGGCATCGAGGGCCTGTGTAACAGGCGAGCCTGTAATGCCACCCAGCCACTGGTTGCGGTAGGTAAGGGTCCCGGAGAAGGTGCCCCTGCTTCCTGCATAGGCCGGGTTAACGGTCAGCGGGTCGAAGAAGTACTGGGAGTAGTTGGCTTCCTGCTGGGCCGATAACTGGAAGCTGAAGAGGATCCCTGTTATAGCAGTTATAAATTTATATTTCATAGTTCAGATTTTTAATTCGTAATTTTTAATTCGTAATATAAACGCTTAGCGTTTGATAAACACCCATCCTGATTTTTCAAGGCCATTGTATTTAATGACATAGTAGTAAGTACCGTCCGGCAGATCTCCGCCCGACATGTTCTTACCTTCAAAACGGATGGTTTTATTATCGTAGTTGGTACCCATCCATACTTCGCTGCCATAGCGGTTCATCACCACTACAGAGTTATCCTGGTAGCAGTCCAGCATCGGGATATTCCACCAGTCGTTGATGTTATCACCATTGGGAGAGAACCCGTCATAGAAGTTCATATCCACCGGAGTAACGGTTACGGAACTGGTAGCAGTACATCCGGCTGTATCGGTTACCACCAACGTATAAATAGTTGTAACACCTGGGTCAGCGGTAGGTTGTGCTGCAGTAGCCGAGCTTAATCCACCGGCAGGAGTCCATGCATAGGTGTTTCCTGCTACGGCAGGAGTACCGATGACAGCACCTGTTCCGCAGGCTTTCTGATCAAGGCCGGCATCCGCCGAAGGCAATGGATTTACAAATACGGTCACCGAGTCTGTATTAAAGCAAGCTCCTGTTGCATTTACAACGGTAAGCGTATAGGTAGTAGTAACGGTAGGGCTCGCATTAGGCTGAGGAACGGTATCGGAACTGAGGCCGGTGTTCGGGGTCCATGAATAAGTGTCACCGGATTGACGGGTACCGCCAATGCTTGTAACATCACCTAAACAGATGGTTTTATTAGGTCCTACCAATGCGATCGGTAAAGCGGTTACGGCAACGGTAACGCTGCTGGTAGCAGTACAACCGCTTGCATCGGTAACTGTTATAGTATATGTAGTAGAAGCGACCGGATTTACAACCGTGCTGCTGCTTGTACCACCGGAACTCCAGGAATAGGTGTACGGAGCTGTACCGCCTGTCTGAGAAGCAAAGAGGGTATCGGAACTACCCGCACACGTGTTAAAGGTAGAAGCCGTGGAAGAAGCTACCAATGCAGGAGGAGCGGTAATAGTAACAGAGGCTGTTGCAGTACAACCGCTGTTATCGGTAACGGTAACGGTATAGGTACCTGCCGAGAGGCCTGTAGCATTAGCATTGGTACCACCCGAAGGAGACCATGCATAGGTGTACGGAGCCGTACCGTTGCTGGCCGTAACGGTAGCATCACCTGTGCTGGCACAGGCTGTAGCATTGGCATTCACTACGGCAGTTGCACTCACCACTGCCGGAGCAGTGATGGTTACGCTTGCAGTTGCTGTACACCCATTATTATCAGTTACGGTAACAGTATAAGAACCTGCCGAGAGGCTGCTGGCTGTAGCACCTGAACCTCCGCTAGGGCTCCATGAATAAGTATATGGTGTAGTTCCGCCACCCGGAGTAACGGTAGCACTTCCATCGGCATTACATCCCGTTGCATTATTATCAACCACAGCAGTAGCGGTAACCGCAGCCGGAGCTGTAATAGTTACAGTTGTGGTTGCAGCGCAACCATTATTATCGGTTACCGTTATAGTATAAGTTCCCGCAGAAAGATTGCTTGCCGAGGCATTGGTACCTCCCGAAGGAGACCATGCATAGGTGTATGGAGAGGTTCCACCACTTGGTGTAACAGTAGCACTACCTGTATTGGCACAGGCAGTAGCATTGGTATTAACCACCGCAGTAGCCCCCACCGCAGCCGGAGCTGTAATGGTTACACTTGTGGTTGCAGAACAACCATCATTATCGGTTACGGTTATGGTATAGGTACCTGCCGAGAGGCCTGTAGCATTGGCATTGGTACCACCCGAAGGACTCCATGCATAGGTATATGGAGTGTTACCACCCGTTGCAGTAACAGTAGCATTACCGGTATTGGCACAGGCAGTAGCATTGGTATTCACCACGGCAGTAGCCCCCACCGCAGCCGGAGCAGTGATGGTAATCGTAGTGGTTGCAGTACAGCCGCTGTTATCAGTTACGGTTATGGTATAGGTTCCAGCCGAGAGGCCTGTAGCATTGGCATTGGTACCACCCGAAGGAGACCATGTGTATGTATA